>JBJONG010000004.1:0-154511 GCA_046051965.1 Verrucomicrobiota bacterium
CGACGAAGGTCACGTCTGCGACGCGCCACGGCTTGGGGACGGATGAAGAGGACATCCCGCGAGACTACGGCTGGTGCCGGAGCTGCCGCGAGATCTCATGCGGGGCAGTGTTTCCTTCGCTTACCCTTGGCTGGATCGCCCCTCTGATGAAGGGGAATTCCATAGGATGAACGCACGAAAAAAGGCCGCCGGGATTACCGGCGGCCTTTGGTTTGGATGGTGAGAAATGTTTAAAATCAGCGCAGGAAAACGCGGCCCTCTTTCACGATGGCCACGGTGGATTTCTTCGCGACTTTGGCGACTCCGGCTTCGTTGGTTACCTTGTTTTCGATATCAGATGCGGTTTCTCCCTGGTTCAGAACGCGGGCAGCGGCGCTACCCGTAGATGAACCGGCTTCCTGGCTGGCGCCGCCTGTCACGTTTTGCAGAACAGGCCCGCCTGCCATGCTGTAGAAAATGACAT
This sequence comes from Verrucomicrobiota bacterium, assembly GCA_046051965.1. Classification (GTDB taxonomy): domain Bacteria; phylum Verrucomicrobiota; class Verrucomicrobiia; order Verrucomicrobiales; family Akkermansiaceae; genus Luteolibacter. The sequence continues at coordinate 464 of JBJONG010000004.1, forward strand.
CCGGGTTATCGAGTTCCCCGCCGCCGCGCTTGATCCATTCGATCGGCACGCCGCCTTCCGGCCATCCGCCGATGGTGACGATTCCTTCGCCATCCTCGGTGATGTCAACGACCTCGCCATCGGTGACTTCCTCTGTGGAATCCTCGACGAACTCCTCTTCGGTTTCACCGGTGAACTCTTCCTCGGTGAACTCTTCGTTCGCGATTTCCTCTTCCTTGCCTGTCGGCTCCGTGATTTCAACCTCCAGATCAACGGTTTCCTCGCTTCCATCAAGCCCGGGGCACACGATGATCACGGGTTCTTCGATAAGGGTTATCTCGGGGCAGATCGCCACTTCGGGCAATACGGGTTCTGCGGTGTCTTGCGCAAAAGCGGCGGGCATCGCGGTGAATGCCGCAAGCGCGGCGAATGCTGGGGTGGATGGAATTTTCATTGGCTTTGTCTTGGTGATAAGTGTGGTTGCGACCACAATCATAATCCGCCGCAGCCGGGCATCCGGATCAGGGTATTTTAAAAAATCATTTCTCCCATCACCTGGCGGGCTCGGGTTGCTTGCCTGCGACGAGGTCATCGTCGCTGAAAATCTCGCCGTCCGGGCCGAGGGAGCGGACTTCGAGTTGCTGGCTGCTGACCGGATGGAAAACGAACGGGTTTCCCCATGCGTCGAGCAATCGTCCGGCGGTGTCGATGCGCGGATGCTTGCGGGGGAAAATGGGGAGCTTGCCGGGGTTGTTGCCGGTCAGCGAGTTCATGATGTCGGCGTTTTCTTGGCCTGCGGGGAAACTGCCGAACTCCATTCGGTAGAAGCGGAGGATTTCCAAAAGCTTGGCCGGTTCGGATGAGGCCAGCTCCGGATCCGCGCCGAAAGCGACCGCGAGGGGATGCGAGGGCACTTGCCGGAGATCGCGCGGTTCCAACGGACGCGTGGCCACGTCGCCGGGTTTCACCATGGGAACGGGTGCCCGCTTCGGGACGGGAGGTTTTTTGTTTTCCGGCGGATCAGGTCGTAGCAGCAACAGCGCCGAGGCGGCGAAAGCCATGGCCAGCCCCACGATGATTCCCGTCCTGCGGTTCATGCCCGCATAAAGCCGAGATCGGTGTTCGCGAATCGGCTGATGTTCGGCAGCACCAGCGGCAGATCGCCCTGTGAAACGCCGAACCAACGGGCCAGGGTCGCCGACATCTCATCGGTCGAGACTTTCGGAATCCAGCTTCCGCGCGTGCCGGTGTCGTCGGGTCCCTGGATGCTGAGGATGGGCATTTCGCCGTAGAGCCGCCCGCCGTTGACCGCGCCGCCGACGATGAGGTGGTGGCCGCCCCACGCATGGTCGGAGCCCTTGCCGTTCGAGTTGTAGGTGCGGTTGAAATCGGAGGCGGTGAACAGCGTGACCTTGTCGGCAATGCCGAGCTGGCCGGTGTGCGTCTGGAAATCGGCGATGGCGGAGGACAGTTGCAGCAGCAGCGCCGCATGGTCGTCGAGCTGCGCGTCATGCGTGTCGAAGCCGCCCAGCGCGGCGAAGAAAATCTGGCGTTTCATGCCGAGCGCCTTGCGGGCGTGGATCATGCGCAGGATCATGCGGAGCTGACCCGCCACGGGGTTGAGGGCGCCCTCCGGGCTGGTGCTGTTGGGAAACGTGCCGACTCCGGCGGGCAGCGGGTTGGCGGCGATCGCGGCTTTCAGCAAGGCATCGTTCGAGATCCCGCGTTTCATGATGTTCGCGTATTCCTGCTCGAAAATGTGGCCGTAGCTGCGGCCGAGCATCTGGGTGTTCTGGGCGAAAGTTTCCTGCCATGGCGACCAATTCCAGTCCGCCCCATCCAGCCCGATGCTGCCCTGCGGCGTGACGTGGTATTGCAGCACCTGTTCGCCCACCTGGAAGAAATTCGAGCCGGCGATGGAGACGTTCATCGAGATGTCCGAACCTGCGTTGAGCCCTTGCAGGAGATCCGCGATGCGACCGCCCCAGCCGACTTTTTTTGATGAATCCGGCACCGATGTCTGCCACTGAACCTGCTGGTCGTTGTGGGAAAAAAGGTGCGGAGGGATGGCCGCGCCACCTGAGAGAAACTCCGCCTTGGTGATCGGGGCGACGAGCGTGCCGACGTTGCAGAGGATGGCCATGTCGCCCGCGTTGTAATGCGGCAGCAGCGGAGCCATGGCGGGATGCAGGCCGTATTCGCGCCCGTCGCCGCCGGGATTGGCGATGGGCAACAGCGTGTCCCGACCCAGCGCGAGGATGCCGCGATCCGCCGCGTAGGTGGCGTGGGACGCGGTGTCGCGGGGGACGAGCATGTTGTTGGAATCATTGCCGCCGAAGAGGAACAGGCAGATCAGCACTTTGGAATCATCCTCTTCCGGCACGCCCTGCGCGGAGAGGGTGGCGTTGAAAAGCCGCAGAGTGCCGAGCGTGGAAAGCAATCCGGTGAGCCCCAGTCCGGAACAGGCGGATTGGCCGATGAAACGGCGGCGCGAGATGGATGAGGGTTCGGGTTTCATGTCATTTCTGAACGAAAAATTCCGGCGAGTTGAGGACAAGGTAGAGCGCCGCCCGGGCGCGCGAGGTCTGTCTTTCCGTGGTGTAATCGAACCACGAAGGCAGCGCGGCGAAGGCTGCGAGGATCTGCGAGCGGAGCTGCGGGCTCATCGCGCCGAACAGGAAACGCTCGTCGAGGTGGTCGATCAGTTTCCCCTGCGCCTGCTGCGGGGTGAGTCCCGGCGTGTTGAGGATGGCCACCAGCGGCGCGTAGTCGAAAGTGAAGACATAATTCTCCGTGCCGGACGGCATGGTTTCCGATGTCCAGATGCCCCACGAGAGCATGCCCAGAGTTTGGTTCGCCTGGCGCAGCGCGTTGGTTTCCCCGAAGATCTGGAACTCCGGCGAGAGCAGTCCCGCGCGGGCGATCGGGCCGGGACTCGCGAATCCCGGCTGATAGAAATTGAAGACCGATGGGGAAAGCAGCGGCGCCTGTTCCGGCATGTTCCACTGGAGGTTGATGAAATAATTCGGATCGCCGGGCTTCGGCAGGTTTCCGGGCAGCACCCGCAGGGCGCGGGAGACACGCAGCAGCGGCTCGGACGGCTTGCCGAAACTGTAGGACTGGCGCGGTGCCAGCGCGCGCGCCTCGTAGTCGAGGAGCACCGCCCGGATCGTCGCCCCGAGATCGCCGCGCACGCCGGAGCCGTTGTTGTTGAACACGGCGGCGACGCGGGCGACGTAGCCGGGGCTCGGGTTGCTGGTGACGAATTTCTGGATGAGCTGCCTCGCCATGAACGGCCCGGTGTTCGGGTGTTGGAAAATGGTATCCAGCGCCCGGCCGAGGCGGTTCACGCCATTCGTGCCCGCCGGTATGACATGGCCGCCGAGGATCACATGGCGCTGGGTGTCGTGGAAATCCGCATAGTACGACATTTCCCGTAGCTGGTCGTAACCGTAGAGGAACCAGTCGTTTTTCGAAGCGACATTCCCCGGGCTCCATTCGGGCGGATTCGCCTCATCGTAATGCGGCCCCCAGCCGGTGAAAATGTGGGCGAGGCCGACCGTTTCCTCCTGCGTGTAGGTGGGGATGGGCATGCCCTCGGTGTCCAGCATCAGCGAGCCGTCGATGTGTGTCCTGCTGAGGCCCACGGAGAAAAGCTGCATCACCTCGCGGGCGTAGTTTTCATCCGGTTCGTGGCCGGTGACGGGATCCGGCTTGCGGTTGCGCATCATGCTGAGGTAGGTGCCCATCATCGGGCTGAGCGTGACATCCTCCAACAGATCCCGGTAGTTGCCGAAGGAGTGCTTCAGCAACATGTCATAGTATTTCGTGACCCCTTCATGGCTGCCATCGAGCGCGCCGAACTGCGAGATGACGAAAATCTGGCTGAGGGCGAAGGCCATGCGCTGGCGGAGCTGGTCGGGGGCGGTGAGCGAGCGCTGCCACCAGATTTCCTGGCGCGGTCCCTGCCAGCCGCCCCCCTCATCGCCCCGCGCGACCAGCTCGGCGGTGCGGGCGGTCATCGCGGCGCGGTGGTAACTCGGCGGGAGGGCGATCTGGTTTGTGATCCATGTCGCGTAAGCGTTGCCGTTCAGCGCCGCGAGGCTGGCTTCGGTCGGGCCGAAGGTGGCTTGGGTGAGGAAACGCGCCGCTTCACCAATGCTGGTGGCATGGGTCGGCGAGGGCGGCACCGGCTCGACCGGCGGCATCGACTGCCAACCCGGCGTGGCAAGCAGTTGCCCGATGATCTCCGATCCGCCCGCGTTCGCCGTGTTGACGCGCACCCATAGCTCGCCGTCCGCGAGCACGTTCAGGATCGCCGCGCGGGTCAAACCGCCGGTTGCGGCGAAATTCCAATCCAGCGAAGCGACCTGCCCGGGCGGGAACGTGAACACCACCGTGCCGCCGAGTCCTTGGTTGGTGGAGCGATAGATCTCCGCAGATATCTGCGCACCGCCGAGCCCGCCAAAATTCAGCGACGTCACGCTTGAAAGCGAATTTCCGGCTTTCCTGACCGATGCGATCCCTTTCCCGGCGGAATTCAGCCCCGGCGCGCTGCGGAGCTGAGCCACGTAGAGGATATCCGCCGCGTCGTCGATGGAGATGGAGGCCTCGGTGGGACTGCCGAGTTCATAACCGCTGCCGGATTGCAGGGTGAGCGTGACGTTTTCCCGGGTTTCCACGACGCCATCATTCAATGGCACGACCGGGATGGGCACCGACCGAACGCCCGGGGGAAAAACCACCGTGCCGGAAAGCGCCCGGAAATCGCTGCCCGGAACAGCCGTGCCGGAAACCTGATACGGCACCGTGAGCGGGCCGATGCCACCGGAGCGGAACGCGATGAAGCGCGCGGCCTTGCCGCCTTCCTCGTATGCCCTCGCGATGGAAACCCCCAGCGTCACAGTGCTCGGGCTTTCCAGTATGCGCCGCGCCGCCGTGCCGTCCGCCACGCGCGGGGTGGTGGTGGGGTTGAGCGGATCCATACCTAACAGATGCTCCTCGTAATCGCTTACGCCATCGCCATCGGAATCGGTGTGCTTGGCTTCGAGGCGGAAAAACAGCCGGCTGCCTCTTGCGGTCATGTCTCCGAGCGTATCGCCGGATGAGGCGAGCGCGTTGCCCGCAATGATTTCCCGTGTCCCCTCCGCCATGTCCGGGCGCGTCCATGCCACCGACAGATGATCGCCGCCCCCGCCCTCTTGATGGAAGGTTTCAAAGTAGTAAGACTGTCCTGCGGTGAGCTGGATCGTGGCGGATCTCTGGCCGGGATATTTCGTCCACTCCCCCGTGTCCGTCCATCCGCTTACCGAGCAACGCAGGGTTTTGCCGGAGGGTTGCTTGTTTGCGGAAAGCCAGAATTCCGAGTTGTCATCGCTTGCGATCCAGAAAGTGTAATTTCCCGTCTCTGGCGCGATGATCCATCCGCGCAGCCACTGGCTGTAGTTTCCAATATCCGGGTCGGTCTGAGGCGTTTGGAGACGCGCAAGCGTGTCTTCGACCAGCGGGGCAGGAGGGCTCGCGGAGGAGGCGTAGCTCTTCACAAGATTCAAATTCCATGTATTGGTCGCCCAGCGGGTGCGGCGAATCGAGCCGGAAGAGATGACTGCCGATGCATCAATGATCTGTTCGTGCTCCTCACCGGTTCCGATCACGGCGGCACCCACTGGGCTCCAGTTCCTCATGTCCAGCGAGACCATCGGCTGGTAATGGATTCCCGCCACGGTTGGCCATCTGTGTATGAATCGGCTCGGTTCTTCAAAAATGAATTCGCGGATCTGTAGATGCGATCTTGAACGATGCGGATTCGTCCCTGCAGCGGCCTCCTGAAGGCTCCCAACCCCATCGCCATCATCGTCTGACTCCGGAGCCAAGCCAGCCGGATGCGCCGCCTCCCAGATATCACTCAAACCATTGAGATCGTCATCAATCTGGCCCTGGCTGTCCGTGGATAGCATGAGCATAAGCCCCATTGTAAAGGAAACCAGGTACCGGGAGCGGTCGATGTGGAATAGCCGATGCAAGATTCCAAAATCACTTAAGAAAGATTGGTTGTCAACTTTGCAGTCGTAACGGTTGTGATTTGGTATTGGATTCGCTGAGCTGGAAAATGTAGCCTGCTCAAGCTTTCACACTATATCTTGTGGTGGCTTCGAAAGATTCTTGATTTCAGCCCGACTGAGGGCTTGCCAATGGGTTGCGAAAACCGAAGATCAGTCCAGCAACAACGCTTTTCCCATGAAGTTCACTATCTCAAAAGACGTTTTCCTAGAAGGTTTGCAAAAAGTGCAGCATGTGGTCAGTTCCCGTACCACGCTGCCCATTCTGTCGAACGTGCTTCTGGTCGCCAAGGGCGGGCGGCTTGTTTTCACGACCACCGACCTTGATGTGGGCATCACCGGCTCGGTGGAAGCCTCGGTCGAGAAAGAGGGAGCGACGACTCTGCCCGCGAAGCGCCTTGTCAGCATCGTGAAAGAACTGCCTTCCAGCGAGGTTCAGGTCACCGTTGACGCGAAAAACTACGCCACGATCAAAAGCGGCCCATCCACATTCAAGATCATCGGCCTCAGTGATTCGGAGTTTCCTCCCCTGCCTGATTTCCAAGGCGCGAAAACATTCAGGATTCCCCAGGTTGAACTCAAGAACGGCCTGAAGAAGACGGCGTTTGCCATCTCCACCGACGAGACTCGCTACGTGCTCAACGGCATCTTCGCCTCTTTCCGCGAGGGCAAGCTGGCTCTCGTTGCAACCGACGGACGCCGCCTTGCGATGGCGGACATGGATCTCGAATTTCCCGCTTCGCATGAAACGGATGTGATCATTCCCTCCAAGGCGGTTCAGGAAATCCAGCGCTTGCTCGGTGATTCCGGCGAGGTGGAGGTCAAGCTCAGCGACAGCCAGATTTCCTTCACCGTCGGCGACACTTTCCTCGCCAGCAAACTCATCGAGGGCAACTACCCCAACTACCGCCAGGTGATTCCGGGCGACAGCAACGAGCGTGTGGTGATCGCGCGTGAGCATCTGCTCGAAACCGTCCGCCGCGTATCCCTGCTTTCCTCGGATAAATCGAACTCGGTGAAACTCATCTTCACGGAAAACCAGATCGAGGTCACTGCCAATTCGCCGGATGTGGGTGAGGCTCAGGAAACCCTCGAGGTCGGGTACACCGGGCCGGACATGCAGATCGCTTTCAATCCTGAATTCCTACAAGCCCCGCTGCGCGCCCTCGATACCGATAACGTCTACCTGGATCTCATTGATGAGATGAGTCCCGGTGTGCTTCGCATCGATGGTTCTTTCCTCTACGTGCTCATGCCGATGCGCGTGACCAACTGATCTTACGGCCATGGGCAGGGCATTCGAGTGCAGAAGACGGGCCAAGGAGTCGCGCTGGGCGACGATGTCCAAGGTTTTCCCGAAGCTATCCCGATCCATCACGCTCGCCGCGAAGTCGGGTGGGCCTGACCCGGATTCGAACGCGTCATTGCGTGTCGCCATCCAGAATGCAAAGGCGGCGAACCTGTCTAAGGAGAATATCGAGAACGCCATCAAAAGGGCCTCCGGCCATGATGCGGCCAATATCACCGAAGTAGCTTATGAAGCGAAAGGCCCGCATGGCTCCCTTTTCTACATCGAATGCGCGACGGACAATACGAACCGCTCCATCGGAAACCTGAAAGTGATCCTTGGTAAAAACGGTGGGGAGATTGTTCCGAGCGGTGCACTGAATTTCATGTTTACCCGGAGATCGGTGATCGAGTTCCCGGTACCTGCGGGCAAAGACCTTGAGGAGCTGGAGCTTGAGCTTATTGATGCAGGTCTTGAGGAACTCTCGGTGGATGAAGGTGTGGTTTCCGTGATCGGCGATTATACATCTTTCTCCAGCCTTAGCGCCGCGATCGAGACGGCTGGCATCACCCCCACGAAATCCGGTCTCCAGCGCCTGCCCACACAGCCGATCGAACTTACGGATGAGCAGATTGAAGATGTTGAAGCCTTGCTCGACAAGATCGAGGATGACGATGATGTCCAAGCGGTTTACACAAACCTTGGCTAGTGCTGCGAAATCATTAAATGGATCGATAGTTGCACCAACCCAATCGGGGTGTGTCCATGCCGTGACCAACGCCGCTCAGGAAAACAACCAGGGTTCATGCACAAGGGAGATTTTAACTGCAGATGGACACAGATACACGTTGGGATGTCTTCTTGGCCATTACCCGGGGCAGGCTCCGCGATGCAGCGCCAACCGTGGGCTATGATACGCAAGCCCTTTGGGCGGTAAGCGCGGGCGTAAGACCGCTTTTGAATCGATCACTTTAAGGATTTCGAAGCACTGTCTTATTGTCTCACAAAAAAAGGCCGCGCACCTTTGAGAAAGTGCGCGGCTGGAAGATTGGGGTAAATCTATTGAGCCAACTCAACTTTCGCGCGGAAGAAGCCACCCGTTTTCGTGTTGGAAGAAGAACTGGTGACCTTGAGTTCACCGATACCATCCGTAAGAATCCAATCAGGATCATCCGACCTGATGGCAGACCATGTTTTCAAATTTTCGGTATACTCAATGGAATATTTCAAGCGTGGCACGGCATTTTTCACCTTGGGAACACTATACTCGAGGACATCGGCAGCGCCGGATGCATCCAATAGAGCTGGGCCTCCGGAAGAAACCACTCGGACAGCAGGTGAAACGGGAACGCTATCGCTAGACGCCGCGTTTGAACCAAATGCCCACTCGGTGAAGTTGTTCACACCATCACCGTCGAGATCAGAATCCGCAGCCAATTGCTGGGCAGTCGCGCCGGGAGGAGCGATCGCACGCATCACGCTGGGGAGGTTGTTGATCATTCTCACAGGCAGGCGGAAGCGTCGTGTCGCAGCTTCGAAGACCAATGGTGAGGTAGGCCTGCTAATGATGAACTCCATGTCGAACAAACCTGTTTCGCCGGGATCGACGAAATTGGGGGGCAAGGTGAAACTGGTGTCCAGAGAACTGGGTAAAATGATCCGAGAATCGCCGTTCGAGGTAAAGCTTGGAAAAAGTGTCTCCGCTGTCAAATCGGGAGCCGATAGTGGATCAAGCGGGTCGGTGAGTGGCTTGATGGAGAGATAAAGGGCATCCGATACCGGGGAAATGTAGCTGGTGGTATTGCCTTCCCAAGTCAGGGTGTTGATTTCCAGCGGATCTAGCAAAGCAAAGCCGTCGGCATCAAAAGTGAGATTGGTAAACCGGAAGCCCCGAGGCTGATTATTGATCTTACGATATCCATCGATCATTGGGAATTGATTGATTTCCAGAACCTGAGGTACCGCTGCGTTTTTGAGGCTGGCGAAATTGTAGCGGTAAGTTCCGGGAACCACCTCGCCATCGAATCGTGCACGCTCTGCCGCCGTGTAGCCGCGGGTGAATGTATACAGGCTGATGGGATACTGACGAACGGATGTCGTCTGCAGGTTGTAGAAAACGCTCAGACACTGATCTTCAAATCCGAGAAGCGGTCGAGGCAACAAGGATGGTGGGGCGGAGACAAGGAGTGCGCTCTGCGCCGCAAACGGTAGTAGCAACGCTGCCGGCGTGATTGAGGAGATACTATAATAGGGGCCATTTCCATTGAGCAGCGGATCGTCTACGATACCCCGTGAAACGAAGCCTGTGGCACCCAGCGGGCACGGTATACTGGGGGAGTAAAACCTAGGGCCATCACAACCGTCGAAAAAGGCTTGGCCGTCTCTCACTGTCATACCAAAGGTGCCACCTTCGAAATTACCACCAGTCGCGGACTGGCGGTAATTGCCAGTGGAGTTGGCAGTCATGTTGAAAGCGACTTGGCCATGTGACGTGCTGGCCATAAGTCCAAGAGTAGCGGCGAAAAGGAGGTTTTTTTGTGTGGTGCGCACACAGCCAATCTGACTCTTCACAGCCTCGATACAAGCGAAAATTCGGACTCCAAATCGTTTTTCGCAATACTATGTAACCGCAGGCGTGATTTTTTTGGAATTTCACAGAAAACCACAACTTGCGGGTGCTCAGTTGTTTGCGGCGACATCAAAATGGGCGGCTTGTTCCGGGGTGAGCTCGATGAACTGCCAAGGCAGGCCGTTTGCGTTGAGATCCGCCATGAAGGAATCGGGGTCGTGCTGCTCGATATTCCAGACACCGGGTTTTGCCCAGCCACCGCTGAGCATCTGCTTCGCACCGATCATGGCCGGGACGCCGGTGGTGTAAGAGATGGCCTGGGAGCCGACTTCCGCGAAGCAGGCCTCGTGGTCGCAGATGTTGTAGATGTAGATCGCTTTGGGCTGGCCGTTTTTCACGCCGGTGATGACGTTGCCGATGCAGGTTTTGCCCTTGGTGGTCTCGCCGAGGTCTCCGGGATTCGGCAGGACGGCTTTGAGAAATTGGAGAGGCACGATTTTCACGCCGTTGTATTCCACTTCGTCGATACGCGTCATGCCGACGTTCTGGAGCACTTGGAGGTGGTTGATGTAATTTTTCGAGAACGACATCCAGAACTGGGCCCGTTTGATGGTGGGGATGTGTTTCACCAAGGACTCCAGCTCCTCGTGATACATGCGGTAAATCTCGTAGGTGCCGACGCCGTCCGGGCAGGAGAAGGGTTGGTGGAGGGACATTGGCGCGGTTTCGATGAATTTCCCGTCCTCCCAGTGACGGCACTCGGCGGTGACTTCACGGATGTTGATCTCCGGGTTGAAATTGGTGGCGAAGGCGCGCCCGTGGTCGCCGCCGTTCACGTCGATGATGTCGAGGGTGTGGATTTCATCGAAGTGGTGTTTGAGCGCCCATGCGGTGAAAACGTTGGTGACGCCGGGATCGAAGCCGGAGCCGAGTAGTGCGGAGAGACCGGCTTGTTGGAATTTTTCCTGATAAGCCCATTGCCAGGAATACTCGAACTTGGCGACATCGAGCGGTTCGTAGTTCGCGGTGTCCATATAGTGGATACCGGCTTTGAGGCAGGCGTCCATGAGATTGAGATCCTGATAGGGGAGGGCGACGTTGATGAGCAGCTTCGCACCGGTTTTGGCGATAAGGGCTGCGGTCTCCTCGGAATCGTCGGCATCGACCTTGGCGGTGGCGATCTCACGACCGGTGCGGTTTTTCACGGAGGCCGCGATATCGTCGCATTTGGAAAGGGTGCGGGAGGCAAGGGTGATCTGGCCGAATGTTTCGGGAAGCATGGCGCATTTGTGCGCGACGACGCTGCCGACTCCGCCGGCGCCGATGATTAGGACGTTGTGCATGATTGGTTGGATTAGAATTTCAGGACCAAGTCCAGTTGAATACGGTTACGATATCGGGATGGAGGGAGTGGTGGACGGGGCAGCCGCGGGCGGCGCTTTCGAGGAGTTTGCGCTCCGGATGGGAGGCGGATACGGGCATGTGGAGATCGACCTCAAGTTTGGATATGCGCCTTGGAGCGTCCTCGGACATGTGTTTGCGGACTTCGATGCGAAGGCCTTCCATGGAGATGCCTTTTCTTTCCGCGACGATCCCCATGACAGTGGCCATGCAGGCGCCAAGGGCGGTGGCCACCAGATCGGTGGGTGAGAAGGCTTCACCGCGTCCGTTGTTGTCGAGCGGTGCGTCGGTGTTGAGTGTGTTTCCCGAAGGCTCGTGGGTGGCGGTGGTGCGGAGACCGCCTTGATATTGGAGCTGGATGCGAACCATGGTTGTGATTGTTTGCGGAGGACTTTTATGCGCGTTGGCGTGCGAATGAACGCGAATTATCCCAAATCGAAAAAATAATTTGATCGGCTATTCTTCCTGGTTGGCGGAATTTTCAACTTCATCCGTCTCTGGGGCCGGGTCGCCTCTGGAAAGCACGATGCGGAAACCATAGAACGAACCTCGGAAAGTGGGTGGCACAGGGTTGCGCCAGCCAAGAAGGAGATTCTCTTTGATGAAATTATTCCAGCCTGCGCCTCTGACAACGCCGAGAGAACTGGTTGCTGCCGAGGAGATATCATCGGAGACCCATTCCTGAATGTTGCCTGTGATGTCGAAGAGGCCGAGTTCGTTGGGTGGGAAAGAACCCACCGGTGCGGTGTGGGGAAAGCCATCATCATAATCGGGAATCACACGCTCGGGCGGAACTCCGGGCAGCGTGGCGGCGGTGCTGTCCGCATAATTCGCAATGGCGTTGGGAGGCGGCCACTTGGCGCCCCATGCGTAGATGGTGCGTTTGTAGGCGTCGCGCTGCCCGGGACCCTCGCCCTCCTCGTCGTTCAGGCCGGCCATGAGGCTCCACTCTTGATCCGTGGGGAGGCGGTAGTGATGGGATTGGGCGATGCGTTCCTCATCGAGTTCCTTGCGTGTCAACCACTCACAGAATGCGATGGCATCGTCGCGAGAGATGTTCACGACGGGATGATCGGGATTTTGCGGGAAATCGGGGCGAGGGTCGTGTTCTCGTTTTGTTTCGTTAAGGAAGATCTGGTAATCCCTGACCCGCGTTTCCCAGACCGCACCCATGAGATCCGGAGAGACGGGTTCGAATTTCATCTTCATTCCGTTTTGCCATGGCTTGCCGAAGACCACGCCCTCGCTTTTCTCGAGAACGGCTCTGAGGGGTAGATTTTCGCCGGCTTTCACGCTTGTTTTCAGCGAGAGCGGCTTGAAGCCCTCCAGAATGAGAAGAAGCTCCACGGCGCCAGGTTTCACCTTGGGGATGAGCAAGGTGGTATCCGTCGCGCCTACGGCGACTCCGTTCATATAAACCTCAGCCCCCGGCGGGTCGCTGACCAATTGGATGCCGCCGTAGGTGAATTCGCGGACTAGAATTCGAAACGGCAGAAGCTGCTCACGTTTGGCGCGTTCGCTGAGTTTCGGGTCATCGAAGGAACGCTCCAACTCCGCAGTCACCTCATGATCTTGGGTGAGGTAGCCATCCCGGATTCCACCCGCGCGCACCCAATCGCAAAACGCGATCATTTCCGGCTGCGATGTGAGTACGATCTCGGAGGGTTTGCCGTTTTCGGATACGGTGATGAACTCGGCTCCTTGCGGAGACCGTTTCGATGATTTGATGAAATCCGCCCACACCCGCTTGTTGGCGAAACCGGAGCTAATATGGCCGTCACCCTGTGGCAGGTAAGTGATACCAAGGTGATCTTCCCACTTCTCCCCGGCGGCGGGTGGGGAGAAATTGAGAAGCTCACCGGAGATGATCATCGGGTCTTTTACCGATTCCGGCGTGATCACAGAGGTGACAGCCATGGGACGGTAGCCTTTTTTGCGTACGATGTAATTCACTTCGCTACCCACTTTGATGCGTAGCGTTTCAGTGGGCGTAATGCCTACCGGGGTGCCATCGTCCTTAAAAACTTCCGCACCTTCCGGCAAGATGGCAACGCGAAGCAAACCGTATGGGGTGGGTACGGCGGGTTTTGCGGGATCTTTCTTCCAAGGCAGTAACGTGGTGTCCCTGAGCGCCTCGGTGGAGGCCCATCCCGCAAAGCCCAGTAAAACCAAGGTTGTGCCCCAGATCGAGAGTCCGTGGCGGCGGCGGCGTTTGCCACGCTGGATATGGCGGAGGGCGGCGGCGAGATCGGCGGCGGTGGAGATGTTGCGCTTGCTGATGCGAGGTTCGCAGACCTCGCAGATGATGCGGTTCAGATCCAGCCAGCGTTTCCGGTCAAGGCCGGTCGGCAGTTCGTCGGGCAGCTCGGGGAAATCCAGCCGGTCCTTGCCCGTGGCGATCTCATACAGGACTTTTCCCAGCGAATACACATCCGCCTGTGCGGAACCCGGTCCTTCCGGCGGAACGAAGCCCTCGGTGCCCACGAAAGTCCTCTGGTCGCGTGCGGCGACAAGGCCGATGTCCGCGAGCTTTGCCTTGCCGTTGACGAAAATCACGTTCGATGGCTTCACATCGCGGTGGGCGAGGCCGATGGAGTGCAGGTGATCGAGTGCCTCCGCGAGCCGCAAGCCGACATCGATGCACAAGCCCGTTTCCAGGCGGACGCCGGATTTCCCGTCAGGACGCAGGGTGCGCGCCTCGTATTCGATAGGGTTGATTTCCTGGCCGGTGGCGACGTCGTCGCCCAACTCCATCACGTAGTAGTAGAATGAGACGCCGTCCGGGCTGCGGCCGACGTGGAGGATGTTCACCAGTGCCGGGTGGTCGCGGGAAATCGGCTCGTATTTCAGGATGCCCTCGAACTCGCGCTCGAAGGTGCGCTCGTCATCGAAGTCCTCGCGCCAGACGACTTTCACGGCGCGCATCGCACCCGTGACACCCCGCGCCATCCACACCTCGCCATAAGCACCGCCACCGATCTTGCGGAGGACGTCGTGGTCCGGGATGTTCGGGTGTGTTCTGTTGGGCGCGGCCATCGGTCACTCGATTTCGTCCTCAAGTTTCGCCAGTTCCTTCTTCAGCACAGCGCCGACGCGGTGTTTCGCGAGATAGACCTGAGCCATGCTCACGTTGAGTTTTTCCTGCACCTTCTGAGCGTCCCACTGACGGATCACGTAGAAATCGAAGATCTGATATTGTTTGGGGGAGACCTGTGCCTTCACGCGTGCGAGCGCGGCATCGGCGACGTTCTTTTTCCACTCCACGTCCCAAAGGCGGGAGAGGACATCGCCGTTGGGATCCTCGACGCGGTCGATCACGGCGGTCTTGCGGTCGTCCTCCCACTCCCCGCCGGTCATCGCGGTGTCCTTCTTGCGTTTGCGGAACTGGTCGTTGATGCGCCAGCGGGTCATGTTCATCAGCCAGGTCTTGAAGGAACCCTGCTCGGGATCGTAGAGCTTTTTTTTGCTCTGCTTCGCGATCGAGAGGATCGTCTCCTGCACGCAGTCGAAGGCTTCCTCGGGGCGAAGCCCTGCCTTGATGGCTACGGAGTAGATGAGTCGCCAGTAGGTTTGGTAAAACTCGTCCCAGGTTTTCTGATCCTCCCAGTTGTCGAGCCGGGCAATCAGGCTCTTGCGCGTTTTCGCGTAAGCTTGGAGAATGACGGTATCATCGTCCTTGGGTTTTACATCTTCTTCATCGGACATCGGGAACTATGTAACACCTCCAGCGGGGCGTGTCTTTCCTCAAAAAGCCGAAAATCGTCTTAGTTTGCGAATCCGGACAACTCCGGCTCGCGCAGAGTCCTCTCCCAGAAATACCGCCGGAAAATGACCTTTACCGCAGCGGATAGAGGCACAGCTAGGAGCGCGCCCACGAAACCACCCAGAACGAGAGACCAGAACAACATCGAGAAAATCACGGTGAGGGGGTGAAGTCCCACGGAATCGCCCACGATTTTCGGTGCGGTCAAGAGCGAGTTGATCTGCTGCACGCCGGCGAAAATCAGCACCACGCAACCCACGTAGGGCCACGGCTCCAGGCCGAATGGCGATACGGTCTGGGCATGGAGATAGCCGATGATGCAGGCGGGGATCAGGCACAGGATGTTCCCGATGTATGGGATAATCCCCAAGATCGCCATGAAAACTCCGATCAGTAGGGCATAGGGAAGACCGAAGATGAACAGGGCGACGCCGACCAGTATGCCGTCGATCACGCCCACCACCACCTGCCCGCGGAAGAAGGAGATCAAATAGCCGTTGATTTCCTGAAGCGTGGAGACGAGCTCCGTTTTGAAGTGAGAAGCGCGCAAGGGCACGTATTCGTGCCAGTGGTCGCGAATCGAGGCGGAGTCCTTCAGGAAGAAGAAAAGGTAAATCGGCACCATGATCATGCCCAGCACCAGACCCAGGAAACCGAAGATCTTCGTGGAGCCTACCGAAAGCCATCGTTTCCCCGTTTCCAGGATCTCGCCCTTGTATTCGAAGAGTGTGCGCCCTGCTCGCGTGCGCCAGAAGAAATCGAGAGAATCAGGCGTCCGCGAGCCGTTGGCATACAGGATGGGCTCGCCGCCGTCGGTGATTTCGGTCAATAACCAACCCACCGGACCATCCTTGTATTGGCCGCGCAAATTGTGGAGTGCGCGAGCCAATGCGGGTGCGAGATCCGGCTCCTCATCGGCTTTCAGCAGGGCTTTTTCCAAGGCGCCGCCTTCCGCCGGATCTGTCACTTCCTCCGTGGCCGCCTCGCTCGGGGTTTGTTCCACCGGCGTCGCCACCGCGCCCACACTTTCCGCCACCACGGGTTTGGAGAAGATCTTCTTGAAAAAGCTCCGTCCGCCCTGGATCGCCGGAAGCACGGCCGCCACAAGCAGGGTGATGACAACCAGCGTGGCCAGAAACACAGTGATCACCGACCACAGCCGGCTTAACCCGCGTTTTTCCAGAAGCCTCACGACCGGATCGAGCAGATACGCGATGATTCCCGCTACGATCAGCGGTACCAGAACCGGCTGTAAAAAACCGAAGATCTGGCCGACCAGCCACACCAGCCCGACAAGCAGCGCACCGAGAACGAGCATGGCAACGCCGGTGAGGGCGCTCCACAGGGTCTTTTGCTGGAATCTCGTCGGGTAATTCATTCTCGGAGTTCTAGCTTTGATCGCGTTTTCCGACAACCCTTGAAATCATCCGCCTGCAATTACATCAGCTGCGCTCCCGCCTCGGCGAGTTCGGAGCGCTCGCCGCGGTTGAGGGCGACGTGGGCGACGAAGGGCTGGCCCTTGAGACGGTTGCGGGTGTAAACGAGACCGTTGCTGCGGCTGTCCACGTAAGGGTTGTCGATCTGCGCGGGGTCGCCGACGAGGACGAGCTTCGAGTCCCGCGACATGCGGGTGACGATGGTTTTCGCTTCCTGCGGGGTGAGCTGCTGCGCCTCGTCGAGGATGAAAAAGCGGTTCGGGATCGAGCGGCCCCGGATGTAGCAGAGGGCTTCGATTTCCAGGATGCCCTGCTCCATGAGGAGTTCGTAGGGTTTCTTGGCGGTGACGGCATCACCCGGTTTGGGCTGCTTGCGCTTTGGTCCGAGCGGGACGTTGGGGCGCATCAGGAGATCGAGCGCATCGTGAATGGGCTGGAGCCAGGGGCGCATTTTCTCATCGAGCGAGCCGGGCAGGAAGCCGAGCTGATCGCCCATGGAAACGACCGGGCGGCTCACGGTGATGCCGTTGTAGCGGCGGTTGAACATTTCATGCAGGCCGGCGGCGACGGCGACGAGGGTCTTGCCGGTTCCCGCGTGGCCGTAGCAGGTGACGAGGGAAATGTCCGGGTTGAGCAACGCGTCGATCAGGCAGCGCTGGCCGAGGTTGAGCGGCTTCAGAGTCTGGCCGTCGGGGATTTTCAGGACTTCAGGGATGTTGAGGCGCACGAAGCTGCCGCTGAAATGGAGGCGCGCGGGAATCGTCTGCTTTTCGCCGCAGGCCAGCAGAACGTATTCGTTGATCGCAATCCCAAGGCGGCGCTCCTCTTCGATCGCAAGCTCGCCGCTGCTGGCGAAGCGGTGCAACTCGGCGGAATCCACTTCGACGCGGCGTACCTCGTAGTTCGATACCTCGCGGGCATCGACCTTGTCGTTGAGATAGTCTTGGCACTCGATGCTGACGGCGCGGGCTTTAAGCTGGAGGTTGATGTCTTTCGTTACGAGCGCGACGTGACCATCCGGATTGTGCTGCCGGAGGAGGAAACAGGCCGCGAGAATGCGGTGATCGACGCGCTCGCGGTCGGGGAAAATACGGTAGAACTGCTTGAGTTGGTCGGAATTGTCCGGGCAGGCATCGGGATCGTAAATCACGAGACGGATCGTGCCGCCGCCTTCCGTAGGTACGCCGCGGGTGACAGCGGGGGAGCTTGCGAAAATATCGGTCAGGCGCCTGTGAACGCGGCGGGCGTTGGCTCCGCGCTCGGTTTGCTCGCCCTTGAATTTGTCCAGTTCGGCAAGCACATCCACCAGGATACACAGATGGTTCTCCTTGAAACGCTCCAGGCAAGCCGGGTCATGGAGCAGCACATTTGTGTCCAGAACGTAGTTTTTGCCATGCTTGGAAGGCGCTTTCAGGCCGAATTCTTCGATGGCTTGGGTGCTTGTGCGTTTGGCTTTCTTGGTAAGGGCGACGGCGGGCGATTCTTCAAACAGTGCGGGTTGCATGACCTCGATAGTGGTGTTCACGGGTTTGGGGTTCATAGGGGTGGGCGCGGAAAAGCAATGAAACAGGCGAAGATGGCGCAGCACCGGGGGAGTGGCGTGCTGGATCGGAAAAGATCCGTTCAGTGCTTGCATAAGCCAGCCTACTGACAGCGCATTTAATCAACTTCACCGAACCTTCTATCTTTCTTTTGAAATGACAATCGCAAAAATGCGACCCGGCTTATTTTTGTCCCAATGCGTGGGTTTCGGGGTATCGCGTGTCCGGATTGAAACCGCAGAGGAATTCGACGGCAACCGAATCGAAGCGGAGATGGACGATCGGATGTCCATCCACTTTGAGGAAAATCACGCAGGAGGGCGCGGATGAGTTTGAGAAAGACGGCTTGCCGACAGGTTACGGTATCGGTTCCGTTGGCTCACATTCTTCATGCGGTCGCATCCATAACGAAAACCTTCAAGTTGGGAATCAGGCAAAGGTATATGGGAGGAGGGGCTTGTGTTTGGGTGTGCAGTGAGATGTAGGTGATCCTTCTCCCTTCAATGCCAAATGCGGGAAGCGAGAGGGTTGGTGACAAGTGGCGAATCATGCGAGTAGCCCTGCCAGACACGCGATTCCGAGTTCCAGAGAAGTGGTTTCGTAGCCGGGAATACCCAATGGGGATGGACAGGAGGCCTGCGACTGCGGGTCAATCCTGCAGGGATCGCTCGGCCTCCAGCCAGTCGCTGTCATGGCAGCCGGGCAGACCCTGCTCCACGCGGCGGCGATAGTTCAGGTAAGCGGCCTTGGCCACGGCCTCGATAGAGGGGGCGGTTTTCTTGGCAGGAGCTTTTTTCGCGGCCGCTTTCTTGGCGGCGGTTTTTTTTGCGGCCGCTTTTTTTGCCACGGTTTTTTTGGCAGGCTCTGCTTCCACAGCGGCCTTTTTGGCCGCTACCTTCTTGCTTGTTTTCTTGGCAGGCATTGTTTTACGGGGATAGGGTTGATTCAGCATTTCTGATGCCGATCCGCGTATAGCCGTTTTTTTCCGGCATTGCCAGCGTCTTTCCATGGTTTATGATGCCCCCATGGAGCAAGGGTATCGCTGGAGCGACACGCGCGATGTGGACACCTACCGCCTCCCGGGATCCGAACACCTCGGTCGCTGGGCGACGGCGGCGATGTTCGTCTCCATCCTGCTGCATGTGCTGGTGTTTTTCGCCCTGGATCATGTGAAAATCGCGCTCGGCATCCAGCAGCCGGAGGAGATTGCCACCGGGCAAATCAACGTCCGCCAGGTGGAGGTGAGGCCTTACGAGCCGGAGCGCGCCTTGCCGCCCGAGGAAACCATCACCCCGCCCAACGAATCCGCCGCGTTGCTGGAGGAGGTGGACCTGCTCGACCTTTTGCCCGAGGACACCGAGATCGACATGACCCCGGATGTGGTCGATCCCGCCTACGCACTGAAAATTTCCAGCCCTCTGGCGGAAGGCGAACTCGACGCTTCGGACACCACGGTTTCCTCGAACTTCGACCTCGAAGCGGATCTGCCCGAATTCGGGCGCATGGAAACGGAGCTGAAACCGGCTGCCGTTGGCCAGATCACCGTCGATCCCGGCGCGGTGCAGGTGGATGACGGCGAGATGACAAAATTCACCGAAGACCTGATCAAGCGCGGCAACAACGGCCTCGTGGACAACGGCAAGCTCGAAGGCGTCGAATCGCTCGACGAACTGCTCGACCTGCCGCCGAACATCCTGCTTTCCAAGAAAACCCTCCTCCCCAGCGATCTGCTCTTCGAGTTCAACCGCGCCGAACTCCGCGAGAGCGCCAAGGTCGGCCTGATGAAACTCGCCCTGCTCATCGACAAGAACCCGAACCTCTACTGCTGGATCGAAGGGCACAGCGACCTGATCGGCGGCGAGAAGTTCAACATCGAGCTCTCCCGCAAGCGCGCCGAATCGGTGAAACAATATCTCGTTTCCTCGATGCGTATGAACCCCGACCGCATCATCACCCGGGGCTTCGGGAAATCGCAGCCGCTGGTGGTGGAAGGCGACGCCGACGCGCAGGCTCCCAACCGCCGGGTCGAGATCCGCATGCGGAAAACCCCGCCCACTGACGAGCCGGTCAAGATCACCCCGAAAGCCCGCCCCGTGCCCGAGCCGACACCTCCGCCCGCGCCCACACCTGAACCCGCTCCGCCGAAGGCTGTCATGGTGAAACCCAACATCATCCCGGAGCCCGCGCCGCCCAAGGCGACGCCCATCCCAGAGGAACCCGGGGTCCTGAAAGCCGCGCCCGTCGAGGAGCCACCCGCGCCCCGCGCCCTTCCCGTTGAGCCGTGAGTGTTTCCGGAAAATCGCTACTCGGCCTCACCTTTGCCGAGCTTGAACACGTTCTCGCCGCCGACGGCGTGCGCGCCCACCACGCCAAGCAGCTTTGGCGCACGATCCACCGTCAGGCCGCCGCCGATCCCGCCACTGTCACGCTCTCCCCGCCGTTGGCGAAATGGGTCGCGGTAAATGTCGGCGCAGGGAAATCCCATTTCATCGATCTCCCGGAACAGGCGGAGGAAATCCATAGCTCCGACGGCCTCACCCGCAAATACCTGCTCCGCCTCGCCGATGGCCAGGTGATCGAGACGGTGCTGATGGAATATGAGGGCCGTTTCACCGCCTGCGTCAGCTCGCAGGCCGGCTGCGCCATGGGCTGCGTGTTCTGCGCCACGGGGCAAATGGGTTTCGTGCGACACCTCACCGCCGGGGAGATCGTCGCTCAGGTGCTGCACGTCCGCCGCGTCCTCGCCGCCAGCCATCCGCACCGCCGCCTCCGCAACCTCGTCCTCATGGGCATGGGCGAGCCGCTGCACAATTACGATGCCGTCATGAAAGCGATGGACATCGTTTCCGACACCCGCGGCTGCGCGATCGGCCCGGCGCACATCGCGATCAGCACCGTCGGCTACGTCCCGAACATCCTGCGCATGGCGGAGGAGAAACGCCCCTACCGCCTCGCCGTCAGCCTCCACGGCTCCACCGAGGCGGAGCGCTCCGCCCTCGTCCCCGCCAGCAAGAAATGGGATCTCGAAACCCTCATCGCCGCCTGCCGCAGCTACTCGCGCGACACCGGGAAACGCATCTTTTTCGAGTGGACCCTCATCGCCGGGAAAAACGATTCGCAGGAAACAGCCCGCCGCCTCGCCATCCTGCTGGAGGGCATCGACAGCCACGTGAACCTCATCCCGCTGAACCCCACCGAAGGCTACGATGGCCATAGTAGTTCATCCGGCCGCGCCTTCCAGGAAACCCTGCGCGAAGCGGGCATCCCGTGCACCTTCCGCCAGCGCCGCGGCATCGATGTCGCCGCCGGCTGCGGCATGCTGAAGGCGGCGAAGATGAGGAAGGTTGTTTGAAACCCTCCTTGGCTCGCACCATCAGAAATCCCGCCGCCCCTGCATGGCCCGGATCAGCGTGAGTTCATCGGCGTGCTCAAGGCCGCCGCCGGCGGGCAGGCCCTGCGCGATGCGGGTGAGCTTCACGGGCTTTCCGCGCATCATGTCGGCGAGGTAATTCGAGGTCGCCTCGCCCTCCACATCCGCGCCGAGGGCGAGGATGATCTCCATGCCGCCGCCGTTTTCCACCCGCCGTATCAGTGAGGGGATGTTGAGGTCTTCCGGGGAAACACGGTCGAGCGGCGAGAGTTTCCCGCCGAGGCAATGGTAGCGACCCCTGAACGCGCCCGAGCGCTCCAGCGGGATCACATCGGTCGCTTGCTCAACCACGCAGAGGAGGGAGTCGTCGCGCTTCGGGTCGTCGCAGATGCCGCAGCTTTCGCGGGTCGCGAAAAATCCGCAGGCCGGGCAGGGGATGATCTCCTCCTCCGCTTTCACCAGCGCTTCGGCGAGGATTTTCGGCTCGGCCTTTTTGTTTTGCAGGAGCCACACGGCCATCCGCTCGGCGCTGCGCGGGCCGATGCCGGGTAGGCGTTTCAGCTCGTCGATGAGCATGCGGACGGGGACGGGAAAATCAGCTTGCGCCATGGTGTTTCGGGTGGGGTTTGTCCACGGGCAGGACGTGGTTGGTGGTGTAAACCATCGCGCAAAAGCCTGACCAGAGGACGGCGACCAACGCCACTCCGATTTGTGGCTTGTGCGCGGCCAGCAAAAGCACCGGCCCCCACGCGAAGGTCAGCGCGAAGGTGAGGCTCCAGATTACCAGCCTGCGCCAAAGGCCGGGAACATTGAGGATGACGGCGGGGAGCAGGAAAGCGAGCAAAGCGGAGCCGCCCCAGAGCAGGAAATCGCTCAGGGAATTGGGGGCGGATGCCATGCCTTTCAGGGAGAACATGCTTTCCATTAAAGCATCCACTTTCCCCATTAGCCCAAGGAAAGTAAGCCCCGCCGCCAAGGCAAGCGCCATCGCCCCGGCGGAAAACACCGCGAGGCCGATGTGGGGGTGGTCGTTCGTTTGCCGTTTTCCGCTCATCCGAGGATTTCGAGTAGCTTCTCCGTGTGGCTGAGGGGCGAGACCTTTTCCAAGACCGCCTTGATGCGACCGTCCGGGCCGATCACGAACGTGCTCCGCTCCACGCCCATGAAGGATTTCCCCATGAATGATTTTTTCCCCCACACGCCGTAAGCCTCGCAGAGCGTCTTTTCGGAATCGGCGATGAGCGGGTAGGGGAGTTGCCGTTTGGAAATGAATTTCTTATGGCTCGCCGCACCATCCGCACTGACTCCGAAGATCCGCGCCTTGCCCTTGAGCTCCGCCCAATGGTCGCGCAGCGAACAGGCCTGGATCGTGCAGCCCGGCGTGTTGTCTTTCGGGTAAAAAACGAGCACCACCGTCTCTCCGCGCAAAGCCGAGAGCGTGAGTTCCGTCTCCGTTTCCCCATCCACCACCGTTGTGGTGAAATCCGGTGCCATCTCGCCAACCTTTGGTTTCATGCGCGGAGCATCACCGCGCCGCGCGGACGAATCAACCCCGCTTATTCGAAGCTTCGGTGAGTTGGGCAGACATTGCGATTGTCTGCCGGGGCGAAGCAGTTAGGTTTTTGCCGATATCCACACGAACATTTCCAAACATTGATCCGATTCTTTTCCATCCTCCTGCTCGCCGCGCCCGCGCTTCATGCCCAGGGAACGTCGCCGGATATAAAGAAAAATCCGGTATCCCTGTTGCCGGATGGCAGCGTGCTCAAGGGCGTGCTGCTGCCGCGCTACGACAAGGATCGCAAGCTGGTGGGTGACATGAAGGCGGAGACCATGACCTTGATCGACTCCGAGCGGGTGCAGGGCGAGAATGTCATGATCCGTTTTTTCAACCCCGACCGCAGCCTGCGCGGCAAAGTGAAAATGGAGAACGTGTTGTTCGATCAGGCGAAGGCCCGCATTTTCGCGAACGAACCTGTGGAAATCACTTCCGACAGGTTGGTTGCTCGTGGCGGGGGGCTTGTGTATTCCTTGCGGGAAGGTGAGGGTTTCCTGAAAGGCCCTGCGACCACCTGGATCTCCGCCTCTCCCACCGCCACCTCCATGAACAGTAGCCCATTTTCCGCCGCCGCGCTCGTCGCCCTCTGCCTCGCGCCTTCGCCGCTCGTCGCCGCCCCTCCCGCCTTCGTTTCCGAAGAGGAGCTCGCTGCGATCAAGGCCGACGCCGCTCCCGCGAAACCGGAAATGGACAAGCGCTCCGCCGCCACGCAGGCGAGTTTCAACGATACGCTGGAGAAGGGGAAAAAGGCATCCGCCGCCGCTTTGGAATTTATCAGCACAAGCGACATCAAAAACATCGCCGCGGAGGAACCCGCCGGGGAATCCGAGGCCAAGCCGCTCGAAGTGAATCCGGGTCCCGAGGATACCTTGATCACATGCGAAGGCGGGATGTATTTCGATTCGGATGAGGGTGTCCTCGTTTATCTGAAAAACGTGAAGGTCACCGACCCGCGCTTCACCCTAAGTGGCGTGCAGCAGCTCAAAGTTTTCTTCGAGAAAAAGCCGGAGAAAAAGGAAGCGAAAGACAAAGCCGATCCGCAAGGTGGAATGGGCAACTTCGGCGATGTGCAAAAACTCGTCGCGGAGGGTGCGGTGCTCATCGACCAGAAAGCGGTCGGCGGCAAGGATGCCGTGCAGGCCAGCGGCGCGGTTCTGACCTATGACATTCCCACCGGGGAAATTATCATCCATGGCGGCTACCCTTGGGTGAAACAGGGAGCTTATTTCGCCCGCGCCAAACAACCGAACCTCACTCTCCGCCTCCTCACAGATGGTTCCTTCTCCACCCAAGGCAACTGGGAAATGGGCGGCAACCTCAACCTGAAGGGAAACTGACCTCTTCCTTCTGGTTTAAAATCTAAAGTTTAAAGTTTCTCCCGTGCACGATCCCGGCTCCACCTGCAAGAACACCGATAACGCCGTCCTCTCCGCCCAGGGGTTGCGCAAAACCTACGGTGGGCGCGCCGTCGTCGATGGCGTCTGCGTCACTGTCCAGCCCAAGGAAATCGTCGGCCTGCTCGGGCCCAACGGAGCCGGGAAAACCACCTCCTTCTACATGATCGCCGGCCTGATCCCTGCGGAGGACGGCACGGTGCATCTCAACGGCCAGAACATTTCCAAGCTGCCCATGCACCGCCGCGCCCGCCTCGGCCTCGGCTACCTGCCGCAGGAGGAATCCGTGTTCCGCAAGCTCTCCGTCCTCGACAACCTCCTCGCCATCCTCGAGACCCGACCCGGCCTCTCCCGCGCCGATCAGAAAGCCCGCGCCCACGAGCTTCTCGACCGCTTCGGCATCACGAAGCTCTCGAAATCCCTCGCCATCACCCTCTCCGGCGGCGAGAAACGCCGCCTCGCCATCGCCCGTTCGCTCTGCTCCGATCCCAAGGTGCTGATGCTCGACGAACCCTTCGCCGGCATTGACCCCATCGCTGTCGAGGACATCCAGCGCATCGTCCGCGACCTCCGCGAAAAGGACGGCCTCGCCATCCTCATCACTGACCACTCCGTCCGCGAAACCCTATCCATCACCGACCGCGCCTTCCTCATCCACGACGGCAAGGTCATCCTCGAAGGCGCTTCCGAAGAGCTCGTCAACGACCCTATCGCCAGGAAATACTACCTCGGCGAGGATTTCAGGATGTGAGCCCTCACACCGTGCAAATCCCTATGTCCTGAATCAGGCTGGCGAGTTTGTCGGAACTTTTCGGGATCAATTCATGGCCGACGTAGCCCTTGTAGCCGGTGGCGGCGATGGCGCGCGTGATGGCGGGGTAGTTGAGTTCCTGGGTCGCGTCGATCTCGTTGCGGCCGGGGCAGCCGCCGGTGTGGCAGTGGGAGAAATGCGGGCGGTGGGCGCGGATCGTGGTGATGATGTCGCCCTCCATGACCTGCATGTGGCGGATGTCGTAAAGCAGGCGGTGAAGAATTCGCGTGCCATCTTGCCGTATTGCCATCAATCTGGGTTCTTAGGATGAGCGCGAAACATCGACCCGACGAGCCTATCTTCGATTCCCGTGCGGGATCGGCGCGCTGGCTGCCGGAGGTCTATGACGAATTGCGCCGCCTGGCAGCCGACCGCATGACCCGCGAGGCGGATGGACTGACGCTCCAGCCCACCGCCCTGGTCCATGAGGCATGGATCAAGCTGACCATCCGCGACGAACGCAAATGGAACGACCGCGAACATTTCTTCCGCTCCGCCGCCTTGGCCATGCGCCGCATCCTGGTGGAAAGCGCCCGCCGCAAACGCCGTCGGAACTCGATGCTGCAATCGAACATGGAGCATCTCGTGCCTGTGAAAAACGCCGCCGAGACACCCGAGAGCAGGCTGCTGTGCATCGATGAAAACCTGAAAAAACTCGAACAACAGGATCCTGAAAGCGCCCGCGTGGTCATCCTCAAGTTTTTCGGCGGGCTGACCAACCGCGAGGTGGCGGAGTCCCTCGGCGTCACCGAGCGCACCGTAGAGCGCCGGTGGACCTATGCAAAATCCACCCTGTTGACCATGATCCACAGCCAGGAAATCTCCGGCGAAAATGCATCATGAAAGACGCTTCCCGCGAGATCGAGATGCTGCTGTTCGACGCCGCCCTGCAGATCGGCGATGAACCGACGCGCCGCGCCTTCCTGGACCAAACCTGCGCCGGCCGGCCCGAAATGCGTGGGCGTCTGGAAAATCTGTTGGATGCTTACCGGCAGAGCGACGATTATTTTTCCGGGATCGCCGAGGCCTGCACGGCTGTTGCAGAGCCGTTTCCGACCACCCCGCCCTTGGATGATCCCTCCGATTTCACCGACCGCATCGGCCCCTACCGGCTGTTGGAGCGCATCGGCGAGGGAGGCTGCGGCGTGGTTTACCTTGCCGAACAGGATAAACCGGTGCGTCGGCGCGTGGCTCTCAAGGTCATCCGGCTCGGCATGGACACGGAACGCGTGATCGCCCGTTTCGAGATCGAGCGCCAGGCGCTCGCGATGATGGATCATCCGCACATCGCCCATGTGCTCGACGCCGGCGCCACGCCAACCGGGCGACCCTATTTTGCCATGGAGTGGGTGAGCGGGCGCAAAATCACGGATTTTTGCGATGAACACCGGCTCCCCATCCGGCAGCGGCTCGGCTTGTTCATCGAAGTCTGCCAAGCCATCCAGCATGCCCATCAGAAAGGCGTGATCCACCGCGACATCAAGCCATCGAACGTCCTTGTCTCGATCCACGACGGCAAGCCCCAGCCCAAGGTCATTGATTTTGGAATCGCCAAGGCCACCGATCATTCGGAACTGACACCCGGCCTGACCGAAGCGGGTGAACAACCGATGGGCACGCTCGCCTCGATGAGTCCGGAACAGGCGGCCAGCGGCGGCATCGATGTGGATACCCGCAGCGATGTCTATAGCCTCGGCATTCTGCTCTATGAGCTGATATCCGGCCGCCCGGCCTTCGATTCCGCAGAACTCAGCAGGGCTGGTTACACGGCTTCGCTTGAAATCCTGCTGCACCATGAAGTCCCGGCTCCCTCATCGGCCATTGCCGCGTTTCCTCCGGCGGATGCCGCCGCGCTTGCCACCTGCCGCAATGCGGATCCCGCCAGATGGATCTCCACCGTGAAGGGCGATCTGGACCAGGTCGTCTTGAAGTGCCTGGAAAAAGACCGCTCACGCCGTTATGAAACCGTCAACGGCCTGGCCCTCGATCTGGCGCGATTCCTTGCCAACGAACCGGTGCTCGCCCGCCCGGCGAGCAGGCTCTACCGGCTCCGCAAGTTCGTGGATCGCAACCGCACCGCCGTTGTCTCCAGCTTGCTCATCACGCTCACCGTGTTGGCGGGTTTCGCCGTTTCCACCGGCATGTATCTGCGGGAAAGCGCCGCCCTGAAGGAACAACAACGCCTCCGGCAGATCGCGGAAACCGCCCGTGCCGCCGAGGTCGGCCTGCGCCAGCAAGCCCAGGCACGCGCCAATGTCTCCCATGCCTCGCTGCTCCTCAGCCAGGGCAAGACGGCCGATGCCGACGCCGTGCTCCGCCAGACCCCGCTCGACACCATCGAGCCATCGCAAGAAGCCACCGCGGTCTTCCGCACCTTGGGCGACTGGCATCTTATTCACCACCGCTGGAAAGACGCCGCCGAATGCTACCAACTGCTGCCTCTCGCCAACCGCTTCATTCCGACTGAAGCAATCCCCGATACTGGAGACATGATCCGCACCGCTCCGGCACTGGTCATGGCGGGCATGGATGATGCCTACGAGGCGCACCGCAGGCTCCTGATCGACCGCTTCGACGGTTCCGCCTCGCCCCACGCCGCCGAGCAGCTTGTAAAAATGTGCCTGCTCAGACCCGCTCCGCCGGAAATCATCCTGCGCCTGCAAGCCTCGGCTGAGTTCCTCGGGAGAACCTCGGCCACCGCTTCACCCATGCAATGCGTCTTCAACTATACCGCCCTCGCGCTCTATGAACTGCGGGGCGACAATCCGGCCGGAGCCATCGACCACGCCGACCAAGCCCTTGCGCTCGATGAAATGCATCCGTTCGGATCAAGCGGCGACTTCCAGGGCTTCCTCCGTGCCATCCTCATGATGGCCTGCCGCCAGACCGGCGACACCGCCCGCGCCGAAACCGAAGCTGCGGCCGTGCGGCAATACCTTCAGGTTCATGATGCGGCCTTCAACCAGCCCGGGGTGCCTGGCGACACCAACTTCGTGCCGGTGCTGAATCGCGCCTTCGCCATAATCCTCGCCCGCGAGGCGCTCGGCGCGGAGTGAGGAGCACTACGGGCAAAGAAGGTCGAGCCCCATGATAGACCCTCTCGCCCCGCACTCGCCCACCGGGTTCCGATGCAAGGCGGGATCGCCAGGCAGGGCAGGCCCGAACGGGATGGATTGGAACCACCACGGCCGCCATGGGACTCCATGGTTCCCCTTCGAGTATCCACCCAGTCAAACTTGGCCGCTTCGCGGTGAATCCTGAGGTTTCCGGGTGATGAAGCTCTTCCCGGCAACGATTCCGGCTCCCTGGTCACCCAAAGACCAAACATTCCTCAGGCCGGAGAAAAATATTTGGGAAATCCTGTCGGGTTTTCACCCGCTCATCCCCTTCTTGAGTGTGGATGGTTGTTTCGGACTTCTATTTTCCGGCCAGCCCCTCCCCACCCAACCTCCAAAACAACCAAACAAGCAGAAACCAGGTATGAAAATGAAAACATCGATCCTCCTCGCCGCCAGCTTCGTGCTCGCCGTAGGAGCAAACGCAGCAACTGTAATCGCGTCGAACACGACTTTCGATGGAGCCAATGTGCAGGAATGGAATAACGCAAATTACAACTCCACCAGTCACGTAGTACAAAATTATTCGGGTGACTATGGTACGCCATACAACCTCGCCCAAAGCTTCAGCACCGGCACGCTCGGAACCGACAACTTACTCTCGGAGATCAGCGTCGGCACCGTCGGCGATGTCTCGGCCTCCACCGTCACCGCATACCTCTATGCAGCGACTACCGGAGACTCTAGTGGAAACTACTTGGCAGTTGGAGCCTCACCAGTTGCCACCGCTACGATTAATTTGTCTGCCGTCACAGGCTCGACGACCGTCACTTTTGATTTCAGCAGTGCCAATCTGACGCTGTCGGACAATACGACCTATGCCTTCTACCTCAGTTCCGCGACTTCCTCGTTCGCTTGGGCAGGCAACAGCACGAGTTCCTACGCCGGAGGTGAGGCGGCGGGTGTCTTTATGAGCAATCTAGGCGCAGGCCAACCAGGTTTCTGGTTGGGTAATGGTGACACGGCAGGCGACTCAACTCGGAACGTTGCCGGCGATCGCGTCTTCTCCGTGACCGCCATCCCCGAGCCCTCCGCCGCACTCCTGGGCGGCCTCGGCATGCTCGCGCTGCTGCGCCGCCGCCGCGCGTGAGTGTGACCGTAGTCTCAGTGTTTCAGTGAGGGCGAAAGCTACGGATTCAACTCCGTATTTTCTCCCTTGTTGATCACGGATCACTCTCCGTCCGATTTCCCGGGAAACCTTTCGGGGCTTTCCCGGGAAATATGGGCACCGGGTGATGAAGCTCTTCCCGGCAACGATTCCGGCTCCCTGGTCACCCAAAGACCAAACATTCCTCAGGCCGGAGAAAAATATTTGGGAAACCCTGTCGGGTTTTGACCCGCTCATCCCCTTCTTAAGTGTGGATGGTTGTTTCGGACTTCTATTTTCCGGCCAACCCCTCCCCGCCCAACCTCCAAAACAACCAAACAAGCAGAAATCAGGTATGAAACTGAAAAATACACACCTTGCCGCCGTTGCGGCAATCACG
Source organism: Verrucomicrobiota bacterium (assembly GCA_046051965.1). Lineage (GTDB taxonomy): Bacteria > Verrucomicrobiota > Verrucomicrobiia > Verrucomicrobiales > Akkermansiaceae > Luteolibacter. The sequence goes on from JBJONG010000004.1 coordinate 30,236, forward strand.
CTCGCTGGCCCAGCCTCGGCTGCCGTGCTCCTGACAGACAACTTCGACACGAATAACGAAAGTGCCGCCACGTTTAACGACAACCTTGCCACGGATCAGACAGGTTCTCTCGCGACGGTGACATATACCACCGTGACGGGTGGCGCTGACTACCAGGTTCAACACAGCAACGCAGGGAATATGCTGCTGGTCGGCAACCTTTTTGGCCAACGCGATGTCTTTGCCAGCTTGAACCGCAACTTCGCCACTGACGCGAACAGCGCGAATGCGGCTCTGGAAGTTTCCTTCACAGTCGCGGTGTTTGATGGTGCCACCTCAGGCGATTGGGCCGCATTTTCCATCGGCAGCGGCCAGAACAACTTTGTTTTAAATTCAGCCAACAAATTTAGCGCACTGTTTCAGGATGATGGTGGAACACAGCAGTTTAAGAACGGCGCACAGCCAAGCATCGGTAGCTCAGCGACCTTCACCGATGGAGACACGGTTAAGTTCGTGATCTCGAACGCTGCTGGAACCGGCTCAGCGTTCAGCAGCGACGGCGAGACCGATATTGTCAATATGTACTTCAACAACACCTTGGCCGGCACGTGGACCAACCTGGACTTTGGGTCGGGCGACGGTTACCTCACATTCGAAGGCCGCAATTCCAATTCGAGATTCGACAACCTCTCCATCAGCGCCATCCCCGAGCCCTCCGCCGCGCTTCTCGGCGGCCTCGGCCTGCTCGCGCTGCTACGCCGCCGACGTGCGTAAGTGTGAGGGTAGTTTCAGTGAGGGCGAAAGCTACGGATTCAACTCCGTGTTTTATCCCTTGTTGATCACGGATCACTCTCCGTCCGATTTCCCGGGAAACCTTGCGGGGCTTTCCCGGGAAAAATTGATGGAAAGCAGGCGGTGAAGAATTCGCGTGCCATCTTGCCGTCTTGCCATCAATCTGCGCCCTAAGCATGAGCGCGGAACATCGACCCCACGAGCCTATCTTCGATTCCCGTGCGGGATCGGCGCGCTGGCTGCCGGAGGTCTATGACGAATTGCGCCGGATCGCGGCATCCCAGATGTCCCGCGAGGCGGGTGGTTTCACCCTGCAACCCACCGCCCTCGTCCATGAGGCATGGCTTAAACTGTCCAACTCGGACGACGGGAAATGGAACGACCGCGAACATTTTTTACGCTACGCCGCCTTGACCATGCGGCGGATCCTGGTGGAAAGCGCCCGCCGCAAGCGCGAACGCAAATCCGGACTCCATTCCTTCCTTGAGGCGGAAAACCTATCGGGGTTTCCCGAGCACTCGCCGGAAGACCACCTCCAGCGCATCGATGAATGCCTGCAAATCCTCGAACAACGCGATCCCGAAAGCGCCCGGGTGGTCATCCTGAAATTCTACGGCGGCCTCACCAATCCCGAGGCGGCAAGAGCGCTCGGCATGAGCGAACGCAGCGTCGAACGACAGTGGGCCTACGCCAAATCCACCCTGCTGGCGATGATCCGAAAGCAGGATCATTCCCGCGATAATCCGTGATGCCAGACACCGACCGCCAGATCGAACTACTCCTTTTCGACGCAGCCCTGCAGCTCGCGGACGAGCCGACACGCCGCGCCTTCCTCGACCAAACCTGCGCCGCCCACCCGGAAATGCGCGGCCGCCTTGATGAGCTTTTGGATGCCCATCTTGCGAGCGATGCCTATTTTTCGAGTGTCATCAAAGCTTGCGCTGCCACGGCGGAATCCGCTCCGCTCGACACCCTCGACCATGCGCCCGGAATCTTCAACCAACTGGGCGCCTACCGGCTGCTGGAGCGCATCGGCGAGGGCGGTTGCGGCGTCGTCTATCTGGCCGAACAGGAATCGCCCGTCCGACGGCGAGTCGCGCTCAAGGTGATCCGGCCCGGCATGGACTCGGAGCGCGTGATCGCCCGCTTCGAGATGGAACGCCAGGCTCTCGCCATGATGGATCACCCGCACATCGCCCATGTCCTCGATGTCGGCACCACGCCCTACGGACGTCCCTACTTCGCCATGGAATGGGTGCGCGGCCGGAAAATCACGGACTTCTGCAATGAACAAAAACTCGACATACGCCAGCGGATCGAACTGTTCATCGAGGTCTGCCAAGCCATCCAGCACGCACACCAGAAGGGCGTGATCCACCGCGACATCAAGCCGTCCAACGTGCTCGTTTCCATGCAGGATGGGAAACCCCAACCCAAGATCATCGATTTCGGCATCGCCAAGGCTACCGATGGCTCGGAGTTGGTGCCCGATCTCACGGAAGTCGGCGGGCTGCCGATGGGCACACTCGCCTCGATGAGCCCGGAACAGGCCGTCAGCGGCGGCAACAACGTGGACACCCGCGGCGATGTCTATAGCCTCGGCATCCTGCTTTACGAGCTGGTTTGCGGCCGCCCCGCCTTCGATCCGGCGGAACTTGGCGCGGTTGGCTACCCGGCCGCCCTCGAAATCCTTGAGCACCGGGAAGTTCCGCCGCCGTCTTCGGTCATTGCCGGCCTAACCGACGCCGACGCGGCGGAATCCGCCTCTTGCCGCCATTCGAATCCCGCCAAATGGCTCTCCACCGTGAAAGGCGACCTCGATCAGGTCGTCATGAAATGCCTGGAAAAAGACCGTTCCCGCCGTTACGAAACCGTCAACGGCCTCGCCCTCGATCTCGCCCGCTTTCTCGCCAGTGAACCCGTGCAGGCACGCCCGCCAAGCGCGCTCTACCGGTTCCGCAAGTTTGTCGCCCGCAACCGTGCCGCCTGCATTTCCAGCATAGTCATCCTGCTCACGGTGCTCGCCGGGTTCGCCGTTTCCACCGGCATGTATCTGCGCGAAAACGCCGCCCTGAGGGAACAACAACGCCTGCGCCAACAAGCCCAAGCCCGCGCCAATGTCTCCCAAGCCTCATTGCTCCTCAGCCAGGGCAAGACCGAAGACGCCGACGCCATCCTGCGCCAGACTCCCCTCAATACCATCGAGCCATCCCAAGAAGCCACCGAGGTGTTCCGCACCCTGGGCGACTGGCACCTGACACAGGGCCGCTGGAAAGCCGCCGCCGAATGCTACCAACTTCTGCCGATGGCCAACCGTTTCATCCCGGAGGAAAAGATCTCCGACACCGGCGACATGATCCGCACCGCCCCGGCATTCGTGCTCGCGGGCATGGATGATGCCTACGAACAGCACCGGCTTCACCTGATCGACCGCTACGCCACCACAACCACCCCCAACACGGCGCAACAGGTCGTCGAGATGTCCCTGCTCAAGCCCGCACCGCCGGAGATCATCGAACGCCTGCGCCCGGCGGTGGAATTTCTCAAAAAACTGGATACGGCCGAAAACCCACGGATGCACATTCTCGCCCACACGGCCATTTCCCTCTACGAACTCCGCAGCGGCAACCCCAGCGCCGCCATCCAGCAGGCCGACCGCTCACTCGAACTCTGCCGCCAGCATCCCGGCGAGGCGACTGCGGATTTTCAGGCATTCCACCGTCCCATTCTACTCATGGCCTGCCGCCAAACCGGAAACGACTCCCGCGCCGCCGCCGAACTGGAATGGATCCGGCAATACGTCAAAACCCACGTCGAAGCGTTCGACGACCCGAAACAGACGGCGGATGACTCGTTCATTCCCCACATCGAACGTGGTCTGGCGATGATTCTCGCCCGCGAGGCACTGGGTGCGGAGTGAGCCGATCCCCCTCTTTCAGTGGGCTCAATCCAGCCCACCCTGGACTGCGGAAGCCTGCTGCCGCTTTGGGATACGCAGCCTGCTGCGATCCCGACAAGCCCAGCACCGCAGAGCATTTGGCATTTTCTTTTTCATTTCTCGCCTGACAGCAGGCTGTCTCGGCCAAAGAGGCAGCAGGCTGCACGCAGTCCAAGAGAAAACCATGGATTCAGGCACCCTTTTCCGCGCGACCGAAAAATTTTCAAGAAAGTTGGCGGGGTTTTTCCCACTCAAGCCCCTTACGATAGTGACAGCTACTTTTTCAAGTCGGCAAAACCAACATTCCACCACACGAAAACCTGATAGATTCCAATGAAATCAAGAACCACATCACTCGCCGCCCTCGCGGCATTCGCCCTCGCCGGAACCGCTCACGCGGCCACCATTTCATGGTCCAGCAGCGCATTCCTCACGGATGGCACGTCGCCATGGGCATATGTTGAGGGACAATTCGCCACAACTGGCACGCAAATCCTCGCTGAAAACTCAGGGGGTGGAGCCGTCAGTTCTGGCGGGATCAACTTCACGGCCCCCACAGTCGGCGTTTTTGACGCCAATTTTAACGGTTTCCATTCGGGCCTTCCGGACACACTCGCCTCAACCGGAACTTACATGGACGCCAACGCACTAGGCACCGTCAATCTGACCGGCTTGATATTCGGTTACACCTATCGCATCCAAGCCCTCCTGATCGATGGCCGTCCAGACGATGGCATTCAAACAATTACCGGTAGGACGGCGTGGTTCGACGGCGTCAACCAAGGAGTTTTTGCCAATGGAGTTTCGGGCGTGACATGGGGCGATGGCCTGCTTGCGACCGGGACTTTCGTTGCGGATGGCACCACCCAGAGCTTCACCATTCAAACCAGAAATCCTGCTGACACTGCTGATACAGGCGGACAACTCAACGCTCTGACCCTCTATCAAACCGCCATCCCCGAGCCATCCACCGCGCTCCTCGGCGGTCTCGGTCTTCTTGCGCTGCTGCGCCGCCGCCGGTAGTATCGGATGTGCGGGGTTTTTGATCGGGAGCCGGCAATCTCCTGCTCCCTTCCAAAACACCCTGATCCAACGCACCTCATTCAATAGTGGATATCATGTTTCGCGGGAGTTCTTCCCACGAAAAAAGCGGCACACGGAGTTCCTGAATTTCTCCCGTGTGCCGTCATTTTTTTTGGGGAAGCCCCTTGGACTGCGGCAGCCTGCTCTGCCGCTTTGGGATACGCAGCCTGCTGCGATCCCGACAACCCCAGCATCCAGAACACCCGTTATCACCTCCCGCCTGACAGCCCAGCCTTCGCTGAAGCTACGGCGGGCAGGCAGGCTGTCCAAAGCGGCAGCCCGCCGTCGCAAACGCTTTGGCGCGCAAGCAGGCTGCACGCAGTCCAAGGCGGATTCGCACCGCCTCACACAGTGCAAATCCCTACGGCCTGCCTCAGGCTCGCGAGCTTGTCCGCGCTTTTCGGGATGAATTCCTGGCCGACGTAGCCCTTGTATCCCGTGGCGGCGATGGCGCGCATGATGGCGGGGTAGTTGAGTTCCTGCGTTTCGTCGATCTCATTGCGGCCGGGGCAGCCGCCGGTGTGGTAGTGTGAGAAATGCGGGTGGTGGGCGCGGATCGTGGCGATGATGTCGCCCTCCATGACCTGCATGTGGTAGATGTCGTAAAGCAGCCGGAAATGCGGGCTGGCGATTTTTTCCGAAAGCGCCACGCCCCACGCGCTGTGGTCGCACATGTAGCCGGGATGATCCACCCGTGAGTTCAGCAGCTCCATCACCAGCGTGATCCCGAGTTTTTCGGCGAGTGGTAAAATCCGCTGCAGTCCGACCGCGCAGTTTTCCAATCCCTCCTCGTCGTCCATGCCGTCGCGGTTGCCGGAAAAGCAGATGAGCTGCTTCGCGCCGACTTCCGCGCAGTCCTTGAGTTTCCGCTCGTAAACCTCCACCAGCGCGTCGTGGTGCTCAAGGCGGTTGAAGGCTTTCTCGATCATGCCGACTTTCACGCCGTCTTTCGTGACGGTGGTGGGAAAAGTCACCACCGCGCAGTCGAGGCCGTGTTTCCGAAGCGTCGCGAAGTCGGCTGTCTCCAGTAGTTCGATGGAGCCGATGCCGATTTCCTTCGCCGCGACGCAAAAGTCCTCCAGCGGAATGTCATCATAGCACCAGCGGCAGACGGAATGGTTGATCGGGTTGTTCACGCGAGCAATTCTTTGACGACACGGCCGTGGACGTCAGTGAGGCGGAAGCGACGGCCTTGGAAGGTGTGGGTCAGGCGGGTGTGATCGATTCCGAGCTGGTGAAGGATGGTGGCGTGGAAGTCGTGGACGTGGACGGCGGCCGGGGTTTTGCCGTCTTTGGATGGTTTGGCGATGGGATTGCCGTCCGGATCGACGATGTTGTAGCCGTAGTCGTCGGTTTGACCGAAGGTGATGCCGGGTTTCACGCCTCCGCCAGCCATCCATGCGGTGAAGCAGCGTGGATGGTGATCGCGCCCGTAGTTCGTGGCGGTGAGAGCGCCTTGAGAGTAGGCGGTGCGTCCGAATTCACCGCCCCAGACGACCAGCGTGTCCTCGAGCATGCCGCGCTGTTTGAGATCGGTGATGAGCGCTGCGCAGCCTTGGTCGGTTTCCTGGGTTTGGTTGCGGATGGCGTTGGGGAGGTTGCCGTGCTGGTCCCAGCCGGGGTGGTAGAGCTGGATGAAACGGACACCACTCTCGGCAAGACGGCGGGCAAGCAGGCAGTTTGCCGCGAAGGTGCCGGGCTTCTCTGCATCCGGGCCGTAGAGATCCTTGATGGATTGTGGTTCGCCGCCGATGTCGGTGACTTCCGGGACGCTGGTCTGCATCCGGAAGGCCATTTCGTATTGGGCGATGCGTGTCTCGATCTCGGGATCGAGTTCGTTCTGGTAGTCGATCCTGTTGAGGGCGGAAAGTTTGTCCAACAGTGCGCGGCGACCGGATTGGCAGGCTCCGTCCGGGTTGGTGAGGTAGAACACCGCGTCTTTCCCGGAGGAGAAACGCACGCCCTGGTAGCGTGAATCCATGAAGCCGGTGCCCCACAAGCGTGACGCCAGAGGCTGGTCGGTGGGCTTCTTGGTGACAAGGACGACGAATCCGGGGAGGTTTTCGTTCGCGGAGCCGAGGCCGTAGGTCACCCATGATCCGAGCGAGGGGCGACCGGCGATCTGTGAGCCGGTCTGGAAAAAGGTCATGGCGGGATCGTGATTGATCGCCTCGGTCCAGAGGGATTTCACGAAGCACAAATCATCCACCACCTTCGCGGTGTACGGGAGCAGCTCGCTGACCCATGCGCCGGACTTGCCGTGTTGGGCGAACTTGAACTGGGAGCCGGCGAGGGGCAGGGATGCCTGGTTTCCCGACATGCCCGTGAGGCGCTGCCCGCCGCGCACTTCCTCCGGAAGTTCCTGTCCGTTGAGTTCGTTGAGCTTGGGCTTGTAGTCGAACAATTCATGCTGTGCGGGGCCGCCGGACATGAAGAGATAGATCACACGCTTCGCTTTGGGCGCGTGGTCGGCGATGAGCTTTTCTCCGACCGCAGCTGCGGAGAGTTTTTCCGGCAGCAGGGAAGCAAGAGCGGCCCCGCCGATACCGGTGGAGAGCTTTGAGAGGAAATGACGGCGTGTGATTTCGAACATGGGCGTGGAGTGCGGACTTCCATCCGCAGTGTGGTTTATGATGAGGACTCAAGTCCGTGCTTTGTTTTACGGGTATTACCCGGCAAATTATTACACGCGGAATGTTTTTTTGCGAGCGCTCTCTGCGCCAACATTTCACCTCCGTCCGTCATACCAAAACTGCGTGGTGGCGCGGCTGCGCAAGGCCCGCCCTCCAGTTGTCAGGACGCGCAGAAGCATGCGGATGATTTCCCACGGTGAATACAAATCGAGCTTGCGACCCGAGGTGTAGAGCGGATGGCGGTGCAGGATGACGATGGATTGCTTCGTCTCTCTCGCCAATTTTTTGAGACGTTTACAAAAATCGAGTTCCTCCGCCGCGAAAAACTCATTGCTGAAGCCCTCAAGGCGGCGGAAGGCCGTAACCTCCACGAAGATGAACGAACCCGCCATTTGTCTGCCCACTCGGCCGATCAGGTTCCATATTGTAACGAAGAAACGCGACATCCAGCGTTCGTCGTCCACCCGGACCGTGGCTCCGCCACCGAGCACCCGCCCTGTTTCGATATGGCCGGCCATGTCGGCAAGCAGTTCGTCAGATGGTCGCGAATCGGCATCGATAAACAGCAACCAATCACCGGTGGCCGCCTCAGCGCCGGTGTTGCGTGCACGGCCAATTTGATTCACCGGCTCGAAAACCACCTGGGCTCCGGCTTCGCGTGCGATTTCCGCCGTGCGGTCGGTGGAGTTGTTGTCGCAGACGATGAGCTCATACGTCCAGCCACGACCGGCAAAAGTCCTGGCTGCTGAGTGAATCGCTGCCAAAGAATCCGCAAGCAGCCGCTCCTCGTTGAAGGCGGGAACGATGATGGAAATCTTCATGCGAAGAACCTATTTCCATTCGATCGGTTTGGGAAACGGGAATGCGGTGGTGGTGGCTGCGGGTTGAAACCCGCGCGCCTTGGTAGGCTGAAGCCTACTCACCTTCACCCGATCAGCTCGCCGTAGGCGGCAGGGGTGAGGAGGGAGGAAAGCTGGTCGGGCTTGGTGATCCTGAGTTTGAAGATCCAGCCCGCGCCGTAGGGGTCGGTGTTGACGAGGGAGGGGTCGGCTTCGACGGCGGGATTCACCTCGATGACCTCGCCGGAAACGGGGGCGTAGATGTCGGAGGCGGCTTTCACGGATTCCACCACGGCGGCGGGATCGCCGGAATCGACGGTTTTGCCCAGCTGCGGCAGCTCCACGTAAACGACATCCGTCAGCTCGTGCTGCGCGTGGTCGGAGATGCCGACGGTCGCGGTGTCGCCATCGACGCGCGCCCATTCGTGGGAGGATTGGAAAAGGAGATCGGCAGGGATTTGTGTGGCGCTCATGCGGGTGGATTTTTGGAGGAGAAACGGCGGGGAAGGAAGGGGAAATTTTCCGGGGAGTGCAATCCATGCTCAGGCCATGAGTCTCAGGAGTTGGCTACGTAGCTTGGGGCCGGCTGTTACGGGGATGATGTCAACCGGGATGGGGGTGCCTTTGCTGAAAATGAAATTATCGGTGGTGGCATCGAACAGGGCGATGTTAAGATCTGGATTGAAGAAGGAAGAATCACCGTAAGAACCGATGGAGAATCCTTGGACGGGCATGAAGACGAAATTCCGCAGCTCTTTGCTGATTTGTATCGGAGTGGGATAGTGGCCGATCAAAAAACGCTGGGAGATGATCACCCGTGTTCCTTCATCGGATGAGTGTATGCCCTAAAACGAAACGGTATCGCCAAGCAGTCGGTTGCAAACGAGCCACCGGACAAGATACTCCAGAGGGGTTGCTTCCGCGACGACCGGATCGCCGCTGTCACCCGGTAGCACCGTCCATCCAAATCGATCCGGCCTGGTTGCTTTCCACATGCGGTCTCCATCCTCCCAGATGTCATGCTCGGAGCCTCCGATTTTGGCTCTGCCAGACCATAGTTCCTGATCCAGAAAGAAAGAGTGGATGCGAGACCAATCTATGAGGGCTTCGAGCTGGAGACGCGCAATTTGTCGCCTTCGCTCGAACGGTTCCTCACCAGTTGCGCCTGCATTTCCGACAATGAAATCGATGGCTGACTCAAGCGGATGTCCCGATATTTCTCCGCCATCTTGCGGATGTCGGTCGGCTTGGGAGCGGTGGTTTTCATCTTTTGGCAATGGGGGAAGTATCGCCGGAATCGCGGGGAGTTCAAGGTTGTTCTCCGCGCGGACGGGACGAATACGCCGGGGGGCACAGATTTTCAGGATCATACCGCATTCAAACCGCAGGAAAAATCGTCACCCTGTTTGCCGGGTCGGTTGTGTTTGAGAACGGGTTCTCGGGTTGCCGTTTGACATTCAATGGATTTCCGGATGACTTCCTAGGCGGTGGATCGCATAACAAGGTGCCGCAAAGGTCTTGTCATGCGGTTTCACATGTCACCGTCAAGAGATAGCCGGAATGATCAACATGACATGAGCTTGCGCCGCATTACCCATTTCCTTCTGCTCTGGTTGCTCATGCCGGCCTGTTCTGTCGTGGGCGCGGAGCTGCCCTCTACGCTCACCCGCATCGCAGACATACGCCGTCTTTCCCGCGATGAGGCGGCAAAGGCCATGCCGGTGAAAATCTCCGGCGTTTCTCTCTGGACTTACAAGGGTGCCGTGGTGGTGGATGACGGTGATAAGAGCATCTGGGTGGATTGGGGGCGGGGAGGGAAACATGGCCTCGACGGTTTCAACCCTGAATTTTATAAGCCGGGGAACCATCTCGAAATCGAAGGAGTCACCGGTGCGGGAGGCTACGCCCCGGTCGTCGTTCCTCATCGCATCCGCCATCTTGGCACCCTGCCATTGACGGAGGCGGAACGCGTGCCTGTGGGATCCCTGCTCTCCGGCAGCGAGGATGCGCAGCGGGTGGAAATCGAGGGCGTCGTGCAGGATGTCCACCCGTCCCGGCATGGATCGGCCAACATGATGCTTTCCATGATCACGGACGGGCACTTTTGCCGGGTGCTGGTCACGGATGGAAGCGGCCTTGATGAAAACTCGTTGATTGATGCCAAAGTCCGCGTGCGCGGGATCTTCGCGCCGGATCACAATTTCCGGGCGGAAGTGCTATACCTCAAGATATTCACCAACTCCGTCGGCGATATCGAGGTTCTTAACCCGCCGCCGGCCGATCCGTTCCTTGCGCCCCGGGTGCCGCTTCACCGCCTCGCTCCCTTTTCTCCGGAGTCCCGCCCATGGCACCGGAAAGTGATTTCCGGAACCGTTATCTTTGCCGTGCCGGGCAAATATTTTTTCCTGCAGGACGGCGACACAAGCGTGCGGGTCAATTCCGAATCGAGCTCTGTGAAGCCCGGCCAACGCGTGGAGGTCGCGGGGTTCGTGGATCGCATCGACAACCTTTCCGCCCTTAAAAACGGCCTCGTCCGTGCCGTAGGCATGTCACCGTTGCCAGAGCCGTTGCCCGTCACCGCCACCATGTTGCTCAAGTCCCAGGGAAACCGCCGCCAGACGAGCACCACGGATGCCGCCTGCCGCATGGTCGTCATGCGCGGCCAGCTCCAGAGGGTCGATTGGCAAAAACCGGGAATCCCCAAAACGGTTTGGATTGAGACGGAAAACCACCTCTTTCCCGCTTATCCGCAACTCGGCTCCGCCATGTCGCAGGAGCAAATCCGCACTTGGCAGCCCGGTGCCAAACTGGAGGTCACCGGCGTCTGCGAGCTGAAATTCGGCACCATCGGAGAATACCCGCCGCAATTCTCGCCGGTCGCGTTCCACCTGTTGCTGCCTTCGTCTTCGTCCATCCGTATCCTGGAGTTGCCAGCGTGGTGGACGCTCGGACGCACCCGTATCGCGCTCGGCGGCATCGCGCTGGCTCTCTTGCTCGTGTTGGCTTGGACTCACACCTTGCGCCGTCAGGTGGCGAAGCAAAGCCGTCTCCTCGCGGAAAAAGAGCGCGTCGCCGCCACCAACGCGGAACGCGTCCGCATCGCACGCGACATCCATGACGACATGGGGGCCGGCCTCACCGAAATCGCCATGCTCAGCGACCTTGCGATGATGGATCGCCACGAACCCGTTGCCCTCGCAACGCATCTGGAACGCATTTTCCGCGCCTCGCGGGACATGACCCAAGTCCTCGACCAAATCATCTGGTTCGTCAATCCGGGCAACAACTCCTTGGATCAACTGCTCGCCTTCACATCCGAACTCGCCCAGACCCTCCTCACAACCGCCGGCATCCGCTGCCGCCTGGACTTGCCGCCAAACCCGCAATCTTTGCCCGTTTCCTCACGGATCCGCCACCAGATCTGCATGGCCTTCAAGGAAGCCCTTCACAACATCATCAAACACTCGCGAGCCAACGAGGTGTCGGTGCGCGCCTCCATCGATAATGCCCATGTCTTGACCCTGGAAATCCAGGATGACGGCATCGGCTTCGATCCGGCGCGCGACCATGCGGCCGACGGCACTCACGATGGCCTTCTCAATATGCACTTGAGGATGCGCGAAATCGGCGGCACTTGTGTGATTGATTCCTCTCCGGGTCAGGGAACCCGAGTCCTCCTGCAAACCAAAATCCAACCATGAAAACGGCCGTCCAGCCCATCACCGTCGCCATCGTGGAGGACGACTCCCGCATCCGCCGGGCGCTCACCATGGTTCTCGAACGCGCCGAGGATTGCCGCTGCGTGGGCGCATACCGCAGCGGTGAGGACGCCTTGGCGGCCATCCCGGCACTCGCCCCTTCCATCATCATCATGGATGTCAACCTGCCCGGCATCCATGGCGTCGAGACCGTCCGCAAACTGGTCGAACAAGGAGTCGCCTCCCACATCCTCATGCTCACGGTGAACCGTGACACCGACACCATCTTCGATGCGCTCGCCGCCGGAGCCGTCGGCTATCTGGTCAAGCCCGTACAGTCCGCGCAGTTGCTGGCCGCCGTCCGCGATGTGTTCGGCGGCGGAGCACCGATGACCAGCAGCATCGCCCGCAAGGTCGTGCAGGCATTCCGCAACACCCCGGCAAAGTCGGCGGAGACCGCCAGCGCCCCAGCCGTCAATCTCTCGCCCCGTGAAAATGAAATCCTCGGCATGCTCTCCGAAGGTTTCCTCTACAAGGAAATCGCCGATAAGCTCGGCTGCTCCTATTCCACGGTGCGCACACACATCGAGCGCATCTACGAGAAACTCCACGTCCATTCACGCTCGCAGGCCATCGCCCGTTTCAGGAAGCACTGAAACGGCGCGGCGCTCAGGCTGTGAAAGGGGGAGTGACCGGTGCATGGCATACACGCCGTGGCGACGGATAGCATCCGCCAAGCCCGTCTCTCAGGTCATGATCCCGCTCGCGGTTCCATCCGTTCAATAAGTGGCTTCGGGCATGGCGCTTGCAAACCGCCGCCACGATTCCGCACCCGGGAACTTCCAAGTGAGTCGGGAAGATGAAGTGAAATAATCAGCATGCAAACCGAAGAGTCAGGCACCGCGAATCCAACGAATCCAGCGAATCTTCCAAATGCCATGAACCTGTCCGCGACCATGGCGGGCGCTCTGATTCTCAAGGATTCGACTGGTTCGCGATGCCTCACGATCCATCCGCCCCATCGGTATTTTTACCGACTACCGACCCCTCCAGTAACCGCTAGTTTGACTCAGCGGCGAGTATCCTAACGGCTGCTCCCGACCCAAAACCAACCCTCCAACCCTCCAGTCCATTATGAAACCAAAATCCAATCCCTTCCTAAGCCACGCTCTCGCCGTGTCTCTCGCCATCGCATTCTCCGCCACCTCCGTTTTCGCCGACACTTATTACTGGGACGGTGGCACCGTGGACATCGCCGGTGTCGGCAATGCGGCCAGCAATCCTGCCGGAAACGGCAACTGGGATGGCACTGTGAAAAACTGGGACCAAGTCCCGAGCGGTTCCGCACACATCGCATGGACAAACTCGACCGCCGATACCGCCGAGTTTGCGGGAACAGCTCGCACGGTGACCGTAAGCGGCACGGTGACCGCCGGAACATTGGATGTGAAAACATCCAGCTACATATTCACTGGCGGAACCATTGATACGGATTTCATCCAGTTGAATGGAACTACAAATCAAAGATTCGATTCTAACCTAGCGGGTGACCTTACAATTACTTCCAATGTGGTCTTCGTCGGTGGGTTAGCTTCAGGAACTCAAGCCATTATCAATGGTGATAATACCGGGCTAGCTTCGACGGTTGTCGATCTTGCATCAGACGCCAACCACATCACTCTCAACCATACCGGGGCATTCGGAAGTGCAAGTGCCACGTTGGACATTTCCACGGGGATCGTGAATTTAGGCAATAACGCAGCCCCCAACAACAATGTCCCCATCAGCTACAACGCCTGGGCCACAGATCTCGCCGGAACCATCCGCGGGCGCTTCAGTGAAAGCACTTGGAATGGTGCGGTTGAACTGACCGGCAACTCGCAGTTCATGACGCGCAACTCCACCGGCGTGAAGCTCATCTTCTCGAGCACGGGTACCATCGATCTGAATGATAAAACACTCAGCCTCTGGTCGAGTTCCTCTTCCGCAGGGATTGAGTTAAACGGCGTGATTTCCGGGACAGGGAATCTTGAAACGGGCGGGGGATTTGGCGCGCTTGGCGGCAGTGACAACGCCAACGGCACTGTCACCCTCAACGCCAACAACACGTATACGGGAGACACTCTCGTCAACAACGGCACCCTCGCCCTATCCAACACCGGCGGCCTCAAGTTTGTCATCGGCGCGGATGATGTGAACAACCAGATTACCGGAACAGGCACCGTGAATCTCAATGGTCTCTTCACCTTCGACCTCACCAGCGCGAGCACCACTTTCAACGACAGTTGGAACATCGTGGATGTGGGGAACCTCACCGAATCCTTCGGCACCACGTTCAGTGTTGATGCCTTCAACCGGGTGGGTGGCGGCACCGGAGTCGGCATCTGGACCAAAGCCATCGGTGTAACGGGCTACAGATACGAGTTCAATACCGTCAACGGTATGCTCACCGTCGTCCCCGAGCCGAACGCCGCCGCGCTGATTGGAGGATTCGGCATCCTCGCCCTCCTGCGCCGGAGAAGACATTAAGGTTTATGGGTTACAAGTGATTTGTTATTCGTGTAAAGCGAAAGAATCCGGCACCGTACCTTCGCTTATCACTCTTTGCCTTGCATGAGGCAATTCAAGGGCGGGCACGCTTTGATTTGCGTGTCCCGCCCTATTCAATATCCATGAAATCCAAATCCGTTAGTTTCATCGCGGCGTGTTTCGCCATGGCACAGTGGGCGACCGCCGCCAATCCACCCTCATGGCTGACGCCCGGGGTGGGCTACGGCTCGGGACGTATCGCACTGGACTGGCCGGCGGTTTCGGGAGCCACCGGCTATCGGGTGAAACGCGCCGATTCACCCGCAGGCCCCTATGTGCTCCTCGGTAGCACGAATTCCACGACCACGGCATTCTCGGATGCCACCGCCGTTGCCGGGCAGAAATATCACTACGCAGTAACAAGCATCGACGCGTCCGGAGAAAGCGCCTCCTTCCGCAGCCTTGCGGCCTCGCCCGGAATCATTACCGACAACTCGGATTCCGCCAACGTTACCATCACTGGCTCTTGGCCTGCTTCCGCTTTGGCGGGCTGCTATGGGACGAACTCCGTTTTCGCCGCTACCACCAGCGCGTCATCACCAACGGCTTCCTTCCGTTTCGCGCCTAATCTGCCGTTTTTCGGGAACTACGATGTCTATCTCCGCTGCCCCGCCACGACCAACCGCGCCACGAATACGCCGGTGGACATTCGCCATGCGGATGGTGCCCTCACCACGGTCACCATCAATCAAACGCTGAACAACAACGCGTGGGTTTTGTTGGGAACTTTCCCCTGTCCCTCCGGCACCTCGTCGAGCGTCACGATCCGCAACAATACGGGAGCGTCGGGCGCCTATGTCGCCGCGGACGCCGTGCAGTTTGTGCCGCGCCTGACACCATGGGCGCCACGTGGCATCGGGATGGAGGATTACAGCGTCCCTACCTTTGCGGACGAGTGCAGCGGCAGTGCGCTGGATCCTGATGTCTGGTCGCTCGCCCTGAAGCGCCCGAACGTCTCGGTCGGCAACGGCAAGATCTCGCTCGATATCGACTACATCGGCCCCGGCACGGCCGCCACGGCGACATTGGAGGAACTCAAGAACCCCTTCCACTGGAACAAGGGCGCGGTCATGCCCGTCCGCGACCAGAAGTTCGGATACTACGAAACGCGTTTCCGGGTCGTGCAGCAAGGCGGCGGGGTGGATTGCGCGTTCTGGATGCAATCGCGCGGCAGCCTGCTTCCCTATGAGAACTTCGAGTTCGACAGCCCCGAGACCTTCCCCGACGCCGACCTGACGGAAACCGACCTGATCTACGGCATGTGGGATCATCGCGGAGGCTCTCCGCCGTGGCGCATGAACAAGATCACCTATCCGAGATCATGGGCTTTGAATTACCACACCTACGGCATGGAGTGGAAAACCGACAACTCGATCATCCATTACCTAGATGGCGAGGAAATCGGCCGCACGCCCGGTGTCGCCTCCGTGAACGGCATCGTCTGCATGGCTCCCATCGAAACCTACCTTAGCTGTTATGTCGGCAACTACTGGCAACCAGCTGCTTCCATCGATGGGCAGAGCATGAAGGTGGATTACCTGCGCTGCTATCAGAAACCCGGCTGGTTGGGTGCCGCGCCCACCAACACCTGGGGCGACGCGCGCAACTGGGGCCCCGACGGCATCCCCTCCTCCGGCGAGGCCGCCATGTTCAATCTCAAGGTTTCCCAGCCCTTCGTAAACCTGCTGGCCGACAAGCAGGTGCAGTCGCTTTGTTTTGACGGCCCGGACGTTTCCCCGATGGTGATCGGCGGCTCCTATCAGCTCGAACTCGGCGTGGGGCCGACATCCGTCGAACAGGGCGGCATCTCCATGGGCAGCGCCGTTCGGAACGACCAAACGATCCAATGCGGCATCCTGGGTGTCACGGATCTGTCTTTCATCAACAACAGTCATTCCGGTGCGGCTTTGCGGCTCAACGGGCCGATCGATGGCAGCGGAGGCACCCGCAAGATCCATTTCGCCGTCAACGCGCCCATCGTCGTCGCCCAGCCGCTCGGCCCATCCATCGGGAATGTCATCAAATGGGGAAAGGCCAATCTCGACCTTCCGGCAAACAGCGCCTACACCGGACGCACGGAATTGGCGATGGGTCTCTTGTCCTTCAACCACCTCGCAAACGGCGGCCAGAACAGCGGCCTCGGACGCTCCTCATCCTCCGCCTCCAACGTGCAGTTCCGCCCGCGATCCAAGTACACCGATGAAGAGCAACGTCCGCGTCTCCGTTACACGGGGCCTGCCGCCAGCACCAACCGCGGAGTCACCCTCGGCTATTTCTGTGATGGCATCCTCGATGCCTCGGGCACAGGGCCGGTGACCTTCACCGGCGCGCTCGCATGGAATGAGGGAAACACCAGCACCGCGATCTTCGAACTCTCGGGATCGAATCCGGATGAGAACACCTATGCGGGAACCATCAGTGATGCCAACGCCACCAATCCCAGCGGGGCGGACGTCCATCTCAAGTTCCGCAAAACAGGCGCAGGAAAGTGGGTGCTGGGTGCTGCGAATTCATGGCGCGGCGCAACCGAAATCACCGATGGCACGCTCGTCATCGGAAAGTCACTCGTCTCCGGCGGCGGCCTCATTTGTTCCGGAACCTCCACCCTCCATAACCGCGGCGCGATCACCGCCGCGTCATGTGATTTCAGCGGCTCCAGCTACCTTGTGGAAGTGGCATCCGCTGGTGCGGCTGTTCTGAACGTCAGCGGCGGAGTCACGCTTGGCGGAACCCTGGAGCTCGCGCTGACAGGCGATCACGCGCCCGGCAGCACATTCACCCTGATCAACAAATCCGGAGCCGCCCCGATTGGCGGGACTTTTGCCGGTTTGCCCGACAACACCATCTTCATCTCCGGGAGCCGCGCATGGCAGATCAACTACCAAGGCGGTGATGGCAACGATCTCGTTGTCACGCTTCTCGCCCACCAACTGACATGGCGGCACACCTATTTCAAAACCACCGACAATGCAGGAGATGCGGCCGACATGGCCGATCCTGATTCCGACGGACTCAACAACCTGATGGAGTTTGCAACCGGCTCTGCTCCGGATTCGCCAAACGGATCGACCACCGGCTTCATCAGAAAAGACGGCACCATCGAATTCACCTACTGCCGGAGCCATGCCGCCGTGGCGGATGGCGTGGATTTTGTGGTTGAGTGGAGCGACACCCTCCGCCGCGACTGGAGCGAAGAAGGTGTCGTCCAGCTCTCCGTGCCGAATACGGACAACGGCAGCTCCACTCTGTGGAAAGCCACATTACCGGCGGGATCCGGACGCCGTTTCGTCCATCTTAAAACCACGTCTTACAGGCCATGAGCACGATATTTTTCCGCACTCGAAAGTAAGGCCACGCACATCCACAACCCCATGAAGCACCCCGCATCTCTGTTAATGATTTCGCTCCTCAGCATGGTTTCACCCCTTGCGGCGGAAAGCCCGGATGAAACCGCCATGAAGCGAAATGCGGCCGAGCAGGCGGCGGCGTTGAATCAGGATCCGGGAGGATCGGATCGCAACGCGCTCCTGGCAGACCGCATGAGGGAGAAGATTCGTGCCGGCCTCCCAGGTCTGCGCAACCCGCATCCGGACGCGCAGTGGTTTGGCGATGCCTCGCTTGGATTGTTTCTCCACTGGAGCATTTCATCGGTGCATGGCGGCATCGATTTGTCATGGCCGATGATCCTGAACATGGGCCCCAGCCAGAAGCTCAAGCCTGCCGATTACTGGAAACTCGCGGATCGTTTCAAAGCGGAGAACTACGATCCCAACCACTGGCTCAAGGCAGCGAAGGAGGCCGGATTTGAATACGCCGTTCTCACCACAAAACATCATGACGGCTTCACGCTATGGCCTACGGAAGCATCGGAAATCGGCGTGCGGACCTCATTGCCGGGCCGCGATCTCGTGAAAGACTTCGTCGCCGCCTGTCGGGCGAACGGACTCAAGGTGGGCTTCTATTACTCCGGCCCGGATTGGTTCAAGGGCAAGGATTTCATGTCCTTCAACTACCGCAGCGAGAGCGGGGGGAACTCGTCATTGCCGCCGATTCCCGGCCGACCTGATCTCGACATGAACTGGCAGCCTACCAAGTTGCAAAAAATGCCCGGGGATGTTCGCGCCCGAATTCAAGGCGAGTGCCGCCAGCAAGTCACCGAACTGCTTACGAACTATGGAAAAATCGATGTCCTTTGGTTCGACGGAGGCTCGGGTTCCGACATCACCTTGGAAGAGATCCGCAAGCTGCAGCCGGGCATCGTCATCAACAACCGCGGCGGGCTTTCCGTGAAAAAGGGCGGGCCCAAGTTCGAGGGAGACTTCTACACCGTCGAGCACGGCGACCAGCCTTTCCGTCCCGCAGGTTGGTGGGAACAACTTCGCATCTGGAACTCCACCTCATGGGGTTACATGAAGAATGACGAAACCCGCTACTCGCCTTCCGCCAACATACTCCGTCTCCTCGCCCGCTCCAAAGCCTGGGGCGGCACGGTTATGGCGAATTGCGGTCCACGACCCGGCGGCACGATGCCGCCGCCATTCTATCAGGGAATGAATGAGGTGCGCGAGTGGATGAAAATCAACGGAGCATCGATACAGGGCGCCAGCGCGATGCCGGAAACCTGCGTGGCAAACGTCCCCGTCACCACGCGCGGCAAGTTGTGGTATCTGCACGCGATCCCGGGAAGCAAAGGGAAACTTTCCATCACGCCGGGAGGTGACGCCAAAACCATCCAATCCGTTCGCGTGCTTCGAACGGGGCAGGCCATTTCTCATCTATGGGAAAACGGCACCCTGAAACTGGACTATCCGGAACCTGCCAAAAACACTCCGCATGATGTCATCGAGGTGACATTTTCCCAATGATGAGCCCGGACGATCCCGTGCTTTCCTCATGATCACTCGCTTTCTTTACGCCTTCCGTTTTCGCAATTTTCCACCCTCATCAGCCGCCCTATGCATCGCCACCGTTTCAGGATTTTCCAACGTATCCTTCTTTTGCTTGCCGTTTCCGTTCCCTCGCTCCGGGCGGCGGAGCCCACTCCTCTCGCCGATGTGTTCAAGGCTCCACCGAAGGAAACGCATCCTGTCCTTTGGTGGCGCTTCATGGATGACTACGCCACCCGCGAAGGAATGGTGGCCGACCTCGACGCGATGAAGCGCATCGGACTCGCCGGCGCGGTGGTCTCCTATTGCTCCAGCCGTAGCGGAGTAGGCAAACCCAAGCCGGGCGCACCTTTCGTTCCGATGCTCACTCCCGCATGGTGGGAAAACATGGACTTCACGCTCAAGCAAGCCGCCGGGCGAGATCTCGACCTCTGGTTCCAACTCTGCCCCGGCTACGCGACCTCCGGCGGGCCGTGGATCACTCCGGAGCTCTCCATGCAGAAGCTCGTCTGGAGCCAGGGGAAATGCACTTCGGAAAAGCCGTTTGATGAGGTCTTGCCGACTCCGAATGTGGATAAAAAGTGGAATTACTACCGCGATGTCGCGGTGCTGGCCTTTCCCGATGGCAAAGGCGCGATCGATCCTCGGAAGATCATCGATCTCACTTCTTCCATGAACCCGAAAGGCCACCTGACATGGAAACCAAAGGACGGCGCATGGATCATCGTCCGCCTCGGCCACACCACCACCGGCGTGCCGGTGCATCCGGTCACGGAGGCGGGATACGGGCTGGAGTGCGACAAGCTCAGCAAAGAAGCCACGCGCCATCAGTTCAACAGCTACTTCAGGAAGATCGCCGACAAGCGCCCGGCCGGATCGAACTCGAAAGTCGAGTTGTTCTTCGATAGCTGGGAGGCGCAAAACCAGAACTGGACTCCGACCTTCCGCGAGGAATTCACCAAGCGCCGCGGTTATGATCCGCTGCCATGGCTGCTCGTCGCCACCAAACGCATCGTCGGCAGCGAGGAGCTCAGCCGCCGTTTCGACCATGATTGGAAAACCACCATCGAGGAATTGATCAACGACAATCATTTCGCCGAGCTCATCCGCCTTTCCCATGAAAGCGGTGCCAAACAATTGCGCGCCCAACCCTACAACGGCCCGATCAATTTCATGACCGCCGGAGCGCTGTTCGACATTCCCGAAGCCGAATACTGGCTCAACAAGCGCGAATACGGCTGGTGGAGCCTGCGCATGATCGCGTCCGTCGCCCACATCAACGGCAAGAAAATCGCCGCCGCCGAATCGCTCACAGCCATGCCCGCCAACCACCGCATGAACGCAGACCCGTTCAGCACCAAGGCCCAGACCGACCTCGCCTTTACCATGGGCATCAACAGCATGGCGATTCACGCAAGCGCCCACAACCCGTGGCCAAAACACAAACCCGGCATGACCAGCGGATTTTTCCCGCCGCTCGTCGGTGGATGGCAAACGTGGAATGACCTGGCCGGTTCATGGATCACCTATCTGTCCCGCTGCTGTTTCCTGCTGCAACAAGGCTCCCCCAGCGCCGATGTGGTCAAACTCTTCCGCCCTAGCGAAAAGGGCTACGAACTGATTCCCGGCCACGCCAGCGACCTCTGCAACGAGGAGTTGATCGTTTCCTCGATGACCTTCGACGGCAAGGCGCTGTGCCTGCCCAGCGGCATGCGATATCAGATTCTGGAGCTGCCGGACACCACCACAGTCGTGAACGCCCAGCTCTCGCCATCGGGCATCGAAAAACAAACCGGGCGCAAACCGCTGCCTCAGAGCATGTCACTACCCCTCCTGCGAAAAGTGCGCGAGTTGGTTCTCGCCGGTGCCACGGTGCTCGGCCCGCGCCCCGAAATCAGCTCTGGATTGAACGGATATCCGGAATCCGACAAAGAACTCCAAGCCATCGCCACCGAGTTGTGGGGGGCAAAGGGAAGCGCCACCGTGGATCGCAAGGTCGGCAAAGGGCGCGTCCTTTCAGGCATCACCATCACCGAGGCGCTCGCCCGCATCAACCTGCAACCGGACTTCATGACCGTTGAAAAGATCCCGTCCACAGACGTGCCGTGGATCCACCGCAAGCTCGGCGAGGAGGACTGGTACTTTGTTTCCAACCAGCGCAACAAGCCCCTGCGGATCACGGCGTCATTCCGCGTCAGCGGGAAAGTCCCGGAGCTTTGGCACGCCGATACCGGCACCACTGAACCCGCCCGCAATTGGACCATCCGCGACGGACGGACCGAAGTGGTGCTCAATTTCGCACCACGCGGTTCTGTCTTCGTTCGCTTGAGTCCGGGGAAGCTTCCCTCTCTGCCAGTGAAACTCGCCCATCCCAAAACCCTCGAATCCTCGACCGTGGAAGGCCCCTGGAAAGTCCGTTTCTCGCCGGAAATGGGTGCGCCGGCCGAGGTGGATTTCCCGAAACTCATCTCGTGGGCCGATCATCCGGAAAAGGAAATCCGCCACTACTCGGGCATTGCGACCTATCAGCGCGAAATCAAAATTCCCGCGACGAAAGGCAGGATCATCCTCGATCTCGGCCAAGTGAAAAACCTCGCCCGCGTCACGGTCAACGGAACCGCATTCCCGGAACTTTGGAAGCCTCCCTTCACCTGCGACATCACCTCCGCCGTGAAAGCGGGATCGAACACGCTTTGCATCGAGGTCGCCAATCTCTGGGCGAACCGCCTCATCGGCGACGAACAGGAACCCGCAGACATCGAATGGGACACCACGCGCAAGAGCGGCGGCATCATGCCATTAGCCACCCTGCCCGATTGGTTGCTTCAGGGAAAACCCCGCCCGTCTTCAAATCGCCGAGCTTTCTCGACATGGAACTACATCCAACCCAAACAGAAACTCCTGCCGTCTGGCCTCTTGGGGCCGGTGTCGATCAAACAATTTTCCGATCCATGAAATCCGTTTTCCGCATCGTTTCCAAGCCGCGCACGAACCGCTTTTCCCAACATTGCGAGTTGACACCAAGATGCAAACCCCAACCCGATCCGAGCATGAAACATCGTATTGCAATCCTTATGGTCGTGATGGGCTCTTTTCTCTGCGCCCATGCGGAAAATTCTGCTGCGCCACCTGAAGCGTTCCGCAACCCCGAACTGCCGCTGGAGCAGCGAGTGCAAGACCTGATCAGCCGTCTCACCCTCGAGGAAAAAGCGCTGTTGCTCGACCACAAGGGTCCCACACTGGAACGTTTCAACATCCGCTCCGATCAGTGGAACCAATGCCTCAACGGCGTCCAGTGGGATCGCCCCACCACTTTGTTTCCCACCTGCATCGCGATGGGTGCGACATGGGATCCGGCGCTGGTGAATGAAATTTCCACCGCACTCTCCGATGAAGCGCGCGCGATCTACAATGCTTGGCATCAGGATCCGGATTTCAAGGGAGAGAAAAAGGGACTCATCTATCGCGCTCCCGTCATCAACATCAGCCGGAATCCATACTGGGGTCGCATTCATGAGGTTTACAGCGAAGACCCCTACCTCACGGGACGGATGGCGGTTGCGTATGTGAAAGGGCTCCAGGGAGATCATCCGCATTACCTCAAAATCGCCGCCACTCTCAAGCACTTCGCCGTAAACAATGTGGAGACCGACCGCCAGAAACTCGATGCCCGAGTCCCCGAACGCTGGTTGCGCGAGTATTGGCTGCCGCATTTCCGCGATGCGATCGTGGAGGGCAAGGCGCATTCGGTCATGGCTTCCTACAGCGCCATCAACGGCACTCCGAACAATATCAACCGCTGGCTGTTGACGGATCTTCTGAAGAACGAATGGGCACACGAGGGCTTCGTCGTCTCCGACCTCGGCGGCGTGCGCACTTTGGTGCAGGGGCACGGTGCGGGTAAAATGGATTACGTGGATGCCGTCGCCCGCAGCGTGATGGCCGGATGCGATTTCTCCGATAAGGAATACGCCGGCAGAATCCCGGTGGCCGTCCGCGATGGCAAGATCACCCAAGAGCGGCTCGACGATGCCCTCGCCCGCGTGCTCCGGGTGCGTATGAAACTCGGCGAGTTCGATCCGCCCGACCGCCTGCCGTGGAGCAAAATCCCGCTCGATGTGATCGACGGCCCGGCACATCGCGCGCTCGCCTTGAAGGCGGCACGTCAATCGATCGTGCTACTGGAAAACAGGAAAGGCTTCCTGCCTCTCGATCCGGGGAGACTCAAGCGTGTCGCCGTCATCGGCCCACGCATCGATCGCGTCAACACCAACAACTACAACGGTAAATTCCGCAACGGCGTCACCGCGCTACAAGGGCTGAAGGATCGCCTGCCGCCGGATTGCGAAGTGACCCACACCTACGGCGGCTCTATCGGAGGGAAGCCGCACAGCTGGATCAAGGAGCCGCCGTTCCCCGAATTGGATCAAGCCGCCGAACTTCAAAAAGCCGCGGAACTCGCGAAAAATGCGGATGTCGCCATCGTCTTCGTCGGCACCGATTTCCGAATCGAGCATGAAGCGCGGGACCGCACCAGCCTCGCGCTTTCCGGCAATCAGGAGGAACTTGTCAAAACCGTGCTCGCCGCCAACCCGCGCACCGTCGTCGTGCTCAACAGTGCCGGGCCGCTCGCGGTGCCGTGGTTGAAGGAAAACGTCCCCGCCATGCTGCAAGCCTGGTGGCCCGGCGAGGAGGGTGGCCACGCCATCGCCGATGTGCTGCTGGGAAATGCCGAACCCGGCGGCCGCCTGCCTTACACGATCTATGCCTCGGACTCGCAGGTTCCACCGCTCGATCAATATGATGTCTCCAAGGGCTTCACCTACATGTATCTCAATGACGAGCCGCTCTATCCGTTCGGTTACGGCCTGGGATACACCACCACGGAGTTTTCCGATCTCAAGCTCTCCAAATCCTCCGCCAACGCGGAGGAAAGCCTCACCGCCACCGTCACTCTCGAAAACACCGGCCAACGCGACGGCGCGGAAGTCATCCAGATCTACGCGAAGGAACCGGCGGGAAAAGTGGTCAAGCCGCGCCTGCGTCTGGTCGCCTTCCAGCGTGTCGAACTGAAATCCGGCGAGCGCAGAACCGTCACCATCCCTGTGGAAGTGGCACGCATGCGCTATTGGGATGAGGACAAGGATGCGTTCGTCGCAGATCCTGGTGTCTATCAGCTGAGCGCCGGCGCCAGTTCGGAAAACCTCCCGGTGAGCGCCTCATTTACGATCCACCCCTGAAGCATTGCCCATTAAGACAGAACCTACACGCCGTCTCCGGCTTACATGGAGCACATCGACTTTCGGCTGGAATGCTTCGTCGAATTGTTCGGGTTTCTGCTTAGCATGATTCCGAAGTCCGGTTGCGTGCTTATTGCCAGACGTGAGAGAAACATCATTTCTTGAGAAACGGCTTTTTCACGGTGACGGCCTTGAATTGGCGGCCGCGGATGTCGATGAGGAGCGGGGTGCCGGGTTTCGTGAAGGCGGCGGGGAGGTAAGCCATGGCGATGCCGGTGCCTAGCGTGGGTGAGAGCACGCCGCTGGAGAGTTCGCCGAGGGTTTCGCCATCGGCGGAGAGGACGGGGTAATGCGGGCGTGGCGGTGGGCCTTTCTCGGTGAGCTCGATGGCGGTGAGCTTCACTTCCGGGCCGTTTGTTTTCTGGGAAAGGAGGGTTTCGCGGCCGATGAAATGGGGCTTCGTGAGGTCGCAGAAGAAGCCGAGGCCGGCCTCGATGGGCGAGCGGGCGGGGGAGAGGTCGTTGCCGTTGAGCGGGTAGCACATTTCCAGGCGCAGGGTGTCGCGCGCGCCAAGGCCGCAAGGGGTGGCTTCCGCCTCGATGAATTTCGTGAACCAGTCGGAGCCCTCGGCGGCGGGGCAGAAGAACTCGTATCCGTCCTCGCCGGTGTAGCCGGTGCGGCAGACGATTTCCCCGCCGGCGGTTTGGGAAATGCCGTTGCGGGGCGGAAGGGATTCGGTCGGGAACAATTTTGCGAAAATGGCGGTGGCTTCCGGGCCTTGGATGGCGAGGCCGGCCCAGGCGTCGGATTCGTTGCGGAGGGTGACGCCGGGGGTGAGGTGTTTTTCCATCCATGCGACGTCCTCGGGGATCATCGAGGCGTTGACGACGAGGAGGGTTTCGTTTTCGGAAAGGCGGTAGGCGATGAGGTCGTCGATCACGCCGCCGGCCTCGTTGAGCATGATCGTGTATTGGCCTTGGCCGGGGGCGAGCTTGGAGAGGTTGTTGGTGAGGAGGGTGTCGAGCCAGGCGATGTGGTTCTCGCCGCTCACGAAGACCTGTCCCATGTGTGAAATATCGAAGACCCCGGCCTTTTCGCGGACGGCGGCGTGCTCGGTGAGGATGGAGGAATATTGCACCGGCATCGCCCAGCCGCCGAAGGGGATGAGGCGGGCGCCGAGGGCGAGGTGGGCGGCTTCGAGGGGTGAGTGGAGGACGGTTTCGGACACGGGGCGGAGTCTCCGCTTCGCGGAGGGGCTTGTCAACCGGGCGCGGGTGGTGGAGTGTCGCGGCGATGCTGTTTCTTGACAAATGGGAGAGGAAATTCGGGTGGCTGTCGTTTCCCGGGCTGCTGAGGTATTACGCGCTGTTCCACGTGCTCGTATATCTTCTGCAGATCGTGAACCCGGAGATCGGGACGGTTCTGATTTTCGATAAAGCGAAGATCATGGACGGCGAGGTGTGGCGCGCGGCGACTTTCCTGGTGGCGGATAGCGGCTTTGGCGGGCTGGGAGCCTTCGGGGCGCTGTTCCTGTTTTTCATGGTGATGATCGCCTTCATGATGAACGATGCGCTGGAGGGTGCGTGGGGTGTTTTCCGCACGAGCATGTTCCATTACGCGGCATTTGCCGGTTTGTTGATTGCGAATTTCCTCTACCCCGTTCCCATACCGGGCAGCGGTTTTTTCGTCTATACCTCGGCGTTTTTCGCCTTCGCCACGCTGTTTCCGCGGCATGAGTTCCTAATGTTTCTCGTGATCCCGGTGCAGGTACGCTGGCTGGCGATGATCGGCGGCGGGTTCCTTGTTTTCGGCGTGATCGGGCAGCCGCTTTACATCGGGTTTCTCCTGTTGGGCTTCGGAAATTATCTGCTGTGGGCGGGTATTCCGGCGCTGCGCGGGCAGGCGCGGGTGGTGAAATCCGGGGCGAGGAAACGGAAATTCGACAAGCACAAGCTTGATGCCGGGGATTCCTTCCATCGTTGCAAAGTGTGCGGACGGACGGAGATTTCCGATCCCGAACTCGATTTCCGCATGGCGGTGGATGGTGAGGAGTATTGCGAGGATCATTTGCCAAAGTGAAATTTTCCTTTCCCGCCGCTCTCAGATATTGAAACTGCAAGCTTATGGTAAAATACATCTGCATAGGTGTCCTGACGCTGCTCGTGGCGGGAAGCTGGTATATGTTTAAAAAATCCGGCGACAAGGGGCGGGACATGGAGAAGCAGATCGAACTACTGATCGAGCGGGGCGATCCCGAAGAACGGACGCCGAAGCTGAAAACCGAGTTGCGCGGCATCGAGGGGGAGAGGACGTTTACCGGGATTTTGCTTACTTTCCTGAGCGCGGGTTTGATCGGTATCGTGTTCGTGACCCAAGTGCTGCCTATCCTCGCAGAGAAATTCACGCACGCGGTTTACGAGAGCGGTGAGGAACTGGAGCGCGATGCGTATCATGACGCCCGGGTGCTGATGGCACAGGGCGAGTGGGAGGAGGCCATCGAGGCATTCAGATTGGCCGCTGTGGACGATCCGCTCAACCGCATGCCGTATGTCGAGATCGCGAAAATCCAGAAAAATCACTTGGAAGACCCGCAGGCGGCCATCGCCACTTTGCGCGAGGCGATCGAAGGCCAGGAGTGGGAGGAAGACGATGCTGCTTACCTGATGTTCCGCCTCGCGGAATTTTACGACGAGGACGCGGATGACCGTGAGGCCGCGGTCGCGATTTTCGAGCAGATCATGGAGCAGTTTCCCGGAACACGCCACTCGGCGAACGCGCGCACAAAACTTCACGAATGGGGCATGGCCTAGGCGGCGATGGCGGGAGTTCTCATGCGGCTGTGGGCAAAGCGGCCACTTTTCGTGCTGGCTTGCGGGCTGGTCTCGCTGATGGCGCTGGATCATTTCCGACCCGGATTCCTGTGGTTGGGCGGGATTGTTTTTACGGGTTTGGTGGTGCGATTCGGCGGTTGGAAATGGGGAATCGCGGCGGTGGGGGTGACTGCCGTCGTATTGGGCGGCGGGCGGTTCCGCGATGCGTGGCAGGAGGCGGATGAGGCGCGTTTCTTGAAGTTCGGGCTGGCGGATGTGGAGGCTCGTTTGCTGGAGGATGCCACCGGTGAGGAAGGGACGTGGAGCGCCATCGCGCGGCTGCATGGCGAGAAATATGGTGCCAGGAAAGTGCGCTGGATGGGCACGGGCGAGCCGCCGCCCGCCGGGACGGAGCTGCGGGCGGGCGGGGTGTTCGAAGGGCTGGGCCGTGAGCGCAATCCCGGCGTGCCGGATCGCGTGGAGAACTTGCGCACCGAGGGCGTGGTCGCCGTTTTCCGAGCGAACGGGATGCGCTCGGAGCAATGGATCGGCCCGGTGAGTTTGTGGGCGGCGGGCGTGAAGAAAGGTTTCCGCGAGAGCATCACGGTGGGACTGGATGAGGAAAGCCTCGCCGCGAAGGTGATCCGGGCGGTGGTGATCGGCGAGAAGGCGGAGGACTCGCTGGGGCTGGTGCGGGATTTCCGCGAGAGCGGGACGCTGCATGTGTTTTCCGTAAGCGGCATGCATGTGATGATGCTGGGGACTATGATCTGGTTCGCGCTGAAATGGACGGGCGTGCCGCGCCGGGCGGCGATCCCGATGATCATCGCCGCGATGTTCGGATACTCGTGGCTGGCGGGAAACGGTCCCGCCGCCGTCCGCGCGGCGTGGATGGGCGCGGTGTTTCTCGGTGGTTTCGCGTTTCGCCGCCGGACGGATCTGCTCAACACGCTCGGCGTGGTGCTCATCGTTTCCCTGCTGTGGGATCACCGCATGATCCGCATGCCCGGCGTGCAGCTTTCCTATGGAGTCGTTGCGGCCATCGGAATCGGGACGGCGCTGGCGCGGCGTGGACTCACGTGGATCGCGGCGGATGAGCTTTACCTTCCGACCAGCGAGTCCGGCTTCTGGCAGCGGAAGTGGCTGGGTTTCCGCAGGAGTGTCGCGGAGTCGTTCGCGGTGTCCACGGCGGCCTCGGTGGGTTCCGCGCCGCTGACGGCATTCCATTTCGGCATGGTTTCGCCGATCTCTGTGTTCGCGACCGTGGCTCTCGTGCCCATCGTTTACGCGTTGCTCGGCCTTGCACTGATCTCCTCCATGCTGCGCCCGATCTCAGAAAGCGCCGCCATTTTCCTCAACCGCACCAACGCCCATCTCGCGAACGCCTGCGCGGCCACGGCGGGATTATTCGCGCGGATACCGGGAGCTTCTGGCACGGTGGTCGCGCGGAAAACGGACACGCTCATCATCTACGATCTCGGTTACGGAGCCGCCGCCTCGTGCTTCGCTTCGGGCGCGGGGAACGCCGTGCTGATCGACACCGGCGGGAAATTTTCGCTGGAGAGCACGGTCGGCCCCTCGCTAATGCGGCTCGGCATGAGGCCGGATTCCGTGATCCTCACCCACGCCGATGCAGGCCACGCGGCCTCCCCGCAGCTTCTCACGGAAATGTTCCCGTTGCGTCAGGTCGCGAACGGCATGGTGCCGACGCAGGGATCGGTCGCGGCGGAGTGGAAGGATTTCCGCGCGGAGGGCATCCGCGTTTTCCAACCCTCGAAGGCGGCGCTCCTCGATTTCGGCGGGGGCGCGTGGGGGGAGGTTTTGCTCTCGGGTGAGGACGGGAATCTCGGCTCGCTCGCCGATGACCGCGCGATGGTAATGCGGCTCGATTGGAAGGGCTGGAAAATCCTTTTCACAGGGGATGCGGGACGCCCGGGCGAAGAGGCGCTCCTCCGATCAGGCGCGGATCTCAAGGCGGATGTGATCGTCGCGGGTCTCCATGAGGACGATCTCAGCCTCGGGGCGCCTTTCCTATCCGCCGTGAAACCGCAAGCGGTCATCATCGCCAGTCCGGCGGGCTCTGAGATGGACAGCATGCGCGTGTTGCAGAAAAAATCCTGGGAAAAGAAAGGGCTGCGGGTGATCGACCAGACGAGAACCGGAGGTTTGACAGTGACCGTATCCGCAGCGGGGGAGTTGGTGATACGGGGTTACGCCGACGGCTCGGAATTCCTTTTCAGGAAGCGCTAGCCGCCGCCTTCGCCTTCGCTTTCTCGTCGTAAATCCCGCCGATGAACAGCAGCACGGCGGCGATGCAGATACAGGAATCCGCCACGTTGAAGGTAGGCCACCAGCCTTCGCTGCGCGGCACGAGTTTCTCGTAATAGGGCAGGCGGACGGAGATGAAATCGACCACATATCCCTGCGAGAGCCTCTCCCAGAACGAGGCATCCTTCGAGTGATCGAGGAGGAAACCCTGCACCAGTCGATCTGTCAGGTTTCCGAAAATCCCGCACAGCAGCAGGGCGACGGCGAACTTGGAAAGGATGTGGTCGAACACGCCCTTTTTCCAAAACACCCGGATCAGGACGAGGGCGATGATGGGGACGCATAGGAACACGACCGGCGCCCATGCGGTGCCGTTGCCGAGGCCGAAAGCGACGCCCTGGTTGTGGACGCGGATCCAGTGGAACCAATCCGGGATGATCATCCAAGGCATGTCATGCGAGCTGAATCCTCCCTTGGGCGGCTCGGAGAAATGCGACACCGTCCACGCCTTCGTCACCTGATCGAGGATGTAGAGCGGGAGGGTGAGAAAGATCAGCAGCTTGGGCAGCGTCATGGTTTTGTGGGTCAGGCGGAAATCACATCCTCGCAACGCTGGCACAACCCGGATGCGACGAGCGGCTCGTGCTTGCGGCAGCGGGGGCAAAGCTGGAGTTCGGTTTTCTTCGCGGACGCGGTTAGCTCAGCGCCGGTTGTTGCCGTGAGCTCCGCGATGATGAAGAACTCGGTGGCGAAGTCGCGGTCGTTGAGTTTTTCGAGAAGATGCGCGTCGCTCTCCGGCACGGTGAGCTGGATGGCGGCTTCGTTGTTGCGGGTGAATTCCTTCGCTTGGATTCGCGCTTCGATGGCGGTTTGGATCACTGCCTTGATCTGGAACAGGCGATCCACGTCCTTGCTGACCTGGCTGGGCGCGAAGGCGGGATCGGCTTTCGGGAAATCCTGTTCGTGGACGCTGCCTTCCATGAAACCGGAATGCTCCCACGCCTCGTCCGCCGTGAAGGCGAGGATGGGTGCAAGGAGTTTCGTGATGCCACTGAAGATCTCGTACATCGCGGCCTGCGAGGCGAGGCGGCGCGGGGAATCCGCCGCGTCGCAATACATCCGGTCTTTCAGCGCATCGATGTAGATGGCGGAAAGGTCGGTGGTGCAGAACTGGTTGATGGAGTTGAAGACCTTGCGGAACTCAAAGGATTCGTAGGCGGCGAGACACTCTTTGGTGACTTCGTGGAGACGCTCGAGGATCCACTTGTCGAGGATTGTGGATTGATGATTGTTGATTGTTGATTTCGGATCGTAGCCGTCGAGGTTGCCTAAGAGGATACGGAGCGTGTTGCGCAAGCGGCGGTAGGGCTCGGCGACTTGTTTGAAGAGATCCTCGCCGAAGGGGACTTCGTTTTGCCAATCCACGCTGGAGACCCAGAGCCGGACGATGTCCGCGCCGTATTGGTTGTAGAAATAAGCGGCGTCGGTGGGCTTGCCGCCTTTTCCGGCGTCGGATTTGGCGAGCTTCTTCTTGTCCTTGTCGACCACGAAGCCGTGGGTCATCACCGTTTTGTAGGGAGCGTGGCCGCGGAAGGCGGTGGAGAGCATGAGGGAGCTTTGGAACCAGCCGCGGTGCTGGTCGGTGGCTTCGAGGTAGAGATCGGCGGGGCAATGCAGCTCGGGATGCGTGTCCATCACGGCGGCATGGGAGCAACCGGAGTCGATCCAGACATCGAGCGTGTCCCTGCCTTTTTTCAGACCGGCGGGAAGGCCGAGCTTGGCGGCGAGTTCGTCGTCGGAGGTCTCGAACCAGACGTTCGTGCCTTCTTGCTCGACGAGATCCGCGACCTTGTTGGCGAGTTCGGAGGAAAGGATGGCCTTGTTGTTTTCATCGAAGAAAACAGGCAGCGGCACACCCCAGGTGCGCTGGCGGGAGATGCACCAATCGGGGCGCGACTCGACGGTTCCGTAGATGCGGTTGCGTCCCCATGCGGGCATCCATTTCACCCTGTCGATCTCCTCCAGCGCCTGGCCGCGCAGGTTTTCCAGCGAGATGAAGAACTGCTCGACGGCGCGGAAAATGATCGGCGTTTTCGAGCGCCAGCAATGCGGGTAGGAATGTTTGTATTCCTCCTGCCCGAGCAGGTGGCCGCTTTCCGCGAGGATCTCGATGATGCGCCCGTTCGATTTGAAAACGTGCATGCCGACGAGCTCCTCGAGGCCGACTTCGGCGGTGAAATGGCCTTCGTCATCGACCGGTGAAAGCACGGCGAGGCCGTTCTGCTGGCCGGCGACGTAGTCGTCCGCGCCGTGGCCGGGCGCGATGTGCACGGCGCCGGTTCCCGTTTCCGTGGTGACGAAATTCGCGAGGATGACCTTCGAGGTGCGGTCGAGGAAAGGGTGTTTCGCCTCCGCGCCTTCGAGTTCCTTGCCCTTGATTTCCGAGAGCGTTTCGGTGAGCGCGAGTCCGGTTTTTTCCGTGAACGCCTCGATGAGCTCGCGGACGATCACGTAGGTTTCGCCGTTGGAAAATTTCCCGACGACGTAGGTGAATTCGGGATGCAGGGCGATGCCGAGGTTGGCGGGGAGAGTCCACGGGGTGGTCGTCCAGATGACCATGCTGGCCTTACCGGCGAGTTCGCCGGTGACGATGGGAAACTTCACGAAGATCGCGGGGGAAACCTTGTCCGCGTACTCCACCTCCGCCTCGGCGAGGGCGGTCTGTGCGCCGTAAGACCACTGCACGGGCTTCTTGGATTGGTAGATGCAGCCGTTTTCGACCAGCTTCGCGAAGACGCGGAGGATGCTCGCCTCGTAGGCGGGATCCATGGTGAGGTAGGGTTTTCCCCAATCCCCGAAGACCCCGAGGCGGCGGAAAGAGTTGCGCTGGATGTCGATGAAGCCTTTCGCGAACTCCTCGCAGCGGCGGCGGATCTCGGCGGGCTCAAGGCCGGCGGCCTGTTTCACGACCTTGAACTCGATGGGCAGTCCGTGGCAGTCCCAGCCGGGGACGAAGGGCGCGTGGAAACCGGCCATGGTCTTGGATTTCACCACCATGTCCTTGAGCAGCTTGTTGAGCGCCGTGCCCATGTGGACGTCACCGTTGGCGAAAGGCGGGCCGTCGTGCAGGATGAAATCGGGCGCGCCCGAGGCTTTGCGGGCGGCGGTGATTTTTGCATAGAGTCCGGATTTTTCCCAAAT
The DNA here is from genome assembly GCA_046051965.1 of Verrucomicrobiota bacterium. Taxonomy (GTDB): domain Bacteria; phylum Verrucomicrobiota; class Verrucomicrobiia; order Verrucomicrobiales; family Akkermansiaceae; genus Luteolibacter. Next base: position 63,192 of record JBJONG010000004.1, read on the forward strand.
CGCGAGTCGCTGCGGCTCGTTTTGTACGAGATCCCCGCGCATGGGGAAGCTCGTCTGAGGCAGGGTCAGCGTGTCTTTGTAATTCGGGGCGTTGCTCATGGCGGGCACGGAACCTAGCAACCGCCTAGCGCGGGGTCAACCCCGTGGGGCGTTCGGAAAAATTCAAATTTCAAAGTTCAAGGAAGAGGGAGTGGAATCTTCACGTAATCGCCCGCTGAAATGGAACGAATGGCGAGGACTAGTTCATCACGAACTAGAAGAAGCATCCTAGGACGGGTTGACGGCACCTCGATGATTGCGACTCTACGATCGGCATTGTTCTGCTGGTAGCGGAGATTCTTGTCCCCTGTGATGAGGATGTCGAATTTGCCGTCGATCAGTTTGATGAGATCTCCATTCAGTATGCCGCACCATCCTTGGTATTGGACGGTGACGACATCGAATTCCGCAAGCTGAGTTCTGAACCTGATAGGGATATTCTCGTCAAGAATGATCTTTTTCACGGGTTAATTTTAGAAATTCACACGCATCCTCCCGCTCCACCGACGGGAAATCTTTGAGAAAGCTCTCCAGTCCATCCCCGTCATTCATGTAGTCCAGCAGCGTCTGTGCGAAAACGCGAGTTCCCCTGAAAACGAGGGTGCCGCCGCAGATTTCCGAATCGGAGTGAACCGGGCTGTGGTTGAGTGTCAACATACCCGCACGTTATGCCCGAAGGAATCCCGATTCAAGGTTGGAAATCGGGATTGTCGGCGCGTTGATCTGACCTTAGCATTGAATCCCCCCGCGCTGCGCGGGCCTCACCGAAAACCGATTTCATGGGCATTTTCAAGAAACCACTCCTGCGCGGGCAACAGAAACGCGATGACATGCCGGAAGGCCTCTGGATCAAGTGCCCGGAATGCGGCGCGCTGATCCACACCCTCGAGCTCAAGCAGAACCTCCAGGTCTGCCCGCATTGCGGCCACCATTTCCTGCTCGATTCCTCCGACCGCATATTCCTACTGGCCGATCCCGGGACCTTCGAGGAAACCGAGGCCGGCCTTTTCTCCGCGAACCCGCTGGGCTTCGCAGGATACGAGGACAAGATCGCCGCCCTCCGCGCCAAGACCGGTATGAACGACGCGGTCGTCACCGGGCGGCTCGCGATCCATGGCAAACCGGCGATGATCGCGGTGATGGATTTCAAATTCTTCGCGGGATCGATGGGTTCCGTCGTAGGGGAAAAAATCACCCGCGCGATCGAGACGGCCATCGCGGAGAAACGGGGCGTGATCATCGTTTCCGCCTCCTCCGGTGCGCGGATGCAGGAGGGCATGCTTTCCCTGATGCAGATGGCGAAAACCTGCGGTGCTTTGGCGAGGCTGGGCGAGGCGGGCTTGCCTTTCATCTCCGTCCTCACCCACCCGACCACCGGCGGCGTCACCGCGTCCTTCGCGACGATCGGCGACATCAACATCGCGGAGCCCAAGTGCATGATCGGCTTCGCCGGCCCGCGGGTGGTGAAGGAAACGACCCACCAGAACCTCCCGCCCGGCTTCCAGACCGCCGAGTTCATGCTCGAGCACGGCCTGATCGACGCCATCGTGCCCCGCCACCAGATGCGCGACCGCATCGGCAAGCTGCTGAACTTCATGATGAAGTGAGGGCGAGGCTATGAGCTTCAAAGAATGGCTGCCGATCACGGGGAGGAACCGCGTGGCGCTGGGCTTTGCGGCTCTCTCGCTGGTGATGTTCGTGGTGTGGAACTGCCTGCCGCATTATGAATATGGCGAAACCGAGCCGGACGGAATCGTGGCGTCTTTCACCTGGCTCGAAATTCTATGGCCTGACCATTACATAAGGGTCTTCAAATCGCCTGATATCGATGGGTTTCTCGACATTGCCGCCAGCATGGCGCTCATCCAGTGTGGACTGGTCACTTTCGTGGCTTTGCCATTTTGGAAACTGCTGCATGCTTCAGCCTTTGTAAGGTTGCCGCTTGCATTCGTGAACCTGGCCGGCGGCGCGATTGTGGTTTGGTTTGTCATTCAGTATGACCCCGACGATGCCGTGCCCTATGTCTTCGCCATCCTCTCGCTGATCGCCCTGAACATGTTCGCGCTCTCAGCCTCACTGTTCGTTTTCAAAAACGAGCTGGCGCTGCGGGAGGAAAGAGGCAGGCCGCGCGAGGGCTGAATCCATGTGGTAGGGCTGATCCGGCTCGGTCGGCCCTGATGGAAACGGAGGAGCCGTTATCCCGGAAAGGTAGTGAAACCTAGGTGAGGCGGGCTTATCGTTCCGGGATTTCACTCCCGCGAGGGAGGGCGGTGCGTTTGATTTTGGAAATGCGCCGACCGGGCCGGATCGACCCTACCGGATGACACACCGATCAAAATCCTCCGCACGCTCAAGAAATCTCTTTACAAACCCGCCCGGTTTCCTAGTTTCCCCGCCCCGCCGCCGAGATGGCGGCTCCAATTCCAACCGATTTCATGCCATGAGAGTCCTATCTTCACTTGCTTCCGCCAAACGCCGCCACGCCGACTGCCAGGTCGTCAGCCGCAAGGGCACCAAATACGTGATCTGCAAATCGAACCCCAAGTTCAAAGCCCGCCAAGGCGCGACGAAGGGCACCCGCCTCTCCAAGAAGGGCGTGAAATAAATTTTCCGGCTTAGTTTTCATAGTTTCATTCAGGTTTAAAGGGGCGATCCGCAAGGGTCGCTCCTTTTTTTCGCCCTGCTTTCAGGGCGCGAAGCCGGGGACTCCTTCGCGGATTATTTCCGAAAAACCTTCCACCCCGGGATGGGCGCGAGCCTGAGGGTTGATGAGGGCGCGGCGGGAGAGTTCCGCGAAAGGCAGTCCGTCCGTGACGAGGATGCCGCGCTCGTAGAGCATCGCGTCGAGCTTGCCGTTGAGGATGATGCGCCAGTCCATCGGGAAGCGGTTCGTCATCTGGGAGCGGACGGCGGTGGTGCAGTTGGAGGTGAGGATGTTGTAGAAACGCGGGTGATCCCGCAGGTGGTTCATGGATGCGACGAATTCCATCAGGCGGTTCCGCGCCTGCTCCGGGGTGGCGATGGTGCGGTAGAGGCGAACGTTCTCGCCTTTGCGGAAATTCGTGCGGACGCGGACGGCATCGGACTCCTCGCAGGGGATGTAGGAGAGCTCGTATTGGCGGTAGAGTCCGGGGAAAAGGCCGTAGCTTTCCCCTTTCTCCATGCGTGCCTCGATGGTGAAGGCGAGGTGGCCTTCTTCGCCGAAATCGAAGCTGAAGATCGGATGGCCGACCCATTCCGAACCCCAGTGGGACATGATGAAATCCATGTGGCGGAGTTTTCTCAGATCGAAGCTCCGCGTGCTCCAAGCGGGGAGTGGGGAACCGTCGGCGGCGTAATCGAAGGAGCGGAATTCGTGGATGGTGAGGGTGTCTCCGGAGACTTTCGCCCAGGCGGTGCGCTGGTAGGGGATTTGCCAATCGCGGTTGTGGCTTGGCTGGCGGAAAGAATGCGGGATCAATGGCAAGAGCAGCAGGATCAGGACGGGGCGGTAGCGCTTGCGGAGATCGCGGATCCGGAAGGAAACGAAGACAAACGCGAACAGCCATGCGACGGCGAGGAGGAGGTTGGCGGAACCGTAAGGAAAAGGCCCGGCGAAGGCGATGAGGCCGAAGAGCCAGACTGCGAGAGCCCATTTCACAAGCTGTGCCAAACGTAGCACAACAAGGAGAGCGGTGTTCCGGATGGCGGTGCGGTTCATTCTTGCGGAGCATCGCCTGCGAGCAGGGCGTCAACAGTTAGCTCGGCGAACGATCCCGGCAGGCCGATGTATTCGATTTTTCCCGCTGCGCTGATGATGAAAGCGGCGGGGCGCACGGCGATGCGGTATTCATTCGCGAGCTTATCCTCCGGATCGATGATGTTGTTCCATTTGATCGCACCCTGTCCCTGGAGTTCGCGGATGCGGTCGAGCGCTTCCGGGGTCACGCCGAGTATGGCGACGGGTTTGTCGGCGTATTTCACGGTCATCTGGTTGGTGAGGCCGATGAATTTGTCGGTCTCCGGGGATTTAGCGTCCCAGAAAAGCAGCACCACGGTTTTCCCGCGAAGCTCGGACAAGCGGATCATGCGCCCGGCTACATCCAGGCCGCTCAAGTCGGGGGCGGTGCGCCCTTTGGCCAGGAAGCGAATCACGTAAAGCTCGTCGTTGACGATGTCCGCCACTCGGATGCCGTCCACGGTTTGATCTGCTGCCATGATGATGGCTTGGCGCAGGTTGGTGAGGCGCTTTTTCATCACTTCGGGCGCATCGCCCAAGGTTTTCAGAAGCATGGCGGCCCCCAGTGCGGCGATGCCCTTGGTGGGTTCGTCGGGATTCTCCGTCATGATTTTTTCCAAAAGGGGCAGGCTTTTCGGATCGCCGCTTTCCGCGACGGCGATGCAGAACAGCGCGATGCCCGGCTTCGCGGTGTGATTCTCGGCGAAGGACTCAAGGATGCGCTTGCGTTCGCCGGCAAAGGCTATGCCGGTGTTGCCGTCCGCGTCGATAGCGGTCAGGTTGCGTGTGAGGCTGAGGAAAAAGGCGGAATAGGCAATGCTCCAGTCCTCCTTGAGCGAAGGTGCGATCTGCCGCCATAGCTCGGTTGCGGTGGCCGCAGGATCGGGACGGCCCGCCATGAGTTTCTGTTTCTCAATGGGATCGGTGGTGACTTTCATCTTCAATCCCCATGTCTCCGCAGCGAGTTCGTGGCTGCGCTTGATCCGCTCCGCCTCGGCGGGCGAGGCATGGGCGTGGAGTGCGAAAATCAGAAAGAAAAGCGAAGCGATCTTGGGCATTTGCGTGGGGAGTATCGGTGCGGACAAGCGCCAGTATCATCGGCGCGTGGATTTCTTCAATGGTGGATATGTGCGGGGCGAAATCCACAGCCACGAATCAAATTGACCTTTGTGGGAATTTGTTTGGAGTGGCCGGGATGCCCGACATCTCCTCTGCCGCATCATCGACGGGTTCATTGCTTGGGCTGCGCCTCTCGGTGATGATTTTTCTCCAGTTCTTCGTGTGGGGGGCGTGGTATGTTGGCCTTTATGGTTTCTTGGTGGAGAAAGGAATGTCGGCAGCGGGTGCGGGCGGGTCTTTCGATGCGGCAGCTTACACGGTGGCACCCATCGCCGCGATCCTCGCCCCGCTTACCCTTGGCCTCGTCGCGGATCGCTTTCTCAATACGGAGAAAGTCCTCTCCATCCTGTTCCTGCTCGGAGCCGGATTGCTTTTTATCGCGCCGGGTCTGGCGGAAGCCGGCGCTCCGGCCACGCTCGGCGAGCAGTTCCGCCATCCGATGATCCTCTGCCTGCTGGCCTATATGCTGTGCTTCATGCCCACGCTCGGCCTCACCGCCAGCTTGTCTTTCCAACACCTCGACAACGCCGAGAAGCAATTCCCCGCGATCCGCGTGATGGGCACGATCGGCTGGATCGCCGGAAACTGGGCGATGTGGGCTTGCCGCTCGGTGGGTCTCGATCCCGTGAAATTTTCCGACAGCTCGCCGCATATCTTCACCGCCGCCGCGATCGCATCCGCCATCCTCGGCGTCTATTGCCTCACCTTGCCGAAAACCCTGCCCGCCTCGAAAGGCCGGAAGATTTCCATCAAGGAAGTGCTCGGCGTGGATGCCTGGAGCATGCTGAAAAACCGCGATTTTCTCGTCTTCGCCCTCGCCAGTTTCCTGATCTGCATCCCGCTCGCAGGCTACTACGCGAAGGGCGCCGGCTTTGTGGGGGAAATGGGCGTCACCCTTTTCGGCTCCACCACCGGCGCGATGAGCACGGGCCAGATATCGGAGATTTTCTTCATGTTCGTCATGCCCTTCTGCTTCGCCCGCCTCGGCGTGAAATGGATGCTCACCATCGGCATGGGCGCGTGGGTCTTGCGCTACGGACTCTGGGGCTTCGCGTTCGGCCAGGAAGGGCCGCTGCTCACCCTGCCCATTTTCCTCGGCATCCTGCTCCACGGCATCTGCTACGATTTTTTCTTCGTCACCGGCATGATCTACACGGAGAAAAAGGCGCCCGCCGCCATCCGCAACCAGGCGCAGTCGCTCATCGTCATGCTCACCCAAGGCCTTGGCCTCGGCATCGGTGCCCAACTCTTCGGTCGCTGGGCAACGGCCTGCTCGGTGGACGGGAAGGTGGATTTCGCGAAGTTCTGGTATGTCCCCGCCGCCTTCGCTTTTGCCGTCCTTGTCCTGTTTTTCCTCTTCTTCTGGGAGAAAATGAAACCGGCTGCCGACCGTCCTGCTGAAACATGACCATGACACCCGTCCGCATCCTCTGCATTGGAGCAGGCCACATGGGTCGCTCCCACGCTCTCGCCTACCGCCAGCTCGAAGGCTTCGAAATCTGCGGCCTCGTGACCCGCTCGCCGGAAGGCCGTGAAAAGCTCAACAAGGAGTTCGGCTCCGATTATCCCGGCTTCTCCGATTTTTACGAAGCTCTTGCCGCCACGAAACCGGACGCCGTTTCCATCTCCACCTACATCGAGACCCACGCGCCCTACGCCCTCGCGGCGATCGCGGCGGGCTGCCACGTGTTCATCGAGAAACCCCTCGCGGAAACCGTCGCGAAAGCCCGGGAGGTGGTGGAGGCAGCAAAGGCTGCGAACCGCAAGCTGGTGATCGGCTACATCCTCCGCCACCACCCGAGCTGGAACCGCTTCACCGAGATCGCCCAAGGCCTCGGCAAGCCGCTGGTCATGCGCATGAACCTCAACCAGCAATCCTCCGGATTCGAGTGGAAAACCCACCTCGCCCTGATGTCGTCCGTTTCCCCCATCGTCGATTGCGGCGTGCATTACGTGGATGTCATGTGCCGCATGACCGGCGCGAAACCCGTTCGCGTCTCCGGCATCGGCGCGCGCCTCAGCGACGAGCTGCCCGAGGGGAAAATCAACTACGGCCACCTCCAGGTCACTTTCGACGACGGCTCGGTCGGCTGGTACGAGGCCGGTTGGGGCCCGATGATGAGCGAGACCGCGTTTTTCGTGAAAGACGTCTGCGGCCCGAAAGGCAGCGCCTCCATCATCGCCGCCGAATCCGCCGCGCGCGGCCAAAGCGCGAACGTCGATGCCCATACCGGCACCCAGAACATCCTCGTCCACCACGCCCGGCTCGGCCCAGACGGCAAATTCATCCACCAGGATGAGGAAATCGCCCTCGTCGGCGAGCCGGATCACGACGGCCTCTGCCGCCTTGAACAGGAATTTTTTCTCAACGCCATCCTCCACGACAACGATCTCACCGCCCACATGGAGGACGCCATCACCTCCATGCGCATCGTCGAGGCGGCGGACGAAAGTTTCCGAACCGGAAAAACCGTAGAACTCTGATCAACACCCACGCATGAAAACCACCGCCATCATCACCCTCCTCGCCCTCGGAGCCTTCGCCCACGCGTTGGAAAAGGAAAAATTCCGCCCCCTTTTCAACGGCAAGGATCTCACCGGCTGGACAGGTGAGGGATACGTCGTCGAGGACGGCAATATCGTCTGCACGCCGAACGGCAAGAACCTTGCCACCGAAGGCACCTTCGCCGCTTACATCCTGGATTTTGATTTCAAACTGGAACCCGGCGCCAACAACGGCCTCGGCATCCACTATCCCGGCCACGGCGATGGCGCCTACACCGGCATGGAGCTCCAGATCCTCGACAACTACGCGGACAAGTGGAAAGACCTCAAGGACTACCAATACCACGGCTCCATGTACACCCTCCTTCCCGCGAAAAAGGAAGCCCTCAAGCCCGCCGGTGAGTGGAACAGCCAGCGCGTCGTGGTGGTGGGCAATGCCATCAAGGTCGCTCTCAATGGCCATTCGATTCTTGATGCCAATCTCGAAGAGCTTTCCAAGAAACACCCGGAACACGAGGGCGTGAAGCGCCGCTCCGGCAAGATCGCCTTCCTCGGCCATGGCGACAAAATCTCCTTCCGCAACATCGGCATCTTCGAAGTCGCCCCCCCTGCGAACGAGAAGGGTGTGCTCGCCGCCGGCTACAAGCAGATTTTCAATGGCACCGATCTCGCCGGTTGGAAATACACGTCCTCAGGCGAGCCGAACTGGTTCGCGACAAACGGCATCCTCAAGCACACCGGGAAAAAGGGCGAAACCAACGACCTCTGGACGGAGGAGAGCTACAAGGATTTCACCATGGTCTTCGACTGGCGCTGGGCGGGCGTCGGCGAGAAAAAAAGGCAGCCCGTCGTGCTCCCGGACGGCACCGACAAGCTCGGCCCCGACGGGAAAAAGGAACTCGTCGAGATCGAGGAACTCGACAGCGGCATCTACCTGCGCGGCCACAGCAAGAACCAGGTGAACCTCTGGAACTGGACCTGCGGCTCCGGCGAAATCTACGGCTACCGCACCGACGCCAAACAAAGCCCCGAGGTGAAGGCCGCCTGCACCCCGAAACGCAAGGCCGATTTCCCCGTCGGCGAGTGGAACCGCATGATGATCTCCGTGAAAGGCCAGATGGTCAGCGTGACCATGAACGGCCACACCGTGATCGAGAACGCCACACTCAACGAAATGCCCGCCGAAGGCCCCATCGGCCTCCAGCACCACGGCCAGGCCATCGACTTCGCGAACATCTGGGTGAAACGCGAGTAGCCGCGGGGCGTTGCCCGCCCAAAACCTTCACCCCACATCCCGGTAAAGCTCGGCGAGGGGGATGGTGACGCCCGCTTCGGGGAGTTCGAGGACAGCTTCCGGTCCCGAAAGGATTTCCCGCCGGAAGCCCGTGCCGACCTTGCGGTGGAGCGTGAGGAGGGGCGAGTCGGTTTCCGCGAGGATGTATGTGCCGAGCGTGGGGATCGTGATGTAGTCGCGGAATTTCTGGACCTCGTCGATGCGGCGGGTCGTAGGGCTGAGGACTTCGAGGATCACGCTGGGGGAGTCCGTGAAGAGCGCCGACCCGGGCACCGGCACGCATATGATCATACCGTCCGGGTAGTAGAAAGCCTCGTCGCCCCCGCCGAGCGGCACGAGCAGCTTGAAATCGCTGCCGGTGGGGAAACAGGTTTTGCCGGAGAGCTGGTTCCCGGCGGCACGAAAGAAATTCCCCGCAATGCGCTGATGGTTGAGCGTTCCACCGGACATCGCATAAACGTTCCCCGCCACGTACTCGTGCCGGATTTCCGAAACGAGTTCGCCTTCCAGATATTCATCCCGGGAGATCCGCTTGTCCGCGATTGCCAAAGCCATGGCATACGGATAGCGGGAAACGTCCCGCCATGCAAGCCCGCCCTGGATTCCCGCCTTGTCGCGCCGTTCCGCGACTTCCATAGTCCGGGATAATGAAAAAACTCGCCCTCTTCCTCGCCCTCCTCGCCCCCGCCTTTGCCGCGAAGCCCAACGTCCTCCTCATCTGCGTCGATGACTTGCGCCCTGAGCTGAAATCCTTCGGCGCGGAGCACATTCACTCCCCGGCGATGGATTCGCTGGCCGCCACCGGACGCGCCTTCACCCGCCATTACGTGCAGGCCCCCACCTGCGGCGCCTCGCGCTACGCCCTGCTCACCGGCCGCTACGGGAAAACCCCGGCGCAAAAGGGCAACGACGCGCTCATGGCCTCCGCGAAGGACGCGGACAAGCAGCCCTTTTCCCTGCCGCGGCAGTTCCGGGAAAACGGCTACCGCACCGTCGCGGTCGGCAAGGTCTCCCACTACCCCGGCGGGCTCGGCGGAAAGGATTGGAGCGATCCCGCGAAGATCGAAATGCCCGGCTCATGGGACGTGAACCTCATGCCCGTCGGCCCGTGGAAAACTCCCCAGGCCGCCATGCACGGCTACGCGGACGGCGTCCCGCGCGGCCCCGGCACCCCTGTCAGCGAGCACAAGGAAGGCGACGACATGCGCTACAACGAAGGCTGGGTCACCAAAGAGGCGCTGAGCCAGATGGACGGTCTCGCCGGGAATAAGGAACCGTTTTTCCTCGCCGTCGGCATCATAAAGCCGCACCTGCCCTTCGCTTGTCCCAAGTCCTACCTCGACCTCTACGAAAAGGCGGTCTTCCCGCCCATCCCCCATCCCCAGAAGCCCTCAGGCCTGAGCACCTGGCACAACAGCGGCGAGTTCAACCGCTACGCCCGCGGCGACCGCGATCCATGGAAGGAACCCGCCTACGCCGATGAGATCCGCCGCTCCTACGCCGCCTGCGTTTCCTACGCCGATGCCCAGGTCGCACAACTCCTGCAGTGTCTCGAAAAACACGGCCTCGCGGAAAACACCATCGTCGTCCTGTGGGGCGACCACGGCTGGCACCTCGGCGAGCACGCCGTCTGGGGCAAGCACACGCTCTTCGAGGAATCCCTGCGCGCCCCCCTCGTGATCCGCGCACCGGGCATGAAGCACGCAGGAAAAGCCACCGAAGCGATCGTGGAAACCATCGACATCCACCCCACCCTCTGCGAACTCGCCGGCGTCCCCGTGCCCAAGGATCTTTCCGGCAGCTCCCTCCTCCCCCACCTCGAAGACCCGGAACCCCCCGGCGGTGAGGCCGTTTCCTACTTCGGCTCCAACGACACTCTCCGCACCGACCGCCACCGCCTCATCCGCCACAACGGCAAGTCTGGTAAACCCTCCTACGAACTCTACGACCACAGCTCCCCGGAAAAGGAGACGGAAAACATCGCCGCCGCTCACCCCGACCTCGTCCGCGACCTCGCCGCCAAGCTCGACGCAAAGCTCGGGAAATAGGTGGGACAATCCCCGCCCGTAACGGAACGCGTGTCTTCAGCCCGCCCCGGAGGACAGGCCCAGCGATACTTGAAGATGAAAACCTGCCCAATCTTCCGTTCACCCGTTGGGTAAAGAAAACTCGATTTCAAAGAGGATGAATGAATTCAGATTTTTTACAGAAGGTAACGAAGTCAACGGAGGGGCTTCGCGTGGGGCTTGGCTTTGCCAACGCGCTTCCTTGGCAACGGAGATGTGAATGAGGGGTTGGAACATCCTTCGTTCCCTTCGTTGCCTTCTGTGCAAATCATTGATCCTGCATGCAGTAGTGCCGATTGCGGATTCTAGGATCAAAAGCGGATCATTCACGAAATCTTACGCATACCCCGACATTGGTACGTTCCAAATCACAAGATGGGCAATCCGGCACGTTCTGTTCGATCATGCGATCCGAACCTCTTCACGTTCCAAAAAGCGAAGGTTCCCGAATCAAATCCCCAACCCGCTCACCTCCAGTGGCTTGCAAGACCGCTTTTTCCAAGATTGACCGGATCACACCCGGCGATATCCTCGGGCGCTGAACTAATACCAATGTTCGCCAGAAAATTGAATGAGCTACCGAATGCCATTTCCTGTTCCTTTTCTGCCGATGCTGCTGATCGCTGTGTTCGCAGGCGGAACCTCGATGTGGATTCTCAATTTCTTTTCCTCTGCCAGGATTCGCGAGACTCAAACGCATTTTGCGATCAGACAGATAACGGAACAACTCGACCAGCTCAATGACGAAGACTTCCCGAGGACTGCTATTGATCTGATTGATCGGTTGAGGTCATCGAGGATTGATTGGAACAGCTGTGAGATTCAGGGAGAACAGATTCTGGATGGTTGGGGGAGCCCCATCACAACAACTTTAGATGGCAAGACTGGGAGCTGGGCATTCCACTCATCTGGCAGGGACGGCAAGAGCGGAACTGCCGACGACATTGAGGCCGCGACAGCCAAAAAACGAAGAGGCGAACAAGACGTGCATGGCAACACCCACTAGCCCCTCTGTTATCGATGATCACACGCAATTTCAACCCCAACCCCGCGACCAACGTTGGCTCCCGCTAGTGGGTGCGCCATCACTTTGACGTTCTCCAAGAAAATACCATTATGCATGACAACGATATTGCCCACGAAGCCCTTGAGCAGGCTTTCGACAAGTTTAAGAACCTTGTGGAAGGTCACGTTCCACCCGACTCCTATCAGCGTGTTATTGCATCTGGGTTGATGGAGCTGACGCTGGCGATGATGAAGATCAATAGTCAGATTCATGATATCGAGACTTCACTTCAGCCCTCCGAGTAAGAACGCGATGGAGACAAGTTCCTCTGGTTTCGCATCTTTCGCCTTTTCGCGCAGCCATTTGAGCGCGCGTCTTTTGTGCTCAAGGCCATTTGCCACGAACTGGGCAGATTGCTCGAATTCCTCAGGGGTCATTTTAGGTATTTTCATTTTATCGGATAGCCACCGGCGAGCGTCCACTCTAGGGCAGGACGCGCCCTTAGAATTTAATCGGAAGATGGAGAACAAGCCGGCACATGCGACGCCGAGGAAGCCGTCTGATCAATTTTGGGCGCGTGTTCCGGCGACGCATGGCCTTTGACGTTCTCCAAAAATGGATACGACCATCAACTGTGAGATGTTAATCAAGTATCGGCGTCATTTGATTCCGCTATTTATCTTCCCTACTGTTTTTTTCTGCGGCAGTTCATTCCTTCCTAAAGAGCTGATTAGCATCGTCCTATTTCCAATGTTCTTTGCGGTCACGTTTTACGCCGCAATACCGTATTTCACAAAGCGTGCATCCTACAACTATTGGATTATGGTTATGGGTGTCTGGATTTGTGGAATCATTCCTGCGATCCCCGTCGCGGCTATCGTCAACCTAATTACAAGTGCAGAATGAAAAAGATGGAGAATAAGCCGGCACATGCGACGCCGAGGAAGCCGTTTGATCAATTTTGGGCGCTTGTCCCGGCGCCGCATGGCCTCTAACGTTCGGCAGAAAATGAAACTCGTGCTCCTGACCCTTCTCGCTGGTAGCGCGGCAATGCTCCTGCACGCCGACCCTCTGCCAAGCGACGCTGATGAGACAACACCCATGCCGAGGTCGTTTGACCGAGAGTGGCGCAAGTTCTACTTCGAGGCAGACGGGGAGGGTTCGATTATTCCTAGCCTGATGTCGGGAGGGACACGCATGGTTCCTGCAATCTGTGAGGCGGTGTCGGATCGGAAGATGCGGATGAGGCGTTACGCTATCGGCGCGCTCGGACACCTTGGAGATCGGCGCGCGATCCTCACACTGGAGACGATTTACGCCGATGCTACCGAGCACCCATTGTTCCGCGGTGATGCGCTGGATGCGATATTCTGCATCGATCAGGATCTCGGAAGGCGTTATGCGAAGCAGGTTTTGCGTCGAGACTACGATGATGACCACTACCTCAAGAAGCGAGCAATCGAAGTTCTAGAGCATCCTGAGAGAGTCCTTGAGCTCTGGACAGGATAACAAGAAGTCGAACAAGCCGTGCATGGCAACACCCACTAGCCCCTCTGTTTTCGAAGTTTCCACCTGATTTCAACCCTAACTCCGCGATCAACGTTGGCTCCCGCTAGTGGGTGTGCCATCTCTTTGACGTTCGGCAAATAAAAATTATCAGCGAATTCATCAACTTCTGAACATGAATAAATCGATCAAAATTAATCGATGGCACGCATTATCTGCATTAGCATTTTTCGTTGCGATGTGCGGAATAGCAGTGAGTTCAGACCGAATGGTCATGGGTAACTATTCTTTCTGGTCTCGCATCGCATTAATTTCAGCGTTGTTGCCGACTATTTGGGGAGTTGCACTGCTTACCACGAATCCAAAAGGCGTATCTAAGATTTTACCTTGGATCGTAATTATTCTTGGTTTGCTAGTTGTATTTATTGGTAGAGACTATGGGCATACAGCATTCATGGAGATTCTTGATGTATTCGGGCTCAAGAAATGAATTCGCGAAGCCGAACAAACCGCACATGGCGACGCCGAGGAATCCGTCTGATTGAATTCGAAGCTTCACACCGGCGCCGCCATTGCTTTAACGTTCTGCAAAAATGATCAGACTCTTACATGCTGCCTTAGCGATGTTGCTTTTAAGCGTAACATGTCTGGCTATTCCGGCTTCTTCGGAAGCACTTACCTTGGATGGCGTAGTCGTAAGCGTGATCTGGATAGATCAAGTTAAGTTTGAGTCGGATGGTTCCGACAACCTAATGTCATCGGGGACGATCACCTCTAGACATTATGTTATTGTGAAGAGCAGTTCAGGTAGTGCGGAACAGCGTCGACAGCTTTCGGGCATGCTATCTTTAGGCCTCATCAAGTGGCCACACTGGTCGGTGGCGGAGGCAAAGCTGACAGACGAGCAAGTGATGATTGAGATTCCCGGAAAGAGAATTCCAGCGCTGGTAAAGGGCGCGAAGGTTGCGATCAAGAACTATCGCGTAACGGGTGACGAGTGGCTAACGGGTGCTGAATTCGATGAGTTGGAGGTGGCCGGCCAAAAAATAGAAACCAAAGCAGAACAAGCCGGCACTGGGCAACCCGCTACCCGCCCCGAGTCGAAGTCGGAGGGTAGCGAAAAACCTCAACCTGAAGCGGAGGGGCGCTCCCGGTAGCGGGTTGCCAGGCCTCAACGTTCAACGATGAAATCGCTTATTTCCTCACTGATCTTAGCGATGACGCTGGTTGCATCGGCTGAGTTCAAGATCACACAAGAGAATCTTAGCGAGGGCAACCTTGTAAAGGACTCCGAATCTTCGAAGAACGTCGGCCTGTATTGCATTCACCGCGGCGTGACCACAGCGACGGCGATGGTGCTCATGGATCGAAGCCGCTCGAAGATTCTCGCGGATATTCCAATACGTAGCACCTGCAGCACTCCACGACCCGCTCACGAATGGCTTGATTTGGTCTGGAATTCTGAAGGCACAGCGGTAGCGATTCACGACACATTGGACAAGGACAGTAAGGTTTTGATATTCCGCGTTAGTGGCGGTGGCGGATTCGAGTCCGTTTCGCTTCCTGATTTCCGAGTCCTCAACGCCAAGCGAATCGGTATCAACATCGATTTGATTCAATCTTCTGGTCAGGAGCCCATCAAGTGGACCAAGGAGCGAATGGTCATGATTGAGTTCCGGTATAAAACGACGGATGGCAAACGCTACCAAGGCGAGTATGGTGTCGCGTTTGATGAGAATTGGCATCACATACAACAATAATGTCGAATCGAGTCCCGGGGAGCCAATCACTCCCCGGGACCCGATTGGACTGGCTCGAGCCGGTTTTGCGGGGGGAGGGAAAGATTCAGTGGCGGTTGTCGTGGAACTGGAAGAAGATCCGGAGTGGGTCGATGAGCGCGGTCGAAAGGTGTGCTTCGCGGGGTTTGCCGCCGCGCCATGCCTTCCATCGCACTCCCTGTTCACAGCCCTTGCGCGATGACTCCGGCATGGGGTAGATTCGCCGCCTGCGGCGGTTTCCCCGCGCCACCGACATGAAGCCGCAATCCCTGACGAAATACCGGCCGTTCCCGGCCGTTGCCCTGCTGCCATTATGCCTCCAAAAGTCCCACTGAACTCTCCGGCATCGTAAGAACCCGATCCTTATCATTTTTGCCACAGCAGGCAGCGTCCCTCCTTGAATTCAGGCTTCCATTTCCGCCGTGGATGGCCTGTGCGTTTGCCGGGCAAAAATCGCCCTTTTACAAGCCACAGGAATCAAGTATAGCTAGGCTATGGCAATCCTAGACCATTCTCCAATCACGTCATCTCCCAAAATCCTTGGGGGTGCTCTTGTGTTTTCAGGAACGCGCGTCCCTGTTCAGACCCTCTTGGACTATTTGAACGATGGATTCACGCTTACGGAGTTTTTGGAATACTTTCCGTCTGTCGAGCGAGCGGATGCGGAAGAGTTCGTGCGGATTTTGGAGAATCGCACGGCATGAAGGTTGTTTTCGACGAGAATGTCCCATGGCCGCCCCGGAAGTTGCTCGGCGATGATTCCGTTACGAGTGTTCAGAGGGAGGGTTTGGGCGGAACCGAAAACGGCGAGCTTTTGGCCGCCTTGGATGGTAGATTTGATGTCTTCATCCTGTGCGATAAGAACCTTCGATATCAGCAGAACCTCAGGGGAAGGCAAATCGCCATCATTGAATTACCCACGAACCGCTGGCCAATCCTCAGGAATCTTCAGGAAGTGATCTTGTCGGCATTGTCGGATACCGTTCCAGGCGGCTACGTAACCATTTCAGAGCCATAAGAAAGCGAACAAGATTCCGACAGCCACTAGGAGCCGTGCTGGCCAAGACATTCAGGGTTGAATTCACGTTGCCGCCCGCCTGCCACCGCCTCATCCGCCCCAGCGCGGCGACCAACAAACCCGTCTTCGGCACCCCCTCTTCACAGCCCTTGCGCGATGACTGCGGCTTGGGGTAGATTCGCCGCCCGCGGCGGTTTCCCCGCGCCACCGACATGAATCCGCAATCCCTGACGAAATACCGGCCGTTCCCGGCCGTTGCCCTGCCCGACCGCACCTGGCCGGACCAGACGATCACCCGCGCGCCGATCTGGTGCTCGGTGGATCTCCGCGACGGCAACCAGGCGCTGCCGCAGCCGATGTCGGTGGAGGAGAAGCTGGAGTTCTTCGACCTGCTGGTGGCGATCGGTTTCAAGGAAATCGAGATCGGTTTCCCCTCCGCCGCCGATACGGAATTCCATTTCTGCCGCAGGCTGATCGAGGAAAACCGCATCCCGGAGGACGTGACGATCCAGATCCTGGTGCAGACGCGCGAGCAGCTCATCCGCCGCAGCTTCGAGGCCATCGCCGGGGCTCGGCGGGCCATCGTGCACATTTACAACTCCACCTCGCCACTCCAGCGCCGCGTGACTTTCGGCGACGCCTCGCGGGAATCGATCAAGCAGATCGCCATCGACGGCGCGAAGCTGGTGAAGGAGCTCGTCCCGACCATCCCGGAGACGGAGGTGGTGCTGCAATACTCGCCGGAATCCTTTTCCGATACGGAGCTGGATTACGCGCTGGAGGTTTGCAACGCGGTGATCGGCGTCTGGCAGCCGACGCCGGAGAAAAAAATGATCATCAACCTGCCGGATACCGTCCAGTGGGCCACGCCGAACGTCCACGCGGACATGATCGAGTGGATGTGCCGCCATCTCGACCGGCGCGATTCCATCTCCGTTTCCCTGCACACGCACAACGACCGCGGCACCGGCGTCGCGGCCACCGAGCTGGGCCTGATGGCGGGCGCGGATCGCGTGGAGGGCACCCTTTTCGGAAACGGCGAGCGCACGGGGAACCTCGACATCGTCACCGTTGCGCTGAACATGAACAGCCACGGCATCGCCACGGGGCTGGATTTTTCCGGCCTCACCGACATCCGGCTGAAGTATGAAAAGTTCACCCGCCTGATCGTTCCGGAGCGCCAACCCTATGCCGGCGAGCTGGTGTTCACGGCATTTTCCGGAAGCCACCAAGACGCGATCAAGAAAGGTATGGATATAACGCAAGTTGCACGAGGAGACACGGAGCTTCTTGCAAGAGCGGTAAGTGAAGGTAGGCAAAATTGTGATCAGCTTCTTGATGCGTTCCAAAATTATCACGAACAGGGCAAAGAGATGCCATGGGGCGTGCCTTACCTGACCATCGATCCGCAGGACATCGGGCGCTCCTACGAGGCGATCATCCGCATCAACTCGCAGTCCGGGAAGGGCGGCGTGGCGTATGTTTTAGACCGCGAGCACGGCTTTGATTTGCCGAAGTCGATGCATCCCATCGTCGGGAAATACATCTACGACCTCGCCGACAAGCTGGGCCGCGAGCTGGGCGTGGACGAGATCCGCGAGGCGTTTTTCGATCACTTCGTGAACGTGGAAGCGCCCCTGAGTCTCACCGATTACGAGCTGATCCACCAGCCCGGCGGCGGTCTGGTGCGGTGCAAGGCCACGGTCTCGGTGGACGGGAAACCGCTCGCCATCGAGGGAGACGGAAACGGCCCGATCAACTCCTTCGTCCACGCGCTGGAGAAGGCGGGCTTCAAGGATTTCAAGGTGACCGACTACCGCTCCCACGCCGTTCGCGGCGGATCGGACGCGAGCGCTGCGGCCTACGTCCAGCTCCAGCATGACGACGGACGCCTGCTCTGGGGCACCGGCGTCGATCCGTCCATCGAGATGGCGGGTCTCAAGGCGCTGGTGACGGGGTGGAATCTGCTGAGGTGAAATGGCCGATCAACCCCAATCGGGGTTGTGGATTTCAGCCCGGGGTTGCCGGAGGAACGGAGGCTACCCCGGGAAATGTGCCGGGATGATACAACCCCAAACGGGGTTGTGTCCAAGCCGTCACCTGCCTCGCGCTTGGACGCAACACCTTCGGCGTTGGAATGTCCTGCGGCAAATACCCAGGGTAGGCTTCGCAAAGCTCCGCCAACCCTGGGCTAAAGTACGCAAGCCCGTTGGGCTAGAGTCGTGCGGAGACGGCTGTTATCCGATCAGGGCACGATGATCACCTGCCCGGCCTCCAGCCCGGCGGTGATCTCGGTGTTTTCCGCGTCGGAGCGGCCGCGGGTGACGGGGCGTTTTTCGGTTTTCCCGTCGGCGAGCTTCACCTCGACCGTCCAGCCTTTCGGGCCGTAGGCGAGGGCTTTGGTGGGGACGGTGATCGCCTTTTCGTTGTTATGGGAAACGACGCGGATCTGAAGGGATTGGCCTGGTGCGGGGCTGAATTTTTCCGGCCAGGCGGCGGTGAAGGTCGCGGGGTGAGTGAGATCGGGAGTGGGCGTGGCGGCGATGGATTTCAGGGAAACCGGAATCGCGATGTCCTCGCGACCGGGAACGAGGGCGACGCCCTCCGCGCCGACGTTCAGAACCCGCGCGGTGGCTTGGTCGGGGAAGGCCTGGATCAGCGGTTTGGCGGTCGCGGGGATGAAAGTGGCGAAGGTTTTCCCAGTCGGGGCGACTCCGCCGGGTTCGAGGGTTTTGACGAGGTCGCCGGTCGTCCATTTCCCGTCCTCGATGGCGCCGTGGTAAAGCATCCCGTCGGCGGGCGCCTTGAACTCGAAGAGGGCGCGGTCTTTTTCCAGATCGGCGAGGGTTTTCGCTTCGCGCTCCAGTCCGGTTTTCAGGGCGGCGACCTCGATTTTTTTCAGCTCCACGGAGCGGGGGAGATCCTTCGCGCCCTTCTCAAGGGATAGCGCGGTGTCGTCGCGGTTTTGGGTGAGCGCGGTGAGCTGCCGGGGTAAACTGACCTCAAGGGTGCGCTTGTGGTTGAGGATTTCCATACGCAGGGCGAACTCCGCCGCCTCCACCGCATCCTTCTGATCCTGAAGGATGATCTCTTCGGTTTCCTCGGTGATGTCATCCGCCTCATACATCTTGAGAAGCTGCTTGAGTTCCTCTTTGTAGGACGCAAGGACTTGCTCTTTGCGCTTCAGATCGAAGCCGGCGGATTCCTCGGCGCTCTTGCGGGAGGTTTTGGTGAAATGCTCCAGCTCCTCGGCGGCCTCGGCGGCGGCCAGCTTGAGGCGCGCCAAATGCTCCGGGACGGTTTTCTCAAGGGTGGCGAGATCCAGTTCCGCCTGGGCGAGATTGAGCTTCGCCGCCGCGATGGCCTGCTTGGTATCGGCGAGTTTCCTGTCGATCGCTTCCGTTTCGAAAACCACCAGCACATCGCCCTTTATCACCGCACGGCCGTGAGCGGCGATGCTGACGATCTGGAACGCGTCCCACACCTCCGCGTCGAGGCGGATCGGAGTTGTCGCGTCGGGCAGAGCCGTCGCGTCGATGCTGTGTGCGATGTGAAACGGTTTCATTTCCAAGGTGATTTCGCCGGAGTGGGCGGTGGCGGCGAGGAGAGCCGGAAGGAGGAGGTGGATGCGCGGCATGACGGGATGTGGGTAAGGAAAGCACACGGGGAAAACCGACTCAAGCAGCGCCTCGCGATTTGCGGGCGAGCCAGATTGGCACGAAACGGGTCTTTTTGGCCATCGGCACGGCGGGCACCATGTGCTCGACGACCTCGTATCCCTCGCGCTCCAGGTTGCGGGTGAGGTTGGGGATGTTCCGGGTCGACGCAATGGCCAGCAGACCGCCGGGCTGGAGCGCCTCGTAGGTGGCGGAGAGCCAACGCTTGTCGTTCACCCAGAGCCGCTGCTTTGGGCCCAACGGCGCGGAATCGAGGTGGATCATGATCGCGTGGAGGCAGCCGGATTGTTTGTTGAGCGCGTCGGGGCCGGAATCCTTCTCGATCACAACGCGTGGATCGGAGAGGGGAGTCTCCGGGAAAAACTCGCGGTTCCAATCCACCAGTTCGGAGCGGCTTTCCGCGACATGATAGGTGGCGCGTTTCTGCGGCAGCTCGCGCATGATGGAGGAAACCATGTGCCCCAGTCCGAGGCCGACCATCCAGATCTTCGGCTGGCGCGCGGGGCGGAAGGGTGCGGCGGCGAGTTTTGCCAGCTCTTCCTCTGTCGCCCGGGTGGCCGGGCCGCAGATCTGCTGGCCTTGGACGAGGAGGTAGCGGCGTCCATCGTGTTCCTGTAGTTCGAGTGGCGTGCCGTCGTTTACTTCGGCGGAGGCGAGTGTGATGCGGGGCTTCATGTGTCTTGCTGCTTGCTAGCTAAGGGAAAATCTGATAGTTCACAACCACCATGTCAGAAGAAACGAACAACAGCCCCGCATCTCCCACTTACTCAAAGGAGCAGATCGATAAAAAACTCGTCGCCGGTCTCCTCGGTATTTTCCTAGGCGGCCTGGGAATCCACAAATTCTATCTCGGCTACACCAAGGAGGGAATCATCCAGATCGTCATCACCGCGGTGACTTGCGGCTTCGGCAGCATACTCGGTCTGATCGAGGGTATTCTTTATCTTACGAAACCCGACAACGAGTTTGTAGCCACCTACGTCGTCGGTCGAAAGGGTTGGTTCTAACAGAATTTAAGCATGTCCGGCAAATAGAAAACCCCGACCGGTTTGCGGTCGGGGTTTTTTTTGGGTTTTGAAGTTCTCTTATCTGGCGGTTGCCCGCCGGGTGATCAGAGGCTTCCTTTCAGTGCGGCGGAGGCTTTGAAGCCGACCGATTTCGAAGCGGCGATTTTCAGCGCTTCGCCAGTCTTCGGATTGCGTCCGAGACGTGCGGCACGCTTCTTCACCTCGAAGGTTCCGAATCCGATGATTTGTACTTTCTTGTCCTTCTTCACGCCTTTGGCGATGGAGGAAAGGACGGCGTCGAGAGCTTCTTCGGAGGAACGCTTGGTGGCTTCTGCTCCGAGGGCTTTCTGGATGGATTCAATGAGTTCTGCTTTGTTCATGGCGAGGGAGTTTTTGGGAATGGCCGGAACGCTTTGCAAGATAAAAGGTTTAGCAGTATTACGCTTTTTTTTGGAGAGGTGGCTTGACTCAGTGGGCGTTTCCCGCTTGCCCGCAGACAGCCAAACTGTGCTTTCGGGATTGCGTAAGGCCGTCTGGAACCGTCTCAGGGGAGCTTGTGAAATTTTTCACAAATATCTCTTGCGGCGAATCAAACACATCAGTAAGACGCATCGCCCTCCCGCCGGAGGGCACCCCCAAAGGTCATATCACCATGCGTTCCCTCGCCACCATCCTCACTTTATGGCTGCTCTGCCTCGCTTCCGCTTTCGGGGCAGAGGGCGGCTACCATACGCTGCCCTTCGAAGCTCCGGTGGTCGTGGATCTCGGCTTTTTCAAGATCACCAACTCCATGATCGCGATGTGGGTCGTGGCCGGTGTGATCATCCTTGTCGCCCAGCTCGCCACCCGCAAGATCTCCCTGATTCCCAGCGGCCTGCAGAATTTCGCGGAAGCGATCGTCGAAGGGCTCCAAGGCTTCCTCGCCGGCATCATGGGCGCCAAGCTCGCGAAGGAGACCTTCTGGTTCTTCGGATCCGTGTTCATTTTTATCATGTTCGCCAACTGGATGGGCATGTTCCCCACGGTCGGCACCGTCGGACACTATCTGGTGGATGACAGCGGTCACAAAAGCGACCTGATCCCTTGGCTGCGCGGTGCGAACGCCGACCTGAACACCACCCTCGGACTCGCCCTCGCGTTCTTCGGGCTCTGGATCTACTGGTCGGTCAAGCACAACGGCATCGGCGGTTTCCTTTCCCATATCTTCGTCTATCAGGGCGAGGGCGCGGGTTTCATCAAGATCCTCCTTTACGTGATCTTCTTCCTCGTCGGATTCCTTGAGATCGTCTCGATCATGATCCGCCCGCTCACGCTCACGCTGCGACTCTACGGAAACGTTTACGCCGGCGAAAACCTGCTGGAGCTGATGCTTCAGATGGGCGGCCAGTGGTTCGGATGGCTCGCCGCCCTGCCGTTCTACTTCCTGGAACTTCTCGTCGGCCTCATCCAGGCGCTCGTCTTCACCCTTCTTACCGCCGTTTTCACCTCGCTGATGTGCCATCACGAAGAGGAAGGCGAACACGGCCACTGACACTTTTGGCACCCGGATCATGGCAAAGACTGTGAGGGGTTCCAATAAACTGAAACAACACCACCAATAATATGACAGGAAACATCGCAATCGCAGGTGCCGCCCTTGGCGCAACCGTCGCACTCGGCCTCATCGGACTCAAGGCTTGTGAAGCCGTCGGCCGCAACCCAGGAGCTTCCGGCAAGGTGCTCGTGCAGTCGCTCCTCATCTCCGCTCTTGCGGAAGGCGCGCTGATCATCACGATCCTTCTCGGCAAAGCGTAATCCGTTCGCCTCCGGCGGAGGGACGGGATCGCCCGCCCTTCCGCCAACCCCTTTTCCACTTCACCAGCAGGATACAAACTCCCAACAACTCTTTTCTCCATGGAATTCGTTCATATTCTTGCCGCTTCGGGCGGTGTCGCTTCGGATCTGAAAGCCGTTGGCGAGAACCTGCAGCAGCAATTCGGCCTGCATGGCCAGTTGCTCATTTCCCAACTCGTTGGATTCCTGATTTTCGCTTTCCTCCTCAAGAAATTCGCCTTCGGCCCCATCCAGGCCATGCTGGAGCAGCGCCGCGAGCGCATTGCCGCCGGTGAGGAGAAGCTCAAGCGCATCGAGAAACAGCTTGCCGATTCCGAGGCCACCACTGCCGCCGCGATCGCCAAGGCCAATGAAGAGGCGGTTCGCCTCATCGCCGAGGCCAAGCAAGGCGCAGCCGCCTTCGCCGAACAGAAATCGCAGGAAGCCATCGCCCAAGCCCAGCAGATCCTCGCCAAGGCCGAGGCCGCAGGCAACGCCGACCGCGAGCGCATTTCCACGGAACTCAAGCGCGAGTTCGGTCGCCTCGTCGCCGCCACCACCTCGCAGGTCACTGGCAAGGTGCTCACCGCCGATGACCAGCACCGCATCAACGAAGAAGCACTCTCCAAGGTTGGCAACTAATCCGTTCCCCACCATTTTACTCCGATGAAAATCTCGAAAGTCGCCGCCGCCACCGCCCGCCGCCTCTATGGCATCTGCCAGGTGAACGGACAGCTTGATGACAACAGGCTACGCGACCTCGTTTCGAAACTCATCGCCACGCAGCCGCGCGATTACCAGGCGATCCTCGCCGCGATCCAGCGCCTCACCCGCCTCGAAATGGCTCGCCGCGAGGTGCTTGTCGAGAGCGCCACGGAACTCACCGCCTCCGAAGGCCAGCGTATCTCCGCAGGGCTTGCCAAGGATTACGGCGACAAGCTCACCATCCGATTCGTCACCAACCCCAGCCTCCTCGGAGGTTTCCGCATCAAGGTCGGCGACGATGTCCTAGACGGCTCCGTCAAAGGCCGCCTCGACCGCCTTTCCAAAGCATTCTAAGTATTTTTTCCTGAACATTTCACACTAGCAAACTTCCAAAAATGAGCAGCATCCTCCAGGACATCGAAGCACAAATCGCCGGCATCAGCGCGGGCGTTGAGAAAACCAACACCGGCACGGTCCGCAAGGTCGGTGACGGCGTCGCCATCGTCGAAGGCCTTTCCGACGTCATGCTCAATGAGATGATCGAGTTCGATGGCGGCGTGACCGGCATGGCGCTCAACCTTGAGGAAAGCGAAGTCGGCGTCGTCCTCCTCGGCGACTATGCCGCCGTGACCCAAGGCGCGAGCTGCCGCACCACCGGGAAACTCCTTTCCGTCCCCGTGGGCGAAGCGCTCCTCGGCCGCGTGGTCAACGCCCTCGGCGCACCGCTCGACGGCAAAGGCGAAATCGCCGCCTCCGCCTACTACCCGATGGAGAAAATCGCTCCCGGCATCATCAAGCGGAAATCCGTTTCCGTCCCTGTGCAAACCGGGATCATGGCCATCGACGCGATGGTGCCGATCGGCCGCGGCCAGCGCGAGCTGATCATCGGCGACCGTGCCACCGGCAAATCCACCATCGCCGTGGACACCATCATTTCGCAGGCGAAGCAGAACAAGGCTGCGGAACAGGGCAAGCTCCAGAACTACAAGCCGATGTTCTGTATCTACGTCGCCATCGGCCAGAAGCTCTCCAACGTCGCCCGGATCCAGAAGACCCTCGAAGATGCCGGCGCGATGGAATACACCACCATCGTTTCCGCCTCCGCCTCGGACGCCGCCGCGATGCAATACCTCGCTCCCTACGCCGGTTGCTCCATCGCCGAGTATCTCATGGATAAAGGCCAGGACTGCCTCATCGTGTTCGACGACCTTTCCAAGCACGCCGTCGCCTACCGTCAGGTCTCCCTGATCCTTCGCCGCCCCTCCGGTCGCGAAGCTTACCCCGGTGACGTGTTCTACCTCCACTCCCGCCTCCTTGAGCGCTCCGCACGCCTTTCCGAAGGTGCGGGCGGCGGCTCTCTCACCGCGCTGCCCATCATCGAAACGCAAGCCGGCGACGTTTCCGCCTATATCCCGACCAACGTGATCTCCATCACCGACGGACAGATCTACCTGGAAACCGACCTTTTCTACCAAGGCATCCGCCCCGCGATCTCGGTGGGTCTCTCCGTGTCCCGCGTCGGTTCCGCCGCGCAGACCAAGACGATCAAATCCGTCGCCGGAACCACCAAGCTCGACCTCGCCCAATACCGCGAGCTCCAGGCCTTCGCCCAGTTCGGCTCCGACCTCGACGCCCAGACGAAACGGAAACTCGAGCGCGGCGCCCGCATCGTGGAGCTCTTCAAGCAGAACCAATACTCCCCTCTCGCGATGGAGATGGAGTCGATCTACCTCTTCGCGATGCAGAACGGCTTCTTCGACGATGTCGCGGTGAAAGACATCCGCCGTTGCCAGGAAGCGATGGGCGAGTTCTTCACCACCCGCAAAGGCGAACTCCTCGACCGCATCCGTAACGAAAAGCCCGACCTCAAGAAGGATGCGGCGATGGTCGATGCCGTGAAGCAATCCATCGACGATTTCAAGAAGAGCTGGAAATAATTTTTAGCTCTTAGCTCCCAGCTCCAACCTCTCCGCTAGAACATGGCCAACCTCCGAGACATACGCCGCCGCATCAAGTCGGTCAAGAACACCGCCCAGATCACCAGGGCGATGCAGCTTGTCGCGGCCGCGAAGATGAAGAAGGCACAGGATCAGGCGATGGCCGGGCGCGATTATTCCGCCCAACTCAACGCCGTCCTCAGCGACATCAGCGCGGGCGAATCCGAAGAGGCGAGCCACCCGCTCCTTGAAGTCCGCGAGGGCAATCGCGAGTTGGTTCTGGTCATCTCCACCGACAAAGGCCTCTGCGGACCCCTCAACACGAACCTTGCCAAAAAGCTCCGCGCGTCCACTTCGGACACCGCTGATTATGTCACCGTCGGGCGCAAGCTGCGTGTCATGCTGGAAAAACTCCAGAAGAACATCCTCGCGGATTTCAGTGTGAAAGACCCCGTGCCTTTCGCCGAGGCACGCGCCATCGCCGCTTTCCTCACCAAGCAATTCAAGGACGGCAATTACGATAAGGTTTCCATCGTCCACATGCGGTTCATCAACACGCTGACGCAAATCCCGGAAATGGTCACCCTTCTTCCGGTTCAGCCTCCTACCGCTTCCGATGACGAGGGATCCATCCCCGGCAGCAGCGCGGATCACTTGTTTGAGCCTTCCACTGCGGATGTCCTCGCCTCCATCCTCCCGCTCTACATCAATTTCCAGGTCTATCAGGCGCTTCTCGAAGCCCGCGCCACCGAGCACTCCGCCCGTATGGTCGCCATGAAAGCCGCCACCGACAACGCCAAGAAATTCATCAAGGAACTCACCCTCGAATACAACAAGCTCCGCCAAGGTGCGATCACCGCCGAGCTTCTCGAAATCACCACCGCCATGAAGGCGATGGAATAAATAGTGCCGAGTGAGCGGTGATCAGTGATCAGTGCTCACAAGATGAAACAATCCGATTACCGCCCCACTCCGAAATACCACCCACTGATCACCGATCACTGACCACCAGCCACTTCTTATGAGCAACCAAGGAACCATCGTCCAAATCATCGGCGCCGTCATCGACGCCGATTTCTCGAAAGCCAGCAAGCTTCCTGAAATCTACAACGCCCTCGAGATCCACTACGTTCTCAACGACGTGCAGACCAAGCTCGTTCTCGAAGTGCAGCAGCACCTTGGCGATGGCTGGGTGCGCGCCGTCGCCATGTCCACCACCGACGGCCTCAAGCGCGGCATGTCGATCACGGACACCGGCAAGGCGATCGCGGTTCCCGTCGGCAAACAGGTTCTCGGACGCATCTTCAACGTCACCGGCGATCTCGTGGATGAGAACGTTCCTCTCGCGGACGCCAGCCACCGCTCCCCGATCCACCGTCCCGCTCCCGCCCTCACCGACCAATCCGCCGCGACGGAGGTTCTCGTGACCGGCATCAAGGTGATCGACCTCATCTGCCCGCTGCTCAAGGGTGGAAAAGGCGGCATGTTCGGTGGTGCAGGCGTCGGCAAGACCGTCGTCATCATGGAGCTCATCAACAACATCGCGAAAGCGCACGGTGGTTTCTCCGTGTTCGCCGGTGTGGGTGAGCGGACCCGTGAAGGAAACGACCTCTACTGGGAAATGATCGAGTCCGGCGTTATCGCCACCGAAAAGGACGACAAAGGCCATCCGAAACTCGACAGCCAGGGCAACCCGGTTCTCGCCGCCGAAGGCTCCAAGGTCGCCCTTTGCTACGGCCAGATGAACGAGCCTCCGGGCGCGCGTCTCCGCGTCGCCCTCTCCGCGCTCACCATGGCGGAATACTTCCGCGACGAGGAAGGCCAGGACGTTCTCCTTTTCGTCGATAACATCTTCCGCTTCTCCCAAGCCGGTTCCGAGGTTTCCGCCCTTCTTGGCCGCACGCCATCCGCCGTGGGTTATCAGCCGACCCTTTCCGAGGAAATGTCCGTTCTCCAGGAGCGCATCACCTCCACCAACAAGGGCTCCATCACCTCCATCCAGGCCGTTTACGTTCCTGCGGACGACCTTACCGACCCCGCTCCCGCGAACACCTTCGCCCACCTTGATGCCACCGTGGTTCTTGAGCGCTCCCTCGCCGAGCAGGCGCTCTTCCCCGCCGTTGACCCTCTTGCCTCCACCTCCAAGGCGCTCGCGCCGGAAGTCGTCGGCGCCGAGCATTACCGCGTCGCCCGCGGCGTGCAGCTCGTGCTCCAGCGCTACAAGGATCTCCAGGACATCATCGCGATCCTCGGTATGGACGAGCTCAACGACGAGGACAAGATGACCGTGTTCCGCGCCCGGAAAATCCAGCGTTTCCTCACCCAGCCCTTCCACGTTGCCGAAATTTTCACCAACGTCCCCGGAGCCCTCGTTTCCCTCGAAGACACCGTCAAAGGCTTCTCCGAAATCCTCGATGGCAAATGGGACGATGTCTCCGAAGGCAACTTCTACATGAAGGCCGGCATCGACACCGTCTCCCGCGACTGATCGGATCTCAAATTTCAAATCTCAAATTTCAAATGTCCCTTCACCTCGAAATCGTCACTCCCGAAAAGAAGATTTTCTCCGACACGGTCGAAAACGTCTATCTGCCCGGGGCGGACGGTGAAATGGGCATCCTGCCGAGCCACGCCGGTCTCGTCACCGCGCTTCAGCCCGGTGAATTGCGCTACCTGCGCGGCGGACAGGTCGTCACCCTCGCCATCGGTTCCGGGTTCGCGGAAATCGCGCATGACAAGGCCGTCGTCCTCACCGACATGGCATTGGGCGAAGCGGAGATCGACGAGCAAGCCGCCGAGGAGGCGGTGCAACGCGCCGAGGAGAAGCTGAAGACCATGGATCACGACATGGGCGCGGAAGAGGTCGCCTACCTGCAAGGCATCATCGCCAAGCAAACCGCCGCACTCCGCTTCAAGCGCAAGCACCAGCATTGAAATCATTAACTCTAAACCTTAAATTTTAAGGAAGAGGGATCGGTTGGTTGAGTGCTGTGGAAATGAGGATGCATTCGACCTCGGCCTGCGGATGGATCGCTTCCATCGCGCGGCGATAAGCCTCCATTTGGGCGGCGTATCTTGCTTTTAGCTCCTCCGCAGAATTCACGCGGTCGGTTTTGAAATCGATGACCTCCACCTGTGAGACGGAGCCGTCGGGGGCGCGGTGGACATGAAGCCGGTCGATCACTCCGCTGAGCCAATCTCCGTCCAGCACCGCCTCGATGCGTTGCTCGCGGAACAGTTCGACGCTTTCGCCTTTTTTGCTGAGCAAATTCCGGATTTCCGACACAGCGAGGGCTTCCCCTAGGGTCTTGCGCAGTTCGGTGGGGAAAACGGACGCCTCGCCCTCGTCGAGCCAGGCGATTTTTTCGAAGGCGGCATGGATCGCGGTGCCGAAGCGGCGTCCGTCGGCCGAACCAGTGGTTCCCTGTTTGTTTTTCTCACCGCTTGGTGTCCGGCGCGAGCGTTTCCCGACGGCTACTCCCAAGCGGATGGCTGATGCGGCCGGAGTGGTTCCGATTTCCTCCACCCCATCCGACCAGCTCACATCACCGGTTTCGAAAACCGTTTTTTCCGCTCCATTGATTTCGAGCGAAGTCATCAGCCAGTTGGAAAGGCTCGCCTTGCCTTCGTCGGCGGAGGCGGCGGGGGTGTCGAGAAATACGTAAAGAGCGCGTTTCGCACGGGTCATCGCCACGTAGAGCTTGCAGAAGGACTCGTAGGCCTGTTGCTCCGCCCATTTCTCCTCGGCCTCTTTCAGTTCGGGGATCATTTGCCGCACCCATTGCGCGGGAGCCATTGTGATCCAGCCGTCGCCGGTCACGGTCCTGTAATGGGTGAGATCCGGGATTTTTTTCGACGGCACGTCGGGCAGCAGCACCACATCGAAGCCAAGGCCTTTCGATTTGTGGATCGTCATCACCTGAACCGCCGCCACGCCGGGGCTTTGGGAAACTTTCCTCCGTCCGATCCAATCCGCCGCCTCCCGCGCGGTGACCACGCCCTGGCGGTCGAGATCGCCGAGCGCCTCGAGCAAATCCTCGGCCCGGCGCTTTCCGAATTTTTCCCAGCCGTCCAGCAGCGGCTCGATCAACCCGCCGACCATGCCCGCGAAGCCGACCTCGGAAACCCGCCCGCCCAGCCCCTCCCACGCCGCCTGCCATGCCCCGCCGAAACGGGCTTCCAGCACCGTCTTGAGCGGCGACATCATCACCGTCCGCTCGGCGAAGCGATCGGCAGGATCCGCCAGCCAGCGTAGCAACTGCCAAATCATCACGCCAACCGGATGATCCTTGCCCGGCTCCCTTTCCCCTTCCTCGACCACCTGGAAACCGGCCGCCCGCAACTCGTCGGCGAGCGCCTTCACCTTCTCGTTGGTGGACATCAGGATGCCGCAGGAAATCCGTTTCCGCCCCACGCCGAGCTGATTCAGCAGAGCGATGACCCGGTCGGTTTTCGCGTCCTTGTCCATCACCTCGATCAGCGCATGGCCCGCTTTCTCCGGTTTCAAGAGCGGCTTGGCGGGGACGTGCGTTTCCCATTCCCACCTCGCCGCCGCGTCCCCGAAGAGCTCCCGCATCGTCGCCTGATCGCCGAACACGCGGTTCACCGGCTCCAGCACCTCCGGACAGGAGCGCCAGGACTCCGCCATGGTATCAATCATCAGCCCGCGCCCATAGTTTCCGGTGATTTCATCGAAAAGCCCAACCTCGCCGCCGCGCCAGGCGTAGATCGCCTGCTTTTTGTCACCTACTATAAAGACCGTGGATTCGTCGTTGGTCACGGCCTCGTCCACGAGCGGCAGAAGGGCGTTCCATTCGTCGCGGCTGGTATCCTGGAACTCATCGAGCAGCCAGTGGCCGTAATTCGAGTCCAGGCGGAAATCGACCGCCTCGCGCCGCAGCCGCGCGTCCTCGTCGCCCATCCACTCGCCCATGAGCCGTTTCACATCGTCGAAGCCGAGCTTGCCCTTCCGCCGCAGCTCGCGCTCCACCAGAGTGTCGTAGGATGCGATCAGTCCGCGCACTCCTCGCGTGCGCGAGAGCGCGGCGGCGAGTTCGCAGCGCGCGGCCAGCTCCACGAGATCCCGCAGTGCCTGGGCGGCGAGACCGGTGATCGTGAAATCCTTGCTCACCTTCGCATGGATCGAGCCGCTGCCTGCGAGGATGCCTTGCAGCACCCTCGGCCACATCCCCGTTTTCAAGTTCAGCGATCCGCTCCCTACTGTGTGGTTGCGCAGCAGAGCGAACATGTCACCGGCCTTTTTTTCCTGATCCTTGTGGGTCTTCGCCACATTCGGCCAATCCCGTTCCACCGCATCGACCAGCGCGTTTTTCCGTTTATCCCAGTCGGAAATCTCCACGCCGGCCAGCCCCGGCGACCCCCATTCCGGGTTCTCCGGGGAAACGAATATTCCGTGCCAGCCCGTGATGAAATCCCGCAGTTCCTCCAGCACCCCCGCGCCCTCCTTGCCCTGCGTCGCCCGGCGGAAAACAGCCACGAACTCCTCCTCGTCGTAGCCGTGCGCGCCGCCTTCCAGCAAGCCCTCCAGCAGCTCGTCCTTCAAGCCCTCCGCCACCTCGCCTTGCAGCAGTTCGAAGCGCCCGCCGGTCACGCCCAGCTCGTATTGGAAACCTTTCACCACCTTGGAGAAAAAGGAATCCATCGTCCCCAAGGTCAGCCGCGGGAGTTTTCCCGTCACCTTCTCCAGCAGCCCGATGAAATCCACCGCCGTCATCCCCAGCCGTGCCTCCAGCTCCGCCGCTTTGCCGGGATCCTTCGCCGCCTCCGCCAGCTTGCGCAAAATCGCGTCCGCGAACTCCCCGGCCGCCTTGCGCGTGAAAGTCAGTGCCACGATTTTCTCCGGCTCAACCCCGCCCGCCATCAGGCCGATGATCCGGTCGGAAAGCCGGAATGTTTTCCCCGAGCCCGCCGAGGCCAGCACCAGAAGATTTTTCTCGGGAAATTCCATCGGATCTGACTCCTAGGCTCGCCACCGCGTGCGATTTGTCACGCCTTGTTTCGCTGTGTCAGGGCTGGCCAGCCCTACCTGTGGGCGAATGGGATGCGGGATACTTATCTGACCTGAAAATGAAATCTCCTCATCTTGCTCACGGGATTTAGCTTTCATTGAATCATGGTGACGGAATTGCCCCCATTCTCCGTTGGCACGGGCGGTGCTTAATTTGCATTTTATCATCGTTGGTTCGCGAATAGGCGAAAGCATGAAATATCATCCACCAAACAGCATGAAACGAAAACCAATCACACTTGCCGTCACGGCCTTCTCCTTCATCGCGATGGTTTCCAGCCAAGGGGCTGTCATCTACACTCAGGATTTCGGCTCCGTTGCAGATGCTACAACACTTGTCGCAACGTTCGGCGGGCGCATCGGAACCGGAGTTGGGACAAACATAATGGAAGCTCAAAATCCCAGCGCATTCGGAACTGGTGCGTCAGCCCTCATGGCAGCTGCGACGACCAGTAACACAAACTTCAAACAAGGTGGTTTTACGGCATTCGACGTAGGTACATTGAGCTTTTCCCTGAGAACAAATTCCAACACTGGTATTTTCTTAGCGATGTTGGGGAGTGGAGCTTCGCTAACGGATAACGGCGACTTCACTGGTAGCCATCTAATGGGTGCTTGGCGCATATCGGCTGGCCAGCTAGAAGCCCGCACAGGAAACAGCAGTACTCAGGCTTGGACAAGCGTGGGATCCACACTCACAGTGGACACGAATTATATCTTCAGCATCGCGTTCAACGGTTCCGCATCCGCCGCTACGGATTATTTCGGAGTTAACGACCTTGCCGCAGGCACAGCCGATATATACATCAATGGCACGCTTTTTGGGAATGACATCGACATGCCTGATCTCCAGAGCGTGACGGCTCTTAAATTTTATACTGAGTCAAACGGCGGCTCAGCTTTTCAGTTGGATAATGTCGTTCTGGATAATAGCCTATCAACCGTTGTCCCCGAGCCCTCCACCACCCTCCTCGGCGGTCTCGGTCTCCTCGCGCTTCTCCGCCGTCGTCGCTAATTTTTCTCGGTAGTTCGCTTCATTGCAGACCGGCGATCCCGCAAGGGGTCGCCGGTTTTTTCGTGGGTGGGGTGAGAGGAGCGAAGCTGTATCGGCATAAGCCTACAAAAGCGGTGACTCTCTCCGCACCCAAAAGGCTTCGCCCCGCCGGGAGCGCGGGTTTGCAACCCGCATGCCCATGGGATGGGAAAGGGGAAGCTCGGAGAGCTGCTTCTTTCTCTCCTCATGCGCTTGCGAGTCACAGACTCGCGTTCCCGGGGCTATCTTCCATAATGCTTCGCCAAGCCTTTCGCGAGGGCGTCGGCATACTCACGGAAGATGGAGGGGACTTGCTGGCCGTTGATTTCGCGGAGGCCTTCGTAGTCGCCGGCCTGGATGCGGGCGTAGTCGATGGTGGAGTTCATGACGTAGGGTTCCATGAAGACGACGGGGCAATCGTAGAGGCGGTTGGCGAGGAGGTTGCGGGCGTAGAGGAAAGGGCTGGAGGGGACGGGGCGGGCGTTGTTGCCGCCGGGCGGGTAGATGTAGGCGGGGAGTTGGGAAATTTCGGCGAAGGTCTCGGCAACGGTTTTTCCTACGAGCGCCTCCTCCTCGTGGGTGCGCTGGAGGAGCTTTTTGAGGAGGGCGAAGCGTTGGTCGGCGAGGCGGACTTCATCCGGCGTGTAGGCGCCGTTGAGGAGGATGTGGAAATGGGTGCGGGGGATGAGGGTGGGGTTGGAGGGATCGCCCCAAGCCTCGGCGTTGAAGTGGAGGCAGAGGACGATGTCGGGTTTGATGGTTTGGTTGACGAGATCGGCGCGGGCACGGATCTCGGCGGTGCGGTAAAAGAGGCGCTCGGTGAATTTGCGGAGGGAAGCGGGATCGTCGGTGGTGTTCTCGGCGGCGAGGGAGGTGAGGTTTTCCGGGCGTAGCGGGGTGACGGGTTCGGGCTTGTCGCGGACGAGGGTGACGGTGGCTCCCATTTTTTCAAGGAGGGGCTTGAGCAGCTTCGCGACGTAAAGGGTCATGTCGCCCTCGGTGACGGGCTTTTCGCTACCGATCTGGAACCAGCGTTCCTCGATCTTCGCCCACTTGCCGCCGATGTGGCCGGGGTCGATGGCGATGTGGAGGTTGGAAAGGGGTTTCCCTTCCGGCGGGATGGGGAGGGTGGCGGTATCCTTCCACAAGCGCGGGGTGGGAAGGGTGTTTTCCGGGGTGGCGAAATGGAGCACGAAGGGCGGCTCGGCGGGATCGGAGTTGGTGATGATCTCGGCGGATTCCTCGCGGATCAGGATGAACTCGCGCCAAGTGTCGTCGGTGGTGAAAATCCCGGTGAGGAGTTTCTCGAAATCGCTGCGGGAAATGGTGCGCTGGTAGGCTTCGAGGGTGGTCCAGTCGGGGTTCTCAGCGAGGAGGGAGAGGGCGGTGGGTATTTTATCCGGGGTGGAAGGCGGAGTGGATGGCTCCGGTGTTTGGGGACGGAGCAACAGGAACACGACCAGCAGCGCGAGGCAGAGGGTTGCGATGATGGGGGCGGGGTTGCGCATGAAGGTTTTTAAACCATAAATCTTAAACTTTAAACTCTAACTGGAAGATGAGTTGGGACAGGATGTCCCAACGACGGACTGGGACTGCAAGTCCCAGCTACGATGGGTTGCAAAGGCGGGCGGCGGGCGCTTAGGGTGGGGCGTTGAAAGGCCGGTGGACATTGCGGGATTTGGTGGATTTCGAGGCGTTGGCGGGTGATGCCCGGACGCAGGATGAAGGGGCGGTGCTTGCGGCGGTGAAAGGGCTGGAAGGGGCGGAGGCGCGGCGGGTGGGGATGAAGGTTTGGCTGGATGGCGTGCGGAGCGGCGGCGGGGAATTTCCCGGGGAGGTCTGGGCGGGCGGGAGGTTTGTGGTGGGTGCCTTGGTGGTGGTGGTGATGTTTCTCACAGGGATCGGCGTGATGACGGGGATGCTGGATCGTGAGCGGATGGCCTTTCATGTGCCGATGCTGATCGGCGTGAGCGTGGCCTTGCCTCTTCTGATCCTGATCGCTTCGTGGGCGGGGTGGTTGTTGCGGGGGAGGTTTTCCAAAGGGCTTGGTGTCGTGCCGAAGTTGCTCGGGTGGTTGGTCGGCAAGCTCGGCGGGGCGGGGAAAATGGAATGGTGGCGGACGCTGCGTCTGGAGGGCGGGAAAGGTTGGGAGGCGATAGGATGGAACCTGGTGCGGATGACCCAGGCGGGGGCGGTGATGTTTTCGGCGGGACTCATGGTGGGGCTGCTGGGGTGCATCTGGTTTATGGAGATTGGATTCTACTGGGAATCGACGACTCCTGAATGGATGGCCAAACAGATATCAAGGGTGGTTGTTTTCCTGAGCCTTCCGTGGGCATGGACCTTCCCGGATTGGGCGCCGTTGGGCGACGTTTTATTGGGGGGCTTTGGGGAGAATGGCCGGATTTTGGACGGCCGCATGGAATCCACGGCCAAATGGTACAAGTTCATCCTGGCCTCGATCTTCTTCTGGGGGATGCTGCCGAGGCTGGCGTTCTGGGGCTATGCGGTGTTCCGGGAACGGAGGGCGCTGGGTGCTTTGGATTTTCAATCGAAGCGGCACCGCGAGCTGTGGCGGGAGATCATCGGGACGCGGCGGGCGGATGTGAGCGAGGCTCCGCTGGACGGGGTGTTGGTGCTGGATGTGGGCGGGACGGGGCTGAAGGAAAGTGATTTGCGCGGGTTCCTGCTGCGGCGGCTGCGTGTGAATCCGGGGGAGTGGTTTGAGGTAGGCGTGTGGGACGGAAAGGGCGAGGCGGCGGCTGCGGAATCGATCCGCAAGGCTCCGGCCGGGGTGGTGCTGTTGGCGGAAAGCTGGGCGCTTTCCCCTCCGAGGATGGCCGCGCTGCACAGACAGATCCGGAGCTTGGGCAAACGGGAGACGCCGATTTTTTTCCTGGTGGTGAATGTCGGCAGCAATGGGAAGTTGGCGGCGGTGAAAGGGGAGGAGAAAACGGTTTGGAAAGATTTCGCGGACGGTCTCGGGGACGCGGCGTTGGAGGTGTTTTTCCATGAAGGGGAGGGCGGGTCATGAGCGACGGGGTGCCGGAATTCGCGGTGGTCGGGCGCGTGAACATGGGCAAGAGCTCGGTGATCGCGACCTTGCTGGAAATCGACGACAACGAGGTGCTGCGGGTCAGTCCGACGCCGGGTGAGACCACGCGCGCGCAGGCGCACAGGGTGGTTTTCGGAAACAAGGAGTGCGTGCGGTTCATCGATACGCCGGGCTTTTCGAGACCAGTGGAGGCAATGCGGGCGATCCGGAACCTCCACGGCGAGGGGACGCCGGGGCGGGAGACGCTGCGGCGTTTCGTGGAGGAAAAGGGCGATGATTTTACGGATGAGAAACGCCTGCTGGAACCGCTTCTGGACGGCGCGGGCGTGTTGTATGTCGTCGATCCGGGCAAGCCGCTGCGGGATGATTTCCTCGCGGAGATGGAGATCCTGCGCTGGACGGGCAGGCCGCGGCTGGCGCTGCTGAACCTGCGCGGAGACGCGGAGGGCGGCGACGAGGAACTGTGGCGCGAGAAGCTCGGCAGCGCGTTCAACCTGGTGCGGACGTTCGATGCTCATCGGGCGAAGTTCGAGCAGCGACTGGTTCTGATGAAAGCCTTGCTGGAGATCGAGGAAAGGCACCGTCACAAGCTGGAGGAGACCATTTCCCTGATCGAAATGGAATGGGATGACCGGCGCAACGAGGCGGCGGAGGTGGTGCGCGAGTTCCTCGCCGAGGCGCTGGAACTGCGGGTCGGTGTAAGGATCGAGGATGAGGACGAGCGCATGCCGACGCGGCGGAAACGCAAGGAAGAGGATCTGCGGGAGAAATATTTCGAGAGGCTCAATAAGCTGGAGAGGAGCTGTTTTTCCAAGCTGCTCGGGATTTACCGCCATCACCTGCTGAAAGTGGAGAGCGGCGCGGAGTCGTTCCGCGACATCGATCTGGAGAGCGAGGAAGTCTGGAAAAAATGGGGTCTGAGCCGGGGTCAGCTCACTCTCGTGGCGGCGGCTACCGGAGCGGCGGGCGGGGTGGCGGTGGATGCGGCGACGGGATTTTTCTCGCACGGGATTTTCACGGCGGTAGGCGGGCTGGGCGGAGCCGGGGCGGCGTGGTTCAAGGGCGGGATGCTGCCGGATCTCAAGGTGGATCTGCGCGAGGGGCTGAAATTTTCCACTGGTGAAACCAAGGAACTGGTCATGGGGCCGCCCGGCAATGCGAACTTCCCGTGGATCCTGCTGGACGGGGTTTTGGTGAGATACGGGCGCATTTTGGAGCGGGCGCACGGGCGCCGGGATGTGGAAATCCTTGCGGGCGGCGAGGAGGAGGGTTTCACGAAACATTTCCCGCCGGAACGCAGGAAGCTGCTCGGAAAATGGTTCGCTGAGACCGCAAAGGGCAGCCGCCCGGTCGGCAAGGACGCGGAGACGAAGGTGCTGTGGGCGATCGAGGAGGCCATGAAAGAGGTGGGCGGCGGCATTTGACCCCGAAGATATGGTTGCCAGATGGCGGGCGGGCGATTTGACTTCCCGTCCATCCCCATTTTCCCACAGTGAAATCCCACGAAATCTTCTCCGCCGTCGATCCCGCCGTTGTCACCGAAATCCTCGATTGGTTCCGAACCAACGACCGCAACGTCTATAAGACCGCCGTCTCCACCCTCGCGGGCAGGCGCAAGCTCCGCCCCGTTTTCATCCAGCAGAAATCGCTGGCCGACCAATATGCTTGGATCCTGAAAACCCTGCAGATCAAGGCCTGCGATGATATCGGCGAGCAGATCCTCCAAGCTTACCTGATGGCCGGCCAGCAATCCATGCTCGGCATGTTCTGCGACGGCCTCGGCATCCCTCACGACGGCAAGGGTTCCGTCGTCGGCGATCTGCCCAAGGCGCTCGACAAGGAGCGCCTCGACGCGACCGTGGACAAGCTCGTCGATGTGTTCGATCCGAAGATTTTCACCCTCTATCTCCACTGCTTCAACATGCAGCTGCTGGGCGGATACCCGACGCTCACGGAGAAACTCGAATCCGACGAACGCCTGAAACTGGCGTGATCCATTTCCGCTGATGCCGAAAGTTTATCTCAAGACCTACGGCTGCCAGATGAACGAGCGCGACACCGAGCAGGTGGCGCGGATGTTCACCGAGGGCGGCTACACCCTCACGCCGACGGAGAAGGACGCCGACGCGATCCTGATCAACACCTGCTCGGTGCGCGACCAGGCGGAGCAGAAGGCGCTGGGGAAAATGGGCATCATGGGCGAGCAGCGGCGGAAGCGGGCGCACGTGGTTTATGGTTTCATGGGCTGCATGGCGCAATCGCGGGGGCAGGAGCTTTTCGAGCGCATCCCGCACCTTGATGTCGTCGTCGGCACGCAGAAATACCACAAGGTTTTCGAATACGTGGACGGCATCCTGAAAAGCCGCATGGAGGCGCGGATGGACGATCCGGCGCTTTCCTTGAGCGGGAGTTCCGTGTGCGACATCGCGGAGGAAACGGATTCCCAGAACACGATCCGCGACCACATGCCGAAGGCGCGCAACGCCTCCGCCTTCGTCTCCATCATGCAGGGCTGCAACATGCGCTGCTCGTTCTGCATCGTGCCCGACACGCGCGGAAAAGAGCGCGGGCGGCCCATCGCGGACATCGTGAAAGAGGTGGAGTTTCTCGCCCGGCAGGGCGTGAAGGAAGTCACGCTGTTGGGTCAGATCGTGAATCTCTATGGGCGGACGGAGTTTCCGAAAATCGATGGGAAATCGCCCTTCGTGCAGCTCCTTGAGGCGGTGCATGAAGTCGAAGGCATCGAGCGCATCCGTTTCACCTCGCCGCACCCGATCGGATACCGCGACGACCTCGTGGCGGCGTTCACCTATCTGCCGAAGCTGATGTCCCACATCCACTTCCCGATGCAGAGCGGATCGGACACGATTTTGAAAGCGATGCGGCGTCCGTATAAGAACGCCAAATTCATCGAGATCTGCCAAAAGATGAAAGCGGCACGGCCGGATCTCGCGATCACGACCGACATCATCGTCGGTTTCCCCGGCGAGACCGAAGAGGATTTCCAAGCTACGATAAATACCGTAGAAGAGCTGCAGTTCGACAACGCCTTCGTCTTCCGCTACTCGAAACGCAAGGACACGCCCGCCGCCGAAATGGATGGCCAGATCGACGAGAAGGTGAAGGAAGAGAGAAACCAAAGGCTGCTGGCCGTGGTGGACCGGCTCGCCAAGGAAAAGAACGCCGCCATCGTCGGCACCGTCCAGAAAGTCCTCTGCGAAGGGCCCTCGAAGCACAACCCGAGCACCCTTTCCGGCCGGACGCCGCAGAACAAGATCGTGATTTTTGAAGGTGATGCGAACAAACTCACAGGAGAGATCCTGGACATCGCCGTGAGGGAATCGACGGGGTTCACGACATACGGCACGGTGGTTTGATTGGGTAGGGCGAATTCGCCACTTGAATGTATATCCCATACTGTGTATACGTATCGGCATGAAAACCAAAATCTTCAAAAGCGGCAACTCGCTGGCCATCAGGTTGCCAAAGGCGCTGGAACTGACTTGCGGCCCGGCCTCCATCCATCGTGAGGGCGGCAAAATCATCATCGAGCAAGTGACTGAAACCGGCTGGCCAGAGGGATTTTTCGAAAGCGTGCGGATTTCCCGCAAGGACTTCGGACGCGAAAAAGCCACCTACGCGGAGCAAGCCTTATGAAGCGGCTCCTCGACACGAACGTCTGTATCGATGTTCTGCTCGGACGGAGGAAAGTCGTCGAGCGGCTGTCCGCCTGTCTGCCAAAAGACTGCTTCATTTCGGTCATCACCGAGTTCGAGCTGTTTCAAGGTGCTGATCGCGCACCTTCCGGGCATCGGGAAGAGGAGCGCGCCAAGGTATCCCGCTTCGTCTCCACCCTACAGGTTCAGCCCTTCGATTCCGAATGCGCCCGGATCTCCGCCCGCCTCAATGCCGGATTGCTCAACCAAGCAACACCCATCAGCATCACCGACGTTTTCATCGCAGCCACCGGCCTCCGCCACAAGTGGACGGTCGTTACCAACAACACCAAGGACTTCCGCCGCATCGACGGCCTTGCCCTTGAAGATTGGCGCTGAAAGAGTAGGCGCTCAGTAAGACCCGACTCGTCCTTCACCTCGCTCGGGAAACATGGTGGATTTTTCCCACAGTCCCCAATCGCACGATCGCCCATCTGCAGCTACGATGTGTCTTGTTTGCATGGG
Organism: Verrucomicrobiota bacterium; assembly: GCA_046051965.1. Lineage (GTDB taxonomy): Bacteria > Verrucomicrobiota > Verrucomicrobiia > Verrucomicrobiales > Akkermansiaceae > Luteolibacter. Next base: position 102,676 of record JBJONG010000004.1, read on the forward strand.
TCGAAACGAGGAAACCAAAGGCGGTTTTGAAATCCGCTGTGAAATCCTTCATCCACGCTTCGTCATGGATGTCGAAGCCGTCACGAGCATTGCCAACTCGCTTGGTCTTCCATTCGATCACTGCTTTCGGGACGTTTACAGGTTTCCAGTCCGCATTCCATGTGGTGTCTCGCGACCCGTTCCATATGACAAGATCCTTGGCGGCCGAGGGCTTAGTGTATTTCTCCCGGTCGAGTGGCTGTGGGACAGGGCATTCAATCCGGATCTGGCGCAGGTCACTGATGGCGGAATCCGTGGAGATGCACTTCGAGAGAAATTCGAGCGCGAAGAGGTTCACGCAATCCCGTTCCTTGCCGAGCCAATCCGATTCGACATACCATTTCGCAAAATCCTCAAGCGCCTCGTGCACGTAGCGGTCAATCCGTTTTCTCATGGAAAAAACATAGCGAGTAATGGCAGCGTGGTCGAGCGCAATGGCTGTGAAAACGTTGTGCCATCAACACCGAACCTGCTGGTCGGACGGGTTGAAAATCGCTATTTTCCGGTATGGAAAACGAGCTGACCGGATGGGATTTAACACAAGGACAAGCGAACATGGCGGTGACAGAAAACCCCACGGTTTCGCAGGTGATCGCGGCGCTTGAAGAATTGATTCCCGGGCAGCCCAGCCCTTTCATGATCTTGGATGCTCCGTTGGCAAATGGCGCTGAATGTAACTACTTTCAGGTATTGGCCGGAGATACGGATTATTGCTGCGAGGCTCGCATTTTCGATGCGGCCGATTTTCGTCATGGTCGCGCTTTCCTACCTGACGCGGAGGGCGGTCTTGGCGATAAGAATGAACGAGTGCGCCCGAACCTAACTATGGCCGTTCGTATGATCAGCACCTTCATCACCAACCCGGATGAATTCCCCGTGCTGGAAGGAGTGGTTTGGCTAGATGTCAGCGACGAGTTCCATTGAGCGGGTGTCCAGCCTTGGGTGACTACGAGCTTCAGGCATCCCTGAGGATCACACGAGCCGACAGTTGCAACCAGTCGCCTAGCCAGCTCTTGGATTCGAGGCGGGCGAATAGAAGTTTGCCGGCATCCATCAGGCGCGCCGGGATCTCATTCCGGTCGCGCGGTAGGTAGCCTAGTTTTTCACCACTTCCGGTTAGGACGGCTATCGCGTATGCGTCGTGTGGATGTCCGATTTCGCGGCGCAGCACCAAATGGTCGCCTACGGCGAGGGCACGTTGGATGTCTTGCAATGGCTTGCGGCTGGTGCCCGCCACGTGGGTCTCCATGAGGAGGATTTCCTTGGCGAAAGGCGAAGTCGTTCTACCCGGCTTCATGTGGGCGTGCAACAAGGTGAGTTGGTTTTCCACGATGGTGGTCAGGGAGTGATCATTCATGATTTTTCAGTGGGCGAGGAGCTGGTTGAGCCAGTGGCTGCGCTCGTCGCGCAGCGCTTGGGTCGTGGTGATACGTTCGTCGAGTTCCGCCTGGCGGGCAGTGACGGCGACGAGATCATCTAGCAGCGGCAGTTGATCGAATGGCCATTCCTTGCGGTACTCGGCATGGGCGGACAACAAGCGGTCGAACTGAGCTTTCAATCGCAATACGGATTCAAGCAGGGCATCCATCGAGTCGGTCTGCTCCGGTTCCTGCGAATCGCGTGTGACAAGTTCCAAGGCGTCAAGTTGATCGAGATCTTGCGCTTCGTATGCGGCGAGCACTCGGTGCCAGAGTTCCGAATCGGCATCGGACTGTTCGGGATGCAGATCCGGGTGAAGACGGCGAGCCAATATGCGAAAGCAGCTGCGCAACCGTCGTGTGCTTTTCCTATCGAGCACGTATTGCATCATGCCCCAGTGATGGGTCAGGTCATCGATCTCGTCGATCAGTAGCGCCTGCCATTCCGCGAACTCATCATCAAGCTTGGACTGGATCTCCTCGTAATCGATTTCTCGGTCGCGATTGATGCATGCCTGCAACAGCTCCGCCTCGCGCTTCAGGCGAGCCGCTTCGATTTCAAGTTCGTGAAGCTTGAAGAGCCGGTCAGCAAAGGCTGCGGCATAGCGTCCAATCACGACTGGACGGTAGTCGTGAAGCGAGTGAATATCGGTTAGAACGACAGCGATCTGTGACTTCAAAACTTCGCTTTGCCGCAGCAAGAGGCATCGTTCCGCGTGTGGAATTGGAGGGGTGTTTGACATGGGCAAGCAAAGCGTTTTTAGCACTTTTTAGCAAGCACTTCAGATGCGTTTTCAAGCCGATTTTATCCCCCTAAATATGGGAAACCGCTTGATTTTCCGATCACTGATGAGCCTGAATTTACCACAAATTCTGAGGGCTCACAGTTCGGCAAAAATGTGTGGTGAGTCATTTCCCGCGTCCGCCGAGGATCTGCTCGAAAAGTTCGTAGATCACGTCGCGGGTGTTGGCGTATTCGAGGAGGATTTCCTTTCCGGAAATCTGGCGGAAGATGATGCGGATGCCGCCGATCCGGAGGCGGTTGAAACCCTCCAGACTTCCTTGCAAGCCCTTGATGTCTCCCTTGCCCTTAGCCAATGCGCGCAAGGCCATGCGGACGCGGTGTTTGGTTTGCGGGGGCAGGGCGCAGAGCCAGTCGGCGACCTGATCAGAGGCCGAAATTTTCATCGTCGAGGTTCAGCGGACGGTATGGGGTTTTGCCGGCCTTGGCGGCGTGGATCGCGGTCATTGCGGCGGGATCGGCGAGGACGTCCATGGTTTCCATGAGCGCCTCGAAATCCTCCACCGGCATGGCGACAACGACAGGCTGGTTGCGGTTCGCGATGACGAAGCGCTTACCCGAGCGGCAAAGTTTGGTGAGGTTCGCCTGCGCCTCTTTCATGTTGTACGTATCAGGCATGGGTTTCGTATAGACCGAAAATGATGTGAAATCAAGCTGCTAAATCCAGAGGACGGGAGACTACAAAAGTCTCCCGGACGGATCCGCCTTCGCCAAGGCTACGGACGGGCAGGCTTGGGACTGCAAGTCCCAGCCACTTACAGCGAGCGCTCCGATATCTCCGCAAGCAGATCGTCGATGAACTGCTGGGTGGTCTTGGTGACGGGTTGCTCCTCGCCGCGGATGCGGACGGAGACGGTGCCGTCCTCGACTTCCTTCTGGCCGAGGATGGCCATGTTGGGGACGCGTTCCATGCGGGCGTTGCGGATTTTCGCGCCGACCTTGTCGGAGGTGCGGTCCACGGTGACACGGACGCCGAGGTCGGCGAGCTTGGCGGCGAGGGCGTTGGCTTCGTCGAGGGTTTTGTCGGAAATGGGGAGGACTCGGACTTGCTCGGGGGCGAGCCAGGTGGGGAATTTCCCTTCGAAATGCTCGATGAGCAGGCCGGTGAACCTTTCCAATGATCCGAATGGCGCGCGGTGGATCATGACGGGGATGTGCGGCTTGTTGTCCTCGCCGACGTAGGAGAGTTTGAAGCGGACGGGCAGGTTGTAATCCACCTGCACGGTGCCGAGCTGCCAATCGCGGCCGATGACGTCTTTCACCACGAAGTCGATCTTCGGGCCGTAGAACGCGGCCTCGCCGAGCTCCTCGGTGTAATCGACGCCGAGATGGATCACGGCTTCGCGGAGGGCGGCCTCGGCCTTGTCCCAGTTTTCCGGGGAGCCGACGTATTTGTCGCTCTCCGGATCGCGGAGGGAGAGGCGCACGCGGTAATCGTTCATGCCGAGGGTGGTGAGCACCTTTTTCACGAGGTCAAGGCAGCCTTTCACTTCCTCCGCCACCTGGTCGGGGGTGCAGAAAAGGTGGGCGTCGTCCTGGGTGAAACCGCGGACGCGGGTCATGCCGCCGAGCTCGCCGGATTGCTCCCAGCGATAGACCGTGCCGAACTCGGCGAGGCGCACCGGCAGATCGCGGTAGGAATGGTGGTCGCTCGCGAAGATCTTGATGTGGTGCGGGCAGTTCATCGGCTTGAGGAGGTAACCTTCGTAGGTTCCGTCCGAGAGGCCGTTGATGAGAGTGGCGCAGGTCGCGTCCTCGTCGGCGAGTTTCTCCAGCACGTCGCGCTCGGCGATGGCGGGATATTGGCTTTCCTGGTAGTAGGGGAAATGGCCGGAGGTGCGGTAGAGGTCGAGCTTGCCGATGTGCGGGGTGAAGACCTGCGAGTAGCCCTGCTTGTCGAGCTCGGCGGTGATGAATTCCTGGAGCGCGCGGCGGACGAGGGCGCCCTTCGGTTTCCAGAGGACGAGGCCTTGGCCGACCATCTCGTCGATGTGGAAAAGCCCCAGCTCGCGGCCGAGGCGGCGGTGGTCGCGTTTTTTCGCTTCTTCGAGGCGGACGAGGTGGCTTTCCAACTCTTCCTTGCTCTCGAAGGCGGTGCCGTAAAGCCGCTGGAGCTGGCCCTTCGACTCATCGCCCAGGTAGAAGGACGAGGAGACCGACATGAGTTTCACGTTCTTGCACTTCGAGGTGTAGCCGACGTGCGGGCCGGCGCAGAGGTCGATGAAATCGCCGTTCTGGAAGCAGGAGATCTGCTCGCCTTCGGGGATCTTGTCGATGAGGTCGAGCTTGAAGCGGGAGGGGTTCCCGGGGCGCTCGGTGAGGCCGCCGAGGCGTCCGGACTCGGCCATTGCCTTCGCTTCCTCGCGGGAGATCGCCTTGTATTCGAACTTCTGGTTCTCCTTCGCGATCTTCTTCATCTCCGCCTCGATCTTCTCGAAATCATCCGGGGTGATGCGGTGGGCCATCTCGAAATCGTAGTAAAAACCGTTCTCGATCGGCGGGCCGTAGGCGAACTGGGCATCGGGCCAGATGCGGAGGATGGCGGTGGCCATCACGTGCGCGGCGGAGTGGCGCACACGCTCGAGGTCGGTCATCTGGGCGCGTTCATCGAGGGTCTTGCGGTCGGACATGGGACGGCGTTTGAAGCAGGGAAAGGGCGGCGAGTCAACCGTGGGGGCAGTCGTGGGGGCGATCTTCGGTCGCCCCGTGAATATTTTCACCGCGGAGGCTGCAAAGGATCGCGGAGCAGGGTTGCGGATTCTTTATGATGCTGGTATCCCTTTGCGTATGACCGCTGTGAAAAAGCCGGATTTGCTTTCCGTGGAGGAATATCTCGAGGGCGAGGAACTCGCGGAGGTGAAGCATGAATACATCGGCGGAACGGTTCACGCGATGGCGGGGGCAACGATCCGGCATAACAATATCGCGGGAAACGCGTTTGGGTTCCTCTTCGGTAAGCTTCTCGGCAAGCCTTGCCAACCGTTCAACAGCGATACGAAGGTGAGGATCGAGTTACCGGATCACACCCGCTTCTATTATCCGGATGCGATGGTGGTCTGCCAGAGCAACCCCGAGACGGATCATTACCAGAATCATCCGGTGGTGGTGATCGAGGTCTTGAGCGATTCGACCCGGCGGACGGATATGGGCGAGAAGCGGGATGGGTATCTGGCAATCGCTTCGTTGAAAGTCCTGATGCTGGTGGAGCCGGATACTCCTTCCGTGACCGTTTATCGGAGGCAGCCGGTGGGGGGATTTTCCTGCGAGCTTTATGAGGGGCTGGAGGAGATAGTGCCTTTGCCGGAAATCGAGGTGGAGCTGGGTTTGGCGGAGATTTATGAGCGGGTGGAGTTTTTGGGGAAATAGGATCCGCGAATCGTATTGGATTATGCGTCGCTATGTCGCCATAATTCAGAGCGATTCATGGAATTTCGTCCCATACCACCCGTTTTCCGCAGTTTGACCTTGGTGCTTTGGGTCATCACGCACTCTTTGACCAACCTATTGGCCGATGAGGCGAGACCTTTTGATAGAGTGGAGCAGATCCGCTCGCTCACGCGGGAACAGGCGGCAGAGGCACGGCCGGTTAAGCTGCGTGGGACGGTGGTTTATAAGCCGCGAGGTGGCAGAAGCTTTATCCTCCACGACGGTAGCGAGGGGATCAGTGTGCATGTTTTCCGTGCGAAGGAACTCGGCATCTGGAATGGCGGTCGCCCACCCGAGTCCGAAAGCGAGGTGGGCGCGCTGATTGAGATCGAAGGCGTGACCGGCCCGGCAGGTTACTCGCCGGTGATCGTGCCGACGCGTTTCAAGCGCTTGGGAACCGGGTCATTGCCGGAGCCAATTGAGTTGTCGATGGAGCGGCTGATTTCCGGCAGCGATGTCTCCCAACGGGTGGTGGTGGAGGGTGTGGTGCAGCGCTCCATGGCGGTCGATGGCGGGAAATGGAGCATGAGGCTGATGGTCGAGGGGCATCCTTGCGAGGTGGATTTCCAGGAGGCGGAGGGATTCGATGCCATGCAAACTCTGGATTCGCGAGTTCGCGTGCGGGGCTTCTGCAGTCCGGTTTTCAACCTGCGCTCGGAGTTCACGCGACTGCGCCTGTTGGCCTGGGGAAGCGAGGATGTCACGATCGTTGAATCACTCCGCGCCGATCCGTTCACCGCTCCACGCCTCCCGCTCAACGGCTTGCTGCGCTTTTCAAAAACACCCGACCGCTTCCACCTCAAGGTCACCGCGGGCGTTGTGAATTTCGTGTTGCCGGGACAGTTCTTTTTTCTTCAGGACGGAGACAGCGGGATTCTGGTTGAGTCGGCTGCCACGGACCTAAGTGTTGGCGACCGGCTGGAGGTGGCCGGCTTTGTGGAAAATACGAGAGGCATCGCATCGCTCAGCGAGGCGCTTACCCGGAAGCTCGGATCAACCGACCCGCCGCTTCCCGTGGCGGTCACCGCGAAAGATCTTCTCCTGCCGGAGATCGCGGGTCAGGTCGAGCCGGTGGTGGCTTCCGATCATTTCGGGTGCCTGGTGGAAATCCGGGGGCTTTTACGCCAGATCGAAAGGAGGAGTGGCGAGGGCTTGTGGTCGCTGCTGGTGGAATCCGATGGCGAGGTATTCCGTGCGCAAATGCCGGCTCCGATCGTGACCTACAAGCCGCCATGGCAGGTCGGGGCGGAGCTTTCAATCCGTGGTGTGTGTGAACTTGAATTCACCCCACGCAAACCCGGCACCAGTTCCCCTCTCGTTAGTGCTTTCAACCTGTGGCTGCGAAACCCGGACGATGTCACGATGGTTAGCGAACCGCCGTGGTGGACCCCGCGGCGGCTTGGTATCGCGCTTGGCGGTATGGGCGTGGTGCTTGCTCTCGCATTGGTTTGGAATTTCCTGCTGCATCGCAAGGTGGACGAGCAGATGGCGGTCATTTCCAGCAAACTCCGCAGCGACACGATCCACACCGAACGCAACCGCCTGGCCAGCGATCTTCATGACACGCTCGAACAACAACTGGTGGGCGTCGCTCTCCAGCTTGAAGACGCCGAACAAATCATCCGCCATGATCCGGATACGGCGGCGGAAGTGGTGGGGCTTGCCCGCAGGATGCTGCGCCACACCCGCCTGGAGGCAAGGAGATCGGTATGGGATCTGCGCTCGAAGGTGCTCGAGTCCGAGGGACTTGCCTCCGCCCTCAAGGCGCTGGCCGAGGGTGTCGCCGCGCCGGGCGGCCCGCTCGTGGAAGTCCGGATCGGCCCGGAAACACGTTCCTTTCCGCTCGATACGGAATTTCAGATGTTCCGGGTCGCGCAGGAAGCTCTTGGCAACGCCCTCAAGCACACGGATGCGAAACACATCACCATTTCCCTCGAAACGGAAGCCGGTGCCACGAGGCTGACCATCACCGATGACGGCCATGGCTTTTCCACAGACTCTCTCGACCGCCTGGGAGGAACGCATTTCGGCGTTCTGGGGATGCATGAGCGGGCCGACCGCATTGGCGGTAATCTCACCATCACTTGCAATCCCGGCGGGGGCTGCCGAGTATCGCTGCTACTGTCGCACGATCCGCACACGGACCGGAAAACCATCCCCTCATGAAGTCACAACCCATCCGCATATTGGTCGTCGATGACCACTTCATGGTCGCTCTCGGTCTGATCAGTGCGCTGAACCGGGAGCGTGACATGAAAGTCGTGGGCGACGCGCGCAACGGCCTCAAGGCAATCGAGTTGTTCGACACGCTGCGCCCTGATGTCACCTTGATGGATGGGATGCTGCCGGACATACACGGTGTCGAGGTCACCCGCCGTATCATCGCCGCGCATCCTGAGGCGCGCGTAATCCTTGTTTCCATCAATGAAACTCCGGAGGACATCCAGCGGGCGATGGATGCCGGAGCCAGCGGTTATCTGCCGAAATCCAGCGGGAAAACGGAAATGGTGCAGGCGATCCGCGCGGTCGCCTCGGGTGAGCGCTTCCTGCCGCAGCGGTTGGCCGAGCGGCTCTCCTTGCATCATGCCCTGTCTCCTTTGAGCGGCAGGGAAATCGATGTCCTGCGCCTCGTCGCACAAGGCCGCGCCAACAAGGAAATCGCTGCCCAGCTCGGCCTGAGCGAACCCACGGTGAAGACCTATCTCGTCCGCGTTTACACCAAGCTCGGCGCTCCGGATCGCGCCTCGGCCGTGACGCTGGCGATCGAGCGCGGCTACCTGCGGCTTTAGTCAGAGGCTCGCCGAAAATGGTGAAGCCGTGTCGTCCGATCGAACGACAACGGCCAGGTAGTCAGGCGATGGGGGATTCGCAATGATCGGATTGCTTCGATTTTTTTAATCGAAGCAATCCAAAGCTCTGCAGCCCATGAAACATCGCATCCCGAACCCTCGCCATGGCTTTCCGCTGGTGGAGCGTCTTGTGACGGTACGATCATCGCCGTCTTGGTCGGGCTTGTTTTCACCCTTGCGAAAAAGGGGGGCAACCGCGCCCAGCAGGCGGTATGTGCCACCAATATGGCTACGTGGGACAAGCGATCCAGCCGTATGCGTTCTAGGGCCGCCATCGGCTTCCAAGTCCGCCCTACAACGGCCAGAGCGCTGTGGTGGAGCTCCGCCAGCCCGCCTCATGGCAACAAGCGCACCGCGCTCCGGGGAGTCCCGGCGCCGAAATGAGCATCCATAAGTTTTCCAGTAATCGTCTCCAAACCACAACCAAAGACCAAACCAATGAAACCAAAGACCACCGAACACACAACCTTGTCACGGGGGTATTCCTCCGCCACCCAACCACGGATCGCAATCGCCCTGTCGGCATTGGCTGCCTTGGCTATCATGCCTGCGGAAGGAACCGTCATCGCCAGCTTCAACTTCACTGGCAGCAGCTTGGCCAGCAACGATTCATCCCTCGACTCGACCGCCAGCGATTTTATAGCATCCGGGTTCACCTCGTCATTTGATACCACCAATGGGAATGCAGCTCCCTCGCTTGCCATCACCACTTCCAGCACGGGCCCGCTAGGGGGAGGAACGGGCGAATTAACCGAGGCCAATGCAATTTCGAACGAAGACTATTACTCCTTCACGATCACTCCGACACTTGATCCTGGAGATTCGCTCGACTTCACCTCATTCACATTTGATGTTGCCGGCAGAAACAGCAATTCGAACTCGAGGTATGTACTGCGGGCGAGTACGGATTCGTATGCCACTACCCTTGGAGTCACAGGGACGGTGTCTCTTGCCTCCGATCCTTCCACCTGGGTTTCCCAGAATTTCACCCTCTCCGATGATTCAATTTTACAAGGTGTGACCGCCGCTACCACCTTCCGCCTTTACCTGATCGACAACCGTGGCAGTACTGCACACATTCTTATCGATAATGTGATCCTTAATGCCACCACCGTTCCCGAACCCAACGCGGCGCTCCTCGGAGCCGTCGGATTCATCGCGCTCTTGCGCCGCCGCCGCGTTTAGGATCGAATGATGATTGCCTGCTGTTTTCATTTCCGCGCTTTCCTTCTGGCGGCGTTTCTTGGGGCTTCCGCCAACGCCAATATCGCATTCCATGTTTCCCCGTCCGGGAATGATATCACGGGCGATGGCTCCGGCGCGGCTCCGTGGAAAACGATCGGGAAAGCGCGGGATTCGATACGGAGCTCCGGCCTGAACGTCAACATGGAGAAAGACATCACCGTCAATCTCCATGGCGGCAGATATGAGATCAGTGGCACGCTGGAGTTCACTCCGGCGGATTCCGGAAGCAACGGACACTTCATCACCTATCAGTCGTATCCCGGCGAGCGCGCTTCGATATCGGGCGGCAAGCAGGTGTCCGCATGGTCGCAGGTTCCCGGAAAACCCTACTGGGTGGCGGCGGTTCCGACATCCTCGGGTTACGCCGACTACTTCCGCCAGATTTACGTGAACGGCATCCGCGCGGAGCGCGCCCGCTCGGGATGGATCAGCGGGGTCGGATTTTTTGACGATCCGGCCACTCCGCAGCCAGTCGATGGCATCACCTTCAAAGCCGCCGATTTAAAGAGCCTGGGCAACATCACGGATCTGCGGCTTCTGCACGTGGCCAGTTTCAAGGTGGATGAATTTCCTGTCCTATCCATCCAGGATGATGCGGAGAAAGGCTTGAAGAAAGTCCAGCTCCAGCAGCCCTATTGCCAGTTGCGATACGACCGGGGGGAGGGCTTTTTCAAAGCCACGGACGCATGGATGTTCGTGCAGGCCTTCGAAGAACTCGATGAACCCGGAGAATGGTGCCTGAACCGGACGACCCGCCGGTTGTATTATTATCCGAACTCGTTCGAAGACATGAACACCGCACGGGTGGATGTCCCCGTGGTGGAAACGCTGATGCGATTCACCGGAGAATCCACCACGAAAAAGGTGCGCAATATCCGCATGAAGAACCTAGTCATCGAGCATGGGAACTGGCTTTTCCCACGCGATTATTACTTCGGAGGTGCGCAGGCCGAGATCCTCTATCGCGGGGTTTCCCCCACCTCGCGGGATCCGGGATACTCGTTCGAAATGCCCGGCCAGATTCTGCTGAACAACACCTCGGACATCCAGTTTATCGGCAACATCATCCGCCATCAGGGCAGTTGCGGCATTCATCCATACAACGGGACGAAGAACACGCTGATCCAAGGAAATCTCTTCGAAGACCTGACGGGAGCCGCCGTTCTGGGTGGTCGATTCGCCCGGACTCCCGCCATCCCCCATCAGGAGATCTGTGAGAACACGATCGTTTCCAACAACGTGATCCGCAATATCGGCAGCGACTACATGGGAGCCACGCTGGTCAACAACCTCCAGCACCTCGGATTCCACGTCACCCACAACGACATGGCGGACGCTCCATACATGGGATTTCACCAGCGCAATTTCGCCACCAACCTCGCCGCCGCTTCTGGGATGGGCGGCACGGTCGTTTCATCCAACCGAATCCGCCTCGCCAATACCGGCGGCCGCTACGGGGTGGGGGACGGCGGCTACATCTACACCTACGGAATCTGGCCGGGCAGCAGGGTGGAGGAAAATGACATTGATACGATCCACGTGGCGGGAGGTAACGTATCGGGATTCTACCTCGACAACCTGAGCTATGGAATCGCCACCAACCGCAACGTGATGCGCGGCATCAAAACGGGAAACATGGGCTACAAGTTTGTCCGCTCGTTTAATGACGACAAGACCGTCAACACGGCGAACGGAAACTGGGGCGACTCCACTGTGAACTGGTTCAAAGTCGTTACCGATCCGAACTACCATCAAATGACACAGAGCAAGCCGCTGCCGCCGGAAGCGCAGGCGATCGTGGATGCCGCCGGATTGGAGCCCGCCTACCGGCATCTTTTGAAACATGTCCATGACGGAACCGATCTCGCACGCGGCAAAAAGGCCACCGCTTCCAGCCAGTGGAATCGCATCACGCCGCCATCCGCCGCGGTGGATTGGAATTATGATTCGAAGTGGCATCAGGCAGCCGGTGATACGAAACCCTGGTGGGCCGTCGATCTGGGTGCCCCCCACGTGATCCAGCGGATCGAGATCGCCGCGCGTATCGATCTCAACCAACCGGATCCGCGTCGGAATTTCCAAGTCCAGGCATCCAACGACCGTAGTTTTTCCACATACACGGTGCTGGCCGAGCAGAATGAAATCCCATTTGCCTATCTGAAAACCGGGCTGTCCAACTCATGGGTTCGGTTCATCGGCAATCCCGCCGGTTTCCGCTACCTGCGCGTGATCAAGACGTCCCCAGGCGCGTTGAATTTTTCCGAATTCCAAGCTTACGGATATCCTGCTGTCGATCACGCCGCCGACAAGATACGGGATGTGAATTGAGTATGTCTATTTCCGCCAAAAACCTTATGAAAAAACTCCTGTTCGCCATCGTCCTTTGTCCCGTGTTTGCCGCCCCGGTGGCGCTTGCCACGCCGCTTCCTCCGCCGGGTGAGCATCCGCGGATTTTTTTCAATGCGGATGAGCTGCCCATGATTCGCGAGCGTATGGCCAACTCCCAGCATGGGAAAGTGGCCGGGGAACGGATCGGGAGGTTCCGCAAGGACATCGGAAAATGGAAGGGGCTGGCGGAATTGGACGAGGGCCCGCCCTCGGTCGGGGAGATCGAGCTTTGGTTCAAATCGGATGAGCAACGCAACATCGTCTGGGGCATCCTCGCGCTCGACGCGGTCTTGCGGGACGACAGCGGCCAGAAGGTTTTCATGGCGGATGTGATCACGAATTACGCGCGGGTCATCCTCGCTTCGAAGGAACTGGCCTCAAATCCTCCGGCGGAAATCAAAGACACCGCGTTAGCGAAGCAACTGAAGGTTTGGGGCAATTCCGATTTCAACGTGGGAGTTTCCTGGTTGTTCGGGGCGGCGGGGTTCCCGTTGGCTTACGACCTCCTTTACAACGACATGACAACCGCGCAGCGCGATACGGTCCGGGCGGCCATCGCGGCGGCCACCAAGGGCCGGCGTCCTTGGGGAGCCGGGGTGCCAAAGGGACGGGCATTCAGCAATTGGTATGGCTACCACGGCGAGCTGGCCGTGATGTTGGCGGCGATCGAGGGTGAAAAAGGCTACGACGTGGAAACCTACCAGCTGATCGAGCAAATTCTCAGCGACTACTTCGAGGTGGGCTTCACGCCGGAGGGGGCGTGCCATGAGGATGCTTACGGCCCCAACCTCGGTTTTCGTGCCGGCGGTTTCGGCTACCTCGTCCTTGCCCGCCGTGGCAAGGATCTGCTGGGAACGGAAAAATTCCGCAAAATCGTCCAGGCGGTGGCGCAGGATGCCCAGCCGTTTGCGGGCGGAACCCTGGTGGGCGGAGCGTCCGGCACAGGCTTGGTTTTCCCCTCCTCGATCATCTTCTTCCGCCATGTGCTGCCCGACGAACCGGCGGCCAATTATCTCTATCGTTTGTTTCTGGGGGATGACCAAACCGGCATGAACAGAATGCAATCACAACTCGAGTTCGTGTTGTTCGGCGGGGATTGGAAAGGAGACGGCAGCCTTTCGGAAATGGGTAAGGCAATGGGCTTGCCGAACACCTACTTTTCGCCCCGCCGGGGAAAATTGATTGCAAGGTCGGATTGGTCAACCGATGCCACTGTTCTCCACTTTGATGCCCGCCCGGATGCCTTTGCCATCGGACATGATACGGCCGACCGTGGGTCGATTTCCCTGATCGCTGACGGGCGCTCATGGACGCATCTGCCGAGTTTTCGTCACACGTTCAACAGCGCCGATTTCAGTCTCGTGCATATCGACGGGAAGGCGCAGCCTTGGAAAGCGCCTTCGGTGCGTTTCCTGACCCACGCAGACTCCGAACTTGCGGCAGGCGGTGCCGCCGATCTGAAGTATGCTTACGACTGGCAGTGGAGTCCGCCATGGCCCGACAAGAATAAGGTTTTCCCCGCTCCATGGGAGCACGAGATGAGCGATCCGCGTGCCTTGGGCTGGCCGGATGATCCCGAATGGCTGCCCAAAAAACTTTATGGCGAGGAGGGGTTCGGTTTTGCGGGTTCCTATATGTGGCGCAAGCCTTATCATACCGTCGAGCGGGCATTTCGCAGTGCCGTCCTGGTGCGCGGCGCGAATCCGTATGTTCTGGTGGTCGATGATGTGAAAAAGGACGCGGAGGTGCGTGAATATGCATGGCACATGCAGCTGGCTGCGGATGTGGAATGGGAGAAAACCGAAGGGCAGGACATCCTGCTGAAAGAGTCCTCCGGTGACCGGCGGCTCCTTGTGCGGATGATCGGTGCGGACGGCTTCAAAGGAGCCAAGGTCGAGCGCTACACGATCGCCACGGACAAAGGCAGCAAACAGCCGGTTGGAGGCAACCGCCTGATTGTGAAAGCGAGTTCGGTCGATCCGGGATTCAAGGTGCTTCTATATCCCTTCCGCGCTGGGGAGGCTCTGCCGACTACCCGCTGGCTTGAAGAGGAAAAACGCCTCGAACTCGCCGCCGCCGGCCATACGGACGTTCTGGGATTCGCAGCCAATCGCGACGGGCGAACCGCGATTCAAATCGAACGGGGCGGAAAATCCTGGAAGCTCCCGGAGCCTTGATGGCAGGTGACGAGGCGGGGGGGGACTTCGTTGGGTGTTCCGCGCATGAAGCGTCCCTACAGGACGCGATGAATTTGGTTGCGATGCCCCGGGGTTTCACCCCGGGCTGGCATGAATCGTCACGCTGGGACGGGGGAAAGGGACATGATTTGGAAATTTGTGGCTGCAATGGCTGGCGCGTTGGGGTGGGAAAGCTGGGGTTGTGCTGCCGCCTGGAAGGACGGCTCTCCAGGATCCGCAGCTACGCAGGGGTTTCCAGGGATTTGAAGGCGGCGTAGATTTTCAGGGTTTCGTAGGGGATTTCGCCGTTAAGCGATGCGTGGATGGGGCCGAGGCGGGTGAGGTCGTGTTCCGGGGATGCGAGGACGGCGTCGATGCGCTTTTCGTCCTCAGCGGAGTAGAAATCACGGGGGTTGGGGGTGAGCTTGCCGTGGGTGATGGCGGCGGCGAGGTGTCCGGCTATGGTGCCGGTGACCATTTCCCGCGCTTTGGCGATTTGCCCGATGGTTTTGCCGGATTGATATTGGGCGAGGGTTTCCAGCTGGGTGCCGGTGAGGCCGTCTTCGGTTTTCATCCTAGGGGCGGACGGAGTGGAAATGGGGTCGAAGCTTTGTTTCTCATGGGTGCTGAGGTGCGCTTTGATCTCCGCCATGAAGGATTGGCCGTAGTCTTCTAGCTTCTGGGTGCCGACGCCGGGGATGTTGAGGAAGTCGGCCTTGGATTGCGGATAGCGGCGGGCCATGTGGCGGAGGGGCGTGTCGCCAAAAATGACGTAGGGCGGGAGGTTTTTTTCGTCGGCGATGGATTTGCGGAGAGCGCGGAGAGCTTCGAAAAGAGGTTCGTCGCAGGGGATGTTTCCGGCGCGGCAGAGTTTCGCGGAGGCGTTGGTGCTTTCCGTGAAAGGCAAGCGGGAGATGAGGATTTTTTCGCGGGATTTGAGGGCTTCGGAGCCTTTGCGGGAGATGTTGAGGGTTTGGAAGTTGTCTTGGGAGGCTTCGATGAATCCGAGAGCGATGAGCTGGCGGGCGAGGGCGGCCCATTCCTCGCGCGGGGTGTCCGCGCCGATGCCGTAGGTGGTGATCTTGTCGTGGCCGTATTCGCGGATTTTCGCGGTATTGGCACCGGCGAGGACTTGTGCGATGTGGTTGGCTCCGGTGGAGAAACCGCAGGCCTGTTTCGCACGGATGATGCAGGAGAGGAGTTTCTGGACGGGGAGGGTGGCGTCGTATTGCTCGCGGGGATTGAGGCATGAATCGCAACCGCCACAGTTTTCATCCGGCCATTTTTCTCCGAAGTAGGCGAGGAGGGTGGTGCGGCGGCAGGTGGCGACCTCGGCGAAATCGGCCATCTGGCGCATCTGGATCTCGGCGATTTTTGCGGCTTCCATGTCGGTGGCGTTTTCTAGGAAGCGGAGGTTCTTCATGAGATCGCCGCGGGAATAGAGGAGCAGGCACTCGGAGGGCAGGCCGTCACGACCGGCGCGGCCGGTTTCCTGGTAGTAGCCCTCGATATTTTTCGGGAGATCCGCGTGGATGACGTAGCGGACATCGGGTTTGTTGATACCCATGCCGAAGGCGACGGTGGCGCAGACGATGCGGGCTTCGTCGCGGAGGAAGGCTTCCTGGTTTTTCGCACGGGTGGCGGGGTCGAGGCCGGCGTGGTAAGCGATGGCGTTGATACCCTCGGCCTTGAGGGTGGCGGCCATGGCTTCGGTGCTTTTTCGCGACTGGAGGTAGATGATGCCGGATTCTTCGCGGCGGGAGTGGACGAACTCGAAGACCTGGCGGGCGGGTTTCGATTTCGGCAGGATCGAGTAGGAGAGGTTGGGGCGGTTGAAGGAGGCGAGGAATTTTTCCGGCTTCTCCATGAGGAGTTGGCGTGCGATGTCCTCGCGGACTTTCGGGGTGGCGGTGGCGGTGAGGGCGAGAAAAGGGATGCCGGGGAGGTGGGCTCGGAGTTGCGCGAGCTGGCGGTATTCCGGGCGGAAATCGTGACCCCACTCGGAGATGCAGTGTGCTTCATCGACGGCGATGCGTTTCACGTTCCAGCGTTTCAGATCGGCGATGAAGCCGGGGGTCATGACGCGCTCGGGGGCGGCGTAGAGGAGCTTGTATTCGCCGCGCGAGAGTGCTTCCGCGCGGTCGCGGGCTTCGGCGGGATCGAGGGAGGAGTTGAGGAAGGTCGCGGGGATACCGGAGGCGGTTAGGGAATCGACCTGGTCTTTCATCAGGGCGATGAGCGGGGAAACGACGAGGGTGACGCCGTCTTCGGCGAGGGCGGGGAGCTGGAAAGTCAGGGATTTCCCGGCACCGGTGGGGAGGATGGCGACAACGTCCTTGCCGGACATGGTGGCTGACATGATTTCCAATTGAAGGGGGCGGAAGGAATCGTAGCCGAAATATTGTTTTAGGAGGGGGGCAAGCTGGTGGTGCATTCCGCGAGATTGGGAAATTTTTTTCTCAGGGCAAGCGAAAAGTGTTTTTTTGAACATCATTTCATTTGGGGCTGTTGAGCTTGCTTCTGTGGGTCGTTCCTTTATGACTCCGCCTTAATGCTTGCTGCTATTGCGTTTCTTATCGTTGGTCTTGTCCTTCTTGTTTACTCTGCAGACTTCTTGGTGAAGGGGGCTGCAAATCTTGCGGCAGCGATGGGTGTCTCTCCGCTGGTGGTGGGGCTGACGGTGGTGGCCTTCGGGACGAGCGCGCCGGAGTTGGCGGTTTCAGTGATGTCTGCTTTCAAAGGGCAGGCGGACATCGCGGTCGGCAATGTGGTGGGTAGCAATATTTTCAATGTCCTTTTCATCCTAGGCATCTCCGCCCTTATCATTCCGCTGGTGGTTCATGCGCAGCTTGTGCGCTTTGATGTCCCGGTGATGATCGGGGTATCGGTGCTGCTGTATTTCCTCGCGATGGACGGCCTGATCTCGCGGGTGGATGGAATCGTCCTGTTTGTGCTTCTGCTGGTGTATGTGATTTTTCTCCTACGCCTCTCGAAAAAAGAAAAGGACGCAGGCGTGCTTTCAGAATACGAGGAGGAATACGGCAAGCCGGCAGCGGATCCGCAGTATCTGAAAAACATCCTGTTCGTGCTCGGCGGCGTGGCGGGGCTGGTGATTGGTTCCGACCGATTGGTTTACGGAGCGGTGTTCATTGCGAAAAGTTTCGGAGTATCCGAACTCATCATCGGCCTCACCATCATCGCGGCAGGCACCTCGCTGCCCGAGGTGGCCACCTCCATCGTGGCTGCCTTGAAAGGGGAGAGGGACATCGCGGTGGGCAACGTGGTCGGCAGCAACATTTTCAACATTCTCACCGTGCTGGGAATCTCGTCGATCGTAGCACCTGCCGGTGTGGGTGTGGCGAAGGCGGCGCTGGAGTTCGATGTTCTGGTCATGATCGCAGTGGCAGTCGCGTGTTTTCCGGTGTTTTTCGATGGATACAAGATCGGCCGGGTTAGTGGCTTTTTCTTCCTCGCATTTTATGTGGCATACGTCATTTACCTCATTCTTGGGGCGCAAGGCAGTGCAGCTTTTGCAGGTTACCGTGAGGTGATGGTTTTTTACGTGGCACCTGTAGTGGGAGTAGTGTTGGCAGTTCTCGTGACAAGGGCATTTCGGCGGGGAAAAAACCCCGCCTAGACATTTACCGTGGGACGGCTATTTTCCCCCACCCGAGAGGAGATCCTCCGGAAAGCAGCAGATCCCATGTCCGACTCCCCGAACGATAAACCACAACCGCCCAATCCGAACCGCGCCTCCGGCGACAACAACGGCTTCAACTGGCGGGTGCTCGCCCTTTTCAGCCTCGCGCTTGTGATCCTCGGTGTGGCCTTCTTCGGCCCGCAGATGACGCCGCCCGCGCAGCCGATGAGCTACGCTGAATTCCGCACCGCTTTGGACCAAGGTCGCGTTGTGTTCGATGATAAGAAACAGCCGCTGACGGTCATAACCAGCGATACCGCCTACGATGCGAAAATCACAGGTTTGGTGAATCCTGCCAAAGTTCTGCCCAAGGGAGAGTCAGAGCAAAAATCCGCGCCGACCGATTTCCGCGTGCCGGTGAACATCGAGCTGCAAGGTGAGGAAATCCGCGAACTGCTGGGTGATGATATCCGCACGGAGCAGATCCCTGACGCGGGGGAAGCACCCATCGCAGGGGATGTGGAAACACTCACGCTTGCTGAGTTCAGGAAGGCGCTCGCTCTCAAGGAAGTGGAGCGAAACGACAACTCGCTCCGCATCCTCACCACGGCTGACAATTCCAACGCCATGATTGTCGGCACACGTCAGATCGTCACCAATCTGGTGGATCCGAAAAACGAGAAAGGCGAGTTGATCGGCCCGCAGGTGTTCGAAGTCACCGTTTCCTCCACGATCCTCGGCGGCGAGCTTGAGGCGCTCCTCAAGGACAAGGCGAAATACAAGCGCACCTCCGATTATCTCAGCAAAGCGCTGTTCACTTTCCTGCCCTTCCTGCTCATCATCCTCCTGCTGTTTTTCCTTTTCCGCCAGCAAATGAAATCGGCCGGACGCGGCGCGATGTCTTTCGGGAAATCCAAGGCGCGCCTGCTCACGATGGATCGCAACAAGGTCACTTTCAAGGACGTGGCCGGCATTCAGGAGGCTAAGGAAGAGCTTTTCGAGATCGTTGATTTCCTCCGCGATCCCAAGAAATTCCAGAAACTCGGCGGCTCCATCCCCAAGGGCGTTCTGATGGTCGGCTCACCGGGAACCGGAAAAACCCTGCTCGCCCGCGCCATCGCCGGGGAGGCGGATGTGCCGTTCTTCTCGATCTCCGGTTCGGACTTTGTGGAAATGTTCGTCGGCGTCGGTGCCTCCCGTGTCCGCGACATGTTCGAACAGGGGAAAAAGAACGCGCCCTGCCTCATTTTCATCGATGAGATCGATGCGGTCGGTCGCCACCGCGGCCACGGCATGGGCGGCGGGCACGACGAGCGCGAGCAGACGCTCAACCAGCTTCTCGTCGAGATGGACGGCTTCGACACCCAGGAGGGCGTGATCATCATCGCCGCCACGAACCGCCCCGATGTGCTCGACCCCGCGCTGCTGCGCCCCGGACGTTTCGACCGCCAGGTGACCGTTTCCCTCCCCGACGTGAACGGTCGCGAGGAAATCCTCCGCGTCCACGTGAAGAAAATCAAACTCGCCGCGAACACCGACCTCGCCACGATCGCCCGCGGCACACCCGGTTTCTCGGGTGCCGAGCTGGCAAACCTGGTCAACGAGGCAGCTCTCCTCGCCGCGCGCAAAGGTCTTTCCGCCGTCACTCTTGCAGAGATGGAGGAAGCCCGCGACAAAGTCCGCTGGGGCCGTGAGCGCCGCTCGCTCGCCATGTCCGACAAGGAGAAGATCGGCACTGCCTGGCACGAGGCCGGCCACGCTTACCTGAACATGGTGCTGCCGCACACCCACCCGCTCCACAAGGTCACCATCATCCCCCGCGGTCCGTATCTCGGCGCGACGATGTATCTTCCGGACGGCGACAAGTATTCCACCCAGAAAAAGGAGGCGCTCGCCAATCTCATCGTTACGATGGGCGGCCGCATCGCGGAGGGTTTCCACTCGGACGACGTCTCCAACGGAGCCTCCGGCGACATCCGCCAGGCCACCTCGCTCGCCCGCAACATGGTCTGCGAATGGGGCATGTCCGATGTGCTCGGCATGGTCGAATACGGTGAGGGCGACAGCCCCGTGTTCCTCGCGCGGGACATGACCAAGAGCCGCAACTACTCCGAGGAAACGGCGAAAGTCATCGATGCGGAGATCAAGAAGTTCATCGACAACGCCTTCAACGAGGCGACCCGCATCCTCACCGCGAACCGTGATGTGGTGGAGAAAATCGCCCTCGCTCTCCTCGAGTACGAGACACTCGACGCATCCCATCTCAAGGACATCATCGAGCACGGTGAAATGAAAAACCCGCCCAGCGCACCCAAACCTCCACCGATTCCCGACGAGATGGCGAAGAAGCCCGCCCCGAAAAAAGCGGAATCCGAGCGACCCGAGGATGATGGCCCGATTCCAGGTGCGGTCGGTGCGCCGGCCTGATGGGAAGGAGCCGCGATGTTCGGAATCACGGTTCCACTCCTCACAGCCATTCTGCGACCCTCTCCGCCGCGCGGCGGTGGGTGCCGGGTTCGCCGAGCATCGAGCTGACCTCTCGTAGGCGCGCGACGAGCGCTGCGCGTTTCCCATCGTGCATCAGAATATCGCGCACCCAACTGCTGACCTCCGGTGCGGAGGCATCCGCTTGGATGAATTCCTCCACGACTTTTTCCCCGGCAAGGATGTTCACGATGCCGATGTATTGGATTTTCACCAGCAGCCTGCCGAGGAAATACGTCGTCCACGCCATTTTATAAACGAGGCAGTAGGGCATGCCGAAGCACGCGGCCTCCAAAGTGGCGGTTCCGCTGGCGACCACGCCGCACGCGGCGCGTTGCATGAGTTCATGGCTGCCGCCCCGTGTGAGTTCGATCCATTCCTCCGCTCCGGCGTCGTCGATCATGACGCGCATGATCCGCTCCAGCTTCGGAGTTGCGGCGGGCACCGAGAAACGCAGATCCCCGCGCCATCTTCGCAGCGCGACGGCGGTTTCCAGCATCATCGGGAAAAGCTTGGCGATCTCCCGCTCGCGGCTGCCGGGAAAAAGACCGATGAGATCCGGTTCACGCCCGCCTTCGATGCGTTTTTCTAAAAGCTCATCCACCAGCGGATGGCCGACGTGGGTGGTTTTTAGGCCGGCGGTTTCAAAAATCGGTTTTTCGAAAGGGAAGAGGCACAGCATTTCGTCGAGGAGATCGACCATTTTCGGGATGCGTTTTTTGTTCCATGCCCAGACCTGCGGGCTGATGTAATAAACCTGCTTCGTATCCGGCAGCTCGCGCCGCACCGCTGCGGCGAAGCGGAGGTTGAATCCTGGGTAATCCACGAGCAGCAGGACATCCGGCTTCATTTCTTTGATTTCCTGGAGCATTTCGGCGAAGCGTTCCTTGAACCATCCGTAGCGCTTCAGCACCTCGATCACGCCCATCACCGCCGCGTCCTCGACCCAGTCCTTCGTCCCGCCGTCGCTGACCTCTTTCATTTCCGGCCCGCCCGCCCCGCGTATCTCCAGTTTCCCGGCCATTCCCACGAGTTCGCGCAACAGCCCGGCGGCGTGCGCGTCTCCGCTCATTTCCCCGGCGACGACATAGATCCGCTTCACGGAAAAAAACCTACCCAATCCGCCGCCTACGCTTCAACCTCCAATCCGACTGCGGGACGCATCCGTGAAAAATCCTGCGAATAAAAACCCACACTGCGCCGTATCCCCAACATGAAAGCTTTCCTTTTTATCCTGGGCCTGGTTGCCGCGGGCATCCTCGGCTACTCGTTCGAGCCCCAATTCCGGCAAAGCCTGACGGGCAAGACTCACGGCTCGGAACCTGCCAATTCTGTTCCGGTTGAAGCTCCTGCGGCTGTGCCAACCGCAGATCCGACCATGGATCTCGCAGGCATCCCTGCCGACCGCCTGCCCGCGAAAGTTCTGCTGAAAGCGGAAGCTGAGCTGGTGGACGGAGCCTCTAACCTCAAGGTCAAGGTGCCCGCAGGAAGCCTAATCAATCTCATCCGGCTTGAAGGTTCGAACGTGATAATAAGCCCCGGAGCCGGGTCTTTCGAGGGTAAGGTGCCGATCAAGGATACCAATCTGATCGAGCAACTCGCCGCTTTGCCGAAAGTCCAGCCTCCTGCCGAGCCATTGCCAGTCCCGACCCCCGAGCCAAGTCCGGAACCCTCTCCAGAACCAGAACCGGAGCCAGCATCCGAGCCAGCGCCCGAGCCAGCGCCCGAGCCAGCGCCGGAGCCCGCACCCGTGGAAACCGGAGATCCCGTCGCCATCATGAAAGCCAGTATCCAGGCGGGCGAGATCAAGGAATTTTCCTTCGACCAAGTGCTCGAATGGACACCCGGCGAGGGTGCGGAAACCATCGATGGCCAGAGCTATCAGACCGGCATCGCATCCTACAAGGCGGAGACGGTTTTCGGCGTGAAAACGATCCAAGCCAAGGCGCTCATCCAAGGCGGCAAGGTCGTTCGCTGGCTTTGGCCCAAGAGCGGAATGGAAATCAAGTGACGGCTTCCCCCGTTTTCATCACCGTCCCCCCGTGACCTCCCGCGAAGCCATCCTAGCACTCAATCTCCTGCCATCCATCGGCCCTGTCCGCATCACGCGGCTGCTGGAGGTGTTTGGTGATGCAAAAAACGTCCTGAACGCCCCCACGAACAGCCTGCTCCGTGTGGACGGCATCGGCCCGGAGACGGCGAAAATCATTACGGCATGGCAAGATCACGCCGATCCCGCGAAAGAACTCGCGGAAGCCGAGGAGCGCGGCATTTCCATCATCACTCGCGAAGATCCCTCCTACCCGAAGCACTTGCTTCAGGCTTACGACGCGCCGATCCTGCTTTATGTTTGGGGAGAAATCCTGCCGCGGGACCGCCATTCCATCAGCGTGGTCGGCTCCCGCCGCACCACCAGCTACGGGATCAACGCCACCCGCAAGCTCACCTACCAGCTTGCCCACGCCGGTTTCACCATCGTCTCCGGCCTCGCCCGTGGCATCGACACCGCCGCGCATGAGGCCACGCTCGCCGCGAAAGGCCGCACCATTGCGGTCGTTGGCTCCGGCCTTGCCCGGTTATATCCACCGGAAAACCTGGCTCTTGCGGAAAAAATCGCGGATGGCAACGGCGCGGTCGTTTCCGAATTCCCCCTCCACAAGGCTCCCGACAAGCAGACCTTTCCCATGCGCAACCGCATTGTCGCCGCTTGGTGCCAGGCGGTGCTTGTCACCGAGTGCCCGGCCTGGTCCGGCTCCCTCATCACTGCGAACCTCGCCTCGGAATACGGCAAGCCCATCTTCGCCGTTCCCGGCCCGATCGACAAACCCTCTTCCGCCGGTTGCCACCAGCTTATCCGCGACGGCGCGACCCTCGTCTCCGACGCCTCCCACATCATCGACGACATGGGCGAACTGCCTTTTTCACGCACCGAACTTCCCCTCACGGAAAAACGAGAAGAACCCGAACTCCCGCCCGAGGAAGCCGCCGTTCTCGCCGCCATGCCCGCCGGTGACGAACTGGCAGTGAACACGCTAATTGAGGCGACCGGACTGCCCTCATCCGCCGTCACCGCCGCCCTTTTCAAATTGGAACTCCGCCGCCTGATCCGCCCCCTGCCGGGCTTCCGGTTTATCAGGCGGTAATTCGTTTCCTCCTTGCAACAGCGGAAAATCCCTGCCTAGTCCCGTTCAGACACAACCTCTTTTAGGGAAACTAGATTCATGGGAAAAATACTGATCATCGCGGAAAAACCCTCGGTTATGACCGATCTCTCCAAGGCGCTTACCAAAGCCCTCGGGAAATTCGATAAGGAAGGCTCCGGGCGCGACATCCATTTCGAAAACGACAAGGCGATCATCACCTCCGCCGTCGGCCACCTCGTGGAATTGCGCATGCCGATGGGGCCAAATGGCAAGAAGCTGGCGTGGAATTTCTCCGTGCTGCCCGCCATCCCGGAGAAATTCACCCTCGATCCCATCGAGCAATCCGAAGCGCGCCTCAAGAAAGTCCTCAAGCTCGCGAAGCGCAAGGATGTCGATCTCATCGTCAATGCCTGCGACGCCGGGCGGGAAGGGGAGCTGATCTTCCGTTACATCATGGAAATTGGCGGCATCGATAAGCCCGTAAAGCGCTTGTGGATGCAGTCGATGACCACTGGAGCAATCATTTCCGCATGGGAAAACCTCCGCACCGATGAGGAAATGCGCCCCCTGGCAGATGCCGCCAAGTGCCGCTCGGAATCCGACTGGCTCGTCGGCCTCAATGCCACCCGCGCGCTGACCTGTTTCAACTCCCGCCACGGCGGCTTCAACATCACCGCCGCCGGCCGGGTGCAGACGCCGACCCTCGCCATACTCGCCGCCCGCGAGGAGGAAATCCAGGCGTTCAAGCCAGAGACCTATTTCGAAGTCCACGGCACTTTCAACGTTTCCGCAGGCGATTACCTCGGGAAATGGATCGATACCTCTTACAAAAAAACCGAGGACAGGCCGCACGCCCGTGCCGAGCGCATCTGGGACAAGAGCCTCGCGCAGGCCATCACCGATCGCTGTACAGGCAAGACGGCGGCGATCACCGAGGAGAAAAAATCCCAGACGCAGATCGCCCCGCAGCTTTACGATCTGACCACCCTCCAGCGCGAGGCTCCCTTTTCCGCAAAAGGCACACTCCAGATCGCCCAAGCGCTTTACGAAAAACACAAGGTTCTCACCTACCCCCGGACGGACTCCCGCTACCTCCCGGAAGACTACGTCCAGAACGTGAAGGACACTCTCAAACAAATCGGCGACAGCGATCTCGACGTCGCCAAATACGCCAAAGCCGTGCTCGCGGGCAAGGATGACAACGGCCCGCGCCTCCACCAATCCAAGCGAGTTTTCAATACCGCAAAAGTCTCCGACCACTTTGCCATCATCCCCACTGGCACCTTCGCCAAGCTCTCCGATACCGAGCAGAAGGTCTATGACATGGTCGTGAAACGCTTCATCGCCGTGTTCTATCCGCAGGCGGAGTTCGAGCAAACCACGCGGCTCTCCACCATTTCCGAAGGCGGCGAGAAGGATGTTTTCAAAACCGAAGGCCGTGTCCTCGTCGTCCCCGGCTGGCTGGAAGTCTATGGCCGCAAACCCGGAGTTGCCGCCGGAAAGGACGGACTCACCGGAATTTCCCCGGGTGAAACCGCCAAGGCCGATCCGGTGGAACTCATCCAGGAGGAGACCCGCCCGCCCGCCCGATTTACGGAATCCACCCTGCTCTCCGCCATGGAAGGCGCGGGAAAACTCGTTGATGACGAGGAACTGCGCGAGGCGATGTCGGAGCGCGGCCTCGGCACACCCGCCACCCGTGCCGCCACCATCGAGGGTCTCATCGCCCAGAAATACCTCCTCCGCGAGGGGCGCGATCTCCACGTCACCCCTTCCGGCCTGCGCCTCATCCAGCTCGTCCGCCAGATGGATATCGAGGGTCTTTACTCACCCAAGCTCACTGGAGATTGGGAATACAAGCTCCGCCAGATGGAGCAGGGTGCGCTCCGCCGCCCCGATTTCATGAAGGAAATCATCCGCTACACCGAAGACATCGTGGCGAAAGCACACGGCCTCGCAGAAACGGCGAAGAATACGAAATTTCCCGACATCGAGGTCGAGCATCCCGTCCATGGCACCCTCGTCCTCCGCCAGACCGATGCCACCTACGAATCCCGCGATCCAGAGCTTCCTATCAAAATCAAGAAGCACATCGCCGGCCGCCTTCTTACCGAGGACGAGCTGCGCACGCTGATGAAAAAGGGTGTGGTGGGTCCCTTGCAGGGCTTCAAATCAAAGTTCAACAAGCCCTTCGAAGCCTCACTCCAGATCGATGCGAAATTCAAGACCGCATTTCTTTTCGAGGGCGATGACGACAAGGCGCCGGAACTCACCGAGGAAATGCTCATCGGCACGGCCGTCACCCCCGATGGGAAAAACCACAAGGTCTTCGCCACCGAAAAAGCCTATTTTGTCCCGGATATGGTCACCAAGAAAGACCCGCACGGAGTCCGCATCGGCAGAACCATCCTCCAATGCGAAATCCCCCAGGATCAGGCGCTGAAACTCATTTCCGAAGGCAAAACCGACCTGCTCAAAGGCTTCGTTTCCAACAAGACCAAACGTAAGTTCGACGCTTTCCTCACCTTCGATCCGGGCACCACCAAGATCGGCTTCGATTTCCCGCCCCGCCCCGCCAAAAAAGCGGCCAAGGATAAGAATTGACGCTCACGCTTAGCCCTCATTCGGCGGGGTCATCACCACCACCCGCTCGATGCCGTTTTTGGAAAATTCCTCCCAATAGCGCTTTTCGGAGGAGACCGTCTTCGCCCGCCGCTGCTCCTCGGTCATCGCCTCCCATGCTTTGATGCCAAGGGACTTTGCCAGATCCCGGTCGGCCAAGCGCACGGTCAGTTCATCCCAGAAACTCTCGTTGCGGAACTCCTCGTAGCACTCATGGTAGAAAAGCGTCTCCTCCACTTCCTTGCGCACCCGGAACCGCTGCGTTTCCTGATCGAACTCGATCAGCGCCCCCAACCCATTGTGTGCCGCCTTCTCAAGCATTTTGCTTTCGAAAGCCTCATATTCGGCCAGCTTCCCATCCGCGCTCTCCTTTTGGTTCCAGGAAGCGACATTCGCGGCTAGGCTCAACATCTCAACGAGCGTCGTCAGTTCCTGTTCCGTAAATCGTATGTGCATCCGGCGCGCAGGAAACCACCCCGCCACACCTTCCGCAAGCACGCATCGGTTGCTTTTCTTGGGTGCAGGGTTCGTCACGTCCGTTCCCGCCATCATCCTTCCTTTAGAACTGCCGGGAAAATATTTCATCGGCGAAGTAGAAATGGCTTGCATCGGCTCATGCGAATTCTAGCTTTGTGAACCTCGGACGGCTAAAACCGCTTGGGTATAAAAAATGGGCAATTGCCCACCAAAACCAAAAACCAAACCATAAATAATACAACACAATGAAAACCAACGTACAGACAACCAGACGCGGCTTCACTCTCGTGGAGCTTCTCGTCGTGATCGTGATCATCGCATCACTCGCCGGACTCACCGCCCCCATGGTGATCCGCCAACGTAAAAAAGCAGACCAAACCGAAGCCATCTCCAACGCAAAGCAGATCGGACTTGCCCTGTTCGAGTTTGACAGTGAGTACGGCTCTTACCCCGGAACCTCGTCTTTGGCGCAGCTTGATTCCACGGCCTCTGTCGTCGGCGTTGCTTCCGGTAGCTCGAATAACTTTTTCAAAATGTTGTTCCAAGCGGGACTGACTCAGTCGGAAGCAATGTTCTATTGCAAAGCCAAGGGTACCAAAAAGCCAGATGACATCGCTAATTCTAGCACTACTGCGCTAGCTGGTGGTGAGGTAGGTTTCGGGTATGCCACCGAAGCCGCTGAGGGTTATTCATCCTCCGGCAACCCAGCTCGTCCTTTGGTCATGGCTCCTTTGCTAGTGGGTGGAACAGGCGCTACTTTTGATGCTGGTCCATTTGACAAAAACGCGGTTCTTTTGCGCGGTGATAACAGCGTCATATCTCTGAAGATCAAGGCTGACAACACCGTGGCACAAGGCACCGGAACGTCTGCGGTGAACCCGTTTGCAGCCGGCGCGGACACTGTATGGGCTAGCGCTACCGCTCCCACCATCAACCGTCCCTCTCCTATTACTGCTGCTCCATAAGAGTTGGGTTATCACTATTCCAACCGGACATCCGCAAGGGTGTCCGGTTTTTTATTTGCGGGTGGAGCGTTTCTAGCCGAATACAACAAACCAACCACGAAACCATGACAGAAGGAACAATCTCCCGGGCATTCATGCCCTATCCCGTCTCGACCCTAAGCCCGAAGATTATTCCGACGGATCTCAGTTCCTTCAAATCGAGGGGTATTTCCGAGGTGGAAAGGGAGCTCCAGCAAAAGCTCACCGAGATCCGTGAGGAATACCTGGCCGCCATCGACCATTTCAATTGGAACAAGCTCATCTATGAAGCCGATATCCATTTCGAACCGATCATCGGCCAAACTTATCACCTCTACGAGGTTCGCGGTCGAAAGCTTCTTTCCATGATCGGACCCGCGGAATGGAACCACAAGCACCTTGCCACCGTCCGCCTCAACGTGGATCGCCAGTGGAAATTGGAAGAGACATCCGATCAGATCGACCAACGTTCGCTATTCGGAATCTGACAGGATCCACATCAGCAAATCACGCCGCACTGAGCCGCCGGAGGCTTTGGACTGCTACGGTTCTTATCCGCAGCTTTCAAGGTAGATGTGGATAACTCATGACGCCCGCCGCCCTGCGATCATCAAGGCCACCCGTGAGAGCTTGAAATGAATCTCCCAGCAGTCCAAAGCTTGCGGCTCACACCGACGACACATGGACGATTTCGCACGGACTTTTGGCAATCAGTCGAAGCCGCGTCCGCAATCATAAAAAAGCCCTCGAAATCGAGGGCTTCTTGAAGAATAGCAGGAGTGTCGGCAAAATCAGCCCGCGACAGCAATCACGTTCACCCGTCCGCCTTCGCGGTCGAATTTCACGGTGCCGTCGGTAAGGGCAAACAGGGTGTGATCCTTGCCACAGCCTACGCCGACACCGGGATGAACCTTGGTGCCGCGCTGGCGAATGATGATGTTGCCCGCGATTACGGCTTGGCCGCCGTATTTTTTAACGCCGAGGCGGTTGCTGCGTGAGTCGCGTCCGTTCTTAACGGAGCCTTGTCCTTTTTTATGGGCCATGGAATTGAGGTGGTTGGAAAATTATGCGATGGAGGTGATCTCCAGCTTGGTCAGGTGGCGGCGGAAGCCCTTGGTCTTGTGAAACCCTTTGCGGCGCTTGAATTTGAAAGCGATGCCCTTCACGTCACGGAATTGATCAACCACTTTCGCGGTGACTTTGCCACCCTCGATGAAGGGTGCGCCGATTGTCACGCTCTCGCCTTCGCCGCGGAGAAGAACCTCGCTGAAAATGATTTCGGAATCGACTTCGGCATCGAGTTTCTCAACGTCGAGCGTGTCGCCTTCTTGGACGCGGTATTGTTTACCGCCTGTTTTGATTACTGCGTAGGCCATGGCCGTATGGGGAAATGTTTGCCCGCCAGCGGGCGGGCGGGGAATTCATCACGGACACACTCACCTTGCAAGGATTTTTTGGACGAAATCGGTAAAGTTCTAAAATTCAGCGAAAAACGTGTGCGCACAAAGTAGTGGAGAAAAAATAAAAGAGTAATTAGAATAGTTCTTGATCCAATTCAGAATGATTCTAATTTTTCCGCGCGATGACAACCCAACCGCAACAACCTCAGCACCCGGATGTGCCGGAAGAGATCAACGGCCTGCGCATGACTCGTCAGCGTCAGGAAGTCTATCGTTTTCTGATGGGCGAGCGATCCCATCCCACCGCGAACGAGGTTTTCATGCGGATCAAGGAAACGCTTCCCAATGTCTCCCTGGCCACCGTTTACAACTGTCTTGAGGCGCTTGTGCAGCACCACGTCATCCGCCAGGTCAACTTCGACCGTGAGCCTTCCCGCTATTGCCCGAATCTCGACGAGCACGGCCACTTCCACGACGAAACCACCGGCACGATCCACGATGTGAAATTCAAGCCTGGCATCAACCTCACCGATATCCTCGACCTCCCTCCCAACACCGTCATCAAAGACATCGAAATCACCCTCCGCGGCCAACTCGCAGCCTCCTGAGTTAGAATTTAAAATTTAGAATTTAGAGTTTTTCCCAACATGAGCCTCCAAATCAACAACCTCCACGCAACCCTCGAAAACGGCACCGAAATCCTCAAAGGAGTCACCCTTGAAATCCCCGCCGGCGAGATCCACGCCATCATGGGGCCGAACGGCTCCGGCAAGTCCACCCTCTCGAAGGTCATCTCCGGTCATGAATCCTACATCCCCACTTCTGGGGAAATCCTCCTGGACGGTGTGGACATTTCCGAGATGTCCATCGACGAGCGTTCCCGGGCCGGCATCTTTCTAGCGTTTCAATACCCCAACGAAGTCCCCGGCGTTTCGAACGCGAACTTCATACGCGCCGCCCTCCAAGCCCGTTTGCCGAAGGGCGAGGAAATCGACGCCGTAGCTTATTACAAGCGGCTCTATGAGAAGATGGATCTTCTGGAAATGGATCGTAAGTTCACCGCCCGCGCGGTCAACGAAGGCTTCTCCGGCGGCGAGAAGAAGCGCAACGAAATCCTCCAGATGATGATGCTGGAGCCGAAATACTGCATCCTCGACGAGACCGATTCCGGCCTCGATATCGACGCGCTCAAGATCGTCGCCAAAGGCGTCAACGCCATGCGCTCAGCGGATCGCGGCATGTTGCTGATCACCCACTACCAGCGTCTGCTCGATTACATCAAGCCCGACCACGTCCACGTCATGGCGGAAGGGCGCATCGTAAAATCCGGCGGCCCCGAACTCGCCCTTGAACTCGAACTCAACGGCTACGATTTCCTCAAAGAACCCGCACTTGCCTGAAAGATCTTCCACCGATCACTGCACACCGACCTCCTTACCATGTTCACCGAAGATACAGCCACCGCCCTCCTCGACGAGGAAACCCACGACGCGATCAATATCGACCGCACGAAGGGTGATTTCACTTTCCCGGAGCGCAACAAATTCGATGCCGGCTGGGGACTTTCCTCGAAGACGGTCGATTACATTTGTGACGTGAAACAGGATCCCGATTGGGTGCGGGAGTTCCGCCACAAGGCGCTCGCCGTTTTCGAAAGCAAGCCCACACCCACAAACTGGGCGACCAAAGATCTCGAGAACATCGACTACGATAAGATCCGCTTCTACCTCTCCGACGGAGAAAAGCCGAAGCGTTCATGGGATGATGTTCCCGCCGATGTCCTCGAAACCTTTGAGCGACTTGGCATACCGCAGCAGGAGCGCGCCTTTCTCGCGGGTGTCGAGGCACAGTTCGATTCCGAGGCCGCCTATTCCAATGTCAAAGAAGAGCTCTCCAAGCAAGGTGTCATCTTCGTTACCTCCGCCGAAGGGCTGAAGGAGCACGAGGAGATCTTCCGCCCATGGTTCGGGAAAGTCATCCCCACCGGGGACAACAAATACTCCGCCCTCAACAGCGCGGTGTTTTCCGGCGGCTCTTTCATCTACATCCCGAAAGGCGTGAAACTGAAGCAGCCTCTTCAAGCCTATTTCCGCATCAACTCCGAATCCTTCGGCCAGTTCGAGCGCACCCTCATCATTGCCGACGAAGGCTCCGAGGTGATGTATATGGAAGGCTGCACCGCCCCGAAATTCGAAACCGCAACACTCCACTCCGCCGTCGTCGAGCTCGTAGCCCTGAAAGGCGCGAAAATCCAATACGTCACCGTCCAGAACTGGTCGTCGAACGTTTTCAACCTCGTCACGAAACGCGGCCTCGCGATGGAAGACGC
Source organism: Verrucomicrobiota bacterium (assembly GCA_046051965.1). Classification (GTDB taxonomy): domain Bacteria; phylum Verrucomicrobiota; class Verrucomicrobiia; order Verrucomicrobiales; family Akkermansiaceae; genus Luteolibacter. The sequence continues at coordinate 134,098 of JBJONG010000004.1, forward strand.
GGAAGTCCGCTGGATCGATTGCAACATCGGTTCCCGTCTCACCATGAAATATCCCGGAGTCATCATGAAGGGTGAGCGCGCCCGCGGCGAGGTGATCTCCATCGCCCTCGCCAATACCGGCCAGCACCAGGATACCGGCGCGAAAATGATCCACGCGGCCAACAACACTACGTCAAACGTAGTATCCAAATCCATCTCCGTCGGCGAAGGCCGCTCCACCTACCGCGGGCAGGTCTTCATCCCGAAACACCTCAAGGGCTGCAAGAACAACACCGAGTGTGACGCCCTGCTCATCAACAGCAACTCCCGCACCGACACCTACCCGGCCATCACCGTGAGAGGCAACCGCCACGCCACCCAGCACGAAGCCTCCGTATCGCAAGTCTCCGAGGAAATGCTCTTCTACATGCGCCAGCGCGGCCTCGACGAAGGCCAGGCCATGTCCCTCGCCGTCAACGGCTTCATCAACGACCTCGTCCGTGAATTCCCCATGGAATACTCCGTCGAGCTCAAACGCCTCATCGACCTAGAGATGGAAGGATCGGTGGGTTGATACAACAGGACTGATACGACTTATAGGATACATTCTCCATGACTACCACACTTCCCGCCTGGTTCACAGCCCGCCAGCAAGCCGCACGGAAACGCTACGAATCCATACCCGCCCCCAAGCGCGGCGATGAGCAATGGCGCTTCGCAAATATCAAGCAGCTCAATTTCGACGCGCTACGGAGCGCGGACTTCAGTCCGCCTGTCGAAACCGGCGAAATCATCACCCGCTCCACCGGCCTCGATAAGCCCGCCGCCAAGTTCATCTTCCTCAACGACGAACTCATCTCCTCCGAATCGCATCTCCCCGAAGGCGTAATCTGCCTCCCGCTCGCCGAAGCCTTGGAGAAACACTCCGCTCTCGTCGAAGCCCATTTCATGAAGCAGGAGACCCGCCTCGGCTCCGCGAAATACGCGGCGCTTCACGAAGCCTCCGTGAAAAACGGCCTCTTTGTCCACGTTCCTAACAACATCGAAATCGATGGTTCCATCGAAGTCCACCACTGGATCTCCGGCGAAACCATCGTGTTTCCTCACGTCCTCATCGTCACCGGAAAGTCCGCAAAAGTCCGCGTCATCGACATCTTCCGCTCCGCCGACGACACCACGCCCGGCATAGCCATCGCCTACAAGGATCTCTACGCAGGGCAGAACTCCGCCCTCGACTACATCTCCATCCAAGCGCTCAACGAGGTTTCCCGCACCATCGCGATCAAGGAGACCTCCACCGAGCGCGACGCCCGCTCCAAGGCGTTCGTCCTCAACACCGGAGCCGCATGGGCGCGCAACGAATCCATGTCCCGCCTCGAAGGCGCCGGTGCTCACTCCGACATGCTCAGCGTTTCCATCCCTCACCGTGAGCAGGAATACGACCAGCGCACCTTCCAGCATCACGTTTCCGAAGGCGCTTACTCGGATCTTCTCTACAAGAACACCCTCTACGGCCACTCGAAAACCGTCTTCTCCGGCCTCATTTTCGTGGATGAAAAGGCTCACCACACCGATGCCTACCAGACCTGCCGCAACCTGCTTATGACCGATGATTGCGAGGCAAACTCCATGCCCGGCCTTGAGATCAATGCTGACCAGGTGAAATGCTCCCACGGCTCTACCTCCGCTCAGATTTCCGATGAGGAAATCTTCTATCTCCAGGCACGCGGCATCGACCCCGTGCGCGCCCGCCAACTCATCGCCCGAGGCTTTTCGGTCGAGGTGGTGGAGCGCCTCGAAAACGAGCAGGCGGAGGCTCTCATCCTGCGGTTCATGGACGCGAAGTTCGATCGCATCATGTGAGGTTTTTGGAATCCGGATTAGTGGGCGCATGATTGCCGCGTCTCCCTTTAAGGCTTGTCAGTGTTGGCTCAATTTCGTTAGAAATGAATCACATAGAAATCGCGCTCAACCCATCGGCATCCGGCTGTGGGACGGCGTGATGATCCGCGCAGCACCAACCACCATGAACAAATTTCGTCGCATGCTAGGCATCCTTTGCGGGATGGTCACCCTTTGTTTCTCTTCCATAGCGAAGGCTCAATTTTTCGACACCCCTTCCCCGGAAATTGTCTCCGCATGGAAATTCAACGCCGGCGACCTGGTGGTGGTGTTCCGATATGACGGCACGTTTTACTTTGTCGATGGCGATCCCGCACACCCTGGTATGGAACGCGGCACGTTCGAGTGGGATAACGAAACCGGAGCCTTCTCCGTAAACACCATCGTTGATACCAACGGGGATGCCGGCTTTTCTCATCCGGGAGCCGCCACCACGGTCACCGTGAGCGGTAACACCCTCAATTACACCGTCCCCGGGGAAGGCACTTTCAGCTTCACCCGCGTCGTCAACACCGCCTCCGCCATCGTCGGCTCATGGGTGATTCCCGGTGAAAAATTTTCCGTCACTTTCCTTGCCGACGGCACTTATTACCTCTCTGAGGAAGCCAATGACATCCCCTTCGGCTATACCGGCATCGAAAGAGGAACCTACACTTGGAATTCCAGCACCAAGGCTTTCACCGCCACCTCCACCCTCGATACCAACGGGGATGTAGGACTCAACGGCATTACCTCTGGTGTCACCATCAACATCACAGGCAACAAGCTGGTTTTCGATGACGGCATAGATCCAACGACTTTGCTCCGCATCACCACGAACCCAACCCCTCTACGCCTCCCGGATTTCGGCACCGTAAGATTCGCCAGCTATCTCCAGACATCAACCGCCGCTCCCGCCCTAAGCCCTTTCAATGAGCTGGACGGGAGTTACCCATATTTTGCGGAGGCCTTTGTGGATCCCGCCGTGTCAGCTACCGCGCCGACCCTCAGAATCGGCACCGGAACGCCGATCACACTCGATGCGGATCCATACGATCCGGCCAGCTTTGAGATCGAGGAGGGCTTCGCGACCCTCGCCGAGCTGAACGCCCTGCTCCCCGCCTCGACCGCCATCCAATTCAAGAATGGAACCGCCACCGCGAACCTTACCACCGGAGCATCCCTCACATTCCCCAGCATTCCGAGGATACTCGTCGGCAGCGGAGACTCATGGAGTGGTGGTGTGTATCGGTTTGGGGAAAACGAAGTGCTCGAATGGACACTGCCTGCGGGTTTCGTCGCATCCCAGTATCTGACCGTGCTCAACGTTTATGACCCTGTCACCGATAACGACGTGGTCGATGCGGAGCTTCATGGCGATGTGACTTTCTATGATCTCGGCGGCAAACTCGAGCCGGGCAAGCAGTATGAGGTCGAGCTCGAGTTCTATCGCATCGACACTTCCACCACGGCAGGAAACGGGGTTTTCACCGGGAAGCAGGGTTACACCCTCTCCGCCAGCAGCACTTTTTTCAAAGTCCGGTCCAGCAATGTTTTTCCCGAAGGCCCCTCCATTTTCGAGCAGCCCGTATCCCAGGCCGGAACCACAGGCTCTCCTTTGTTGCTCACCGTAGGCATCAACGAGGGAGCCTTCCCTTTCTCCACTTTCCAGTGGTTCAAAAACAACCAGGAAATCCCCGGCCAGACCGGTAACTGCCTTTATATCCCGAGCTTTCATCCGGATGACCATTCCGGACGCTACAAGGTTGTCGTGAGCAATAGCCAATGGGGAGCGGAAAGCGACCTGGCCAGCGTCGGGAGAGTGGGAACAGACACAAGGCAGGTTCAGAACATCTTCGCCTACAAGCGCAAGATCTCCGAGCAACAATCCGCCTCACTCCTCGCTCCGATCGGGGCGGCGTTCGATGCGAGGGTCGAAGGAATCGGTATTTCAGCCACATTTCCCTCAAATAACATCACCCTAACCAAGCCCGGCGGCTCATCCGTGCCACTCATCTTGGATGGGGATTATTGGGAAGCGGAAACGGATTTCTCCAGTTTTAGCGCGCTGCAAACCGCATTCCCCAACGGCGTTTATCAAATCAACATCGGCTCCGATTCCGTGCCGATCAATCTGAGCGCCACCAATTACCCGAACCAACCGCTCGTTACGTCCTCGGTCGGCACCTGGGTGAACGGAAAGCTCCAGATCACCGCCTCTCAGGCGGCGGCAGGCTTCACTCTCACCTCGAACTCCACTACCGGAGACGGTTTCGTATCCCTTTTTGTGATCGATATCGCTACGGACAGCGATATCATCAACAAGGTCGCGAACACAAATCCATCCGATCCGGACTATGTGACTGCCACCATCGCTCCAAACCAGATTACTTTGGGTCAGAGCTACGAAGTGGAGGTCGAGTTTGATGAGGTCGTAGACTCTGCGAACCTTTTTAACCAGACTTGGGGAACTCCGCCCGATGGCACTGCAAGCGCTTTCGGACTGCTAAGCACCACCACCGTCTTCACCCTCGAAGTCGTCCCCGATCCCGTCGGCAACCTCTATACCTTGTGGCAGGCTCGCTTTTTCACAGCCACTCAGCTCGCCGACCCTGCCATCAGCGGGGACGACGTGGACTTCGACAACGACGGCATCCCCAACATCCTCGAATTCATCCTCGGCGGCAGCCCCGTCGATGACAACGCGAGCCTCCTGCGACACGCCACGACCGCCACCCCCACGGCTACCGGTAGCAATCTCGTGTTCTCCTACGACCGGAAAATGGCGGCCAACGGCATTTCCCAGGTCATCGAAACTTCCTCCACCCTGACCGGCACATGGACACCCGCCGTCCACGGTGTGAACGGAGTCGTCATCACCACTGTCGACCTCGACGCCACCACCCAGCGCGTTACTGCCACCATCCCCAGCACGGAGACCAAGCTCTTCGTAAGACTCAAGGCGACCCGCTGAAGCCCTTCGCATCGCGGCGCATTTCGGAGTTGGACGTTGCGCCGCGGGCGTCCATCCTCCGCCCATGCGCGTTCTACGGATCCTTGCCAGAAAGGAACTCAACACCTATTTCCTGAATCCATTCGGTTGGGTGGTGCTGGCGTTTGTCGCGCTGATGCAGGGGCTTTCGCTTTCCTCGGCGATGAAAGGGTTCCGCGACACTCCGGTGAAAGACTCTCTGGTTTACGTCACCTTCCACACGCCGTTGTTCTGGTTTTATTTCCTGTTCATCTTCCCGTTGATCACGATGCGCCTGTTCGCCGATGAGGAGCGGTCGGGCACTCTGGAAACGCTGCTCACCGCGCCAGTGCGCACATGGCAGGTTGTTCTCTCGAAATACATCGCCGCGATGGTGTTTTACTGTCTGCTGTGGATTCCCGCCTATCTCCAGTTCAAGGCGTTTTCATGGTTTACCGAAATTCCGCCAGCGTTCTCCGAGGGCGCGCTGCTCGGAAGTTTTGCGATTCTTTTCCTGATGGGAGCCGCGTTCACGGCCATCGGTTGCCTCGCCTCCGCGCTCACCTCCAGCCAGATCATCGCGGGTATCGTCACGATCACGATTCTGGTGATCCATTACTTTCTGGGCTTTGTCACCGTGATCTGGGGCGAGTCCTTTGCGGGTGCTGGCCTGTTTCACTACATTTCTTCCCAGCAACACCTGCATTTCTTCACCAACGGCCTTCTCGACACGCGCCCTGCCGTCTATTACCTCTCTCTGTCGGCTTTATTCCTTTTCCTCACCCACCAGGTCATCGATCTACGCCGCTGGCGCCCTTGAAATCCAAATTTCAAATCTCAAGTTTCAAATCTCAATTGCCTCTGCGACCCTTTGCGACCTCTGCGCCTCCGCGGTGAAAATTTTATCTTCCGATGTCCGCCCCCAACTCCAAACGCCCCTCCCGCCCGAACCGACTCGGCATCGGCTTCCTGTCCATTTCACAGATCGTCCTGCTCATCGCCGCGGTCATTTTCGCCAATTATCTCTCCTCGGGTAACCATCTCCGCGCCGACCTTTCGCGCGGGGCGGATTACACACTCTCTTCCTCGACGGTGAACTACCTCGGCGGCGAGGCCGTCGCCAAGCGGGATCGCCCGGTGAAATGGATCATGGCCTTTCGCCGCTCCTCACCCTATTACGAAAGGGTTCGCGCCCTCGCCGAGGAATACGCCCGCCAATCAGATGGGAAAATCGAGCTCGAAATCATCGACCCCATCCGCGCTCCCGACCGAACCTCCCAGTTCGCGGCCGCCTATAACATCACTTTGGTGCGCGATCTGATCCTCATCGACGCCCGCCCCGACGAGGATGCGCCGATTGTCACCGAAGCCGAGTCCGGCAGCCCCGCTTTGAACCCGCACATCACCCTCGCGCTCGCCGAGGAAATGCTGACCTACGCGATGGACGCGAAAGGCCAGCGCCGCCCGGATGCTTTCCGCGCCGAGGATCTGCTCACCGCCCGGCTCGTCGAGGCCGTCGAGGGTAAGCCCCGCACCTTCCTCTTTTTGGCGGATAAATCCCGCGTCGATGCCGAGGGCGAGAACTCGCCATGGAGCAATCTCGCCGCCACCCTCCGTTACCGCAACATCCGCCTTACGCCTGCCAATCTCTCCGATCTCACCGCGATCCCTGAGGGTACGGACGGACTTGCGATCGTGGCTCCGAAATACGATTTCACCGAAGAGGAAATCGCCACTCTCGAAGCCTATTGGAACTCGCCCCGCTCCGCTTTGCTGATCCTTCTCGAAGCGGGTCAGTGTCCGCCGAACTTACGCATTTTCCTCCGATCCAAGGGCGTTACACCGCGCCGCGATCGCATCATCACGAAAATCGACAACCGCGTCACCACCACAGCGCGCGGAAATTTTTCCGAGGGCATCCCATTCCTGGAGGATCTCGCCGGGCGCGCCGCTGTCTTCGAGGGCGCTTCCTCATCCCTCGAAGTCCGCGAAAACGCCGACGACCTGTCCGTGAAAAAAATCGCCCCGACGCCGCTGATCCAGATCGGGGCAGGTTTCTGGGGTGAGGCGGATTTCGGGAAAAATGATGCAGGCGACAAAGCCGGCGAAACCTTCGACGCGATTCGAGATGCCGGCCTGCCTTTGTATCTCGCCGCTTCCGTGACCCGCGGCGCCACCACGGATGACAGCCTTGCCGCCGAGACCTCTCGCATGATCGTCATCGCCAATACCGACTTCCTCGATCCCGATCGCCAGCGCGCGGAAAACATCGATTTCCTGGCCTCCTCCGCAAACTGGCTCGTCCGCCGCGCCTCGCTGGCCGGTGCTACTCCGCGCACCATCGGCATCTACATGCTCCCGCTGTTGGATACGCAGGTCTCTTTCATCAACCGCCTCAACCTCGTCTTCATCCCGCTCGCCTTCCTCCTCATCGGCGGCATCGTGTTCTCTTCACGAAGGTCTTAAAATTTGATATTTTGCGCTCACTCGTTTTCACCATTTTCCTGCTCACCGTCACCGCCATGCTCGGAGCGCTGGCGGCATGGCAGATGCGCGAGGGCAGCCTCGACCGCTTGCTGGGTGCTCCGCCGGTCGATTTGGGAGAACGCATCTATCCCGATTTCGAACCGGAAAACGTGGCGCGGATCAGCCTGCGATCGGGTGATACCGAGGCTGTTTTCGTGAAAACACCCAGCGGCTGGGTGGCAACGACACCGTGGGAAGACCGCATGGACTATCGCGCCACGCTCGCCATCCTGACCCTCGCGAACACGACCCTGGCCGTGGATCGGGTGGAGCGGGATAAGCTCGACCCCGCTGCCGCAGGCCTTGTGGCTGGCTTCACTGAGGTCACTTGTGAGGACTCCTCGGGAGAAAAAATCGCCCACTTCCGCCTCGGTAGGCGCGCCCCGTGGCTTCACCTCACCGAAGGTGAAAATCCGCAATCCATCCCCACCACCTACCTGCTTCCGCTCGAGCGCGGCAGGAAATCCCATGTCTACGCCGCCACCGGCGATCTATCGCCGCTGTTCAAGGACGGCTTCCGCCGCCTCCGTGATCACCGTCCTTTCCAATTCAATCCTCTTGCCCTCGGGAAAATCCGCATCCGAACTGCGGAGGGTGAGCTCACCCTAGGTCGCGCCGATCCCTCCGCTCCCTGGCGCATCATCAAGCCTCTCGACCTCGCCACCGATCCGGCTGCTGTGAAAACCCTGCTCGAAGGTCTTTTCGAACTCCAAGCCACGAAAATCGCCGGGCGCTCCGAGGTGACTTTGCCATCCGTCACCCTCACCTCCGAAAACAGCCAGATCGCCCTCACCCACTTCGGCGCGGAGGAGGAGGCCGTCCTCGATATCCTCCCTGCCGAGACGCCGGAAGCCCGCGAGACACTCGCCATCGTCAGCGACCGACCGAATACCGTTTTCACCCTCCCGCTCAAGGCGGAGACCGAGATCGTCTCCATCGCCGACCTTCCGCTCACCGTCAACGGCCTCCGCGACCCTACCCTGACCAACCTCAACATCGCCTCGATACGCGGCATCGCGATTGAGACCGCCACCACGCCCACCATCCTCATTTCCCGCGAGCCTCCCAGCCCATGGACAGCCACCATCGCCGGAAAAGCACAAGCTGCCAACGAGCAGCGCCTCTTCGATCTGCTCCTGGCCGTCACCGGCACCCGCGCGTTGTCCTTCGAGACAGATGCCGCCTCAGACGACCTTTCCCCGTGGGGATTGGATCGGCCCATACTCACCCTGATTTTCCTCGCGGAAAACAACCAGACGCTCTCCATCTCCTTCGGACTCGACAAGCGCGGCGGCCTCTTCGCAAAACGCAAGACCAGCCCGACCGTGATGCGCATCGACAAATCGTTTCTCGAAAAGATCGCGGTCAACGCCCACGATTGGAGACACGCCCGGCTCTGGTCCTTCTACAAAGTCGATCTCACCAAGCTCACTCTCACCCAACAAGGCTCTCCGCCGCTTGAGCTTTCCTATGACGACCGCGACGAGTCCTGGAAAGCCGCCCGTGAAGGAAAAGATGTCACCGCGGATCTCGATCCCGCCCGCGCGAATTTCATCCTCACCACGCTGGAAAATCTCTCGGTTGCACGTTGGCTGGCACCCAATGACGAAGCCGCCGCCAAAGCCCTCGCCAACCCTATTCTCACCTTCACCGCCACCGAGAACACCGTTGATGACTTCGGCGAGATCAACGGCTCCAGAACCCGCACGCTGACATTCGCCACCGATCCCGCATCCAAACTGATCTACGGGAAACTTTCCACCGATCCCTCGCCCTTCACCCTGGATGACGAGACCTTCCTAAAGCTCGGCATCCCGCCGCTCGACGAGTGAGCATCTCCTCCAAGCGTACGTCAAACACCCGCCGATGATCGGCGCTCGATCCGCCGTATCACCCCTTCCCCAATGGAACTCCCCTGTCCAGCCGCTGTCGAGGAGGCCACGGCGGATTGGAAAAGCAGCGCGTGTATCGACTTTCGGGTCACAGCCATGGGAAGTCCTGCATCAGGCATTCGGTGGGTGTCGGTTGGTCGGAAAAACAAGAATACGTTGGAAGAAGTGACCAAGCTGTTGCTAAGAATCGAGGCGCGATAAAGATATGAAGATGGCCATCATGAAAAAAGACCAGCCCGCTGGCGGACTGGTTCCTCCGGAAGCAGGCAAGTCCCGCGATAAGATAACGCCGAAACCATGACGGCCTTCGCGTTACTGCTGGCGGTAGCGGCCGCGGCTCACGGGTTGGCGCGGCTGTTGCGACTGCCTGCGATCCCCGTGCTGATCGGCGCGGGGATGAGCCTCGGGCTGACAGGGATTGTGCCGAAGGAATTCGGCCTTGGAAACGCCGTGGGCGAAGGCGCGATCAATGTGTTGGAATTGGGTCTGGTGTTCCTGGTTTTCGCTTCGGGCGTGGAGCTGAACCCGCGCCGTTTCAAGAGGTTCGGGAACGCGGTGGTGTGGGTGGCGGCGGTGCAGTTTTCGCTGGCGATGGGTACCGGCTACCTGTGTGCCGTGATGATGGGGATGGACAAGCTCGAGGCGGTTTACATGGGCGGCGGGCTGGCAGCCAGCTCGACTCTGGTGGTGCTGCGGCATCTCCAGGCGCGCAAGGCGATGTTCGAGCCGTATGCCCGGGTGGTGACCGGGGTGCTGCTGTTGCAGGATGTCGCGCTGGTGCTTCTGATCATCGTCTTGTCCCGGGTGAATGGCGGCGGATGGGCTGTGGGCAAGGGCTTGTGGGAAGCGGGTGTGATCGGAGGCATCGCATGGGTCGCGCAGCGCTTCGTGATCCCGAAGCTGGTGCTCCGCTTCAAGCCGGATGAGGAAAATCTGCTGCTGTGGCTCGTGGCGGTGCTGCTCGGGTTTGTGGGTGTCGCCTCGTGGCTCGGGCTGCCGCTGATCGCGGGGGCGTTCGCGGGCGGTTTCGTTTTCTCGGCGTTCCCCCTCAACGGCCTGGTGCGCGGGCAACTCTCCTCGCTGGTGGATTTTTTCCAAGCCATGTTCTTCGTGGCGCTTGGGGCATTGCTGGGCGTTCCGGAACCGGGGCTTTGGCTACAAGCCGCTGTCTATTCGACCGTGGTGCTCGTCGTGACACCACCGCTCGTGGCACTGGTGGCGGAGTGGCGCGGACTCAACGCGCGAGCCGGGATCGAGTCGGGTTTGTTGCTCGCGCAGTCGAGCGAGTATTCGCTGCTGCTTGGTCTGAGCGGCATCGCGCTGGGGCATGTGAGTCCGGACACGTTTTCGATCCTCGCCCTCACCACTGTGATCACCATGGCGGCAACGCCTTTCCTCGGGCGCGAGGAAGTCGCGAATTTCCTCCTGCCCTTCCACCCTCTGCGAAAAAGGAAGAACCTTGGCGAAACACCGGCCGGGCATGTGCTGATCCTCGGCTTCGGTGCCGCGGGGATGTGGATTTTGAAACCCCTTTTGGCCCAGGGTGAGAAGGTGCTGGTGGTGGATGATGATGCCGTGGTCTGCGGGTCGCTCGCTAAAAAGAACATCCCCTTCCTGCGCGGCGACGGGGCCGAGGAGGAGGTGCTCGCAAAGGCCGGCGCACGAGAGGCGAAGCTCGTCATCGCCTCGATGCGAAGAGTGGGCGACGCACTCAACGTGCTGCGGTATGTAAAAGACGTGCCGGTCGTGGCGCGGGTCTTCGAGGAAGAGGATGCGGAAAAAATCCGCCGAGCGGGTGGCGTGCCGGTGATGAATTCGATGGCTGCGGCGGATACCTTCATGGCATGGGTGGAGAACAATGACCGGGTGAAGGGGTGATGTGGTGTTTTCCTGGCGCCGAAGGCTCTGGACCGCTGCGGCGCGCGGTTGAATATCGGCGGATTCCGGGTTGGCAAGCGGGAGTCGCTTCCCTAGCCTCCGCCTTTCCATGTCAGAGAAAACACATTTCCACTTCACGGGTGTTTGCGGAACCGCGATGGGAGCGGTGGCCGCCGCGATGAAACGCCGGGGCTTCGCCGTTACCGGGTCCGATACGAATGTGTATCCACCGATGTCCGATTTCCTGCGCGGCGAGGGAATTGAAATTTCCGAAGGATACCGTGAGGAAAACATCCCGGCCGGAACCGATGTGGTGGTGATCGGCAACGCGATCTCGCGCGGCAACCCGGAGGCCGAGGCCGCGCTCGAGCGCAAGCTGCTCTACCACTCGCTCCCCGAGGTGATGAAGGATCATTTCCTGCGCGGAAAACGCAACTTCGTGGTCAGCGGCACACATGGGAAAACGACGACGTCATCGATGCTCGCGTGGCTGTTCCGCAGCGCCGGGCGCGATCCCGGTTTCATGATCGGCGGGTTGCCGAAAAACCTCGGCTGCGGCGCGCATTTCCCCGACAGCGAAATCAACGTCCTCGAAGGCGACGAATACGACACGGCCTTTTTCGACAAGCGCTCCAAATTCCTGCACTACCTGCCGGAATGCGTGGTGGTGAACAACATCGAGTTCGACCACGCCGACATCTACAACAACGTGGAGGAAATCAAGCTGAGCTTCAAAAGGCTTCTCAACGTCGTCCCGCGCAACGGCATGGCCTTCGTCAACGGCGATGAGATAAACTGCCTCGACGTGGCGGAAAAAGCGCCCTGCCCGGTCACCACCGTCGGCCTCGGCGAGGGCAACGCGCTGCGCGTCACCCATATCAGCTACGATGAAAGCAGCAGTTCCTTCACCCTCGGAGGAGAGCGCTACACCGTGCCGATGACGGGCGAGTTCAATGTGCGTAACGCCGCGATGGCGGCCTGCGCGGCGGGCTTCGGCGGACTTTCCCCGGACGAGATCCGCGACGGCCTGCTGGCCTTCGGCGGTGTCGCCCGCAGGCAGGAACTCAAGGGCGAGAAGAACGGCATCAAGGTCATCGACGACTTCGCCCACCACCCTACCGCCATCCGTCTCGCGGTGCAGAGCATCCGCCAGAAATACCCGGACTCGCGCCTGTGGATCCTTTTTGAACCGCGTTCGAACACCACCCGCCGCGCCGTTTTCCAGATGGAACTCGCCGAGTCCCTCGCGCTGGCGGACTTCGCCGTCGTCGCCGCGATCCCGGATCTCCACAAGATCCCGGAAAACGACCGGCTCGACCCCGTCCGCCTCTCCGCAGACATCGCCGCGATGGGTGGGAAGGGATACTACCTCGCCGACAACGCCGCGATCATCGCCGCCGTCAAAGCCGAAGCCCTCCCCGGCGATGTCCTCGCGGTGCTCTCGAACGGCGGCTTCGGAGGCATCCACAAGCAACTCCTGGCGGAACTGTGAACGATTGTTCGCTTTACAAAATCCCGTAATGCGTCCAGCCTTCCGCCCCGCATATGGAGAGGTGGTCGAGTGGTCTATGGCACCTGATTCGAAATCAGACGTAGTGTAACAGCTACCGTGGGTTCAAATCCCACCCTCTCCGCCATCGGAATGGGGAGCTTCGGTTTCATTTCCTTCCAGCGTATTTTCCAGATAAGTCTGTGCGCCGATGCGGGTAAGTTCATCCAGACAGGTGATGCCCACGGCGGATTTTTCCAAGCCATCGCGGAGCAGGGGACGGAATCCGGATTTCCTTAGATGCTTCCTGAGAGTGAGTTCATCCTCACCGCCCAGAATCATGTGGTAGGTCTTTCCATCGATAGGAAGCGTTTCGAAAATGCCGATCCGACCATGATAGCCCGTGCCTTCGCACCGATCGCAGCCTTTGGGGTGCCATGTTTCCTCGGGAACGGGTTCGTTGATCGATTGCAGCCAGTGTTTTTCCGCATCGGTGGGCGTTTCTCGCACCCGGCATTCCTTGCACAGTTTGCGGACCAGCCGCTGGGCGACGATGAAGCCCAGAGAAGCGGCGATCTCGTGGTTGTGGATGCGGAGGCCGCGCAGCGCGGTGATGACCCCTGCGGCATTGCGACTGTGCATGGTGGTCAGGACAACCCTGCCTGTGCTTGCCGCGATCATGGCAGTCCGGGCCGAAGGCTGATCCCGGATCTCACCGAGCAGAATGTAGTCGGGATCCATCCTGAGCAGAGCGGTCATTGCATCCTCAAAGCAGACTCCGCGTTTCTTATCGATCTGGATCTGGTTAATGCCCTGCAGTTCGTATTCAACGGGATCCTCGACAGTCATGATGTTTCTCTCCCCAAGGTTCAGTTCCGAAAGCAGCGAATAAAGGGTTGTGGTCTTGCCGCTGCCGACAGGGCCAGCCACCAGAAAGATGCCGCTGATGTCGTTGAGCCAACGGTGGATGTTTTGCCGGTCATGTTCATGCATTCCCAGATCCTGGAGGGAAAGCGAAAGCGGCGAGCGGTGAAGCAGACGAAGGGCGAGCTTGTCACCGTGCACACATGGGACACACGAGAGCCGTATGTCCAGAGGCTCGCCGTTGATTTCGAGGTGCAGCCGCGCATCTTCGGGAGCCAGCGCGTCGAAAGGATCGAGACCCGAGTTCACCTTAAAATATCGCAAGAGCCGCAGTCCGTGTTCTTTGGTGAGTGTCAGGATATTTCGAACCGAACCGTCGATGCGAAAGCGGATCAGCAGCCCGCTTTCCTTGGGGTCGAAGTGGATATCGGTGGCTCGTGCGGCCAAGGCGTCCTCAAGCAAGCACCGCGACCATTCTCCGGTGGGATCACGGTCTGCCGTGGGAGCATGTAAATCCAGGCTGGCCTTGAAGCTCCGCCCCAGGGTCGAACTGTATGGGGAAGAGTTGTCACCTGATTTTGATATGTTCACTGCGCAAGCATACACATTTTAAAAACCACGGCAACGGAAGGAAAAATCAAGAGCCACCGGATCACAGGCCCGTGATCTGGATATACAACCTTTGAAAAAAGTGGCGTTCTACGGATGGGCAGCGGCAAAACCGGAGAGTGATCCCGCATTCCACGCCGTGGACGTGAGCTTCCGTGTGTGAAAGCCGAATCGAAAAGTTGCCATGCGATGATTTCGAGCGAAAGTCGCACGCGGCGTGTTGAGAAACCAGCCGCCATTTCATCATGGCATCCCCTACCCCACCTATCGAGACGGTCATCATCGGCGCAGGCATGGCCGGACTGGCCTGTGCGCTGCGACTGCATGAGGCGGGCAGGAGTTTTGTGATTTGCGAGGCATCGGCCCGGGTGGGCGGGCGTGTGGCCACGGATCTTTGTGAAGGCTATCGCTTGGATCGTGGCTTTCAGGTGCTGCTTACCGCTTACCCCGAGGCACGGCGACTGTTCGATTACGAAGCTCTCGATCTGCGTCATTTCTATCCCGGCGCGCTGGTCCGCTTTGGCGGAAAATGGCATCGCGTGGCGGATCCTTTCCGTCACCCCATCGATGGACTGCGCGGGGCGTTCAATCCGATTGGAACTCTCGCAGACAAGCTGCGGGTGGGCTGGTCACGTCTCGGCGGGTTTGATTTCTCCCGGCATGATGCGGGACTCAGCAGCATGGAGGCGTTGCGGGCGGAGGGTTTTTCCTCGGCGATGATCGAGCGCTTCTTCCGGCCATTTCTCGGCGGGGTGTTTTTGGAAAACCGTTTGGAAACGACGGTGAGAAAGCTGGAATTCGTCATGCGCCACTTCGCCCGCGGCGATACCGCGATCCCCGCGCGGGGCATGGCGGAGATTCCTCGCCAACTCGCCGGGCGTTTGCCCGGTGATTCGATCCGGCTGGATTCCCGCGTCGCCGCCATCGAGGAATACGGCGTGCGTTTGGAAAGTGGTGAAGTGCTCCCTGCCAAGGCCGTGGTGATCGCCACCGAAGCGGGCGGAGTGGAGCGGTTCAAGGGAAATGGCAGACCCGAACCGACCTTCAACTCCGTCGCCTGCCTGCATTTCTCAGCTCCATCCGCACCGGTGAG
The DNA here is from genome assembly GCA_046051965.1 of Verrucomicrobiota bacterium. Lineage (GTDB taxonomy): Bacteria > Verrucomicrobiota > Verrucomicrobiia > Verrucomicrobiales > Akkermansiaceae > Luteolibacter. The sequence goes on from JBJONG010000004.1 coordinate 149,280, forward strand.
CGAGCCAATCCTGCTCCTCAACGGCGAGGGCGCGGGGCCGATCAACAACCTATCCTTCCCTAGCGCGGTCTCGCCGGACTACGCGCCGCCCGGGCGTCACCTTGTTTCCGTCAGCGTGGTCGATGCCGAGGCCGCCGTATCGCGGGATCTGGAGGAAAGGGTGCGGCGGCAGTTGTTCGATTGGTTCGGAGCGGACACGCGTGGCTGGGGACTTCTGCGCATCGACCGCATCCCGCACGCGGTGCCATCCCAGCGGGTGGCGGAGGATAAGCCGGCGCGTCTCGCCAGAGGTCTCTACCAGTGTGGAGATCACTGCGGCATCGCCTCGCTCAACACCGCGCTCGCCAGCGGCACTGCGGCGGCGGAGGCCGTCCTTCAGGATTTCAATCCCACCATCCCATGATCTCAAAAACCTTCGAAAACGCCTATCTCGGATCGCTTGCAGCGGACGCCGTCGCCATGCCGGTTCACTGGTATTATGACCGCGACGCCCTCCGCGCGGAATACGGCGAGATCACCGGATACCTCGCTCCGAAAAACCCGCATACCGGCTCGATTTTGTGGCGCTCGCAATACACCGCGCTCAACGAAAAGGGCGAGATCCTCCATGATCAGGCGCAGTATTGGGGGCAGCGCGGCATTCATTACCACCAGTTTCTGAAAGCCGGCGAAAACACCCTGAACTACCAGCTCGCCGCCGAGCTGGTGAAGCTCTGCGAAAAAAACGGCGGCTACGATCCCGATGAATGGCTCGCGCGTTACATCGATTTCATGCTCACCCCCGGTAGCCACCACGACACTTACGTGGAGGAATACCATCGCGGATTTTTCACCAAATACGCCATGGGAAAAGCCCCCCGGAAATGCGCGATCCAGGACGAGCACATCGGCGGCCTCGCCCAGGTGCCCGCGCTTTGCTTCGTGATGCGGGAAGCCGGCCTGACAGAACTTCGCGCCGCGGTGAAAGAACACGTCGGCCTCACCCACGCCCATGCGAATGTGCTCCGCGCCGCCGACACCCTTGCGCGGCTTCTTTTCCGCATCCGCGAGGGACTTTCACCCCACGAGGCCATCCAGCGCGAGGCGGGTGATTGGATTTCCGGAACCAAGGCGGAGGGATGGACTCGCCAGGCCGACACCCAAGTCATCGGCCAGCGTTTCAGCCCGGCGTGTTACATCGCCGAGTCGATGCCCGCCTCGCTATACCTTGTTTGGAAATACCACGATGACTTCGATGCGGGCGTAATCGCCAATGCCATGGTCGGAGGGGACAACTGCCACCGGGGAGCGGTTGTCGGCTCGCTGCTCGGCGCGGCGAACGGGGTTCCTGCGAAATGGCTGGAGGCAAAAAACGGGGCGCATCGTGGAAGCAGCATCCTCACAGAGAGCTGCCGATAAGAACCGCAGCCGCCTGACCTGGCCATGTTGAAAACCCCTTTCCCGAAAATCCCGGGGTGACAGCGGGCGCGGGCTGTGGGATGTATCCGCCACATGTTCACCGGTCTTGTCGAATCATTGGGAAAAGTCACATCGCTGGAAAACCTCGGCGAGCAGGCGCGGCTCACGCTTTCCATCCCGTTTGCGGGCGAGCTGGCACTCGGCGATTCCGTGGCGGTGAACGGCTGCTGCCTTACGGTGGCGGGGATGGCGGGCGATCGTGTCCACTTCGATGTCCTGGCGCAGACGCTGCGGGTGACTTCGTTGGGAAAACTTTCCGCCGGCTCCGTCGTGAACCTGGAGCGCGCGCTCCGCGTCGGTGACAGGCTCGGCGGGCATTTCGTGCAGGGGCATGTGGATGCGGTGGGCGGGATCGTCTCGCTGGAGGAAAACGGCCAGGATCATGTGCTGGAGGTTTCACTGCCGGAGGAAATCCACCGGCTCTGTGTCGCGAAGGGTTCCATCGCCATTGATGGGATCTCGCTGACCATCGCGGATCTGAAAAGGGAGTCCGCCGTTTTCTGGATCACGCCGCATACGTTCGCGAACACGAATCTGCGGGATGCGAAAGTGGGGGACGCGGTGAATCTGGAGGCGGATATGCTGGCGAAGCACGTCGCGCATCTACTAGGCAAATAGTTTATAAATCCCGCACGCAGCGGAAACCGGTATGGTTCGCCGGGGAATCCGCCTCCGTGGAGTGGCGCGCACCGGGGCGGTAGCGCATGCAGTAGGAGATGTGGCAGAGGAAAGAACCGCCCTTGATGACATGGCTCGGCGCGCCGTGGCTCTTCCGTCCGGTTTCGCGGTTCACCCATGTTTCCGGCCCCTTGGGATCGCAGCTCTCGCATTTCGATGGGTATTGCGGATCGTAAAAATCCGAGCAGATCTCCCAAGCATTCCCCGCCATATCATAAAGGCCGTAACCATTGGCCGGGAAGGATTTCACGGGCGCGGAGCCTTCGAAGCCGTCCTCGGCGGTGTCATGGGTGGGGAACTGGCCATGGAACGTGTTCGCCATCCACTTGTCGCCGGGCTTCAGCTCATCTCCCCAGGCATACATTTTCCCCTTCAATCCGCCACGCGCCGCGAACTCCCATTCCGCCTCGGTGGGAAGACGTTTCCCCGCCCATTTTGCGTATTCCACGGCATCCTCATAAGCCACGCAGACCACCGGATGATTTCCCTTGCCGGAAAGATCGGAACCCTTTCCAAGCGGCTGCCGCCAGTTTGCATCCGGATCCCAGCGCCACCATGAGAGGTAGGCGCCGGGCTCATCCGGATCGCCTTCGAATTTCTCCGGCGGAGTGAAAACAATGGAACCCTGCCGGAAGGGCGCGGGCGGCAGCGAGTCGCGCGCCTCCTCGGGAAAATCGGCGGCCTTCGCCTCACGCTCGGCGAAGGTCACGTAATTTGTCGCCTTCACAAAAGCCGCGAACTGATCGTTCGTAACCTCGGTCTCGTCGATCCAAAAGCCTTTCACCTCGATCTCCCGCACCGGTGCTTCCTCGGGAAATTCCTTGCGGCCATAAGGTGTTTCGAAGCTTCCCTCCGATCCCATCTTCGTCATCCCGCCCGCGATCTTCACCATCCCATCCTTTTTCTCCAGCCCGACGGTGGCCTCGGGTTTCTGGCAGGAAACTAGCAAAGCCGCGAGGGCGATGGGGAAACAGGCGCGCATGCGGAAAACCTACGTGCCGGATCCGGACGTTCCACCAAAAATTTCCTCCGAAGCTTTGGGTTTCAATCCGGACGGGAATCAGGGTAGCTTCCGCGCAGGACATGAAAGCGAGACTCACCAAGGAATTCCGGTTCGAAGCGGCACACACCCTCCCGTCTCTGCCGGAGGATCACAAATGCAGGCGCATGCACGGCCATAGCTTCAAGGTGGAGATCTCCATCGAAGGCACCGTCGATGAGGAGATTGGCTGGGTCTATGACCACAAGCTCATCTCCAATGCGATGAACCCGCTTCTCGAAGAACTCGACCACGGATACCTCAACGACATCGAAGGCCTCGAGAGTCCCACCATCGAGCGCATGGCCGGATGGTTCTGGAAAAAACTCGCCCCCCAGCTTCCCGGCCTCGCCGAAATCGTGATTTTCGAGACACCCACCGCGCGCTGCTCTTTCAAAGGCGAGTTCTGATCCGTTTTCAGATGATATGCTCCACGCCCGGTTCCGGGATGATCACCTCGGAATCCGGCAGGCGTTTCCCGAACTCGGCCTTGAACCATGCCATCGCGCCCTCATCGCCGTGGACGAGGAAAATTTTCTTCGGTTTCACGCGCACCGCGTAATCGGCGATCGCGTCGCGGGTGGAGTGGCCGGAGAAATCGAAGACGCGCACCTCGCAGTTGAGAGGGACGGCGGGGTAGGCGGGATCTAACAGCACCTTGTCGCCGGGCTTCGCCGCGCGGATGCGCCCGCCGGGAGTTTCCGAATCCGCGTAACCCACGAAGAAGAGTCCGTGCTTCTTGTTTTCCAAAACACCCTGCCGGGCGAAGTTGTTGGAAACGGTTTTCTCCGACATCATGCCGCTGGAAAGGGCGTAGATACAGCCGTTGTGGAAAGGGATGGGGCCGACGCGTTTTTTGTTTCCGCCCGCCAGTTCCATGTCGGTGAGAAATTTGAAGCCGCGGCGGTTGCGGCGGGAGACGTCGCTGAACTTGTCGTAGATCGTGGTCATCTTCGTGCTCAGACCGCCAATGTAGATCGGGGCTTTCGCGTCGATGAGTCCCTCTTCCTTGAAGCGCTGGAGCATGGCGAGCACTTCCTGGGTCTTGCCCATGGCAAACACCGGCACCAGTGCCGAGCCGCCGCGTTTCAGCACGCCGTTGATCGCGGCCGCGAACTCGTTCTCCTCCTCGCGCCGCGAGTAATCCGCCCGCCGCGCCTGCTCGCCGCGCGTGGTCTCCACGATCAGCGCGTCCACCTCGCCCTCGGGAAACACGGCACCCTTCTGGATCGTGCTGTCCTCGAAGTTCACATCTCCGGTGTAGAAAACCTTTTTCCCCTCCGCCTCGAACATCACGCCCACCGAGCCCATGATGTGCCCCGCGTCGAAAAACTCGGCCGTCACCTCGCCATGCAGATCCACGGGGAATTTCCTGCCCACATTCATGGTCTCGAAGCGGCCCTTCATCCGGTCCAGCTCGCCGTGTCGGAAAAAGGGATACTCCGTGATGCCGAGCTCGGTGCGCTTCGATTCCATCACGTTCACCGAGTTGTGAAGCATCGCGAGGGTCAGCTCCGCAGCCTCCGGGGAAATGAAGATCCGGGCGTTCTCCTGCCGCTCGGCGAGAACCGGCAGTGTGCCGACGTGGTCGAGGTGGGAGTGGGTCACGAAAATGGCTTCCGCCGTATCGTCGCCGATAAGTTCGTAGCGCGGCTGCGCGGTGAGCCCTTCCTCTTTCGGATGCATCCCGGCATCGAGCACCATTCTCACCCCGGCGGCATCCAGCGAATACGAATTCGCCCCTATCCCCACATCCCTGCACAAGCTTTTGAAAACCATTTCTGGGCGGAGAGTCCTTGATACGCGGCGGTGTGTCAACCTATGGAGAGCAGCGCCGTTGGCCGACTTGCTTGGTTTGTGAAGGGTCTTTGGTGGGTCGGAAGAAGCCGACCGGAGGCACGGCTTTCCATTAGAACTCGCAATGCCCCGGTGTAGCGTTCCCCCGAAAGTTGGACAGCCATTTGTGTTATTCAGGCTGCTTGTTTGCATTGTTGTTGGTGGTATTGGTTGGGTGAGAGGTATTTGAGCGACTGGTGTGGTCGGTGGTTGTTGTAGCG
>JBJONG010000005.1:0-146036 GCA_046051965.1 Verrucomicrobiota bacterium
TTTCAATCCGCGCCCCCCGCGTGGGGGGCGATTTTCCAGACCGCCGAAACGTCCGCGCCTTGCCTTGTTTCAATCCGCGCCCCCCGCGTGGGGGGCGATGACTTTCATGTGTTAGTGCCGTGTTGGCGGGGGGTTTCAATCCGCGCCCCCCGCGTGGGGGGCGATAGGCGATCATCGAGCATAAAAACTTCCTTTTGGAGTTTCAATCCGCGCCCCCCGCGTGGGGGGCGATACCGCGAAAAGTTCGCGAAGTTCGAGGGGGCGGAGTTTCAATCCGCGCCCCCCGCGTGGGGGGCGATGAAAAACGGTTTGCGTTGCGTCAATGGATAGGCGGTTTCAATCCGCGCCCCCCGCGTGGGGGGCGATTTTCCAGACCGCCGAAACGTCCGCGCCTTGCCTTGTTTCAATCCGCGCCCCCCGCGTGGGGGGCGATCCCCGCCGTCTAAGCTGTGAATCACATCCTGTAAGTTTCAATCCGCGCCCCCCGCGTGGGGGGCGATCAAGCAAGGGCAAAGCGCAGTCGATGCTTTCATCGTTTCAATCCGCGCCCCCCGCGTGGGGGGCGATGCCTCAAGCCTGGCTTTCTCGCCCGGTGCTTTTGCGTTTCAATCCGCGCCCCCCGCGTGGGGGGCGATGGCTGCGGAGCCGCGTCCTCTGCCTGCAACATGCGTTTCAATCCGCGCCCCCCGCGTGGGGGGCGATCCTTCGCACTTCCCTCTTTCCATCCGTTGATCGTTAGTTTCAATCCGCGCCCCCCGCGTGGGGGGCGATGGCGGGAGATTCTACGCAAGGTTCCACAAGGGTTTCCAGCCTTGTTTCCGCGAACCTTGTTTTGGGTGATGTCAAAGAGCAGATAATTGTGTTGGAAAAGGGCGCGGCCGCTTGGGGTTCGCGGGGCGGCTAGAGGATGAGCGGAGCCTCGATGTTGTAGTCATCGTTCTTGCCGTGGTGCTCGACCTTTTGCTCCCAGTTTTTTCCAAGATGGTAGATGCGAATACTATCCGTTTCCGCGTCGATGATGGAAAGAAGTTTCCCCCGGAATTGCACGAACTGGGCGTGATCCATCTTGCACTCGAAGACGGAGTTCTGGACGCGCTGGCCGTAGTCGAGGCAGGTTTTCGCGACCTGACGCAGCCGCTTCTGTCCGGCTTTGGTGACGGTGGAGACATCGTAGGTGAGCAAGATATACATCTTAAAACTTCAAGGAAGAGGAAGAAGCTATTTGTGCAGATATGCCGGGTAGGCGTCGTGGTCGCCGCGGAGGTGACGAGCCAGGAGCCGGGCTTGGATCTGGGGAAGGAGGCCGAAGGTGATTTTCTCATCGATGAAAGGGTGGACGAAGGTGTCCTGCTTGCGCTCCTGCCAGGCGGTGAGGATTTTCTTGCGGCTGTCGGGTTTCAGCAACACCGCGCCGCTGGCCTGGACATTGAAGTCATCGGCGCGGATCTGCTGGCGGTTGATGAGTGAGAGGGCAAGGCGGTCGGCGAAAAGCGGTCGGAACTCCTCCATGAGATCGAGGGCGAGGGAATGGCGGCCGGGCCGGGGCTGGTGGAGAAAGCCGGACTGGGGATCAAGACCGACGGTTTCGCAGGCCGAGCGGCAATCGTGGGCGAGGAGGACGTAGAGAAAGGAAAGGAGCGCGTTGGTGCGGTCGAGCGGCGGGCGTTTGGTGCGACCGAAGAGCTGGAAGGCGGGCTCATCGATGGTGATGAGGTGGTTGAAGACGGCGAAGTAGGCGGCGGCGGCCTCGCCCTCGACCCCGCGCAGGGAATCAAGGTTCGTGGTGCGCATGGCGGCGGAGATGCGGGTGGCGAGGAAATCGGCGGCGCGGGTCAGGGCATGGGCGCGCTCCGGGGATTTCGTGCCGTGGTCGCGGGCGGCGCGTTGCAGGATGGTGCGGGTGTTGTGAAGCTTGGCGGCGATCATGTTCTGCGCGATGGGCAGGGAGGCGGCTTCGTTGTCGCAGCGGCGGTATTGTTCCCGGCGCAGCAGGATGTTTCCGGAAACACCGCCGTAGGAGCTGGAGATGAATTTCCCGTGCGGCGTGAGGAAAGTGACGGAGACGCCGTGCTCATGACAACCGGCCATCAGGCTCGCGGAAACGGTGGTGTCCCAGCCGAAGGTGACGATACCCTCCAGGTTGTGGAGCGGGACGCGGAGTTTTGTTTCCCCTTCGTGGCGGATCTCGACGGCGGCTCCGTCCTTGCGGAGGTAAGCGCCTTCGAGGGTGACGTAGAGGGTGTTGAGGTGCTGCTTCATGAAACTTTAAATCTTAAACTTCAAACTCCAAGGAAGACGGGTCGGCTGCTGCCTCCGAATTCAGGCGGGATTGGAACCAGGAGGCGGCACCGCGTTTAAGGCGGAGGGCGCGGGGTTGGCAGAGGTCGATCAGGGAGCAGGCGTCGCAGCGGTGGGAATCGTAATCGGCGCTGGGGGTGTTGCCGGTGGTTTTCATTTCCCGGACGGCGGCGATGGTGGCAAACGTAAGGGCGCGGAGGCCGTCATCGAGTATTACTTCGGTGCGGCGGCGGGTTGTGCCGTAAAAGATGAGGGCGGTGGGGATTGACTTTTGGAACATTTCCTCCAGGCAAAGCGCCTGGGCGCAGACCTGTACTTCATCGGCGCGGTGGGATTTCGGCTTGCCGCGTTTGTATTCAACGGGGGTGAAGCGGCCATTTGGTGATTTCTCCACGATGTCGCAGATGCCGGTGATCCCGTGTTTTTCCGAGGATACACTCAGGTGCCGGAGGATAGAGCCAGCGGCCCGGTGCTCGTCGGGGCCTTCGTTGGCTTTCTTGTGGAGAAGCTGACCCTCTGCGGTGAACCGGTTCTCAGCCCACACCTGCTCGTTGTGGATCAACGCGCACTGGCGAGGGCAGTAGAGCCAGTGCTGGAGCGCGGAAATGGGGATGGGTTCCATGGGGGGAGGGAACATGGACGTCTTATCCCTCGCGGAATGGATTGATGACCTTTACCCCATCGTAATTTGCTCCATGAGCGAGATCTTCGCTGTAAAGAACGGTGCATCCCGTCTCCAATGCCGACGCTACGATGAGCGAATCCCAATGGGACAGGGAATGGTGCGCTTGCAAGCGGAGGGCGAGAAATACCGTGTCGGCTGTTTGCGCTGCGATGGGGAGCTGGAAAAGTTTCTGGAGCCAGGAACGTTCATCGGTTGGATCGAAGGCGAGTTTTTTGGGATTGCGGCTGTTTGCGATGAACTCGTTGATGACCTGCACGGATATGATGATGTGCTCCAGCAGCAGGATTTCTCGTGCGATCCGGGTGTGGCGGCTCGGGTTGATGTTTTGATCCGCCGCGTAGATCAGAAGATTGGTGTCAACGAAGGCGTTCGGCATAAATCTCCTCCCGGGTCATGGGTTTGAAGGGTTCGGTGCGGGGAGGCCTGGTCTTCGCTTTGGCATCCATCTCGGCAAATAAGGCGGTGAGCTGGGCGACTCGCTTTTCGTGTGCGGTGGCGGAGGGAGCGGCTTCGTTTTGGTCCGCCACTTCCTTAGTGCTACCGATCAGAAATTCCCGAACCATCGCGCTGATGGAGGTGCCACGTTTGGCGGCGAGCACGCGGGCTTTGGAATACGTTTCATCGTCGATCTTGAGGGTGATGTTTTTCATTTTTTTCTTTCTGTGCTGCACAGTAACTGTGCGGGGGTGGGGAGTCAAGGTGACTGCTTCTCCGGACCCCTGCTGGCGAGGCAGGCGATCCAGCGATCCATGGTGATGAAAATCTCACCCACCCCTTCCTCTCCGATGGTGTCCGGCCAGACCCACCAGCCCCCGGCCAGGATGGACAAGTCTCGGATGATCGCGATTTCCGATGCGTCCAGCGAGGGCCCCCCGAAGGGTGTTTCCTGAGGTATCCCGTGAAGGTGATCCCAGAGAAAAAACTCAAGCCCCTTGATCCAACCGGCCATGAAATGATCTTCCGAATACTCGTTGAACTTGAGCCGCAGGATGCCACGAGCCATGGAGGCACGGCTGGGCAATGAATCTGCGGGATCAGGTTCGAGAGCGAAGGGAGAGTAGAACATGGGTTATATGCGTTCCATGATCTCCACTCCGGCGGGAAGTCCGCTGCGATCAATCGTGACCTCGTAGTCGGAGAAGGCGCGGGGGACTTCGACCCCATCTTTTTTCTGCACGGTAACGAGTTCGAAGAGCTTGTGGCTTGGTGCGTTGCCGAGCGGGGTGTCGTGTTTGAAAACGATCAGGGCGCGGGGGTTCATTTCGCCACGTGCTGCGGAGTGGTCGTGATCGAACATTTGCTCAAGGCTTTGAAAAAGTAATTCGAGATCTTCCTCGGAGAATCCGGTCTGGGCGGCGAAAGGTGCACTGATGAAGCCGTGGCAACGGTAGAGGCCGTAAGGAACGATGTCTTTACGTCCCATGGTGCGGTTGCTTCCGTCTTGCTTCTCGGATTCTTCTTCGGTGGTGACAGCCATACGAGTGAGAGACTGTTCCTGCGAGGCTATGGGATCGATGGAGGTCGAAAAGGCGAGTTGCACAGGGCCCCGCACTTGGCCGCAGTTCACTCCTGTTGTCATGACTGCACCGAACATGCGGATGTCGAAGTAGGTTTGGCACATCCAGTCGCGTGCCTTGTCAGCCATTTTATTTCTCTCTTCGGCTTTCGTTTTGGCTTCGATTTTTAATCCGAGGGCATCGTAGGCCTTTTGGTGGGTCTGGTTCAGAATAGAGCGTTCCTTGATGTAAACGTCGTATCCAGCGACTGGATTGCCTTCATCATCCACTTTGAGAAGGTTGATGAAATTTCTGATCTTGCGCTTAAGGCAGACATCGGAAACCCAGCCGAGCTGTGTTTCGAAATCCATGCGAGGGGCGTTCGCGTTGTCCGGGTCTCCGTTGGGGTTGCCGTTCTTCACATCGAAGAGGAAGATGAATTCGTAGCGGTTCTTGATAGGCGTGCTCATTTAATTGGTTGGTTCTGATTTTGGTTCTTTGATCGGGGCGATGAGGAGGGTCGGGTCGAATGGATCGAGGTTTTGTGATTGGATGAGGCTGATTCGGGATTCGTTGGATTGTTTGTGCCAATGATTCTGGTGGTGGAAGGCGAGAGTGAAGAGAGCCTGTTCTTTGGTATTGAATGTTTCCTTCATGTCCGAAGGACTCAGTGCTCCCTGGATGATCTCGATCTCGGTATTCAGACGGCGTGCGAGGCCACCTACCTTATCGCCTTTGCTTTTGAAGGCAGTGCTCCGATTTTTGGTATAGAGGTTTCCAAGAGCGGAATAGGTCGCCAAGGGACGGGCGAAAAATTTGGAGTAGTTCTTGGTGGTGAGGTCTGCGTTGACGGTTCTCGGCAGGTTGGCGAGCCGCTGCATTTCTCCGTAACAGGAGAAAATGCGGCCCATGAGGTAGGCGAAGTTGTCTTCTTTGGGATTCATTGCTTTTGTTAGGTTGGAGAATTCGTGATTGCGGATGAGGTAAGCTTTCAGGAGGCCCGCGCGGATGTCGGAGCGATGTGATGACTTCCATGAATCGTCATGGATCTCGGCGAGGCTGCGGCGGAGGGCGTTGTGGATCAGGCTTTCCGGAAACGGGTAGTTCGGCCCTTTGTGGATGGCTTGATAGAACTGCACCGCTTGCGGGGGAGAAATGTATTCGCGCTTTCCATCAAGAACGGTGCATTCCAGAAGAAGGTTGGTTCCGTAGCGGGGGGCTGGATCATTTCCTTTGCCGGGCATTGTTAGAGGCTCGATCTGGAGGCTCTGATAATGGAAATCGAGATTTCGAAAGAGCTGCATCGCCGTGGATTCAAAGTGATCCCTGACGATGATCCGTCCCTGGGAGCCAGAAAGCGTAAAGGCGTGGAACTCCGAGGCGTCATCCTCATGCGGTATTATTCCCTTCCATGAAGAGGCGAGCAGGTTGCTGAAGCTGCCTTGGTTCTCATCGAGATAGGGAACCCAGAATCCCTTGGGCCAATATGCAATCACTGTGTCTTTTGCGATGTGCTCGAAGCGCTTGGGGAGCTGTTTGCCCTCCTGTGTTTCGAAGGCCGGATCCACCAAGCGATTGAGCGCTGTGGCGATGGCTTGTGAGGCTTCAGGGCTGATGCTGGCATTCTCGGAGCTTTCCCACCCCTGTGATTCGAATGCCTTGGCGTTGAATGATACAAGGCCGGCACCGGAGGATGTTGCGCCAGGAATTCGTTTGATGGCGGGGAACAATGCTTCCTTGGTGAAGGTTGCACCGGTTACGAGGCACATTTTTTTGACAGCAGCGTCATCGGTGCTGGGCTTGGAAATCCTCTTCCAATATCGGATCACCGAATCTTCCTCGTGAACGTGATCTTCGCTATTCGGAAGAACTTTGAAGGCGAACTGGTCGTTTGACTTGATGTTCTCGGGCAATGCCATGGGAAGGCCGTTGGCTTTGATGTTCCGGAGAAATGTGAGAACCGCCTTGATGGCTGGCGATTTCGTTGCTTCGTAACAGGCGGATACGTTGCCAATGAAGAGATCGTGGCGGTGACAGAGGTATTCGTCATTCTGCGGCTTTTCGGCTTCGCTGCCAGGAGAGAAGCCGAAAACATAGTCGGCCTTATCGACGAGGAAGTAGGCGTAGGCTCCGCTGGTTCTTCCGGCACCGGTTTCGATGACGAATTGTCTGGGGATGAGAAGGCGTCTGGTGAGTTCCTTGCGCTTCTTCTCCTTGCCCTTTTTGTCGAATTCCGGCGGGGCAAGCTCGGTGTTGGCGATCAAACCCCCTTTGGAAAGTGTGCCATCCTTGTCGAGAAGGATGGTCCATGCGACGGGCTTCATCTCGAAGGCCGGGTCGGTGATCAGCCGCTCTTCCTTAGCAAGTTGGTAAAGGGTTCTTAGCATGATTCGATGGTGTATTTGAGGAGGCTTTGGCGGGCTTCATCGGGGTTTGCTGGAACGGTGATCGTTCCGCTTTCGAGCAAGGCGTGGAAAAAAATAGGCACGCTGCGGTCGTCTTTGCCGGATTCCTTGTAGTCGATGTCCCAGAGAATGATGCCGAGGTCTTTTGTATCGCCGATGGCTTCGGGTGGTTCCTCCATGAGTTCCAGATTTGCGATGCATTCGCGGCATCCGAAGTAGGGTTGCTGGAAGTTTTGTCCCTTTGCCATCCTGCGAATGAACATTTCGTGGAACTTGTTGACGTTGTCACCCTGTCCGGCTCGCGAGGTCATGGAGAAATGAAGCTCAATGGCGTAATCGACATCCTTGAGAGCGACGGTGTTCCGCATCGCGCGATCTTTGTCCGCGTGGAGCGTGGGTGCAGGCCCGCCGTTTTCGATGATTGCTCTGCTGGGTGCGGTCGCTTTGCTGGAAACCTCATTCCGGCGAAAGGAAGTCCATTTGATCGGACTGAGAATGTGGATTTTTGAAATGTGCCACGTTATTGCGGGTTTCCACAGAACGGCCTCAACCAAGCCGCGGGCGGCACTTGGCGTGATACAGGGGTAGCTGAAGCGCTCGGATTTGAATTCTGGGCGCGTAAAGATCGCGAGCGGTCCTTTGGCGCGGATGATGTAGGTTGGGCTCTTCATTTTTAATCTGGGAAATGCCCGGCACTTGATTTCTCAAATGCCGGGCATTGTTGATGTTAGCTACGCACGGTGCAGGACCATGTCGGATATTGGTCGCCTTTACCGCGGTTGTTTTTCCAATGCAGAGGTTGGAGGTTGGTCAAATCGTCCGAGCCGTCTTTTGAGGCCGGATAGATGTGATCGATTTCCCAACCGAGGTCGGTGATAGCACCGTAGGAGTGGCGATAAATCGTCGCTCCGCATCTGTCTTTGGCGTATCCGGGTCTTCCTGGGATGGGGGTCGCCTTGCGCCATACTGCTTCAATCGTGGCATCCGAAAAGGAGCCACCCGTCTTTGTGGTGTTGTAGTTACGAATCATTCGAACATTTTTCTGTGTTAAAATGCTCGATTGACGAAGCCTGCTTAACGCGACACAATTCTTTCCTCCTACAGAGAGACCGGTCTGATTTTCAGGCTCGTCAATCGAGCGCGTCATGGGTCTTTCCCGTGACGCGCTTCTTTTTGAATGTCGAGCGGAACTTGTCAATATTAATTCGAACTGCGTTCTCATTGTAATGAAGTTGACAAAATGGAAGGGGGATCTATCGTGTCGAAGTTGCCCCCACGCGGGGGTGCGGATTGAAACATTACCACGAGTTCGCATGCTCGGGTTTAATCGCCCCCCTCGCGGGGGGCGTGGATCTGCTTTAATCATGGCAGCCTAGGTAGGTTTGGGTTTCGGAGTGGAGTTTTAGGCCGAGATGGTCTGAGTAGATTTGATCAAGAGAGGTGGGGTGGACGAAATGGGAGAACCCGCCTTCCAGTAGGGGTTCGGTGAAGGGTTTCACGATTTCGAAGTCATTTCGGGAGAGGCTCACTGTGTAGGGCTGGAGTGAGCGAAGGTAGCCTCGTGAGAGTATTTGACCGTCATCTAAGATCGAGCGGACTTTCTGGAGTCTCTTTTTCCCTTCTTCTTGCCAAGGTATGACGACTGTGAAGGGCTTGTGATCCTCGATCAGTTTGTAGCGCATGGCCACGTCTTCCAGGTTCCGTTCCACGTAGGCTCCGTGAACATTCGAAATGTCGCGGCTGGCACCGGCTTGATAGAGGAGGCGGAAGTATGTCTGATAGAGCGAGAGGTCAGCCAAATGATCAGGTGGTTCTTCTCCAATGACCGTGCGGGTGATGGAAGCGCAGTTTCCAAGAAAGCCGTGTAGCTCTTTGTCCGATTCGTAAACGATGAACTCGCCACCTCCGGGGATTTCCCCATGGCGGTTGCATCTCCCGGCGGACTGTGCCAAAGAATCGAATCCGGCAAGCGAGCGAATGACGCGCTGATAGCTGTGATCTACTCCGCACTCGATCAACTGCGTGCTAACGACGGTGCAAGGCATCGAGCCTTCAAGGCGTCGTTTGATTTGCCTGAGCTTCTGCTTTCGATGGGCGGCGCATAGGTTCGTCGAGAGGTGGAAGACTTCATCGCTTGCGTAGGATTTTTCGATCTCCTCAAAGACCCTGGAGGCTTCCCTGCGGGTGTTAACTACGAGGAGCTGCTGCGTGGCAGCAGAATTGAGCAGAAGATTTGCGGCCGCTTCGAGATCCTTAGGTTCTTTGATTTGCCAGGAAACGGCGACACGAGTTCTTGTGAGGTTTTGGTGAAGTTCGTGGCAGAGTTCTTCTGGGATGATGGGAATGAGTATTTGAAATCCGCAAGGGAACTTGGGACGATGTTGGAATGCGGGCTGTGTCGCGGTCGATAGAACGACGGAGCAATTGTAATGATCTACCAACTCAGTCAGCGCTCGTAAGGTGGGATCGAGAAAAGAGGTGGGAAGGCACTGGGCTTCGTCGATGATGATCGTGGAGTTTGCGATGTTGTGGAGCTTGCGGCAGCGACTGCGCTTGTTGGCAAAAAGGGATTCGAAGAATTGCACCGTTGTCGTGACGATGATCGGCGCGTCCCAGTTTTCTGCCGCAAGTCGTTTGTTGCGGGCATCTTCCTGCTGTTCTTCGGTTTCGTTGAAGTCGTCGAGATTTGAGTGATGTTCGATCACATTTTCTTCCCCGAGACAGCGGCGGTATTCCTCAGCGGTTTGCTCTATGATCGTTGTGTAGGGGGCTAGAACAATGACCCGTTTGTGGTGGCAGTGAAGAGCGTGTCGTAATGCAAAGGACATTCCCGAAAGGGTCTTACCACCGCCGGTGGGGACATTGAGCGTGAAGACTCCTCGCTGTTGCTTTGCCGCTACTCGGCAAGCATCAAGAATACTGCGGCGGTGCTTGTTGATCTCTTTCTTCCGCAGATCCTGTCCGCCGTTTGAAAATTCATCGATGGTTTCGTCCAGCTGCTTGCTGAGTTGATCAAGCGATGAATAGCGGTAGAGGCGGGAGCCTTTCTCAAGTGCTTCTGTGACGAGAGAATCCGCATCCACCAAGCAGGAGAAAAGCATCCGTGTAAAAAATGGAAGTGAGAATGCGGCAGGGTCGTCAGGTCGTGCGACTTGCGTCCACGATGGGAGCAGAGGAATGACGACCTGCGATAGTTCTGTTCGGATATTTTCCGGCCAATCCAGTTCAAGGGGTTCGTTGTTCTTGAGTCTTTGAAGCAAGGGCGTCGAAGAGCCTTCGTTTTGGTCGCGAAAGTTGGAAAGGCCGGCGTGGTGCCCGGCGATCGCGGCGGCGATAGGGTAATGGTGCGTGCCTGATTTGATATGATCGGCAAATACCATCTTCGCATGAACCGCTCCGGCCCCTGCGTGTTCCACGGAAATGCTTTCGCCTTCGAGCTTCCGTTGGAAATTCAGATTGAACTTCCCGAGATCATGCCAGAGTCCGGTGAGGTAGCCCCATTGGTGGGCGGATTTGGATTCCTCGGAGTCTGCTGGGAACATTTCGGCGGCGAATTTGGCGGTCCAGTGGGCGACTTTGTTGAGGTGGCCGTGTTGGGGTTCAATGCTTTCGCACTTCTGGCAGGTGTCGCGTTGGCACTTGTTTTCTCCTTCGCCGAAGGGGGTGAAAAGGGGTTCCCAGGTTGAGGTGTCCGGGTTGGTGGTTTTTCCGTCCGGGAGTTTGGAGGTGTGGGCGAAGAAGGGCATGGGGAGTTGGGTGGAAGAAAGGGGTTGAAAACCCCTTCTCCATATTGGTTTCAGAGGCGGGAGATGGATTCGATTTTGGAGAGGGTGAATTCGCGTTTTCCTAGCTGGAGGAGGAGCTGGGAGCGGTTTTTTTGGGGGGTGGAGGCGATGGTGAGGATGCCCTGGAGGGGGATGTCCTCGCCGCTGAGCTGGAGGTGGATCGGTTTACCGAGGATGATGCCGTAGCGGGATTCGATTTCCCTTTTGCGGGAGTCCATTTCATCGCGCCATTTTTGTAGCCGATGGAGTCGTTGGCGGGGGAATCGAAGTTGAGTTCTCCTTGGCTGAAGCCCATGGCGGGAAACTTTAAATTTTAAATCTTAAACTCCAAAGAAGAAGGGGAAGGAAAAGGCTGTTGGCGGCGTCTATGTTTAATGTTTGTTAAGTTTTGGCTGGCGGGGTGGGGGATGGTTGTGTAGTGGGAGTGGAGCCACTCGTTTTTGTTTACGTGATCAATTTTCCAGAAACGGGAGATCGCGTCAAGAAAAACGATAGGATCATTTCAAACGACACGGAAAAAGATGGGTAACACGAGTAACAGGGATCAGTGGGCGGTGCGGGAGAGGCAGCTTTTCATTGAGCGGCTGGCGTGGTGGAAGGGGGTGGTGAACCGGGGGGATGTGCGGGATGTTTTTGGCATTTCGGCGGCGCAGGCTTCGGCGGATTTGCAGGGGTATCAGGAGGTGAACCCGACGGCGTTGGTTTATAATGTGCGGGCGAAGAGGTATGAGGCGGGGGACGGGATGGTATGTGTGATGCATGAGCCGAGGCTGGAGGAGGCGGTGAGTTTGTTTTTGGGGGTGGGTGTGCCGGGGTTGTGCTTGCCCGGGCGGATGCAACCCGCCGCCACGGTGGATTTTTTCAGACCGCTGGTGCGTGAGGCGGATGCCGGGGTGGTGCGGCGGGTGTTTTTGGCATTGGACCAAAAGCGGCGGCTGCGGGTGAAGTATTGGTCGGTGAACAGCAGCCGGGGGAGTGTGCGGGAGATCGCACCGCATGCCTTGGGTCATGATGGATACCGTTGGCACGTGCGGGCCTGGTGTTTTGAGAATGAGGGGTTCCGGGATTTTGTGTTGAGCCGGATCGAGGGGACGGAGTGGCCGGGGGATTTATTTACGGCTCCTGTAGTAGATGAGGATTGGGAGCGGATGGAGACGGTGGTGCTGAAACCGCATTCCGGGCTGACGGAAGACCAGCGGAAGACGATCATACGGGACTACGGAATGACGGGCGGAAGACTCAAGGTGCAAGTCCGGGCGGCGATGAAGGAGTATTTCCTGGCGCACTGGAGGGTTCCGGGCCCTGAGAGGCCGGCGCATTTGGAAGTTTTAAATCCCAAACTTTAAACTTTAAGGAAGAGCAGTGGGGCAGGATGTCCCCACGACGGACTGGGACAGCAAGTCCCAGCCACGCCCGTTCCGTCTTGCCATGCGGTGCGGCGGGTGGGAGTTTTTCCTCGGGAGTGGGTATGAAAGGGCGATTGATCGGGATTGTAGGTTTGCTGGGTTTCATCGTCGGCCTGCCGCTGGTGATGAAGCAGGAAACCCAGACGGCATCGCCTGCGGCGGCGGATGATCGCTTGGTGATCCTTTCTCCGCACAATGAGTCGATCCGGAATGAGTTCGGGGAAGCCTTCGCCGCCTGGTGGCGGGGAAAGTCGGGGCGCTCGGTGTATGTCGATTGGCGGACGCCCGGGGGCACTTCCGAGATCCGGATGGTGATCGACGCGGGGTTCAAGGCGGCGGAGGAAACGGGGCGCGAGGGGATCGGGGTGGATCTGTTTTTCGGCGGCGGGGAACCGGATTTCGCGGGGCAGGCGAAGGCGGGCAGGCTGGCGAAGCTGGATGTTTTCGAGGATATGCCGGAGCTGTTCGGCGAGGCCGGTGTGATCCCGGAAACCTTCACGGGCGAGCGCTACATCGCGGCGGAAAAGGATTGGGTGGGGACGTGCATGTCGCAGTTCGGGATCTGCTATAACCCGGATTTCATCCAGCGGCTGGGCATCGCCGCGCCCACCGAGTGGCGGGATCTGGGCAAGCCGGGGTATGTCGGCAGCCTGGCCTTGGCGGATCCGACGAAGAGCGGCTCGGTCGCGCGCACCTTCGAGTTGCTCGTGCAGGGGGAGATGCAGAAATCACTCGCGGCGGGCGGGACGGCGGAGCAGGGCTGGGACGAAGGGCTGCGGCTGATCCAGCGGATGGGCGCGAACGCGCGGTATTTCACCGACAGCGCATCGAAGATCCCGCACGATGTGGGGCAGGGGAACGCGGCGGCGGGGATGTGCATCGATTTCTACGGGCGCAGCTACGCGGCGGATTTGCTCACGAGCGATGGGAAACCGCGTGTGGTGTGGATCGCGCCGAAGGGCGGCACGACCCTGAGCTCCGATCCCATCGCCGTTTTGAAAGGTGCGCCGAACATGGCGCTCGCGCAGGAGTTCGTGAAATTCTGCCTGTCGCGGGAAGCGCAGCGGCTGTGGTTCCAGAAACCCGGCACCGAGGGTGGCCCGGCGGATCGCGCGCTACACCGCACCCCGATCCGCCGCGACATGTATGATGCGGAGACGCTCGCGCTGACCACCATGCCGGGCGTGAACCCCTACGAGGACGAGGGGAATTTCACCTACGACCGCGCCCTGACCGGCAAGGTTTTCAACACGCTCCGGACATTGGTGAAAGTGATGTGCATCGATTCGCATGAGGAAATGAAATCGGCGTGGGAGGCGATCATCGCGGCGGGAATGCCCGAGGACGCTCTGGCCGTTTTCCAGGATGTTTCGAAAGTCACGTATGCCATCGCCGGGCAGGGAGATCCGGGCTTGGACAGCAAGGACTCAATGGTGCAGGCGGCGCGGATGAAGGAACTCGGCGAGTGGTTCCGAGCGAACTATCGGGAAGCACGGCGCATCGCCGAAACGAAAGGGGTGCGGCCATGATGAACCGGAAATTGGCGTGGGGGATCAGCCTGGCGGTGGTGGCGCTGTTCGCGGTGTTTTTCCTGTATCCGGCGTGGATGGTGGTGAAGCAGGCCTTCCAGGCGACCGGTGCGGATGGGAAAACGATGTGGACGCTGGATTTCATCGGATCGGTTTTCTCGAATCCGATCTACCGCGAGGGGCTTTGGAACGCGCTGATGATGGGCGTGGTGAGCACGCTGCTGACTTTGCTGATTGCGTTTCCGCTGGCGCTGGTGGCGCACCGGTATGATTTCGTGGGGAAAAAGTTTCTCGGCATCCTCGTGCTCGCGCCGATGATTTTGCCGCCCTTCGTGGGGGCGGTGGGGATCAAGCAGATGCTCGGCGTGAACGGCGCGTTTAACGCCCTGCTCATCGATCTGGGAATGATGAACGCGGCCACGCCGTTCGATTGGCTGGCGGAGGGGCGCTTCCTCGGGATCGTGGTGATGAACGCGCTGCACCTTTATCCCATCCTCTACATGAACATCGCGGCCGCGCTGGCGAACCTTGACCCGGCGATGGAGCAGGCGGCGGAGAACCTCGGCTGCCCGCCGTGGAAACGTTTTTTCAGGATCACCCTGCCGCTGGCCATGCCGGGGGTGTTCGCGGGGAGTTCGCTGGTTTTCATCTGGTCGTTCACGGAGCTGGGCGTGCCGCTGGTGTTCGATTACGCGCGGATCGCGCCGGTGCAGATTTTCGACGGGATCAAGGGGCTGGAGAAAAACCCGGTGCCTTACGCGTTGACCGCCATCCTGATGGTGATCGCGGCGGCTGTGTTCGCGTTGGCGAAACTCGTGATGGGCCGCGCGCCGCTGGGCACCGCGCCGAGGCCGAAGGGTCGCAGCGACGGGCGGAAAATCGGCGGTTGGAAAGGGCTGGCGTGCGCCGCGTTTTTCCTGGTTGTTTTCCTGGTTGCATCAGTGCCGCACGCCGGGGTGGTGCTCGTTTCCATCGCTGAGCGGTGGTATGGCACGGTGATCCCGGATGAGCTGACCATGCGGCATTACATCGAGGCGCTTGGAAACGGCTTGGTGGTGCCTTCCATCCAAAACAGCCTGATGTATGCCGGGACGGCGACGGTGCTCGCGGTCATCATCGGTGTCTGCGTGGCGTGGGTGGTGGTGAGGTCGGATCTGAAACTGCGGGGTTGGCTCGATGCCTTGGTGATGATGCCGCTCGCGGTGCCGGGGCTGGTGATGGCTTTCGGGTATCTGGCGCTTTCGCAGGAAGGGAAACCGTTCCATTTCCTCATCGGTGCGGGAGGGAGTCCGTTTTTCCTGCTGGTGCTGGCCTATTGCATCCGACGTCTTCCCTACGTGGTGCGGGCGGCGGTGGCGGGCTTGCAGCAGAGCAACCCTGCGCTGGAAGAGGCGGCGAAATCCCTCGGCGCGACCCCGATGCGGATGATGCGGCGGATCGCCATCCCGTTGATCGGCGCGAACCTCGCCGCGGGGGCGATCCTCGGCTTCGCCTTCGCCATGCTGGAGGTGAGCGACAGCCTCATTCTCGCCCAGCAGGCGCAGCATTACCCGATCACGAAAGCGATCTACACCCTTCTCAGCACGCTCGGCAACGGCACCGAACTCGCCGCCGCGCTGGGCGTGTGGGCGATGGTTTTCCTCTCTGTCGCCATCATGGGCGCGGCGGTGCTCGGCGGGAAACGCGGCGGGCTGTTCAAAGTTTAGATTCGAAAAACAGCCAGATGGTTGACAGACGGCTTGAAGCGTGAATGCTCCCGCTCCTTATGAAGATCCGGACTTTAACAACCCCTTTGATGATGGCCGCTGCGATGGTGGCGATGCCCGCTATTGTGCGTTCGGAGGAGGTTCCGGATGCAGCCGCCCAACCAAAAACGATCATGCCCGAATCACCCGCCGATGTAGCCGCCGCCCCCGCCGATGCCCTGAAGACCGAGAGCGGTCTGGCCTCGAAAGTCCTAAAAGCCGGAACCGGCGACAAAAAACCGACGGCCGCGGATACCGTGACCGTTCATTACTCCGGTTGGACGACGGACGGAAAAATGTTCGACAGCTCTCTGAACCGCGGTGAGCCGACAAGCTTCCCGCTCGCTGGAGTGATCAAGGGCTGGACGGAAGGTCTTCAATTGATGGTCGTTGGCGAGAAGCGCCGTTTCTGGATTCCTGAAGGACTCGCCTACGGGCCTGTGGTCGCAGGCAGTGGACGCCCCGGTGGTATGCTTTGCTTTGATGTGGAGCTTCTCGCGATCAAAGAGGCTCCCAAGCCACCTGCCGACACGCAGAAAACAGCGGGTGGTGTTGCTTACAAGATCAGCAAGGAAGGTGCAGGCGAAAAGCCGGGTGCCGACCAGATCGTGACCTTCCATTTCACCGCCAAAACCATGGATGGCCAGATGGTGCAGGACAGTCGCACGCAGCCAGCCCCTCCCAGCGTGCCTCTTGACAAGCTCCCGACCGAACTTGGCGAGCTTCTCGGCGAGATGAAAGGTGGAGAACAGCGCACATGCTGGTTGCCTGAGCCTCAAGCTCCGGGCGGATTCATCGTGGCGGATATCGAGTTGATTTCCTTTAAACAGGCTCCCCCGGCACCATCTGTTCCCGAAGACGTGGCCGCCGCTCCGGCTGATGCAGCAAAGACCGAAAGCGGTATCGCCCATAAGGTGCTCACCGCAGGGAATGGCAAGGAAAAGCCCAAGGCGGCAGACACCGTGAAAGTTCACTACTCCGGCTGGACGACGGATGGCAAAATGTTCGATAGCTCGGTGACCCGCGGAGAGCCTACGGAGTTTCCGCTCAACGGCGTGATCAAGGGCTGGACGGAAGGCGTGCAGCTCATGGTGGTCGGGGAGAAGCGTCGCTTCTGGATCCCGGAAGGGCTCGCCTACGGTCCGGTTGTCCCGGGCAGCGGTCGTCCCGGTGGCATGCTGGTTTTCGATATCGAGTTGCTCGAGATCGTCCGCTAAATCCTCATGTCACTATCGAAAAAAGGCTACAAGACGCTCAATCATCGTGACGTCCAGTATCGCTGGATGATGAAGAATCGCAACGGGGTGAATGAGGTTTCGATCTACACGAACGCGGCGATAGGCGGGCGTGAGCTGATCGCCGAGTTGCCGCGTGTGGTGACTCTTGCCATGGTGATGGATGCGGCTGATTTCGGAAACGCCAACGGCTGGAATCCCAACGAGGAAGGGTTACCCTTGCGTTGTAGGAACACCCGTCATGGATTTGTTCTGGTGGAGCAATGAGTTCGGTAACCATGCCCACCTCCTTCTTCCTTGATGTTTCCCGTGCGTAAATCGAGTCTTCGCTCATGCCCGCTGTCCATGTCGCCTTAGCCGAACGATCCTACCCGGTTGTTGTCGGTAATGGTCTTCTCGCGGATACCGCGAAACTTCTCGAAGAGCACAGCCTTTCGTCCTTTCGTCCCGCCATCATTACCGACGAAACCGTCGCAGCGCATCAGGCGGCAAACCTGCTGGCATCCTTCGGTGAGAATCGTCCCACCCTGCACACTGTCCCTGCTGGCGAGGCGTCGAAATGCCTCTCCCACACGGAATCCCTCTGCCGGGAAATGATCCGCGCCGGGCACGACCGACGATCACTCATTATCGCGCTCGGCGGCGGGGTCGTCGGCGATCTCGCTGGCTTTGTCGCTTCCATTTTCTATCGCGGCATCCCCTTCGTGCAGATCCCCACAACCATCGTCTCTCAGGTCGATTCTTCCGTCGGTGGGAAAACCGGTGTGAACGTGGCGGAGGGAAAAAATCTGTTGGGAGCTTTTCACCAGCCGAAGCTCGTCATTGTCGATCCTGAAACGCTCCGCACCCTGCCGCCGCGAGAGTTCCACGAAGGTTTCGCTGAGGCCATCAAGCACGCCGCGATCCGCGACGCGGACATGCTCACGCAACTCCTCGCCATCGACCCCGAAACGCGAGAAGTGCCCGCCGATCTTCTTGCCCGCAACATCGCGATCAAAGCCCGCATCGTGGAAGCTGACGAATACGAGACAAAGGACATCCGCGCCCTACTGAACTTCGGCCACACGATCGGGCACGGCATCGAGGCCTCGTTACCATATGGTCAAATGCTCCACGGCGAGGCCATCGCTCTAGGCATTCGTGCCGCGCTTTTCATTTCGGAGAAACACAGCGGACTTCATCCCGCCGATTCGGAAACAATCCTCGCCGCGCTCCGTCATTTCCACCTGCCGCTCACGCTACCCGATTCCATACCCACTTCCACCGTGATGGAAAAACTCGCCCGCGACAAAAAATTCAAGTCCGGCAAAATCCGTTTCGTGACCCTTTCAGCCCTTGGCCAAGCGCAGGTCATCGAAGCCGTCGCTCCTTCCGATCTCGAAGCAGCCATCGAACATCTGCGAGCCTGAAACCTTCCCCTCACCATGCCAAAACCCACCGAACAGGACGTGATGAATGCCTGCGGCGAAAGCGGAATCCGCAAAATGGTCGCAGCCTTCTACCGGCGCGTTCGCCACGATGAATTGATCGGCCCGCTGTATCCGGCGGACGATTGGGAAGGCTCCGAGGAACGCCTTGCCGATTTCATGCTCTTTCGCCTCGGTGCCTCCGATGCCTACATGGAAAAGCGCGGCCATCCCCGCCTGCGGATGCGGCACATGCCGTTCGAAATCGGGATTGCTGAACGCGACCGCTGGCTCCGCCTCATGAGAGAGTCCATGGACGAAACGGAAGTGCCGCCGTCCGCACGCTTGTTTCTCGACCAACTCTTCACCCAAATTGCCGACTTCATGCGCAACCAGCCGCCGGATCACGCCAGGTAGGATGACGCCGACGGCTATGATCCCCTTTTCGCATCCGGGTGCTCTCATGTGGCGCAGCGGGCGGGGGCGGGCAGGATAATTTCCAGTGAGGGGAAACGGCTCGCATCGGTACGCGCTGGATCCGCAGCGGCGGTCACGGCTTTCGAGTGGCCGGAACTTTTCCAAGCAATCCCTGCAAGACTGGCTCATTCCACTGACAGGATCGCCAAAAGGATCACCAAGGTGAGCGTGATGATCAGGTGGAAACCTTGTCGTCGATCATTTAAAAGGTCTGCGTGAGATGGCGTCAGGCATGGCACGGATGCGAACGGGGGGCATTTCATTCCCGGTTATTGGCTTGAACCGGCCATGGCAGCGGTATCGATGCTTTCGACAAAGGGGCGAATTTGTCGGCGTATTTTCGATGTTGCTTGGAATGGGTGGTGGGAGGTATTTCTCGGGCAGGATGATTTTGGCGCAGTGGGAGGTATCGGGACTGATTGAGAAAGGAGGGCCGCTTGTGTGGGTCTTGCTGGCGCTCGGTTTTTTTGGGGCGGTGTGCGTGGTGGAGCGGATGTTTTATTTCCACCGTGCGAGGATCAATGTGAGTTCGCTCCTCGTGGGACTCGGTGTGCATGTAAGGCGACGGGCATTTGCGGAGGCGCTGCATGAGGCGGCGCGTGCGCCGGGACCGGTGGGGCGGGTGGCGCACGCGGGGCTTTTGCGCTACTACTTGGATCGGCGGGATCTCATGGATGTGGTAAGGGAAACGGGGCAGCTTGAGGTGCCCAGAATCGAGAAGAACATTCGTGGGATACTTGCTGTGGCGCTGTTGGCTCCTCTGGTCGGCATGCTGGGGACGATGCTGGGTATGGTGGATGCCTTCCAAAGGGTCGGCGAGCAGGGGGGGGCTTCCGGACCTGCTGAACTCTCCGCAGGAGTGATGACAGCACTGATCACATCGGTGGTTGGTCTTACGGTGGCTGTTCCGATGTATGTTTTCTATCTGTATTTCGTCGGGAGGTCGCGAAGATTGGTGAGCAGGATCGAGCGTGCTGGCATCGAAATAGTCCACATGATCGCGGACGCGCGGGAAGAGGAGGAGTTCGCGCCATTCCGCGGGGAGGTGACGCACGGCAAGAAGCGCGCGCAAGCGAAAGCGAACCCGCCGACCACCCCTGACAAATGAAGCTGGAAACGACACTGGAGGAACGGCCGGGCTTCCTGCACGTGATGCCGTTGTTCGACCTGTTCGCGCTGGTCACGATGCTCCTGTTGCTGGGGCCGCTTTTCCTGAGCCAGGGCGGGGTCTCCGTGGAAGTTCCCTCCTCGCGTTTCCAGATGCAACGCTACGGAGATTCGATCGTGGTGACCGTGGGGCCGGGAAGTGAGAAGGTTCCCATTTACCTTGGCAGGCAGGCGGTGACGCTGGAGGAACTAACGGAAAAGCTGGCGACATTGAAGCAGGACGAGCGGATGGCGCGTGCGATTGTCCTGCTCAAGACCGATGAGCGCACATCGGTGGGGATGGAGCGAAAGGTTGCCGAGCTTGTTCTTTCTGCCGGTTTCCGGTTGGCGCTGGTCGGAGAACCGGAAGGGAACGACGTGGGAACCGAGCCTGTTGACACCCATCCGGAATGAATAAAAAACCGCTCATCTTTGATTGGACGCAATCGGAAGCCAGCCGGAAGGATCAGTTTTTTTCCGTGATGATCGTGGGGCTGCTGTTCGCGTCGGTAGTCGGCATGATCGAGCTGAGCCTGCCCTCCCATCAGAGCGATTCCATGGCGCAGGGGACGCTGATCCGTTTGGTGGATGGAGATATGGCGAAATTTTGGACGCTTGTTGCCGAGGAAAACGGGCCGTTTCCGGGGCGTAGGGAATCGGATGGAGAGGATATGGGATTGGTGTTTGAGAAGGAACAGGGGCTCGCATGGTGGACGGATTATGAAGTGAGGTTGCGTCCCATGCATGAGGAAGCCATTGTGGCGCGGGTGGAGATCACTCCGAAGGGCAAACGGGAGTTCCCTAAGATGACGAAGAGCGCCGCGGACACGCGTGGGAAATCTTCAAGGGCAGTGTCTTTGCTGAGCGAGCCGACCCTGGTGCCTTATGATGCGGCGGCGCTGGAATGGCTTCCCGATGCGTTGCCGGGTTTTGATCTGCCCGCAATTGAGCGGACAACTGATTCGCTGCGTTTTCTGGTGAGCCTTCGTGAAGACGGTAGCGTGGCAGAGCTGATTCCTCTAGCCGGTGCGGCAGATCCCGCGCAGGAAGGTCTGGCAAACTGGCTGCGGGGCATACGCTTCAAGAAGGGGAAGGGAGAGCGCTGGTTCGGGCTGCGGATCGACTTTGTAAACAGGAGGGGTAATGAATCTGAACCTGAATGAGTTTGTCACAATGCTGCTTGCTGCCAGCTTGGTCTTGGTGGCGGGTGCATCCTTTGTTTCGAGATACCTGCATCTGCGCGCAGAAAGTCGTTTGGTGCGAACAAGGACAGTTTGTCGGCTTTGTGGAAATCGTTTTATCAGTGATGAATCAGGCAAAATTTGCCACTGTCCTTCCTGTGATAAACCGAACCTGCGGCGTGGTAATGGCAGGTTGGGATGAATTCCCGCTCCTTTGCAGAATTTCCTCTCGCTGCGGAAATTTTGCGTGTGTCCTCGTAACCTAGGTGATTGAATTAACCAAATTCATGCAAGCCACACTGTTACCCCCAAAAAACTCTGTGTTCTGCTCACCTGTCACTGCGAATCGCAGTCTGGCGGAGTGCTTGATTGCCAATGTCCCGATGATCGACCTGCTGTCCGCGGAACTCACCCGTGCGGGTCTTCAGCTCGTGGACAACTCGGAGGCGGGGGCGCGGACGCTGAGAATCCCTATCGACACGTGGATCGAGCTGGGTGCGCTGCTGATGCTGGGTCGCAACGAGAAATCGGCGCGGCTCTGCGATTCGGACGGTGTGGTTCTCGCATGGAAAGGTTTTGAGAAACCGGAAGACTGCGAGGAAGAATTACGGACGGAAGCGGGGTGTTTTCCTATCGTTTACCCATGGGATCTTCTGAGAATGAACGAAGAGGTCGTAGCGCTGATGGACGAGACCTCCCTTGCGGGGGAGATCAGTCCCTTGGCTACGATTTCGGGTTGCGTTCGCGTGGCACCGACGGCTCGTATCCATCCGGGTACGGTCATTGAAGGTCCAGTGATCATCGGCCCGGGAACACAGGTTGGCCCGAATGCCCTGATCCGTGGCGCGACTAGCATTGGTGCGAATTGTTATATCGGGCAAGGTGCGGAAATTAAAAACTCCATCATTTATCCGAACACCTACATTTCACGGCACTGCTATGTGGGTGATTCGATTATCGGTTCCCACGTCACACTCGGATCGGGAACCAGGACGGAAAACCACCGGCACGATGGAAGGCACCACGTTTCGAATATCCAGGGCATCATGGTCAACACCGGCCGTTTCAAATTGGGTACGATTATCGGCGACGGTGTGCGGACGGGTGTGAACACATCCATCGAGGCAGGGGTGAAGATTGGTCTCGCCCGGACCACGAAGCCCAGCAGCTATATCGAGAGGGATATGCTGTGACCAAATCGTCACAATCCACCCGTTCCTGATATGACCGCCTCCGACGTACATGACTCGTTGATGCAACGAGTTTTGATTGTCGAGGACGAGGTGGACATCGCCGATCTGATCATGTTTAACCTGCAGCGTGCGGGTTACGAGGTGCTCAAGGCGCACGATGGAATCACAGGGACGGAAACAGCCATACGCGAGAGGCCGGATCTGATCGTGTTGGATCTCATGCTGCCCGGGCGCGATGGCTACTCGGTGTTTCGGGAAATCCGCCGTGACGCGAGGACATCGCGAATCCCCGTGATCATGCTCACCGCCCGGGCGCAAACGGAAGACCGCATTCAAGGTCTCGAGGCGGGTGCCGATGATTATCTTACCAAGCCCTTCAGCCCCAAGGAACTCGTGCTGCGCGTGAATGCGATCCTCAAGCGCACCGACGCGCCGCCCGGCGTGGTGGAATACGAGTTCGGCCCGTTCCGTTTTGATAAGAATGCCGTGCGCTTCTACCTCGAAAACGAGCCGCTCGATCTCACCGCCACCGAATTCAAGCTTTTGCTCTATCTTTGCGAACGTTCCGGCAAGCCCCAGGATCGCAATGACCTGCTCCGCATCGTGTGGGGATACAGCGACGAGGTTCACAGCCGCACACTCGACACCCACATGAAGCGGCTGCGCCAAAAACTCGGCGAGCATGGAGCTTTGATTGAAACAGTGCGCGGTGTGGGCTATTGCGTGGCCAGCCCCGTCACATGACAGAGAAACTCGCCATCCTTGCGTCCCTTGCCGCCTTCGCCGCCCTTTTCCTACAGGTCTTACGGTTGAAGCGCTCAAGAAGGGAATACGAAGCGCAGGTGAATGAGTGGAAACTGAGACTCCAACATGAACTAAGACAAGCGAAAGATGAACGCGACCGCCTGCTTGATGCCCTTGGGGATGCGTTCCTCATCGTGGACTCGCGTGCGAGTATTCTCTTTGCCAACTCCGCCGCTCAGCGGCTTTTCCGGGGTCGTGCCCTCACCGGTCGGCCTGTGCGCGAGGCATTTCTTGATCCTCGCCTCGCAGAGGCTTTGTTGCGTTGCCTGGAAACGGGAGAGCCGGTGCAAACCCGCCTGGTTCTTCCGCAGCAGACATCACCCCTCGGAGATCTCGAAACCCGCGGAAACAACGCCTGGATCATCGATGCAGCCCAGTTTTCCGACACATCCAACGGTAACCCCAACACCCGTGTCGTGATCCGTGATGTGACATCCGAGCACCAGCTCGACCAGATCCGCAAGGACTTCGTGGCAAATGCCTCCCATGAGTTGCGCACACCGCTCGCCATCATCAACGGCTACTTGGAAAACCTCCTCGACGACGGAATGATCGAGGATCCTGAAATGGCACGGCGTTTTCTCTCGGTGATGAAAAAGCACACGGAACGCATATCGCGCATCGTCGAGGATATGCTGGTCATTTCACGCCTGGAGTCCGGTGAAGCCTCGGCGATCAAGATCGAGCCCTTCAAACTTCGGCTTTGCGTGAAGGACGTTCTTGAGCGCTTGGAATCCGTAGTCCGCAGTCAGCAGGCAAATGTCACGATGTCTCTCCACGACGAGGATGTCACTCTCCAAGGCGACCGGTTCTACTGGACGCAAGTCCTGTTCAACCTCGTCGAGAACGCGCTGAAGCAGAACCCCTACAAGGATTTGAAAGTCGAGGTCGGCACAGAGGAGAGCGGAGACAACATCCAGATCTGGGTGAAGGACAACGGGATCGGCATCCCCAGCGCGGATCTGCCGCACATTTTCCGCCGGTTCTACCGGGTGGAAAAGCACCACTCGCAGCTTGAGGTCAAAGGCACCGGACTCGGACTCTCCATCGTGAAACGCGCGGTCGAGGCGCACCACGGCACGATTTCCGTGACATCGATCCCCGGCGTGGAAACGAAATTCCTGATGACGATCCCCAAGTCCCCGTTCTAGGCTGCGGGCATGAAACGGATCGGGATTTTCGGCGGCTCCTTCGATCCCGTCCACGATGGCCACATCCATCTCGCCACCCTCGCGAGGGACGCGGCGCAGCTCGACGAGGTGTGGTTCCTTCCCTGCCAGATTTCCCCGCACAAGACAGACCGCCCGCCCAGCTCCGGCACCAGCCGCGCCGAATGGCTGCGCACCGCCCTCGCCGGAATCCCCTGGGCGAAAGTGGATCTCACCGAGCTGGAAACGGAAGCCCCTTCCTTTTCCTACCTGACGATGGAGAAACTCGTCTCCCGACAGCCCGGCCACGAATGGTTCTGGATCATGGGCGGCGACCAATGGACTGCACTGCCATGCTGGAAGCATCCGGAAATCCTCGCGGGCTTGGTGCAGTTCATCGTCCTAGCCCGCAACGGTTCCGAAGTTCTCCCGCGCGAGGGCTACCGAATGATCCCCGTCCACGGCGAGCACCCCGCCTCCGCCACCGCGATCCGCGCCGCCCTCGCCAAGGGGGAAGCCGAGATTCCGCACCTTGATCCGGCAGTGTTGAGTTTGATGGGGACGTGATGCAGACGTTTCGCTTGAAAGCATGGCTGAGGCGGAGAAAGTGGCGTGGATGAGTTTTTCGGGGAGGTGGAATTATCCGGCTGAGTTGCCGGTGGTGGAGAGGCGGGAGGAGATCATCGCCGCGATCCGGGAGAACCAGGTGGTGGTGGTGGTTTCCGATACGGGCTCTGGTAAGACGACGCAGCTACCGAAGATGGTGGCGGAAGCCCTGTCTGGGGACGCAAGACTGCAAGACACAAGACACAAGAAGAAGATCATTGGATGCACGCAGCCGCGGCGGATTGCGGCGGTGAGTGTGGCGAAGCGGGTGGCGGAGGAGCTGGCGGTGCCGTTGGGTGGTTTCGTGGGGTATCAGGTGAGGTTCGATGACAGGACTTCGCGGGAGACGCGGATCAAGTTCATGACGGATGGCATCCTGCTGGCGGAGACGCAGGGGGATGCGGGGTTGAAGAAGTATGATGCGCTGATCCTCGATGAGGCGCATGAGCGGTCGCTGAACATCGACTTCCTGCTGGGGTATCTGAAGCGGCTATTGGAAAAGCGTCCGGATCTGCGGGTGGTGATTTCCTCGGCAACATTGGATGCGGGTGCTTTCGCCGCTTTCTTCGAAGGCAATCCCCAATCGTCAATATTCAATAATCAATCCTCAATTCACCGTGTGCCGGTGATCGAGGCTCCGGGGAGGATGTTTCCGGTGGCGGAGTTTTTCCTGCCGGGCAAGGACGACGAGGAACTGGCGTCGCTGGTGGCGCGGGGGATGGATCAGCTCAACGACATCGATCCGATGGGCGACACGCTCATTTTCCTGCCGGGCGAGAGGGAGATCCGCGAGTGTGCGGATATGCTGGAGGGGAGGCGTTATCGCAATACGGAGGTGCTGCCGCTGTTTGCGAGGCTGGGCATGGCGGATCAGC
Organism: Verrucomicrobiota bacterium; assembly: GCA_046051965.1. Lineage (GTDB taxonomy): Bacteria > Verrucomicrobiota > Verrucomicrobiia > Verrucomicrobiales > Akkermansiaceae > Luteolibacter. Next base: position 25,421 of record JBJONG010000005.1, read on the forward strand.
AACGGGTGTTCGAGCCGGGTCGGCTGCGGCGCATCGTGCTGGCGACGAACGTGGCGGAAACGAGCCTGACCATCCCGCGCATCGCGTGCGTGCTGGACAGCGGGTTGGCGCGGGTGAGCCGCTGGAATGCGGCGAAGGGCGTGCAGCGCTTGCAAGTGGAGCCGGTGAGTCAGGCGAGTGCGAGGCAGCGGAAAGGGCGTTGCGGGCGGGTGCGGGATGGCGTTTGCCTGCGGCTCTACGCGGAGGAGGATTTGCTGGATCGGCCGGATTTCACCGAGCCGGAGATACGCCGCAGTTCGCTGGCGGGCGTGATTCTGAGGATGAAATCGCTGGGGCTGCCGGAGATTTCCGAGTTCCCGTTTCTCGATCCGCCGAACCCGAAAGCGGTGGCCGAGGGATACCGCACGCTGCGCGAGGTCGGCGCGCTGGACAAGGACAGGGAGCTGACGGAGATCGGCCAGGAGCTGGCGCGGCTGCCGGTGGATCCGCGCATGGGGCGGATGTTGATCGAGGCGCATCACGAGAAATGCGTGGATGAGGTGACGGTGATCGTCGCCGCGCTGGAGACCAGCGATCCGCGCGAGCGCCCGGCGGAAAAGAAGCGCGAGGCGGATGCCGCGCACTCGAAGTGGAACGATGCAGACAGCGATTTCATGGCGATCCTCAACCTTTGGCGCGATGTTTCCAACTACTACGATGGCCGTAGATGGAAATGGAACCAGCTCCGGAAATTCTGCGGCTCGAATTTTCTCAACGCGAAGAGGGTGACGGAGTGGGGGAATGTGATCGAGGAGTTGGCGGAAATTTCAAATTTCAAAATCCAAATTACAAGCAAGAGGGAAGACCCGGATTATGGGGCTTTGCATCGTTCGCTGCTCGCGGGTGCGCCTCGGCAGTTCGGGCTTTGGGACAAGGAGAACAAGGCCTACCGCAGCGCGGCGGGCGGGTTTTTTGCGGTGTTTCCGGGGTCGGGTTTGTTTTCACTGAAGAAGCGGAACGAGTGGGTGATGGGGCTGGAAATGGTGGAGACGAGCCGGCTGTGGGCGCGGCGGGTGGCGCGGATTGAGCCGGAGTGGGTGGAGATTGTGGCGCCGCATTTGTGCCGCAGCCGCTACGGCGAGGCGCATTGGGACGAGAAACAGGGCGCGGTGTATGGCAAGGAAACGGTGATCTGCGGCGGACTGCATGTCGTCGAGGGGCGCCGCGTGCATTACGGGCGGGTGGACAAGAAGGCGGCGCACGAGGTTTTCCTGCGGGAGGGGATTTTAGGCGGCGGGCTGCGGAGGAAGACGCGTTTCCTCGATCACATGGAGGCGATGCGCGAGGAGATCAAGGGCTTGGAGGACAAGCTCCGCAGGCCGGGGATGCTGTGGAGCGAGGATGCGGTGGTGAGGTTTTTCGGAAACCGCATTCCGATGGAGATCAGCACGGCGGCGGCGTTCCACAAGTGGCGCGAGTCGCACGAGGATTCGCTGATGCTCGGGATGGCGGATGTGGTTTGGGAGGAGCTGCGAGGGCTGGAGTTTTTCCCCGACACCCTGCGCCACGAGGGCGAGGAGTATCCGGTCTATTACCATTGTGCGCCCGGCGAGCGTGACGATGGCGTGACGATCGGGGTGCATGTCGATCAGCTCCCGGTGTTGCCCGCGTGGCTGCCGGGGTGGGGGATCGATGGGAATTTGGAAGAGCGGGCGGAGTTGTTGCTGCGCGGCTTGCCCAAGGATTACCGGAAAGCCTGCCAGCCCATCGGCGATGTGGCGCGGGGCTTTGCGGAACTGTGGATGGGCGCGCCGAAAGAGGCGGCGATCGAGCGTGCCCTCGCGGAGTATGTTTCGGAAAGAACGCGTGCGGTGATCCCGACGGGCGAGTTCGATGCAGGAAAATTTCCCGAGCACCTCATCACGAAAATCTGGGTCTGCGATGACGAGGGCGGGGAGCTGGCGATGGGCACGGATGTGGCGGAAATGAAACTACGGCTCGCCGACCGGATGAAGGCGCGCTTCGAGGCGGCGGCGACGGCGGATGTGGAGCGGCGCGGCATGAGCCGCTGGGACGGCGAGAGCCTGCCGGAAGAAGTGATGACGGCGGGCGGCGCAACCTTCCCGGCCTTGGTGGATGAGGGGAAAACGGTGGGCGTGCGGGCTTTCACCATTTTTCAGGAGGCGCGTGAATCGCACCGCGCGGGCGGAGCGCGGCTGCTGGTTCTGGCGGCGGAGCGGGAGGTGGATTATCTGCGGAAAAAGTTTCCGATGGGGCTGCTGGCCAAGGTGGAACTGGGGAGGATGGGCATCGACATCGAGGAACTGATCCTTCTAACAGCAGAGGGCGTGGCGGGCGGTGATTTCCCGAGAAGCCCCGAGGCGTTCGCGAAGCTCAACGAAACCTCGCGCGGACGCTGGCATGAGGCGGCGTCGAAGATCGGAATGGCTCTCGATGGGATTGTGGAAAGCGTGAGGGACGTGCGGGAATGGATTTTGGCGCACGCGAAAGACCGCAACCACGGCGAGATCGCCGCCGACCTCGAGGAGGAACTGATGTGGCTTTTCCGCGCGAAATGGGCATGGCGCGCGGGCTACGACAGGCTCATCGATTACCCGAGACGGCTCCGCGCGATCCGCTCACGGCTGGGTCGCGTGGCGAGTTTGCCCTTGGTCAAGGATCTGGAGAAAATGGATCTCGTCCGCCGCCATTGGCAGGGCTGGTTCACGGAATGGATGGCCGCTCCGGAGGATGCAAGGCTCTGGGAAGCGGGCTGGCTGCTGGAGGAATGGCGCGTGCAGACTTTTGCGCCGGATGTGGAGGTGAAGGGAAAAGTCTCCGAGAAACGGGTGGCGGCGTTGTTGGAGCGGAGGTTTTGATTGGATCATCCGGACATCTTTCCCGCGACGATGAAGCCGAGGGGATTCCCCTGCAATTAAATATTATAAACACTGGCTATTGAGTGCCGGCGATGTAGTCGCGATATGCAAAGTCGTCTAGAGGATCGGTGAGACCTTGATTTCTTCTCCTTAACTCACGTTTCCGCAAACTCGGATGCCCTTCGTTGAGTCTATAAATTTTCCTTGTAATCTCCGCACGCTGCTGATCCTCATCTGATGCCTGCTCATTAATTTCAATAGTTCCAAGAGTATAGTCCCAGCGGAAATATCTCTCGAATTCGTAATCCAGAGCGTCCGGTTGAAGTATTCTCTCATCGAACTCGTCGCTTTTCTGCTGGCAGTACATGCAGCAAAAATAGAGATTCTCCCACTGATATGCCTGTCGAGGGAAATGAGCCTTTGGGCGAAAATGTTCAATGGTATCGATAGACGGTGGGCTAACTGGAAAGTTGTCACAGAATGAACAATGATCCTGAGTCTGGCTTTTGAGCAAAGGTAGCAACTTTTGATTGACTTGCTCACCATCGAATTGGTGCCAATGGAAGCTGGCACGCGGGTTCTCGGCGTGTCTCTCCTCCCATTCCAGTCCCCATTTTTCCCATCGATTTGTGAGAAAATCCGGCTCTGCCGCGCGCTGAAACTTTCTCATTTGGCCGAGCTTTGTTTTAGCTGACGATCCATTTGCCCTAATTCTCGCCCCATCATATAATCCAACTCCATACTGCGATTACCGATTTTAGAAGCAAGTTCTCTCGCTTTAGTTTCGGCCTCGGCACTACCTCTATATGCTGCATCCCGTTCTCCCCTAAAATTAGCAAGCAGTTCCTCCGTTTCTGGATCATACCACTCTTTTACACCCATGATGTCTTCGACTACCGAGACGTAACTATCTCCTTCCGATGCAGATATTGGCTTTTCCGCTTTAACTGAGCCATCAGCGCACAATGTCAGGGGGTGAATCCATCCATGATTGAGTGAGGCAATCAAGAAAGGGGAGTGAGTTGCCACAAATATTTGCGCTTTTGGAAACAATTGCTGAAATGCCGGAAGAACTCGGCGTTGCCATGCTGGATGCAGTGAACCTTCAATCTCATCTAGCAGAAACACGGCCTCCGTTTTGAGCGGGTCTTCCTTTCCTTGAAGCCATGCATCCATCATCACAACTGCATGAGCTAACCACCCGATGATTGAGCGCAATCCATCGGGAAGTGTATTGAAAGACAGCTTTATCCCTCCCCAGCTCACTTCAAGCGCAGCCTTAGGATAGCTGGTCACCAGAAAGGAGAATTGTCTTTCAGTAATTTGACTGATCGTGGATTCCAGTGCAGACACAACTCTTGTAGATCGTGTATCGCCGGAATTTTCTCCGGAACGGTTCATCCAGTCCATCGCTGCTTGTACTTTTAGATTCGCTATTCCTTGTAATAGCGATTTTGAATCCCCCTCGGGGCGGACGAACGAAAGACATGGAATACGGTTTGGCTTGGAAACGTCCGCCATTACTGTAATCGGGGCATCAGCAATATAGGCGATTCCGCTGTAAGCGAAGGCAGCCACACCCTCAGCCCATTGCGTAAGCGGCCCCCCTTGCTGCCAGCGGACAGCGCTCGCTCCTGCGTTTAGGCAAGGCCAAAGATGATTGGTTTTCTCAGGCGCTGGATATTTATTAGTTGCAAAGATCTTGATTGACTCGGCGCCTCTCAATCTCTTTTGAAGGGGTTCAGGGTTCCCAAGCATCCCTGCCAAAGCACACAAAATTCGTGTTTTGCCCGTACCATTAATGCCCGTTAAAAGATGAACCTCTGCTAGATTATCTGGTTTCCCATCAACCGGAGGAAATTCGATCCTAAAGCTCGCGAATGGCGGAAAGTTATTTGATATGATGGTGCGGAACATGTTATTAAGTGGTAATAGCTGCAGAGCAATGGCTTGCTACGCGCATCAGGACTTCATTAGGTGAACTGTCTGGAGGTAATATCTTCTGGATGGCTGTCAGAAATAGCCCGCAAGATATGAAGGGCGGGAGTCCGGTGGTCTTCTGTCGCTTGTATTTCACTTTCGGTTAAATGAGTGTCGAAATCTTCCCAGTTTTGGTAAGGCTCAACGGGGACTCGATCTCGTAAGGGCGATCTCTTTTTTCCAGAATTCGGGCTTCCTGTCGGTTGCGGCGGCACTGCTCTAACATCTCTTCCGCTGTGACCTTGCGGTTGTTTTTCGGAATCATGTCGGGGAGGCTAACGGAGCTTTGGAAGGATGTCGAGTTGCGAATCCCCACTCACCGCAGCCCGCGCAGGAGGAACTCCGCGTTGGTTTTGGTTTTCTTGAGATTTTCGAGGAGCATGACGAGGGCGTCGCCGATGGGGAGGCCGGCGAGCTGTTTGCGGACATCGACGACCTTGCGGAACTCGTCGGGGTGGTAGAGGCGGTCGTCGTTGCGGGTGCCGGATTGGGGGATGTGGATGGCGGGATAGACGCGTCGCTCGGCGAGTTCGCGGTCGAGGCGCACCTCCATGTTGCCGGTGCCCTTGAATTCCTCGAAGACCACGTCGTCGAGGCGGGATTCCGTTTCCACCAGCGCGGTGGCGAGGATGGTGAGCGAGCCGCCGTTCTCGATGTTGCGGGCGGTGCCGAAAAATTTCCGCGACTTCTGGAGAGCTGCAGGGGAAACGCCGCCGGAACCGATCGGGCCGCCCTGCATGGCGGAGTTGTGGCCGCGGGCAAGGCGGGTGAGGGAGTCGAGCAGCAGGATCACGTGGCGGTTCAGCTCGACGAGACGCTGGGCGCGGGCGATCACAAGATCGGCGACCTGGGCGTGGCGTTTCGGCGTTTCATCGAAGGTGGAGGCGAACACGCGGCAGTTCACGGTTTCCTCGAAATCGGTGACCTCCTCGGGGCGCTCGTCGAGCAGCAGGACGATGAGTTCCACGCCGGGATTGTTCGCCTTGATCGACTTGGCGATCTGTTTGAGCAAAATGGTTTTTCCGCCGCGCGGCGGGGCGACGATCAGGCCGCGCTGACCCTTGCCGAGCGGTGCGATGAGGTCGATCACGCGGACGCCGAGGAATTCCGTGCCCTCGCCTTCGAGGTGGATGCGGCTGTCGGGGAACATCGGGGTGAGCTTGTCGAAATCCTTCGGCTCCTCCCACTCGGCGGCGGGTTTTCCCTCGATTTCAAGAATCTCGGCGGTGGTGAGATATTTGTCGCGCTGCACGGGCGGGCGGACTTTCACCTTGATCAGCTGGCCGTTGCGGATCTTCGCGTTGTTGAGGACGGGGCCGCCGATGTGGATGTCGTCCTGCGAGGGGCGGAACGAGCGCTCGGGATCGCGGATCATGGCGAAGTGCTCCTTTCCGAATTCCAGCACGCCCTCGCAGGTCACGTTCGAGCCGTTGGCGACGAAGAAGCAGATGATTTCGTAAACGAGCTGCGCCTTGGTGAGTCCGCCTTGGATGCGCGCGGGGATCTCGGTGGCGATTTTCTGCAGCTCGGCGAGCGGCTTGAGCCGGAACGCGTTGAGATCGATGTGCTCGGGTACGGGGTAGGGGGCTGGCGCCTCGGCGACGGCTGTTGCGGCGGCATCGGAAACGGGTGCCTCGGAGGTTTGTTCGGTGGTGTCTGACATGGAGATGGGTGGGAAAGTTTTGCAGTATCGCTGGATTTGCGCCTTGAGGGTGTCGGGGCGGCCGTCGTTCCAGAAGACGATGTCGGCACGGGCCTCCTTTTCCGCAAGGGGCATTTGGGCGGCGAGGATGGACTCGATCAGGGCATCGTCCCAACCGTTGCGGGCCTTGAGTCTGGCGACCTGGGTGGCGCGGGAGGTGGAGACGGTGATTGCCTTGTTCTGGCCGAAATCGAAGCCGTTTTCGAAAAGCAGCGGAACATCCGCCAGGAAGCACCGCGCCCCTTTCATAGCGGCCTCATCGCGCAGGGCAAGACATTCCTGCCGCACGCGAGGATGGAGGATGGATTCCAGAATCTTGCGTTTCTCAGCATCCGCAAAAACGATTTCCCGGAGATTCCGGCGGTCGATGGTTCCTTTTTCCGTATCGATCACGTCCTTGCCGAATGCGTCGGTGATTTCCGCTACGACCTCTGCTGTTTCCAAAAGTTCGCTGACCGAAGAGTCGCAATCGAAGATCACGATGTCCGGAAGGAAATCTTGGAAATAGCGTGCAGCGGAGGATTTACCCGTTGCAATACCACCGGTTAGAGCGAGTGTAAGCACGCTAAATTCAATAGCTGAGATGCCGAGTGAGCCAAGAATGAAAAACGCCCATCGCAGGAACACCCGGTTCTATCAGAGGATTTTTGGCCTGCTGCGGCAAAAAAATCCTGAGATCGGCAGGTTTAATTAAGTTTAATTGGCAATCAGCAGGGTGTAACCACGATTAGAGTAGAGAGCTATTTTTCCAGAAGTCGCATATGATCTCCATGCCCAGCGCAAAATTTTTTATTGCCGTTCTATGTGGTGCTTTTTTCTCGTGTTCATCGCCAGAATCCACTGTTAGTCCCGTACCGGTTTCCACATCCTACAGGAGTGGGTCGTCACTATCGGATCAGGTGTTTGTGGAGGTGAATTCGTATCGTGTCTCCAAAGGCAAGCGCCCCCTATATCGCCACGCCGGGCTGGATCGACTTGCGCAGCAGCACTGCAATTATCTCGCGAAGAATGGGGAGAAATTCAGTCTGCATGGCAAATACGTAAGTCATTACGGCTTTGAAGGTCGCACACTTACGGCGCAGCAGGTCTACAAGATCACGACGATCGGTGAGAATATAGTAGCTTCGAGCAACCATTCACCGAAGCATTTGGTCAAGCTATGGACTGGATCAAGGGCGCACGAGCAAAACATGCGCAGTGACTGGAGTTGCACGGGAGTCGCGACCGCTGTGAATACAAAGGGAATGCTCGTATCAACCCAGATATTTGGCATCGATCCCAATCCTTCCTTCGGCACGCGGGCAGGAGTCTCACCTAATTTTAGCCAACACTGGTAGTCCTGTGCCTGATTTTGAATTCGAAATAAATCTCGCAGCCCGTGGATTCTCGCGGGTGGCGGGTATTGACGAAGCGGGCAGGGGACCATTGGCAGGGCCGGTTGCCGCAGCGGCTGTGATCCTCCCGATGGATTTTTCATGTCCGCTTCTCGATGATTCCAAGAAGCTGACAAAGCGGCGCAGGGAAATGCTGTATGCGGAAATCACCGGGCATCCCGATGTGGTGTGGGCGGTTGCTTTGGTCGCGCCGGAAGAGATCGATGAGATCAATATTCTTCGCGCGACCCACAAGGCGATGGCGCTGGCCGTGGGTTCGCTTGCGGAAACGCCGGACATGGCGCTGGTGGACGGGTTGCCCGTGAAAGGCCTGCCGGTTCCGCATGAGGCCTTGGTGAAAGGCGATGGACTGTCGCTTTCCATCGCGGCCGCGAGTGTGATTGCGAAGGTGACAAGGGATCGTTTTATGGAAAAGATCGACTCCGAGTTTCCCGCGTATGGTTTCGCCAGGCACCAAGGCTATGGCACGCGGAAGCATCTCGAAGCACTCAGGAAACATGGGCCTTGTCGCCATCATCGTCGCTCGTTTCAGCCGGTATCTGAACTCGCCCTACAGGCAGGGGACGGGAGCCAGCGGCGCGAGGAAATGGACGGGTGACTACGGCGAAAATGTGGCCGCCGATTGGCTCCGCGCGCGTAACGCCAGGGTGCTCGCGAGGAATTTCAAGGGCCGGCGGGGTGGCGAGGTGGACATCGTGGCGCGGGAGGGCAGGCAGCTCCTTTTCATCGAGGTGAAGACCCGGAAAAAGGATGCAAAGATCCGCGGGCTCTCCGCAGTGAACCGCAAGAAACGGATGCTGATCGAGCGCGGAGCGAACGAGTGGCTGCGCAGGCTCGGCAGCCGGGATCTGCCGTGGCGCTTCGATGTGATCGAGGTCGAGGTCGCGGAGGGCGAGAAGCCCAAGGTGACGCGGATCGAGAACGTGTTCGGAAATGATGCGCCGCCGCGAAAAAGGTGATTGCCAAGCCGGTGCGGGCGTGGTTGCTTTTCCGCCCGTCCGCAAGGTCGGTATTTCAAGTGCGCGCGTGGCGGAATTGGTAGACGCGCTAGATTCAGGTTCTAGTACTCGCAAGGGTGTTCAGGTTCGAGTCCTGTCGCGCGCACCATTTTTTCCAGCCAATTGGCTGCTACGCATGCCCACCGCATCGCGGTGGTGGTTGGATCTCATGATGCTTTGCGTGAACTGACTTGCCCGGGCACCGCCGGGCGATCAGATTGCACGTATGAATCGCGATCTTCCCAAGCCCTCCGCCACGGTTTTCTGGATCCTTTGGTTCTCCCTGCTCAATGGAATCATCATCATCACGTTCTTCGTCGGTGGAGGGCTTCCTGAAGGGGATAACCAAGGGAATCCGCCGCCGCTGATGATTGGCTTGGCGGCGCTGCTCGCTGTGATTTCCGTGGCCATGCGGTTCCTTGTGATACCGAAAACCAAGGAACTGGAGCAGCTTTTACCGTTGATGCTGGTGGGCATTGCGTTCGCGGAGAGCGTCGGAATCATCGGGATTTTCGTGGTGGCGAAGGAATTTCCGGAGACCCGGCTCGCGCTGTTTGTGACTTCGGTTTCCGCCATCTTGGCTTACGCGCCCTTCTATGCCAACGCGGTGCTGGATAGGAAACGGATGCTCTGACGCGGTCGGTTTTGTTTTGAAACCCGTTCGCAGATGGATCCCTAACAGAGGTATTGGAAGCGGATAGCGGACAGGCAAAACATGGTGGCGGTCTCTACCCGGAGCACCAGATCGCCTAACGTGACGGGAACGAAACCGGCGGAGAGGGCTGATGTCGTTTCCTCCGGAGAAAAGTCCCCCTCGGGACCAATCACAATGGTTACGCTTTCCAAGTCGGGGCGGGATTGGAGGATGTTCCGGAAGTTCTGTGGATTGTCGGCGAGCGAGGCGATGATTTCCAAATCGGCGGGCGGGCGTGTCGCAAGCCAATCGGCGAAGGGCAACGGGTCTTCGATGACCGGGATGGTGAACTGGCCGCATTGTTTACAGGCCTCGAGCGCGGTGCGCCGCCATTTCTCCGCCTTGTCCTCGCCGGGGCTGACAATGGTATGGCGGGTGACGATCGGTTGGATGCGGGAGACTCCGAGTTCGACGGCCTTCTGAATGATCCAATCCATGTTTTTTCCCTTTGGAATCGCCTGCGCGAGGGTGATTTCCGGAAGTGGGGTGGGGGCCGATTCGGAGAGTTCCAGCAACAGATCGACCCGCTGTTTGGAAACGGAAAGCACGCGGGCATCGGCATGGTTTCCCAAGCCATCGAAAACAGTGACCGTAGCGCCGGGCTGGATGCGCAGCACTTGGGAAAGGTGTTTCGCCTCATCGCCTTCGAGGTAAGGCGTTTCAGTCCAGGCGGAGGGAGGGAGGAAAAAGCGCGACATGTCCGAAACCTTGAATTCTAAACGTTAAACCTACAGGAAGTCGCTTTGATGGGCATGCCTGATTCTTGCTCCTGAAGCTATGGGTTGCAGGGACAGTGCTAGAGCTTGAGGAAATTCTCAAGCATCTGCTTTCCATGTTCGGTGAGGATGGATTCGGGGTGAAACTGGACTCCATGGACGGGATGCTCCTTGTGACGGAGTCCCATGATCTCGCCTTCCTCGGTCCACGCGGTGATCTCAAGGCAATCGGGGAGAGTGTCCCGTTTCACGATGAGCGAGTGGTAGCGTGTGGCCTCGAAGGGGCTGGGAAGTCCTTTGAAAACGCTCGAACCGTCGTGGTGGATGGGCGAGGTCTTGCCGTGCATGAGGCGGTCGGCTCGGACGACATCGCCGCCGTAGATCTGGCCGATGGATTGGTGGCCGAGGCAGACACCGAGGATGGGGGTGGTGGGGCCGAGTTCGCGGATCAACTCCAGGGAAATGCCCGCTTCGTTCGGTGTGCAGGGGCCGGGGGAAATGCAGATCCGCTCCGGGGCGAGGGATCTTACCTCATCGACGGTAAGCGCATCGTTGCGGAAAATTTTCATCTCCGCCCCCAGCTCGCCGAAGTATTGGACGAGGTTGTAGGTGAAGGAATCGTAGTTATCGAGGATGAGAAGCATGACGGTGAAACTTTAAACTTTAAATTTTAAACCTCAAAAGGAAGAGGCTACTCCTCACTCCTTGATCGTCTTCGCAAGGGCGATGGCGCGGAGGAGGGCTTTGGATTTGCTGACGGTCTCGTTGTATTCGTAGGTCGGGTCGGAGTCGGCGACCACACCGGCACCGGCCTGGACGTAGGCTTTGCCATCTTTCAGCAGGCAGGTGCGGAGAGTGATGCAGGAGTCGTGGGAGCCGTCGAATCCGAAATAGCCGACGGCTCCGGCGTAGGCGCAGCGCTTGTGTTTCTCCAGCGAGTTGATGATCTGCATGGCGCGGATCTTCGGCGCGCCGGAGACGGTGCCAGCCGGGAAAGTGGCGCGGAGGACATCGTAGGCGGAGTGCGAGGGATCTAGCTCGCCGGTGACGTTGGAGACGATGTGCATGACGTGGCTGTAGCGCTCGATGATCATGAAATCATCGACCGATACCTTGCCGTGTTTCGCGATGCGCCCGACGTCGTTGCGGGCCAAGTCCACCAACATGAGGTGCTCGGCGCGTTCCTTCGGATCGGCGAGGAGTTCGGCGGCGAGGGCGTCGTCCTCCTCGATCGTTTTCCCCCTCCAGCGGGTGCCGGCGATGGGGCGGATATCAATGCGCCCGGCGATGGCGCGGACGTGGACTTCCGGCGAGGAACCGACGAGCGCGAAATCGCCCATTTCCAAAACGAACATGTAGGGTGAGGGGTTTACGTGGCGCAGGGCGCGGTAGAGATCGACGGGGGATTGGTCGAAGTCCGCCGAGAAACGCTGGCTGGGGACGAACTGGAAGATGTCACCGGCTTTGATGAATTCCTTGCCCTCGCGCACCATGTTTTCGTATTCCGCTTGGGTGGTGTTCGATTCCGCAGGTTCCTCGGTGATCTTAGCGAGTCCGTTGAGCGCCGGGACGTGGAGCGGGCGGTTTAGGATCTCGATGATCGATGCGATGCGGCCTTGCGCGGCGGTATAGGCTTCGGCGGGCGAGGGATGTTCGTCGAGAAAGGCGTTCGCGATGATCTGCAGTCGGCGCAGGCGGTGATCGAAGACGAGCAGCGTGTCCGCGAGCATGAAGAGAGCGTCGGGTATGCCGAGCGGATCTTCGGGAGGCGCACCGAGGGTCGGCTCGAACTGGCGGACGGCATCGTAGGAAAGGTAGCCGACCATGCCGCCGGAGAAAGGGGGGAGGGAGGGGTTCGCGACGGGTTTGAAAGCGGCCATTTCGCGCTCCAGCGCGGCAAGGACATCATCCTCCGCCGTGAGGGTGCGGGTCTTGTTGCCGTCGGTGATGGTGATTTCCTTTCCGTGCGCCGTGAAAATCCGCTTCGGCCCGGAGCCGACGATGGACCAGCGCCCGCCCTTGTCGGTGGCTTCCGCGGACTCGAGGAGAAAGGAATGCTTCGTGTCGCGGATCTTGAGATAGGCGGAGAGCGGGGTCTCGAAGTCCGACGCGAGCTGGGTGAAAACGGGGATCACGTTTCCACGGGTGGCGGCTTCTTCAAATGCCTCCAGCGAAGGCTCTACAGGGATGGGACTCACGGGCGGGAGGATGGGGGGAAAACTCAAAAATCAAAATTCAAATTTCAGGGAAGATGAAGATGGGTTCGTACACTAGGGAGACGCTGACAGTTTTTAAGAGTTTTTAACCACGGATTGCACGGATGGGCACGGATGCTTGAGCATCAATGGCGGCTGTTGTATGGGTATTTCATGCTCACCAACGACGAACAACTCACTGAAGTCATTATCGGTGCGGCCATGAATGTGCTCAACAAGCTCAAGCCCGGTCTGGATGAAAAACTCTACGAGCGAGCCCTCGTCATCGAACTCGCAAAGCATGGGCTTGTCTGCGAGCAGCAAAAGCAACACCCCGTCCATTACGACGAACATCTCATTGGAACCCTCATCCCCGATCTCATTGTTAACGACAGCGTCATCGTCGACCCCAAGGTGGTCAATTCCTTCAACGATAACCACATTGCCCAAATGCTCGGTTACCTCAACATTACTGGCCTAAAAACCGCCCTTCTCCTAAATTTCAAACATGCCAGGCTTCAGATCAAACGTGTCTCCAACTGAAGCCTCCCATTCTCTTCATCCGTGCCTCTCTGTGCCATCCGTGGTTAAATCATCTTCGCTCTTCCTGGCGTAGCAACCCTTCAAGATGAAACACGGCAGCAAGCACCCGGCGGCTCACTTCGTCGTTTCCAGCGCCTTCACCGGCAGGGCGTGCTGGTAAAGGGCTGCGATCAGCTCGGTGCCGCAGGGAATGCGGGCGAGGGGAGCTTGGTGGCGGATGGCGGCGTCTTTCCAGAGGTTGAAATGGGCGGTGTAAGCCTCGCGGTAGCGGCGCAGGGTGGCGGGCTCGATGCGGTGCGGGTGGCGGGTGTGCAGCTCGGCGTCGATGAAATCGTAGTTCCCCGCCCACTCGGGGTTCGCCTCCGCCTCGGTGAACGGTGCGAAGAGGATGGGAGTGCCCTGTTTCTGGCCGAGGGCGCGGAGGAGGGGGTTGGGATCGGCGGGGAAAAGGAGATCGGAGAGAAACACGCGAAGCGCGTGGGAGCGCAGCGGGATGCGATGGATTTCCGGCGGCGAGGAAGGGTTCGCGGGAGCGAGCGCGGCGACATCCGCTTGCCAGCGGTTCGTCTTCAGCGTCATGGGATCGATGGCGAGTTGCTTGTCTCCGGACATCGCGTAGATGCGGACGGAAGCTCCGGCGGCGAGCGAGGAGTTGGTGAGGAAATTCAGAAGCTCCGACGTCCTGCCTGCCTTTTCCGGGGAGAAAAACATGGAGCTGGAGGCATCGAGGATGAGATCGACCACCGGGCGGATCTCCTCGCGGAAGAGCTTCATGGAATACTGTCCGGTGCGGGCGTAAGCCTGCCAGTTGATGTGGCGAGGATCGTCCCCCGGTGAGTAGGCGCGGTGATCCTGGAAGTCCATGGAAGCCCCGGTGCCGGAGCCGGCGAATTCACCGGCGGCACCGCGCCAGACGCGGGAACGGAAGGGGAGACGTAACATTCAAACTCTAAACTTTAAATTTTAAACCCTAAGGAGGGGACAAATACTCCGCCACAGGATGGAGAGCATGCCGCGATTGGCCAGAAGGAAACGCACGAGCCGTAAGGAAAGCGGAGATACCCACAGTCACTCGGATGAAATTTCAGGATGCAGCTTGCGCATGTTGCACGGGAGATTTTACACCGCCAGACATCGTCCACACGGTCGCATCCATACCGAAAACCTTCGCACTGGGAATCAGGGACAAGCGCCACGAGGCGGGCAAAGCGTTTGGGTGTCCAGTTAGATATAAGTGATTTTTCTCCGAGCAATGCCAGGACAAGGAGTCGCGGTGAACGGCAACAAACGGTGAAACATGCGAGTAGCGCTGCCAGACACTCGATTCCGGGTCCCAGACAAAGAGTGTCGCAGCCGAGAATACCCGCAGGGGGTGGACAGAAGCGCAGCGAACTGCCCTCAGGGTGGCAGAGCCATCAAACCGTATGGATTTCGCTTTCAAAAATGGGTTGGCACTGCCAATGCCATTGGTCTTGCAGGGTTCTAGCGATATTCGGGTGCTCCCCCTTGCTCTATTCTGCCGGAAAACTTTGAGCCGAAGGGCTGTCTGACGGAAATCTAGCGATCATTACCTCTTGCCCTTGCTGCGTGCTTTGGCTATTCAATCCGCATAGCCCTTTGCAAAGGTCTTTGCTTTCCCTCCCATGATCACAAGAGCAAATTCCTGGCAATTTTAAGATGTAGCCAGTATGCGTCGGAAAAATTTTTTGACTTCATCACGCTTCTACAAGCTCCTGCTTGTGGCACTTGCCATGATCATGAGTCTGGCCAACGGCCAGACAGTATGGATGGACAGCCAGCGGAACGGAAACGAGGCGAGGTTTCTGGTTGGTGAGAGGATCCAGCGTTATGACATGGCCGCTAAGACTTGGCTGCCGTCTTTCACACTGCCGCGAGCCGGAGCCACCGCGATGGCTGCTGACGGGCAAGGTGCGGCGGTGGCTTACGGCACGAAGATTTATCGCTATGACAAGGACTTCAACAGCGAAGCCACCATCGGCGAGACATCTTCCTCAATCCAGTCATTGTTCCTTGATGGAAATCTTTTGATCGCCGTGCACTCAAGCGGATTGTATTCACGCATTACCATCTTCAATCGGACTACCGGAGCACAACTCTCAACCAAGGAAACCTACGTAAACTCGATGTATGGTGCCAGCCATGCACCTGGAACCAACCGGCTTTATGGCCGGACCCAGGGGATCAGTCCGTCGGATATTGTCACCGCCAGCTATACCGACGCGGGAGTTGTTTCAAACGTGGTTGGCAGCCCTCATCATGGGGATTACCCGTCCGCCTCGAAGACATGGGTGTTTCCCAATGAGACAAGGGTTCTCGACTCGTCGGGAACATTTTATGCAGCTCCTGAGCTGACCTACGCGGGGAGCCTCGTCGGCTCAGTGATCGACATCGCCTTCAATGGTGACGTCCCGATCGTGCTTCGGGATTTCACCTTGGTGGCATTCAGTTCGAACCTTCTGGAAGCAGGGCGCAGCACCGTGGCATCGAGTTCCCGTTCCAAGCTCTATGTGACTGGCACTGAGGCCTTCGTGTTTTCACCCGCAACAGATTCACCCGGCGTTCAAATCGTCGCTCTTTCCTCGCTCAAAGCCCCGCAACCGGGTCCGACGATTGATCCCAATGGGCTACCTTATGCCATTGATGACGCTTTTGTGGATAAGGATGGCAATCTGCTGCTGTTCAGCAAGGCAAAGCGGAGTCTATTCCGCTGGTCGCCCGCCGAGCGCAAATACACGGGAAGCTTCCCGCTTATCGGCACGCCGGATTATGCCGCTTACTCGGCGGAAAACCACAGCGCCTACTTCGCCTATGCTTCCCAGACCGTTCGGAAAATGGATCTCGGTGCGGCCACGCCCCTTGAAACCCCGCTTTTCTCGCTGCCCCAGAAACCAAGCGGTCTTGCCACAGCCGGTGAGTTTATCTTCGCCTCAGATCCCTCCGGCGCCTGGGCATCCCATTACGTCTTCTCGCCCGCCGGAGCGATGCTCCAGTCGGTGGACTGGAACTATTACTCACGCGTTTGGGAGTGGGATCCGATCAAGCGACGGATGTATTTTTTTCGCAACGATAGCAGCCCGAACGACCTCCACTACGAAACCATTGATGCCACCGGCAAAATCACCGGCAATGGTGACACTCCATATCATGGCGATTTCGATATCCAGCCACCCATTCGGGTCAGCCCGGACGGTTCCAGAGTCGTGATCGGCAGCGGTGTGGTGTTCAATGCCAACGGCCTAACCAAAAAGGCGAATCTTGCCAATGGATTCAAGGATGGAACGTGGTCAGAAGGAAAACTACTGACTCTGCGTGAGATCAGCGGAATCAGCCAGCTCCAGATCTGGGAAGGGGATCAGTTCTTGCCAAGCACTACCGTGCGCCAGTTCAACGGCACCCCGGTGCGATTGTTCGACACGGCTCAGGGCGTGTTAATCGTCACTTCCGTCCGGAACACCCCTCGCTTCATCCTGCTGGATCGTGCGTTCAATCCCGTTTACATCTCACCGACCCGTCCGGCAGCACCCTCCAGACTGATAGTGACCGGACGCACCGTGGACTCCGTTTCCCTTCAATGGACCGACAACTCGGACAACGAAGATTGGTTCCGCTTGGAATACCGGGTCGGCCCTGGCGCATGGATTGCCGGCGCGACGGTGGGGTCGGGCGTGACAGCCTCCACCATCCCCGGCCTTGCAGCCAACACGACCTATGAATTCCGCGTAATGGCCGTCGCCGGCACGCTTGATTCTACTCCTTCGCCTGGCGCCACCATGCGAACCCTCAGCTCTCCGGATGAACCGGTTGGCGAGCCATACAATCTGCGGGTCGCTCGGATTTTCAGAAACTCGATCACGCTCGAATGGCAGGATAATGGAGCCAATGAAACGGGGTTTCGGATTCTTCGATCCACCACGGCGGGGGGGCAGGCCACCGTGTTCAACGTGCCAGCCGGATCCACTTCATTCACAAGCACGGGACTTGCCGCCAACACCACTTACTTCTTCCGCATTCAGATCGAAAAAGGCGCGGTAAGCGGCGACCTGTCCGCGCAAGTGAGCGGGACGACCCTTAGCTTCGATTCCGCCCCTTCATTTTCCTCATCGCTCACCGTCGCGGCTCTTACTCCGGCTTCGGTGACATTGAAATGGACAGACAATACAAGCAACGAGGATGGCTTTACGGTCGAGCGTTCCAGTAATCCTGCCGGGGTTTGGACCCTGCTTGCAAAGCTACCTTACAACACAGAGACGTTCATCGACAGCACCGCCACGCCTGCATCTAAATATACTTATAGGGTCGCGGCCTTCAACAGCAAGGGAAGCTCCAGCCATGTCAGCGTCACAGCCAAGACTCCGGCTCTAGGCGGCATCTTCACCGGACTCGCCATGCGCTCGGGCGACATCCAATACTTCGCATTCAAAAGGCCGAACCGTATCGAACGTTACGACCTGGTTTCCCGGGTCTGGTTGCCTTCCATTCCTCTCAACGCCGCTGCCACCGCATTGTGGGTCGATGAGTCCGCTGTGTTCGTGGCCGAGGATCGTTCTGTGATCCGCTTTTCGCTTGCGGGACGCAACCGCACTCCGATGGGGAATGCCCAGTCAACGATAAAAGTCCTGTTTACTATGAAGGACATTCTCGTGTTCGAGCAGACTTACGGGGGTTTTGTTACGCTGAACAAAACCTCTGGCATTCTTATGGCCAATTTCAATCATTGGTCTTCAGGCAGCGGATTCTCCGTCGTGCCCAGTCTCAATCGAGCCTATTTTCGAGGCTCCCCTGGGATCCAGTATCTTGAGTTTGATGCAGCCGGCAAATTCACAGTTGGCAAGCTTAGTCCTTCTTCCGGAGATTATCCCACAGCGGTGCGCACCTTCGTTTTCCCAAATGGAGGCCGCGTGGCCGATAACTCGGGCACCGTCTATTCGACCGACTCGCTCGCATACACCAATAGCTTCGACGGCTCGTTCACGGACCTTGCCTTTCATGGTGTCGACATTCCCATCGTGCTGCGTGGCGACAAGCTGATCTCATACTCCAACACGTTGCTGGAGGCCGGAACCTTCACCCTTTCCGCTGCAGGCTTGCGCTTGGCGGTGGATGCCGAGGATGCCGTAGTCTTCATTGCTGACGGAACGAGCACCCGTGGACTGCGGGTGGAAACCGTGCCGCTCTCCTCGCTCAAAGCCCCGCAACCTGGGCAGTCGATTGATCCCAACGGGCTGCCTTATACCATTGATGATGTCTTTGTGGATAAGGATGGCAATCTGCTGCTGTTCAGCAAGGCACAGCTGAGCCTCTTCCGCTGGTCGCCCGCCGAGCGCAAATACACGGGAAGCTTCCCGCTTAAGGGCTCGCCGGATTATGCCGCTTATTCGTCGCAAAACCACAGCGCCTACTTTGCCTATGCTTCCCGAACCGTTCGCAAATTGGACCTCGGTGCGGAAATGCCGCAAGAAGCCGCATTCTTTAATTTGCCGGCGCAGCCTCGCGGTTTCACAATGGCGGGTCAATTTGCGTATGTCTCCACAGGCAATCACTTGATGACCTTTTCTCCTGCGGGACAACACATCTCGAACAGCCGCTTCAATCATTACAGCGGAAATCACAACGTATGGGATCCCGTGAAGCGCCGCGTTTATCATTTCCGCGATGGCCTCAGTCCGAATGACCTCCATTTTGAAACCATCAGCAATAGGGGAGTTATCACCGAGGAAGGAGAGACTCCGTATCATGGCAATTTCGACATCCATCCACCCATTCGGGTCAGCCCGGACGGCTCCCAAGTCGTGATCGGCAGCGGTGTGGTGTTCAATACCGATGGCCTCACCAAAAAGGCGGATCTGTCAAATGGGTTCATGGATGGGTTATGGTCGGGAGGCAAACTACTGACTCTGCGTGAGATCAGCGGCATCAGCCAGCTCCAGGTATGGGAAGGGGATCAGTTCCTTCCAAGCACTACTGTAAGACAATTCAACGGCACCCCGGTGCGTTTGTTCGATACGGCTCTGGGCGTGTTAATCGTTACGTCCGTCCAGAACACCCCTCGCTTCATCCTGCTGGATCGTGCGTTCAATCCTGTTTACATCTCACCGATTCGTCCGGTAGCACCCTCCAGACTGACAGTGACCGGACGCACCGTGGACTCCGTTTCCCTTCAATGGGTCGACAACTCGGACAACGAAGATTCGTTCCGCTTGGAATACCGGGTCGGCCCGGGCGCATGGATTACCGGCGCGACGGTGGGGGCGGGCGTGAAAGCCTCCACCATCCCCGGCCTGGCAGCCAACACGACCTATGAATTCCGTGTAATGGCCGTCGCCGGCACGCTTGATTCTACACCTTCGCCTGGCGCCACCATGCGAACCCTCAGCTCTCCGGATGAACCGGTTGGCGAGCCATACAATCTGCGTGTCACCCGGATATTCAGAAACTCGATCACGCTCGAATGGCAGGATAATGGGTCCAATGAAACGGGGTTTCGGATTCTTCGTTCCACCACGGCTGGCGGACAGGCCTCCGTGTTCAACGTGCCAGCCGGAGCCACTTCATTCACAAGCACGGGACTTGCCGCCAACGCCACTTACTTCTTCCGCATTCAGATCGAAAAAGGCGCGGTAAGCGGCGACCTGTCCGCTCAAGTGAGCGGGACGACCCTTGGCTTCGATTCCGTCCCTTCATTTTCCTCATCGCTCACCGTCGCGGCACTTACTCAGGCTTCGGTGACATTGAAATGGACAGACAACACAACCAACGAGGATGGCTTTACGGTCGAGCGTTCCAGTAATCCTGCCGGGGTTTGGACTCTGCTTGCAACGGTATCGTATAACAAAAAAACCTTCACCGATTCTACCACCACACCCGACACGGATTACACTTATCGAGTTGCGGCTTTTAACAGCAGGGGAAGCTCCAGCCATGCAAGCGTAACGGCCAAGACTCCGGCGCTAGGCGGAAGCTTCACAGGACACGCCATGCGCTCGGGCGATATCCAATACTTTGCATTCAGCGAGCCTCACCGTATTGAGCGCTATGACCTGGTTTCCCGGGTCTGGTTGCCGTCCATTCCTCTCAACGCCGCTGCCACCGCATTGTGGGTCGATGAGTCCGCAGTGTTCGTAGCCGAGGATCGCTCTGTGATCCGCTTCTCCCTTGCGGGACGCAACCGCACTCCGATGGGGAATGCTCAGTCAACGATATCAAGCCTGTTTACTTTGAAGAACATTCTCGCCTTTGCCCCGTCGGACGGCAGTTATGTCACGTTGGACAAGTCAACAGGCATTTTCATGGCGAATTTCAATCATTGGTCTTCAGGCAGCGGATTCTCCGTCGTGCCCAGCCTCAATCGTGCCTATTTTCGAGACTCCCCTGGGATCCAGTATCTTGAGTTTGATGCAATCGGCAAATTCACGGTTGGCAAGGTTGGTCCTTCTTCCGGAGATTATCCCACAGCGGCGCGCACCTTCGTTTTCCCGAATGGAGCCCGCGTGGCGGATGACTCAGGCACCGTCTATTCGACCGACTCGCTCGCATACACCAATAGCTTCAACGGCTCGTTCACGGATCTAGCCTTTCATGGTGTCGACATTCCCATCGTGCTGCGTGGCGACAAGCTGGTCTCATTCTCGAACACGTTACTTGAGGCCGGAACCTTAACCCTTTCCGCTGCAGGCTTGCGCTTGGCGGTGAATGCCGAGGAGGCCGTGGTTTTCATTACTGACGGAACCAGCCCCCGTGGACTGCGGGTGGAAACCGTGCCGCTTGCCTCGCTCAAAGCCCCGCAACCGGGGCAATCGATTGATCCCAACGGGCTGCCTTATACCGTTGATGATGTCTTTGTGGATAAGGATGGCAATCTGCTTCTGTTCTGCAAGTCACAGCTGAGCCTTTTCCGCTGGTCGCCCGCCGAGCGCAAATACACGGGAAGCTTCCCGCTTAAGGGCTCGCCGGATTATGCGGCTTATTCGGTGGAAAACCACAGCGCCTACTTCGCCTATGCTTCCCAGGCCGTTCGGAAAATGGATCTCGGTGCGGCCACGCCCCTTGAAACCCCGCTTTTCTCGCTGCCTCAGAAACCAAGCGGTCTTGCCACAGCGGGTGAATTCATCTTCGTCTCAGATCCTTCCGGGGCTTGGGGTTCCCATTACGTCTTCTCGCCCGCCGGTGCGATGCTCCAGTCGGTGGACTGGAACTATTCCTCACGCGTTTGGGAGTGGGATCCGATCAAGCGACGCATGTATTTTTTCCGCGACGCTTTTAGTCCGAACGACCTCCACTACGAAACCATTGATACCACCGGCAAGATCACCGGCAATGGAGAGACTCCGTATCATGGCGATTTCAGGGTGCAGCCACCAATCCGGGTCAGTCCTGATGGCTCCAGGGTCGTGATTGGCAGCGGTGTGGTGTTCAATACCAAAGACATGACTCGACTGAGCACCTCCGTTCCCACCTTCACGGATGCCCTGTGGTGGAATCAAAAACTAATCACCCTTCACGAAACCGGGACATCAACCTGGATCCGGAGATGGAACTCCACGACTTTGGTCGAAATGGCCGCGCTCCCGCTGGTTCCCGGCACTCCTCTTCGGTTGTTGGCGATTGATTCAACCAAGCTCGCGCTCATCACCATGGAGAATGGTGTCCCACGCATCCATATCCTGAACAAGAACTTGGAAGTGGTCCACACATTCATATCCACACCTCCTGCGGTCGAAGACACGCCCTTCGCATGGACGCCCGCCTTCGAATGGAGCACGCTCGGCACCGGCGCTGTCTCCGTCAGTGCTCCGGTTCTTCCTGCTTGGTTGAGCTTTTCGAATGGTGTCTTAAGCGGCACCCCTCTGGAAGGCGATTCGGGTGATCAAATCAAGCGCAGCGAGTCCCACCGTGTCGTCCTGCGCGCGGTCAATGCACAAAACCAGTCCGAGGATAGGGATTTTCTGATTACGTCCCAATGGCGAAATGATGCCCCGGTGCTGCCTCAAACCAAACCCCGCCTCGTTGCCAAAGACACGGGCGAGGACATTCGGGCCAACATGAATGCCTTCCTCGTCGATCCGGATGAAAAGGATACCCATCAATGGGCGATGATGGGAAATTCCAACCCTGCCATTTTTTCTGATTTGCGGCTCGATGGCAGGGGCGGTTTGGATGTTGGATTCGCGCCCTATATGAGCGGCACATCCAACGTCGCAGTCATGGTAACGGATGCAGCTGGAGTATCCGCTCAAATGACTCTTGAAATCATTCTGCCTGATCTCCCTGCTCCACGCGTGACGATGGATTCCCAACCCATATTGAGTCGCCTCACCGGACTCTATGAGCAGAAAATCACCGTCACGAACGTCGCCGCTCGGGCGATCGCGGGCTTTGATCTCTCCATCTCCGGCCTTCGTCCTGGCGTGAGCCTTTACAATGGTTCTGCAACTTTGGATGGCGGAGGTTCCATTGCCTATCACCTGCCGATGAAACCTGCTGAGTCGGTCTCATTCGTGATCGAGTATTTTGCAACGCCTCGCGGGACGGTTCCCACTCCGACGATCACCGCTTCCGTCACCAAACCGAATTCGCTAACATCGAGTGAAATTTCCGAAGAAATCCCTGATATGGCTGTCGCCGTAAACCGTATCGAGAAACAGGCCGATGGCAGCGTGGTGATCGAGTTCAATGCTCGCCCGGGACAGCTGTACCGCATCCAATACAGTGATGATGTAGCGACATGGAAGAACTGTTCCGATCTCATCAGCGCAGGTGGCAAGAAAGTGCAATGGATCGACCGCGGTCCGCCATGGACTGATAGCCCGCCATCGACGGTGCCTCAAAGATTCTACCGGGTGCAGAGCATTGAAAACTGAATTTATAGCCCATATTTCATGATCCGTTCCCAATTCGTTGCAATCATGTTCGCTTGCTCGTGTGCCGGGACGGGTTATGCCAATTCGCAAGTGGCGGCGAACGGAGACTGGGAATTCTCATTGTCTACCGGCCCTGCGTGGCGGCAATCGGGCACCCTGGGTTTCAACGGTGGCTCACGCAGCGATGGAGTGGTGATCCCTTCGTTCGTTGGTGACAATGCTCTGAGCACACCGCCCATCGGCTCGGTGGGTGTAATTGGCCCGCGGACTTATGTCGACGGCTCAGTCGGCACAGACAATAGCACGGCAATCGATGGGTTGACGAGTGATTGGAGCTATCAGAACGCCAGCCAAGTGGATCTTGCGGGGGATAGCATTTCATTCAGCGCGATCGGCTTCCAAAGCATTCGCAACGATATTCGGACTGTCACGGCTGCCCCATCAGGTGATGATCCGCAGCGCGGCATTGCGCCGGTTCTACAGTTCGATGCCCTGTATAAACGTGAGATTGCGGGGATGCGGCTCGGTTTCAGCATGCTTCTTGCCTACAGTCCGGTGGATTTTAATAGCGATTGGAGCAACTTCTCGCTTGCGCAGGAGAGGAATGATTTCCGTCAAGAGTGGAGCGATGTCTATAATCTCGGAGGCTTAGGAGCTTTGATCCCCCCAGCTCCATATACTGGCGCGCCTGATAGCCCTGGCTTTCTGCTGGGAAATATTCCCGACTCACGAACCTTGGTGACCTTGCCGACCACCTCGGAGAACGCCTTGGTAAGCAATCGCATTACCTCCAGTTTCAGTGCCGACCACACGACCTTTTCGTTTGGCCCTACCTTCGCTCGGCCGCTTTCTCCTGAATGGAACCTCGCAGCAGGCGTAGGCGTTTCCTTACACTGGCTGCGCTGGTCTGCCAGTCAGCAAGAACAGCTCACTGTCGCCAATGGGAGTGGTTCTGCTCTCATCCAGAATTGGAACGACACTGCATCGGGGAACCGGATGCTCACCGGGTTCTATCTGCAACTCGCCGCCGAGTGGAAACCGGCGGACCGTGACTGGTCGATCAAGACATTGCTGCGCACCGACATGGGGCAATCCTTTTCCAAGCAAGTCGGACTCAGCAGTTTTAACTACGATATTGACGGTTTAACAACGGCCGTGATGCTGACTCATCCATTTTAAGCAGTCCTCTTTTCTCAGCCCACCATTCCCTTGCCCTCCCGTTCGGAGGCAGGCTCTTCCAAGGAGCCTTCATTCAATGAGCAATTTCCCGGAAGTAAAAAACCGCCGTGGATTCTCCCGATTCCGCCATCACCCCGCGCGGATTGGGGATTTCTCTTGCCGAAGCGCCGCTCACTGACGCAGCGGCGTCCTTTATTGCTGGACCATGGAGACGGAGGGAGTCGTGGGTATCGGTTTGGCGCGTCAAACCCTTGGTTTTATCTACTCACTTCGGAAGGATGGAGACCTTGTGGAGGTTTTTGGGGGCGTAGTATTTTTTCGCGAGGGCGTTGATTTCCTTGAGGGTGATGGAGCGGTAGTCCTTGTCGCGGGAGCGGGCGAGATCGAGTCTCTCGGGGTCGGCCTGGGATTGGGAGAGGACGGTGGAGAGCCAGTAGGAGTTGTCGCGGAGGGTTTTCTCGAGGGAGGAGAGGGTGGGGGTTAGCGCGCGGTCGAGTTCGTCCTGGGTGGCACCCTTTTTGGAAAACTCGGTGGCGATCGTTTCCATGGTGGTGAGGAGGAGCGGGATGTCGTCGGGCTTGCCGATGGATTGGCCGATGAGGTAGCCGAAGCCTTCCAGCGCATCGGAACCGCCCGCGCCGGCGTTGGGCGAGTAGGAGGCTCCGAGTTTCTCGCGGATCTCCTCGCGGAGGCGGTCGCCGTAGATTTCGGAAAGCACGTTGAGGCGGCGGGCTTCGGGGATGTTACCGCGCATGCCGGCTGTTTTCCAAACGGCGGTGGCGGCGGCCTGCGGGATCTTGGATTCGTAGGAGAAGGTCTTTTCCGAAGGCGGTGCGGGGAACTTCACGCTGCGGGAAAGCGGGGTCTCGGCGGGGAGGGCGGCATCGCGCTCAGGGAGCGTGCCGAAGGTGGCGAGCAGGTCTTTCAGCAGAGCCTCCCGGTCGAAGTCGCCGACGATGCTCAGTTCCAGATATCCTTTTTCAAGCTCCGGCGTGAGCCAAGCCTTCGCCTGGTCGATGGTGTAGTTGGAGATCTGTTCCTGGGCGGGGATCGTGAAGCGGAAATCGCCGCCGTGGAGCCAGGCGTCCATCTCCATCATCGGGCCGCCGGTGGTGTGCTTGAGCGATTGGAAAAGCATGGGGATCGCCTTCTGGAACTGCCAGAGAGCCTCCGGGCGGTAGCCGGGATCGGTGATCGAGGCGACCATGATCTGGAGCTGGAGGAGCTGGTCTTCCGGCGTGGTCGAGCCGGAAAGGGTGAACGCGTCCTCGCCGATGGAGAGGGAGGTCGAGACGTTGCGGCCGGCGAGGATTTCCGAAAGCTCGTCGTTCGTGTGCTTGCCGAGTCCGCCGCCGTCGAAGACCGCATTGGCGAATTTGTCGAGCATCGGCATACCCTCCGGCTGCGAGAGCTGGCCCGTTCCGATGCGGGCCATCATGCGGATGCGGTTTTTCTCGAAATCGGTTTTCTTTAGGTTGATGCGGACGTTATTCGCCAGCTTGATCTGGGTGATGCCTAAATCCTCGACTTCGACGGTTTCCGCCACGGTTCCGGGCGTGCCGAAATCGGTGTAGCCGAAGGGGATGAGTTCGCGGGCGGCGGGCGGCTCGACGGTGTTTTTGGCGGATTCCGCGTAAAGCTTGGCGAGCGTTTCCGCTGCGTCTTCGGCTGCTTCCTTGGTCGAGAGGACGAGGTGGTATCCCGGCGCTTCCCAGAATTTCACGAAGTCCTCGTGCACCTTATCCACCGTGATGCCTTTGAGGATTTCCTCGGCGAGAGCGAGGTCGGTCTCCGGGGTGGAGAAGACGCTGCCATCGTTCACCGAACTCGCGATGTCGGTGGCGAGCGAGTCGGACTTGCGGGTGTCCTTGCGTTTCACGGCTTCGCGGTAGGCGTTGAGGAGGTTCGCCTTCGCTTCGGAAAGCTCGGCCTCCGTGAAGCCGTGTTCCTTGGCGCGGCGGAGTTCCTGCTCCAGAACCGGCACCACTTCCTGCCAGCGGTCATCGGCGGCGGTGAGGGAAACGGAGCCCATTTCCAGTTCATTGAAGAGCGCGTATTTCGAGGCGGAACCGGCGCTTACCGGCGAGTTCTCCTGTTTCGTGATCCGCTCGAAACGGCGACCCATGATCGAGTGCGCGATCTCCACGGGGAATCTCGCCGCGCGGGTTTCCTTGGTGTCCGGCTTGCGCTCGAAGGGACGGACGAGGTTCAGGGAAACATCCGTGGAGGTCAGTTCGGGATCGCTGAAAATGTGCGCCTTCACGCCCTCGGGAATGGCCACCTCGCCCATGTCGGGGTCAGCGCCGGGTTTCTCGGGGTTCACGAGTGAGCCGAAGGTTTCCTTGATCGTGAGTTCGAGCTCTGCTGCGTCGATGTTGCCTACGGCGACGAAGGTCATGCGTTCCGGAGTGTAGTATTTCCGGTAGAAATCCACGAAGCGCTCGCGAGGTGCGGTCTTGATGACTTCTTCCTCGCCGATGGGGAAACGCTGGCCGATCAGCGAGCCGGGCAGCATCGTCTGGAACTGTTTCAGCATCATCCGGTATTCCACCGAGTCACGCGAAGCCTTCTCCGCGAGGATCACGCCGCGCTCCGCATCGATTTCCTCCTCGCTCAGCAACGCGCCGTCCGCGAAGTCGCGCAGCACGCCGAAGGTGAGTTTCATGGTGTCCGGTTTCAGGTCGGGCAGGTCGAGCATGTAAACGGTCTCGTCGAAGGAGGTGTAGGCGTTGACGTGCGCTCCGAAAGCGATGCCGCGCGTCTGCATCTCGCGGATCAGGGTGTTGGCGTCCTTGTGGCGTTTGGTGCCGTTGAAAACCATGTGCTCCAGGAAATGAGCGACCCCGCGTTGGTCGTCCTCCTCCATCAGCGATCCCGCCGCGATGTGGAGACGGAGGGAAAGGCGGTTCGGTGGTTCGGAGTTCGGCAGGATCATGTAGCGCATGCCGTTTTCCAAAGTCCCGAAGACCGCAGCGGGATCCGGCGCAATGTCGGATTTCTCCTGCGGCCATTGCCTCGCCTCCACGGGAACGGGCGCGGCGATGGTTTGGGTGGTCTCTTTGCCGCGTAGGGCGAGAAAGACGGCGGTAGCCGCGAGAATAAGGCTAAGGACGAGGGGGCTGGCGTTGCGCATGTGGCGAGAATCGCGATGCTTGGCGGGAATGCAAGCATGGGGTGGAGGCGGACATGGCAATTGGAAACCGGCTTCAGGCGATGCCGCGCAGTCCGTCCGAGGCGTCGCCGAGTTCGTGTGCTTTCACACCGGCGGTCTCAAGCATGCTGATCCACAGGCCGCAGAGCGGGGTGCCCTCCTCGTAAACGACGTGTTTTCCGGTCTTGAGGCCGGCCTTCGAGCCGCCCGCGACGAGGACGGGGACGTTCTTCGGGTCGTGGGCGTTTCCGTCACGGATCGGCGAGCCGAAGGCGACCATCGAGTGATCCAGCAGGTTGCCTTCACCTTCCTTGATGCCTTTCATCTGGTCGAGCATATAGGCATACTGATCGATGTGCCAGCGGTTGATTTTCTCGTATTGGTCGAGCTTGGCGGCATCGTTGCTGTGGTGGGAAAGATCATGGTGGCCGCCATTGACGCCTTCGAGGAATGAGAAATTCCGGCCGGTGACATCGTTGCCAAACATGAAGGACGAGACGCGGGTGGAGTCGGACCAGAAGGCGAGCACCATGAGATCCATCATGATGCGGCAATGTTCGCCATGGTCGAAGCGGGGCATCGAGTTGAGTTCCTCCTCCCGGTTGGCCTTGCCCATCGCTTTCATGATCCGCTTGTCGAGCAAGCTCATCTGTTCGAGGAGTTCCGGCGCCAGGTTCTCACCGCTGCCGAGCAGGTCGGCCTCGGCCTCGATGCGGCGCTCCACCTCGCGGATCGATTCGAGGTATTGTTCGAGTTTGTTTTTGTCGGATTCTCCCAGCTTGGATTGCAGGCGCCGGGTGTCGTCCCGGATCAGGTCGAGCACGGATTTGTCATCCGCAGCCTGCTTTTCGCCATCCTTGGAGCGGGTGCGGAAGAGCCTGTCGAAGGCGACGCGGGGGTTGATCTCGCAGGGGAGCGGGACGGTGGATGTCTTCCAGGAAATATGGGACGCGTAGAGGCGGGTGTAGTTGACGTTGGTATCGATGCCGGTGGCGACGGGTTCGGTGCCGAGTTCGAGTGAGGGCAGTTTGGTGCGCTGGCCGATTTGCCGGGCGGCGATCTGATCCATCGAGATGCCGCCGGCGGCGATGTCGGAACCGGTGGTTTTGGTGATGGTGGTGCCGGTCAGCCAGCCGCCGGTTTTCACGTAATGGCCGTCACCGGTGAAGGAGGCCTTGTTTTGCAGGCCGGTGAGGATCAGCAGTTCCTCGCGGTGCTTTTCCAGAGGGGAAAGGATGGGGGAGAGCTTGAAGCGCGATCCGTCGCCCTCCGGTGTCCAGCGGTCCTGGCGCACGCCGTTCGGCATGTAGAGCAGGGCGATGCGCACCGGCGTGGAGCCGGATTTTCCTGCGGCCAGCAGCGGGCGCATGGCGTCGAGAAAGGGCAGGGCAAGCGTGGCCCCGGCACCGCGGAGGAAACTGCGGCGGGGCATGAGCCATTTCTGGGATTGGATATTGGCCATAGGGATGGGGTGTCGGGAGTGGATCGGTGAAACAAGGAGGAGTTACCGTTTCGCGCTGCGGTATTGGAAAGGCGGGGATTCGATGATGGAAAGGATGAGCGTCTGCATCTTGAGGTCGTTTTTGCGGAGCTTGGCGACAAGGTCGGTGACGACGGGCTCGTCATAGTATTCCAGCGGCCTGCCCAGTGAGTATGCTAGCATTTTCCGGGCGAGGTTGCGCAGGAAAAGTTCATCGGAAGAGAGCAGCAGCTCCTTGAGTTCCTTCGGCGAGGAGAAGGTGATGTCGCCGGGTAGAATGGCGAGGGAATCGACGGGCTTGCCGTTGGCGTCCGTTGTCCGCCAGCGGCCGATCGCATCGAAGTTCTCCAGGCCGAAGCCGAGAGGGTCGATCTTCTCATGGCAACCGGCGCAGGATGCCTTGGTGCGGTGGACTTCGAGCGTTTCGCGAAACGACAGCCCGGCCGTTGATTTGTCGTCTCCGGGCAGGACTCCCGCGTCGGGTGGCGGCGGTGGAGGCGGGGTGCCCAGCAGGGTGTCGAGGATCCATTTTCCGCGTTTCACCGGACTGGTGCGCAGCGGCATCGACGTGCTGGTGAGGATGGATGCCTGTCCGATCACGCCCCCGCGGTTCGGATCGGTCAGGGTGA
Organism: Verrucomicrobiota bacterium; assembly: GCA_046051965.1. Taxonomy (GTDB): domain Bacteria; phylum Verrucomicrobiota; class Verrucomicrobiia; order Verrucomicrobiales; family Akkermansiaceae; genus Luteolibacter. The sequence goes on from JBJONG010000005.1 coordinate 54,818, forward strand.
TTTTCTGGAACTGGCTGCCCGCGCTTCCTTCGATGCCGTAGTGCTTGGCGAGCTCGCCATTGGCAAAGGTGTAATCGGAATGGATCAATTCGGTGGCGGGGCGATTCGCACGGACGAGGTGGTTGAAAAATTCGACCGACTCGCGGTACATCGCGACGCGCAGGCTCTGGGTGAAAGTCGGGAAGCGTTTAACGTCCGGCTGGGCGACTTCGCGAAGATCTTCGAAACCGAGCCACTGGCCTGCGAAGTGGCGGGACAAGGTCTCCGAGCGGGGATCCGCGATCATTCGCATCGCCTCCGCGCGGAGGGTGGCGGGGTCGGAAAGTTTTCCTTCGTCGGCCAGCTTGAGCAGGCGGCGATCCGGCATGGAGGCCCAGAGAAAATACGAGAGGCGGGTGGCGAGTTCGAAATCGTCGATTTTCCATTCGGATTGGCCGGGTTTGTCGGCTTCGATCCGGAACAGGAAGGAGGGATGGAGCAGCAACGCTTGGAGGGCGGGGCGGAGGGAGTCTTCAAAGCCGGCTCCTGACTCGAATTTTTTCTGAAACAAAGCCAGCAGCGGAGCGAGATCCTCGTCGCTAACCCGGCGGCGGAAGGCCAGCGAGGCATGCGAGAGCAGGACGCTCCTGGCGGCCTTGTCGGGCGGCAGTTTGTCACTCGGTCTGGCGATGATCACGCGGGCGAGGTGCTTCGGGTCGGTGTAAATCGAATCCATTACCGCCTTCGATGCTCCGAGGTATTTTTCGGTGAGCGAGGGCTGGACGAACAGGGCGTCGCCGACGTTGTCGAAACCTTCGCCGCCCGCTCCGTCGGACGGGAAATCGCGGCCGGGCAGGAAGTCGATGCCGAAGAGATCCCGGACGGTGTTGTTGTATTCGTTGCGGTTGAGGCGGCGGACGGTGGTGCGGCCTGGGTTGCGGGGGAAATCACCCGTTTCCAGTTTCCTGAGCACCGAGCCGATTTCATCGACCAGCGCCTTGCGCTCGGCGTCGGTGGGCAGCACATCCTCGTCATCGGGGGGCATGTCGCCCTGTTCGACTTGCTTCGCGATGTTCTTCAGGAAGCGGTGGTGGCGCAGGGCGGCGTCGGTGGAGTCCAATTGGTGGACTTCGATCCCGCCTTTCTGCTTTTTCTCGCCGTGGCAATCGTAGCAATATTTCGCAAGCAGGGGCGTCGCCTTGCCCGCGAAATCATCGGCCCGCCCGACTAGGGCTAGGGCGAATAAAAACATGATCGGGTGCCGGATAATCATTGAAAGACTGGACGGAAACGTAGGTTTGATGGTCGGTTTTTCAAGGGAATGAGTCAGTCATCGGGACTTTGCATGGAGGACGCCACCGGGAAATGGCGGGTGTGCGGGGTTCCGAACGGATGGCGGGGGCTGATTTATCGTGGCAGGTGGGTTGGGGATGGCGTTTGCAAAGCTCGACCGAAAGGATAGAAAGCGGCATGTTGCTTGAGGTTTCCACGCCCGCCCTGCTGTTTCCCGCCATCAGTTTGCTGTTTCTTTCCTACACGAACCGCTTCCTGCATCTCTCCGCGCTGATCCGCAAGCTCCACAGCGATTGGATGGAACAGGGCGATTGCGTCGCGCGGCAGCAGATCGAGAACCTGCAGAAGCGCTTGGTGCTGATCCGGTTCATGCAGCTTCTCGGCGCGCTGAGCCTGTTGCTCTGCGTCGTTTCCATGGTCAGCGTGATCGCCGGAGCGCAATGGCTGGCGATGCCCTCGTTCGCCGTCGCGCTGCTTCTCATGGGGGCTTCGCTGGCCAGCCTCGTATGGGAGGTTTGGATCTCCGGCGGGGCGCTGCGCATCCTGCTCGCGGCCATGGAGGAGAAGAAGCCTTGACCGCGTAAATTTCCGCATTGCCCGGAGCGGGGGAATGCCCTGAGCATCCGCGCATGTCGAAATATGCGGGCGAAGAGGTGTTGGTGGTGAAACGCGGGCTTTTGGAGGGACTCGGGATGTTCGAGGGCTTTCGCACCGACGGCGTGGACGATCTGGTGGCGGCGCTTCTGGAGCCGGAAGCCCACTTTTTCCTGGATCGTGCGGCGGCGGAGGAAGACCCCAGCCACAAGCAGATCATCCCGTATTGCATCTTCAAATGCGGGGACCGCGTCCTCCACTACACCCGCGGCAAGGCGGGCGGCGAGAACCGGCTCCATGCGAAAATTTCCGTCGGCGTCGGCGGTCATATCAATCCCGTGGACATGGGCGAGGGGAGGAAAGGCGCGGCGGCCTACTACGCGGCGGTGCAACGCGAGATCGACGAGGAACTGGAGATCGGTTGTGACTATGAAATGCGCATCGTGGGTCTGCTCAACGACGACACGAACCCCGTCGGCCAGGTGCACCTGGGCGTGGTGCACCTCGTGGAGCTGGAAAGCGAAGAAGTCGCCTCCCGCGAGGACGCGTTGACGGATCTCTCATGGGCAAGCGTTTCCCAACTGAACGGCGGGCTTTTCGAGAGGCTGGAGACATGGAGTGCGTTTTGCGCGCGGTGGCTGGCTGGGAAGTGACGGATTTCGGCATTTACCTGCGCCCGCCGTGTGTCGATCATCCGCCTATGACTAACTTCGATGCGTTCGAGACAAAGATGCGCGCGGCCGGTATGGGCGATGCTCCGGTGGCGGTTTTCAAAAGGAACTACGAGGCGTTGTTGCGCGACGAGACGGGTCTGATCCCCGAGGACAGCATCGCCCCCGCCGGTGATTTGCCGAAGGCGGACGAACTCCCCGCAGGCAAAGGCGCGGATCTGCTCGGGCAGACGGTGATCGTGAAACTGAACGGCGGTTTGGGAACGGGCATGGGCTTGCAGGGGCCGAAGAGTCTGCTGGCGGTGCGGGAGGGCGTGAATTTCCTCGATCTCATGGTGCGGCAGACGCTTTCACTGCGGGAGAGAAGCGGCACGAAAGTCCGGCTCCTACTGATGAACAGCTTCAGTACCAGCGAGGATACGCTCGCGCATCTCCAGCGCTACCAGGAGCAGGGCCTCGCCGATGCGGGCGAGGTGGAGATGATGCAGAACATGGTCCCGAAGATCGACGCCGCCAGCTTCAAACCGGTCGAATGGCCGTCCGATCCCGAGCAGGAATGGTGCCCGCCGGGTCACGGCGATCTTTACCCGGCAATGGTCGGCAGCGGCTGGCTAGACCGGTTGCTCGCTGAGGGCGTGAAATACGCGTTCGTTTCCAACTCCGACAACCTCGGCGCGATTCTCGATCCCGCGTTGCTTGCCTTCTTCGCTGACTCGGGCGCGCCGTTCATGATGGAGGTCACGCGGCGCACGGCGGCGGACAAGAAGGGCGGACATCTCGCCATGCGGAAAAGCGACGGGCGCCTCCTGCTGCGCGAGGTCGCCCAATGCCCGGACGCGGATCTCGATGAGTTCCAGAACATCGACAAACACCGGTATTTCAACACGAACAGCCTGTGGCTGAACCTCGATAAACTGAAAGCCCAGCTCACCGCCGACTCCGGTGCGCTGCCTTTGCCGATGATCAAGAACAGGAAAACCGTCGATCCCCGCGATCCGAAATCGCCCGCCGTTTTCCAACTGGAAATCGCGATGGGCTCCGCCATCGAGTGTTTCGAAGGGGCGCTGGCCGTGGAGGTTCCGCGCAGCCGTTTCGCGCCGGTGAAAACCACCGCTGATCTCGTCGCCCTCCGCTCCGATGCCTACGAGGTGCTGGAGGACGGCCAGGTGCGTCTCCGCGCGGAACGCCACGGCGTTCCGCCAGACATTTCCCTTTCCGGCGAATACAAGCTGGTCGATTCGCTCGATGCGCTGGGCGTGCCGAGCTTGATCAACTGCCACTCGCTGAAAGTGAGCGGGCTGGTCACCTTCGAAGAGGGCGTCGTCGTTCAGGGCGATGTCGTTTTCGAAAACACCCAAGCCGAACGCAAGGCCATCCCGGCGGGCGTTTACAGCAACGGAACATTTTGAATTATGTGGAAAGGACGTTTCTCACAAGACACCTCGTCGCTGGTGCAGCAGTTCGGCGAATCAATCTCCTACGACTGGCGGCTTTTCCCGCATGACATCGCCGGATCCATCGCCCACGCCCGCGCCCAGCTCAAGGCCGGGCTGCTGACGCAGGAGGAGTTTTCAGCCATCGAAAAAGGTCTGTTGGAAATCGAGGCCGACATCCGCGAAGGCCGCTTCGAGTTCAAGACCTCGCTCGAGGACATCCACATGAACATCGAGTCGGAGCTGACCAAGCGCATCGGCGCGGCGGGCGGCAAGCTCCACACCGCCCGCTCCCGCAACGACCAGGTCGCCACCGATACGCGCCTCTACTGCCGCACGCAGATCGACGGGATCAGCGCCGCGATCCACGACCTCCAGAAAACACTCGTCGCGAAAGCGGATCAATACGCCGCCTCGGTGATGCCCGGCTACACCCACCTTCAGCGCGGTCAACCGGTCACCGTAGGTCACCATCTGCTCGCCTATATGGAAATGCTCCAGCGCGACAAGGGTCGTCTCAACGACTGCCGCCGTCGCCTCAACGTTTCCCCGCTCGGCTCCGGCGCGCTCGCGGGATCGACGATCAACCTCGACCGCGAGGCCATCGCGGAGGAACTGGGTTTCGATGGAGTCACCTGCAACTCGATGGATGCCATCGCGGATCGCGACTACATCGCGGAATTGCTTTTCGTGATCTCGATGTGCGGCGTGCACCTTTCCCGCCTCAGCGAGGATCTCATCCTGTGGTGCTCCAGCGAGTTCGGTTTCGTGGCGCTTTCCGACGCGCACACCACCGGTTCCTCGCTGATGCCGCAGAAAAAAAATCCCGATGTCTGCGAACTCACGCGGGGGAAAACGGGAAGGCTCGTCGGCAACCTGATGAACCTCCTCGTCGCCATGAAAGGCTTGCCGATCACCTACAATCGCGACCTCCAGGAGGACAAGCCGCCGCTGTTCGATTCCGTGGACACGATCCTGCTGGTGCTCGCGGTGAACACCGAGATGATCGCAGCGATGGAGATGCGCGAAGACCGCTGCCTCGCCGCCGCCTCCGATCCCATGCTGCTCGCCACCGACCTGGCCGACGCCCTCGTGAAAAGCGGCGTTCCTTTCCGCTCCGCCCACGAGTTGGTCGGGAAAGCCGTCGCCGAATCCGTGCAGTCCGGCGTGCCTCTCGACGCGCTGGATCTGAAAGCCATCGACCCCGCCTACACGGACGCGATGAAATCCGTTTTCTCCCTGGAAACAGCCCTCGCCGCGCGCACCAACCCCGGCGCACCCTCCGTGGCGAATGTGAAACGCGAAATCGATAGGTGGAAGGCCTGCCTTTGAAGATTTTTGCCCGGCGTGCCATACAGAAGGAAGTTTTCAACTCCTCCGCAAAGCGCATGGCGTGATGCGCTTGTTCTCCATAGCTTTATCGTACCTTTTGTCGGGGTCAGTTCTTTCGGATTGATTTTTGCTTGGTAGGCCGGGACGCCGTGAAAGGAATCTCGAGGCGTTCGAGGCCAGGGGGATGAGCGGACAGGTCTTTGCCATTCATCACGGCATCAAGGCGCGATCTTCGTATTTGGGCACACCTTTCGGCGGTGCGGGAGTTTCGGCATTTTCCAGCTTGCGTCACTTATTGGGAGCCGTGAAAGCGCCTCTTCGATTCCGATAACGGCCTCTGGCTGGAATCCCCAGCTAAGATCAGATACGCCCCTGCCTCAATACCTCAAACACCTGCGGCGGGACGTAGCGTTTCACGGTTTCCTCCCAGCCTTCCGGGCCGGTGAGGGATTTGATCATGCTGGAGGAGACCTCGGCGAAATCGCGCGGCGGCATGAGGAAGACGGTGGTGATGTCTGGAGCCATGTCGGAGTTGATGTGGCGCATGACTCGCTCGTATTCGTAGTCGTGAGGCGAGCGGATGCCGCGGAGGATATAGGCGGCGTTCTGCTTTTTCGCGTATTCGACGAGGTAGCGGTTGTCGAAATGGGCGATCTCGAGCCGATCGCTCTGCGGTATGGAGGCGCGTAGCATTTCGAGGCGCTCGGGTACGGAATAGGAGTAGGATTTCGCAGGGTTGTTACCGATGGCGACGATGAGCCGGTCGAACATTTCAAGACCCCTCTCGATCATCCAGAGATGGCCGTTGGTCGGAGGGTCGAAGGAGCCGGCGTAAACTGCGGTGCGCATACAGAAGAAAACTTTAATTTTTAAACTTTAAACCTTAAGTAAGAGTTCTTGGAGTGGGGAGATTTCTTCACTTGGAGTTTAAAATTTGAAGTTTAAATGTTCCCTGATTCAGGGCATGGAGGGTCTCGCCGTTGGGGCTTTGGAAAGAGTAGGAGGTGGCGAGGGATTCGTCGAGGTAGGCTTTTGCCGTGGCGACGGAATCGGTGAGGGATTTTCCGAGGGCGAGGCCGGAGGCGACAGCGGCGGCGAGGGTGCAGCCGGTGCCGTGGGAGGCCTGTATGTTCTGGCGGGGGGAAGTGAAGCGGTGGACGGATTCGTTTTCGAAGAGGAGATCCGTGCATTCATCGCCGCCGAGGTGGCCGCCTTTGAGTAGGACGGCGCAGCCGTAGCTTTCGGAAAGCTCGCGAGCGGCGGCTTCCATTTCGTCCTGTCCGGTGATCGCGTGGCCTAACAGGGTTTCCGCTTCCGGAATGTTCGGGGTGATGACGGTGGCGAGCGGGAGGAGATCGTTTTTGTAAACCTCAATGGCATCCGGCTCTAACAGGCTTGCGCCGGTGGAGGCGATCATCACGGGATCGACTACAAGGGCGACATGTGGGTGGGCGCGGAAAATGTGGGCAACGCGGCGGACGTGCTCCGCGGAGCCGAGCATCCCCGTTTTCACGGCGGTGAGGGGAAATCCAGCGAGCATGAGCCGGATCTGATCCTCCATCATGGAGGGATCGACGGGATCGACGCGGCGGACGATATGGGCCGTTTCCGAAACGATGCAAGTGACCGCAGTGAGGCCGTGGAGGCCGAAGTGCTGGAAGGTTTTCAGATCCGCCTGCATACCCGCGCCGCCCGAGCAATCGGAGCCGGCGATGGTCATCACGGCGCGAGGTGTGGTGCGGTTCTTTGGGGGTTCTGTCATTGTTCCTTGATTCTTTGCGTCTGCCTTCCAATTCTTTCCCCATGTCCAAAGACATCAAGGAATTTGAAGGCCTGCGCGTCAAAATCGACGATGTCATTTACATGCCCAGTCTCGACGCTCCGGCGGACAGACCGCATCCCTTCGTATATTTCATCTCGATCTTTAACGACTCACCGGTTCCGGTGACGATACGCGGCAGGAAGTGGGTGGTGGTGGAGGATGGTGGGGAAACAACCGTGGTCGAGGGCGACGGAGTGGTGGGACAGCAGCCTGTAATCGCGGCGGGTGAGCATTTTTCCTACAACAGCTATCATGTGGTGGGGCGTGCGGCGGCGGCATCCGGCGCGTTTTTTGGGGAAACGGGGGCGGGTGATTGGGTGTTCGCGAGGATTCCGGTGTTCCGGTTGGAGATTCCGAATTGGGCTTAAATCAAAAAAGAGGCTCCCCATTCGGGGAGCCTCTTTATGAGTGGTTGCGGATTAAGCGTTTACCTGTGCTTTTGGTTCCTCTTCGGCTTTTCCTTCCAAGGTTTCCACGGTGTCATGGAATTCTTCGGTGGGGATCTCGGCGTGGGGTTCTTCAACGATGGCTTCGGCGGTCGGTTCTTCAGCCTTCGGTTCGGAGACGAGGTCGAGCACTACTTCCTTGGGTGGGAGCGGGGCTAGGACAGGCATCACGTTGGCGGTGCGCTCGTTGCTGCCTTCTTCTTTCTCGGCAGCCTCATGTTCCTGCGATTTCGCGCCGGAGACGGTGAGCTTGCGACCCATGAAGAACTGGTCGTGGAGTACTTCGACGGTGCGCTTGGCCTCGTCGATATCGAGCATTTCCACGAAACCGTAGCCTTTCGAACGGTGGGTGTTGCGGTTGTAAACAATCTCGATGCGGCGGACGGCTCCGACTCCCTTGAAGAGCTCCTCAAGATCACTCTCGGTGACATCATAGGAGAGGTTTCCGACGTAAACGCGGCGGTTTTCGACGGAGGAGGGGTCTCCGCCACGGCGGCTGCCTTCCCGTTCTCCACGTTCTCCGCGCTCGCGGCGCTTGCCACGGTTCTGGGGTTCGCGGACGGGTTGGTTTTCGGAAGAGCCGGTGCGGGCGTCGCGGGTCTGGCTGCGGCGCGGTTCGCGGGTCTTCGCGGGTTCGACGGCATCCGGACGGCGCTCGGGGCGCGGCGGACGGACGGGTTCCTTGTAGAGCCCGATGGCTTTCAGCAGTTTCTGCCACCAACTGAGCTGGACGGGAGCGGGCATCGGGCGGCGCTGCGGCTTTCCGGAATCTTGGCGACCGCCGGTGCGCACGGCGCCTTCGCGTTTGCCTCCGCCGGACTGGCGGCCATCCGACTGGCGGCCATCGGTGTTCCGGCCATCGTGACTGCGGCGTTCGTTGCGGTTATCGTTGTTGTTGCGGTTTTGCCCTCCGCGTGAGCGGCGGCGACGGCTATCTCCCGAATTGCGGGAGTTCTGTGTTGCGTTTGACATGTTTTCGCATGGGTCTGTGGTTTACGGGCGGCCCGGCGCGGCGGGCATGAATGCCCGGCAGTGCGGAAACGGATCCGCGTGCGATCGGTGGGGCTTCCGGCCGCCAGCGTTCTGTTGCTGGGCCAAGCTCCCGCGACTGTCGCGGAAAGAGTCTTGGTGGGGCCGGATGCCGGCGATTCGCGCCGCCGTCCGTGAGCCAGAAGGTTCCGTATTTCCTGGCAAGCCCTAAAGATTCGCGTTTCGGTGAGGAAAACGAATGTTTGGAGAGAAAGGGTGCCGGATGCGGACATCGGTTTTCAGGAAACTCCTGCTCGGGCGGGAACGTAGGCGCCGCGCCGGGCATTGCAAGACCTAAGACGGTTTGGGGACGCTTCCCTCCTGATAGGACTGGTAATCCGTGTTCACCTCCCAGAGATCGTGCTCCGCCTCCCCGGAAATGTTCTCCGCCGCGAGGATGCCCATCAGGATGCTGTGATCCTGGTTGTTGTATTTGAAAGCCCCGTAACGCCCGATCAGGGAAAGGTGGGGGTGGTTTTCCCTCAGGTGGCCGACGATTTCCTCCAGCCACACCCGGTAGCCTTTCCGGTAAACCGGGTAGCATTTCGGCACGCGGACGACGGTTGCGTCCTTGATTTCCGCTCCGCGCAGGAGGCCGATCTGGCGGATTTCCTCCCCGGCGAGCTTCAACAGCGCCTCATCGGGGGAGTTCCAGAGATCGCCGTCCGCGTTGTCCCAGTATTCGAGGGCGAGGATGGAATGCCCGCCGGGCGTGGTTTGGCCGTTGGGCCAGTTGCGGAAATTGGTGACCCGCCCGAGCCGGACTTCCGGGGACTGGACGTAGAGCCATTGGTCGGGAAACAAGTCGGGGTGATCGACCCGGAGGTAGATCAGGATCGTGTTGCGGTAAACGAGCTGGTCGAGCGACCGAAGCAGCCCGTCCGGCAGATCGGGCAGTGTCCTGCACAGCGCCGTCAGCGGCATGGTCGAGACGATGTGGTCGTAGCGGGCGGTGGTGCCGTCGGTTTGCACAAGGCTCCGGCCATCCTTGCCGAGGCCGCTGACGGGGCGGTTCAGATGGATCACGCCGCCGTGCTCCCGGATCCGGGCGGCCATGCGCTCATACACGATGCCCGCCCCCTCCAGCGGATGGGGAAAACGGTGGACGAGGGTCTTGTGGATCGCCCTTTCCAAACCCAGAGCCGACAATACCGCCCGCCCCAGCGAAAATTTCTGGATGCGCTGCGCCGCGAAATCGACGTCGAGCTCATCGCAGGGGATGCCCCATAGCTTTTCGCTGTATTCCTTGAAAAACAGCTCGAACAGCCTCCGCCCGAACGCCGCGACCACCCAGTCCTCGAAGGATTCCTTTTTCTCCGGCTGGAGCCGGTTGGCCACCGTCTGTGCGGCGTAGCTCAGCATGCAGCGGGCGGATTCCACCACACCAAGCCGCGCCAAGGCGTTCATCGGGCGCAAGGGGTAGTCGAAAAACTCACCGCCGTGGAAAATCCGGGTCATGCGATCCACCATTTTGAAATCAGGGCCGACGAGATCGTGCCACAGCGCGTTGACCCGCGCATCGCCGCTGAAAAACCGGTGCGGGCCGAGATCCACGCGGGTTTCCCACAGCTCGAACGAACGCGCCATCCCGCCGACCTGCCCCGAGGCCTCGAACACCTCCACCGCATGCCCGCGCCGCGCCAACTCGTAGGCGGCGGTGAGGCCGGCCGGCCCCGCTCCGATCACTGCGATGTTCAGCATGGCGTGAGAGGGCGTTGGGAGGCGGATCGCTGGAGCATGAGTATGGCCAGGAGAGCCATCGCGATGGCGGGCAGGTAAAGCGGCCAAGGCGCGGGCGGCAGGATGCTCACCATCCAGATGCCGAGCACGAGGGACAGGAGCGCGAGCCCGTATCCGGCTTTCCGGCCGCATGCGACCACGGAAATCAGCGCGAAGGTGTTGAGTATCATCACATCCGAGTAGGGGTAGCGGAAGGCCGGGAGAAACAGGTCCAGCAGGAAAGACCAAGCCGCCAGACCTAACAGAAACGCCTCATCGCCCGCCCGCCGCGCGGGCCACAGCCACACCGCGAAAAGCAGGCCGAGCGCCGCGAGCATCGCCACGGCGGGGATCGACTTGAAATCAAAAGCCCTCGCGAGCCGGTAGAGCGAGGAATCCACGTGCTGCACCACCTTGTAGGCGGCGAGTTTCGCGAGCGGCATTCCCTCCACCTCCGGCGGCATGGGGCGCGCGCCGGGGCGGGGTTCGGTTTGGGTGCGGTAAATCTTCGACCACGTTTCCATCGAGCGCCCGTAGTCCTGCCAGACCGTGGGTTTCACCAGAAACGGAATCCCCAGCCCCAGCCCCAGCCCGACGACCGCGCCGAGCCATTGCTCGCGCCGCCGCAAGGCCACGAAGGGCAGCAGCACCATCAGCAGCGGCGGACGCAAACAGACCAGCAGCCCTGCCACCAAGCCCGGCAGCCAGCCGCTTTTCGCCGTGCTTTTCACCATGCTCATCCGCATCCACGCGCCGAGCAGCAGCGCCCATAGAATGTAGGCCTGCCCGCGGTCGATGTGGTGCCGCCATGCCAGCGTGTAGGTAAAACCCACCACCAGCGCCGTCCACCACCACCGGCTCCGCTCCGTGTGGCCCGGCCAGCGGAACCACAGCAGCCACAGCCCGGCCAGCATCGCCCACTGCGCGAGGAACCATAGGAACTTCGCGGCGGGATACGGCAAAAGCGCCAGCGGCCAGCCCGTCAGGATCATCGCCGGAGTGACGGTCGTTTTCGTGATCGGAAGGGCGGCGTTTTCGAATGGATCGAAGAACCGCTCGGGCTTTCCGAGCGTCCATTTGTAATGGTAGGGATCCTCGCCGTCCGCGAGCAGGCGCAGGCCGGTGACCCGGTTGCGGTAGTCGATGGAGCCGCTCTGCGAAACCAGCGACCAATCCGCCGCGAAGCTCCACACAGCAAGCACAGCCAACACCAGCGCACCCCAGAACGTCTTGCTGCTTTGGGGCGGCGGCTCGGCGGAGGGCGGTTTCTCCGTGGATTTCTCCGCGACCTGTTCGGCCTCGTCACGATCCTTGCCGCAGCTCGGGCAGGTGGAGCCGGTGAAAAACACCCTTTCGCGGCAGTGGGGACAACGGTCGATCATGGGCGGTTCGTGGGGCGGATATAGGCGGGAGCGACAGCCTTACGCAAGCTCCGCGAAGGCCTCGCCGAGTGGGGAGTTCTGGGCGAGGAGGGCGTAGTCGTCGTATTCCACTTTCCCGGCGGGGGGCCAAAAGGCGTGTTCGGAGAGGCGGGAGGTGATCCAGTCCATGCAGGCTTTGGCGGATTCGAGATCCTCGCGTGAAAAGCCGTCCCATGTGGAGAGTTTCACGTTTTCCCCGGTCTGGCCGAGGTGGATGTAGGCGGGGAGGGGGATGCTTCCGAAATCGTTGCTGCGGGCGAGGGAGTAGAGGGGGAGCTGGAGGTTTTTCCAGACGGCGCGTTTGCCATCGGGACCGGTCATGAAGGCGGGGCAGTCTTCGGGGAGATGGGCGGGGGTTGTTGATTTCGCCGTGAGTTTCTTGCGATGTGCGAGCTCGACGTTCTCCGCCTTGCCGGTCTTGTAGTCGATCACGCGGATCCCGCCGGTGTCGCGGTGGCGGTCGATGCGGTCGATCTTGCCGGTGATGCGGAAGGCACCGGAGGGGATCGCGAAGGGGCTCTCGATCTCGATGATTTCCCAGCCCTCGGCGGCGGTCTGCGCCTGCACGGCGGCGAACCATGCGAGGCGTTGGCGCATGGCCTGGGTCTGGATGCGGATGGCCAAGGGCGGCTTTTTTCCGAACTCCTGGAGAATGACTTCATCAAGTGTGGAGAACAGCGAGGAGGCGATTTTTTCCGGATCGGTGAGGCGGTTTTTCTCCGTGTCCTTTCCCCATGTCTCGACGACGAGGTGGGCGATGGAGCCGAAATCGCGGGCGTTCATTTCGCGGCGGTCGGGTTCCGGCGCGCCCATTTTGCAGAGGTTCTTGAGGTAAAAGCGGAAGGGGCAGGCGAGGTATCCGGGCAGGGCGGTGACGCTGATGCGATCCGGCAACTCCACGGCGGGCGGCTGCCATTTCCAATCGCGAGTCCAGATGAGATCGGCTTCCGGCGGCTCGATCTCGCGGAAGAGGTTCTCGACGGTGGGGACGAGTTCCGCGCGGGGCACGCGGAGCAGGAGGCGGGAGGGGAGGAGGATTTCGCCGCCCGCGCCGGTCTTGCCGCAGATGAGTCGGGCGGTGCCGGTTTCGCGGCGCATCATGAGCATGGCGTGGAGCAGGTAGGCGTCGCGGGCGTGGCGACCGGTCTCGGCGGTGAGCTTGAGGGCGCGGCGGATGTTTTCCGAAAGCCATGGATCGCCGCCGGGGCGGGCGGGGACGAAGGTTTCGTTCATGCCGCAGATGACGAGGTGTGCGCCGGGTTCGAAGAGGAGTTCCAGCCAGCCCTGGACATCGATCACGCGGTCGGCGGAGGGCTCGGCGGTGGGGGCGGGGAGCCAGGAGAGCAGGGTCTGGAGCCAGAAGCCGTGGCTGCGGTCGGTCTGTGGGAAAAGCGGCGCGGCCTCGGTGAGGAAATCGGCGATGCGGGAGGTGAGGGGGTTTTCGGATTTCGGGTCGAGTGCCTTGAGGTGGGCGGTGATCGCGGCGGGGAAATGTTCCGAGAGAAAGGAACGCCGCTGGCCGAGCAGGGCGGCGATGGAAGCGCGGAGGGCGTCGTCGGCTTCGGGGTGGTTCAGGATGGCCTCGGGTTCGATGGCGGCGTGTTGGTCGCGGAGCTTGTTGAGGGCGGAGAGTTTTTGTGCGCGGTTTCCGGAAACGAGGTGGGCGGACTCGGGCAGAGAGAGCAGCGCGGCGAGTTGGCGGGAGGTGGGTTTCGCGAGCCAATCCTTCCATGCCGTGAGCCAGCGGACGAGGGGCGGCATCGGCTGCGCGGCGGCGGGGTGGAAGGCGGGCCAGCCGTTTTCCGTGAAGGCGCGGGCGAGGATGGCTCCGCTGCGCTCGTCGGGGCAGCCAAGTGCGATTTCCGTGGAAGGCGCGCCGGTTTCCGAAACGGCAGCGAGCGCGAGGGCGGCCTGTCCCGCAGGATCGGCGGCGATCTGGGTGACCACGTGTGGCGGAAGTTCGCGGGTCGCCCATGTTTCCAATGGCAGGCCGAGTGGGGAGAAGAGTTCCGCCTCGGATTCCGGCGCGGCGATGATTGAAATGACTTTTCCGCCGAAAGCCATGAGCTCCTCCTCCAGGCACTTCGGCATCTCGGTGATGCCTGCGAGGATGACTTGGCGGAATCCGGCCGGCAGTGAAAAATTTTCCCGCAGCGCGGTGGTGCGGGAGGTGAAGCCCCACGCGGAGATCTGCCGCTCGGCGAGCGTTTCGAGGCGGGCGAGGTTTTCCCAGCGACCCGCTTCCGGTGTGGAGGCGAGAAATTTCGAGGCGGAGAAAAGATTGTGCCGGTGCTCCTGCAAGGTCGCGCGCAGTGCGGTGATCTCCGCCGCCAGTGAGACGGCCCAATCGGGATTACCGTCAGCGGTGTCGGGAGGGACGGGGAAAAGGTCGGCGAAGTTTTCCCATGCCTCGGTGGGGATCGAGGTGAGCGCCTCCGTCCATGCGATTTTCTCGATCCATGGCGGCGCGACGGTGGAATCATCGATGTGCAGCAGTGCGCCGGGAGTGGTTACGGTGGGGGCGAGGATGGCTGTTGCGGCGGCGGCGAGGGACTCGCGCAGGATGCGTCCGCTCTGGCCGGTGGGGACGATGACCAGGGATTCCGCCAGCGATTCGCGGTCGGCCAGCAGCTGACTGACGAGCAGGGGAAGGAAGGGCGCGTCGTAACCGAGGAAGATCCTTTCGGGCATGGGGGGAGGCTAGATATCGGTTTCGCGGCGGACACGCAAAAAGAGAAAGCGTTTGAGAAATCGTGCCGAAGAAAGCGCTTGATGGGGGCGGAGCGGCGGGATTGGATGGACAGAGATTCCCGAATTCTCCCCATATGAGCCTCCGAAAGCAGTTGAACGATATCTTGCCCAGCCTGTTGCCGAACAATCCCGCGGATGCGATCAAAGGCACGGAGCTGATTCGTTTGGCGCGGCGGAATCTTACGGGCAACTACTCGGACGCTTCGCTGAGGTATCATTTCTCGATCATGTCCTGCGATCCCGCCTCGGCGATTGCGAAGGTGGAAAAAGGGCAGGGCTACTACCGCCGCAGCGAGCCGCTTCCCGCCCTTTCCGGCGCGCAGGAGCTTCTGGCATGGACGCAAGGCCGGCTTGATGATCTGAACGGTGATGAAACCACGGTGGATAACGCCATGCTGCGCATCCGCAAATTCCGCGCGGTCGTCACCCGCTACTACGAGATCAACGGCCGTTTCCCCTTCGCCTTCCGCGATCCTTTCGCGGCGACCTCGCCGATCGGCAATCTTTGGAAATATCCCGAACTCGTGCTTGTGGATTGGGAAACAGGCGGTTCGCCGGATGAGGAGATGTCGCTTGATGAATCGATGCTCTCTCTCAAGCAGCGGCTAGGCATCTCGCCCTTCCGCCTGCATTCGGCGCGGCTGCGGCTGCTGCCTTCGCTGACGACTTACCGCGAGGATTTTTTCCAGACGCTCTCCGTCTCGATGTGGGCGCAAGGTGGTGAACTGATCTACGCCGGCCCGATCGAGGACGAGGCTTTGGCGGATGGCTTGCGGAAACTCAGTTCTACCTACGGGGTGGGCGTGGTTTCGTTCGGACTGACTCCCGAGGTGCTCGATGATCTGCCGCGTCCGGCGCAAATCCTCAACGCGCATCCCAAGGAAACCGAGGCGATCATGTCGAAACTCGACATCCTCCGCATCGCGCCGGTGCAATCGCGCCCGCACCTCGATTGGGCGGCTCTCGGCTCCATGCGCACGGAATCCGAAGAGGCGGACAAGCTCATGCGTTGGCTCACGAATTGCATCGATGCACGCAGGGCGGAGCCGTTCAAGGACGAGTGATAGGAAGGAGCGACCGCTCGCAGTCCGGAACGGAGCGGGAAAGAATCTTTGGACGAATCCCTTGCTTCATGGATCCGGGTCATTGGCATGCGAATGCGATGTGATCCCTGTCATTCCGCTTTTCTCCCCGCGCGGTGCGGTTATCTTCCTCATATGAAACGCAGAAGATTTCTAAAAATCACCTTGCCGCTCGCCCTTGCGGGAAAGGTTTCCGCCGCGCCCGAAACTGTGCCGGATCTCATGTTCGGCGTCATCGCCGATCCGCAATATGCGGATGCGGAACCGAAGTGGGGTCGATTTTACCGGAACTCGCTCTCGAAGCTGGAGAATGCCGTCGCCGACCTCAACAAGCACCCGCTCGATTTTATTGTCACCTTGGGGGATCTCATCGACCGGGATTTCGCCAGTTTCGCGTCCGTCATGCCGATCTACGCGAAGCTCACGGCGTCCCATTTTTCTGTTTGCGGGAACCATGACTTCGAGGTGTTGGATGAGGACAAAGGCAAGGTTCTCGCGGCGATGGGGCTGGAAAAGGCATACCATTCCATCGTTCGGAAATCCTGGCGTTTCATGTTCCTCGACGGGACGGATGTCGCGATCTGGCGTTATCCAGCGGACGATGTGCGCACCACCGCCGCCAAGGAGAGACTGCGGGAAGGCAGGAAAGCGAAGTTGCCCAACCTCCAGGATTACAACGCCGCCATCGGCGAGGAGCAGATGAAATGGATCGCCACCGAGTTGGAGGCGGCGAAGGCGGCGGGACAACGTGCGGTGCTTTTCTGTCATTACCCTGTTGTTCCCGAAAACGCCCACAATCTTTGGAACGACGCGGAACTCGTGGCTCTCATCGCAAAGCACCCGCACGCTGTCGCATATATGAACGGTCACAACCACGCCGGGAACTACGGCAAGTCTGGTAGCTGCCACTACATGAATTTCAAGGGCATGGTGGAAACCGAGTCGGAAACGGCTTATTCGGTGGTGAGATGTTTCCCGGACAGGCTGGAGATCGAGGGGTATGGGCTGGAGCCGGATCGGGATATGGGGACGCTTTGAGATCGCTAGCGAAATCAGTTAGGGCATCGCGAGGCGGAAGGCCATGCCGCGTAACTAACCAACGGTTGATTCCGTCGGACGGCACTACGTGGGCATCATGGAAACTGACTTGGCATTCATTTCACCCTGACTAACCTGTTGCTCAATCCATGGCTGTTGAATCCAAACCGCTCTTTCACCCGGAAGTCATACGCCAGCAACTGCGGCACTTCGTTCTACCCGCTTCCGTTGAAGATTCCCGAAACCGGCTGAAGCATTGGGCGGATCTCATCAGCTCCGGCCAGGCGGACAGGATGAAGGAAACCGACCTGCTGCCCGATTTTCTCAGTGATATCTTCGTCACCCTTCTCGGCTACACCCGTCCCGCCGAATCACCGGACTGCTACACATTGTCGCGGGAGACCCACGTCATCGTAGATGGGCAGAAGGCGGATGCCGCGCTCGGCCGCTTCCAACCGGACAAACAGGAATACATCGTCGCGCTGGAAGGGAAAGGCAGCCGCGACCCGCTGGAGATCCCGTTCGGGGGGCGCAAGATGTCAGCGGTGGACCAGTGCTACCGCTACGCCATCAATCTGCCCTGCGATTGGATCATCGTCACCTCCATGCGGGAGACGCGGCTTTATCACAAGGGTTCCAACCAGCAGACCTACGAGCGTTTCGATACAGTTAGGCTCGCCAACGATCCCGCCTTGCTCAAGCGGTTCGTCTTCCTGCTCGGTGCCGCCCGCGTGGTGCCGGAAGCGGGCGGGTGCCACCTCAGGGAACTCTTCGCCAAGTCCGAGACCGTCGGGCGCGAGATCACCAACAAGTTCTACGCCTTCTACGCGGACTTGCGGCAGACCCTCTTCGCCCGCCTCCGCGCGGAAAACCCCGGAATCCTCCCGCAGGAAATCCTCCGCTGCTCCCAGAAACTCCTTGACCGCATCCTCTTCTGCTCCTTTTGCGAGGATCGCGGCCTGCTCCCGGCGGAAACCGTGCGCGGAGCCTTCGAGCACAGCGATCCCTACAATCCCAAGCCCATCTGGGACAACTTCCGCGGCCTCTTCCGCTCCGTGGACAAGGGCAACGGCGGCCTGAAAATCCCCGCTTACAACGGCGGCCTCTTCGCCCAGGATGAAGGCCTCGATTCCCTCCAGGTTCCGGACGATGTCTGCGCCCTCTTCCGGGATCTCGCCGCGCACGACTTCCGCCCCGCCCGCGAGGTGGCGGAGGCGGACGAGTCGAAGGAAATCCGCTCCGTCATCGACGTGGACATCCTCGGCCACATCTTCGAGCAATCCATCACCGATCTCGAGCGCATCCGCCAAGACATCGAGAGCGGCGACCTGCCCGCCAGCGGGAAGGACGCGAAGACCCGGCGGAAAAAGGAAGGTGCCTTCTACACCCCGGCCTTCATCACCCGCTACATCGTCGAGCAGACGCTGGGTTCCGTCATCGCGGATCGCTTCGAGACCCTGCGGAAATCCGAGGAAGCCGCAGCCACCGCCACCGCCCGCAAGCCCCTCGCGGATCCCAACGCCTACAACCTCGCAGGACTCAACGAACCGCAGCGCAAAGCGCTCATCAAATTCTGGGAAGCCTGGCAGGAGGAACTGAAAAGCCTCCGCATCCTCGATCCCGCCTGCGGCTCCGGCGCATTCCTCATCGAGACCTTCGACCAGCTCCACGCCTTCTACGAAGTCTCGAACGCCCGCCTTGAGGAACTGCGCGGCGAGCGCACCCTCTTCGATCCCGACCGCCAGATCCTCCAGCACAACCTCTACGGCGTGGATCTCAACGCCGAGGCCATCCAGATCTGCCAGCTCAGCCTATGGATCAAGACCGCCGCCTACGGCAAAGCCCTCACCAGCCTCGACCACACCATCCGCGAGGGAAACAGCGTCGTCAGCGATCCCGCCGTTCACCCGAAAGCCTTCGACTGGCAAGCCGCCTTCCCCGAAGTCTTCGAGCAAGGCGGATTTGATGTCGTCGTGGGAAATCCGCCGTATGTCCGGCAGGAACTTCTCACCCCCTACAAGCCGTGGATGGAGGCGAATTACGAAAGCTATCACGGCATGGCAGACCTCTACGTCTATTTCTACGAACTCGGCGTGCGTGTTTTGAAACCGGGTGGCTTGATGTCCTACATCGTCACCAACAAATGGATGAAGGCAGGCTACGGCGAACCTCTTCGCCGCTTCTTCGGACAAAAATCATGGATCAGATCCGTCGTCGATTTCGGCCACGCCAAACAAATCTTCGAGGATGCCGATGTGTTTCCCTGCATCATCGTCGCCGAAAAACCGACCAGTGACATCAAACCCAAAAAAGCGCGCCTTTGCACAATCCCGCGCGAGCAACTACGGATTGATGATCTCAGCGTGCAGATCGAAAAGGAAGGCGCGGAACTCGATGTCGCTGCGATGGGAATCCAAGAGTGGCAACTTGAATCAGGGGTAGTGATGGGTTTGCTCACGAAAATTCGTAGCACTGGTGTCTCGTTATCGGAGTATGTCGGCAGAAAGCCTATCACGGGCATAAAGACGGGGCTTAATGAAGTGTATCTGATCTCAACCGACCTGAAGAACCGGCTGATCAAAGATGACCCTCGCTCCGCCGAGCTGATCAAGCCGTACTTTCGTGGCAGTGACGTGGGTCGATGGATTAGCGAGCCAAGCCCTGTTTGGATGTTAATTCTCAAATCAAGCGCCGATGAGGCATGGCCATGGCGGGACGCGGGTGAAAATGCAGAGAAGATGTTCGAGGCCGAATATCCAGCGATTTACGCTCACGTTAAATCATATGAAGATAGATTAAAGAAGCGACAAGACCAAGGGCGCAACTGGTGGGAACTACGTCCTTGCGCCTACTACTCACTTTTCGAGCAACCTAAAATCTACTTCCAACTCATCCAGTTCCACCCAAGCTACGCTTTGGATCAGGAAGGAACATACGGGAACAACAAAACAGGCTTTATCCCAACTGGTGACTTGTATTTGCTCGCAGTTTTAAATTCGCCGCTCATGTGGTGGCATAACTGGCGGCATTTGCCGCACATGAAGGACGAAGCTCTTGCCCCTAACCCTACGGTGCTTGAGGCAATCCCTGTGGCTGTGCCCTCAGATGCGTTGCGATCCATAGTGGAGACAAAAGTTTCCAGAATGATCCAAATACAAGCCTCACAGCAGAAGACCAAATCCACGATCCTCGATTGGCTCCGCGTCGAGTATGCCATCGAGAAGCCGACCAACAAACTCCGCGATCTGACAGCGCTCGACTCCGACAGCTTCGTTGCCGAAGTGAAGAAGATCCGTGGCAAGAAGCTCCCACTCACCGCCGCCGGCCTTCACGCACTCCGCGAGGAATACACCCGCACCATCCAACCCGCCCGCACCCTCGCTGCCGAAGCTATGAAGCTGGAATGCGAACTCAGCGATCTCGTCAACAAAGCCTACGGACTAACCGCCGCAGAAATCGACCTCATGTGGAAAACCGCCCCGCCGAGAATGCCGATTCCTGAGCCTTCCCCAGCCACTGTGACCACGTAGGTTCAAACTCTCTCCAAATGTTCGATCCCCTGTCATCCGAAGACCCGCCATTCGTCTTCATGCCTCCTTTTGAGATTTTTTATCTGATTAGCTTGGAGTTCTGCACCTCTTCGGCACTGGAATCTGCGGAGCGGGTAATGGATTTGATGGGAGGAGGTCAATCCGGTGAAAAGGAAACACCACCCCAAATCGTACTAAACGAAGTTCAGAATATCGTCAATCAGGGCGCGGCGATCTCCCGCTACTTCTGGCCTAGCGATAAAAAATATCGGGCAAGGGGTGAGGCATTGCGAAATGCTTTCGGCATCGGCGATTCCAGTCCCTTGAAAGACCGCAAACTGCGGAACATGGTCGAACACTTCGACGAATATTTGGACGATTACCTACGGGTAAATTGCGCAGGCCAATACGTTCCCGAATATGTAGGTTCGGCACCACAACATGATCGTGGCCCTCTCAAATTGTTCAGAGCATTCTTCGTGGATACGGGACAGTTTGAAATTCTTGGCGAGACCTATGAGATCCAACCCATTCTTGATGCCATTGGAGACCTCCATGAAATGCTCGTAGAATGTCACTCAAACGGCTCCCGTTTTCCCCGCAAACCGCCAGAGTCCGCTGAGTGAACGAAATCCGTAGTCCCGCCCCCAAAGGATCACTCCCGTTCATGAAAACCATGGACGACGCGCTCGCCGTCAGCCAGCGGGAGAACGACAATTTTTATGTGACCGCTTTCATGATCGAGGCGTGGCTGGGCGATCTCACCTGCCGGACCGTTGCGCAATATGCGGAACACAGGAACGCGAAAGACCGCAGATTGCAGCAGGGGTTCGCGGCGGAAGGCTTCGAAGCGATCTTCGGTCATGCCTCCGATGCGGAATTCCACCACATTTTCGGTTCGCTCGCACGCTTCGGGGAGTTCGACGATTGTCAGAGCCGAATGCTCGCCCGTGCTTACTGGGGCATGGTGTTGGAATCGCCGGTCTCCGCTTGGCCTGTGATTACGCCGCCTTTGGACGACGACCGGATCGCTGAGGCGGTGGCCTTCATGCGGAGCCTCGTCCTTCGCCTCGGGGAATGGGTGGAGGCCGTCATCCACGCGCAGACGCACTTTTTCTCCCATCACGCCCCCGTTGCGTTCGATCCCGATCCGGAAAAGCGGGAACTCGCGATCCTCGGCATCCAGCAGCGCCACTTCCGCGAGATGTCCGGCTTTCAGAAATCGTGGTGGGAATGGCACCACGGTGAGGCGGCGGATCGTCTTTCTGATCCATCAAAATGGACGTTGATCGGCAAAGCCATGGTGGACGTTTCCACGACCCACCAGAACTATCCGGCGCTGGACGAATGCATCATCATGCTGTGGCCGCTTGTCCGCAGGCATCACTGGACGTATCGGGATCTGATGAACGTCATCCGATCCGTTGCCCCAATTCCCTTGCGCTACCCGTGTGAGCGGGAACAGGAACTCGCGACTTACTGCATCAACGTCCTGGGACTGCGTAAGGGTTCGAAGAAGGGAAGGAGCGACCCGAACGGAACGCCGCCTGGTTACGAAGTGGCGCGCGCCATGTGCGCCCGTCCGGACTCATAGGGGTTTCTTAATCGGAACCCCACCTTGGCTAAGAAGACTGGCGGCGGCGGATGGGGCAGTCTTGCGTCGTTATGAAAATATCCGCCACAAGCACACTAGGTTCTTCCGAAAGTCACGATACCGAATCCCTACCGTCCGGAAATCCTTTTTTCAAATTCCAACAGGAACTGTCTGGCATGTTCGAACCCGAAAAAGTAGCCCATCTCTTCCCATCCGGCACGGAGGTGTTGGAGGATGGGCGAGGTGCTCCGGGACATAGGTGTGACCGTTAAGCTTTTGCGTGCCGGTGCTGTTTATTGATTCCAAGCGCTATCGCTCAGATGGCGAAAGGCGGTTGGTGGGGATTTTGAAGGCGTAGCGGATGGGGCGAGTCTGCACCTGCGAGACCTGGACGGCGGCGGGTATTGAGGACGAAAACGGTCTCGTCCATGTCGTCTGGTTGGGCGCGGTTGGAATGGCCGCGCGGGCTGGGTGTATCCGGTGAGGGGGGCGGCAGTGGGGTTGGTTCTTGTGGCATATGCTTAGGTGTATTTCACCTGACGTCCGCTCATTCACGGTTTCCTATCGGAATGGCGCGCTTTTTCCTCCGTAGGGGCGTATTTTCGGAGAAAACGGGCATTATTGACTTAGATCAAGGCTCCGTTGACTGAAATGATCCCGAAAACAACGGAATCTCGGGTATTGTTAACGAAATCACCCACCCTGTTATCGGAAAATCGCGTTTTGTGGACGAAAGTGGGTCTATGTTGAGGTGATCGAACACTAAAACAACGGAAACGGGTGCCCTGTTTTCAAAAACGGGGGTTCCGTTGACTCCCATCAAGGCCCTGTTGACCCGAATCAAGGCTCCGTTGACGGAAATTTTCCCGCTGACGACGGTAGCGGAGGTGCTGTTTGCGCAAGCCGCGGGATCGCAAACAAAAACGGCCGCCGGTTTCCCGACGGCCGTTTCCCGGATGGTTGCGATCAGTATTGGAACGTGCCGGAGCAGTTCCAGCAACGGAACCACATGCGGTATTCGGTTTCCTCGACGATGCGGTTCACCGCGTAGCAATAGGGGCAGACGACGTCGTTGATGCGGCGGTAGCGGCCGCCGACCTCATCTTCCTCGGGCTTCACGAGATCGATGATCTCCGCGTCGTCCGGAGCTGAGCCTTTTTCGCCGTATCCGATTTCCACTTTTTTTCTCTCTTCTGACATGGTGTTTGTTCTTTTGTTGTTCTTGTTGGATGCCCTTGCGGGCTGAGATTATTTCTTGGGGGCGGCGTGGGTCGCGCCGGAGGCCTCGTCGTAGAGTTCCTTGAAAAGCCCTTCCTGCGCGAGCAGCTCGGCGGCGGTGCCGGACTGGATGATCTTGCCGTCGTTGAGGACGTGGAAGTAATCGCAGAAGCGGGATTGCCAGACGATATCGTGATCGACGACTACCACCGTTTTCCCGGCAAGCGAGCGGCGCATGGTTTCGATCAGCGGGAATTTCTCCATCGGCCCCATGCCGGTGGTGGGCTCGTCTAGGAAAAGGACGGAGGGCTTGCGGAGCAGGCAGCGGGTGAGGGCGAAGAGTTTCTTCTGCCCGCCGGAAAGGCCGGAACCGGCGGCGAAGGGCTTGCCGAGGGGGTCGTCGCCCATCGATTTTTTCAGCACGGCATCGAGGCCGGTGAGTTGGGCGGCGGCCATGATCTCGGCGTCGGTGGCTTCGGGGGCGGCGACGCGCATGTTTTCCCTCACCGTATCGTAGAAGAAAGCGGGGAACTGCGACATCAGCACCATCTGGCTGCGGACGGTGGAAAGCGGCAGCTCGCGGATGGGGATGCCGCCTAGGAGGATTTCGCCGGCCTGCCAGTTGTAGAAACGCAGCGCGAGGCGGAAGAAGGTGGTTTTCCCCTGACCCGGGCGGGCGACGAAGCCGGTGACCTTGCCTTCGGGGATGAGGAAGGATGTGCCGTTGAGGACGTTGGGGCGCTCGCCGGGGACGTAGGAGAAAACGAGTTCGCGGGCTTCCAGCGAGGCGGCGGGAACGGCGGCGGCCTTGCCTTCGGAGATTTTTTCCTCCGGCGGAGTGGAGGTGAGGATGGAATCGATCATCCGCATCGGCGGCCAGCTCATGCGCATGGTGATGCCGAAACCCGAGAGCTGTTGGATCGCGCCCATCAGCAGCGGCGTGAGTAAGGCGACCTGAACGATGGTGCCGGGCTGGCCGGTTGCGCCTTTCATTTCTAGGAAAATGGCGAGGCCGAGGAACGCGGCGAGGACGATGGTGCCGGGGAGTTGGCTGAAGGTGTTGATGCGCTCCATGGTCATCACCTGACGCATCTGGAGGGTGAGCGCGCCGTCGAGGAGGGCGTCGAGCTTGCGTTGGAAAACGGGTTCCGCGCGCATCGCCTGGATCTCCTCGGGGGCTTTCAGCGCCCCGCCTACGAGCGTGGCCAGACCGAGGTGCTGCTCTTGCACGGCGGAGGTGTCCTCCTGAAGGAATTTCCCCATGCGGTTCACGACCCACGGCGAGGTGAGCGCGAAGAGCACCGTCGCGGCGAACAGAACCCAAACGCCGTTCAGACCGAAGATCGTGAAAATGGCGGGGCCGGCGGTCAGCCCGACCAGCGCGGAGTAGATCGTGGAGCCGATGATCGCGATGCCGACCACTTGCAGCAGCGGCTCGATGAGGAGGCGGCGCAGCGAGCTGGCGATCTGGTTGCTGTATTGGTTCACGATCATCGTCAGCCGGTCGGAATCGTGCTGGTGGAAAAAGCGAGGCGGCTGGCGGAGGATGTTGGAGAAAAGGTCTGCCTTCACGCCGTTCGTGATTTTCCCGTCCATGCGGGCGACGAGCCACTGGAAGCCGAAGCGGGCGATGAGCAGGACGAGCGTGAAAGTGATCCAGAAGCCGTAGGTGCCGAGCAGGTCGGAGCCGCCGCCGGTCGCGCCCTTCGCGGAGCCGCCGGAGGAGAAATGGTTGGTCAGCTTGCCCAGGTAAACGGCGGCCTGTTGCGGCAGGATCGTCTGCACAATCAGGTGGCCGATCACATAGGCCGAGATCATGCCGAAGTGTCCCTTGAGATATTTCGCGCCGAATTTTTTCAACACCGCGAAGCTGAAGTCGCCCGCAGGAATTGGTGCGCCTTTCACCCCGGCGCCCGGAGGCGGCGATCCTGCGGACATTGCGCCCGGCGGGGGTGCGCCCTGCCCGGGGGACATGCTCGCTTCTTGTGTTTCCATATTTGAAGGCAACTACGCTTTCTTCCCAATATCCCTGACCGTTTTTGCGTTGGGCTTCAAACACAAAGTAGCCGGACTTGCTCCGCCGTGGGTAAAGGCAGTGTAAAATATCAATCCTCCGGATGTGTATTCACGATATCTGCATGTGCAAGATACCGGCTTGTCGCGGCGGGGTGTATCCTCCACTTTGGGGACATGCCGAACCAATGGACAGGAAAAGGAAATCCCTACACGCGAAGCGAAGTCATCGAGCGTCTCCAGGACACGATATCAAAAGGAACGGCGATCATCGCCGCCGGAGCGGGCGCGGGAATCAGCGCGAAATTCATCGAGAAGGGCGGAGCCGACCTCATCATCATCTACAACAGTGGTCGCTTCCGCATGATGGGCCATGGCTCCACCGCGGGACTCATGGCCTATGGCGATGCGAACGCGATCGCGATGGAGATCGGTGAATACGAGGTGCTTCCTGTCGTAGAGGAAATCCCCGTGATCTGCGGTGTGCACGCCACCGATCCACGCCGCCGCATGTGGCACTGGCTTGGCAAGGTGAAGGATATGGGTTTCTCCGGCGTGAATAACTTTCCGACACACACCATCGTCGATGGACAGTTCCGTGGTATCCTTGAGGAAACCGGCATGAGCGTGGAGAAGGAGTTCGAGATGATCGGCCTCGCGCGGCGGATGGATATGTTCTCCATCGTCTATGTCGGTTCGCCGGAGGAGGCGGTGAAAATGGCGCAGAATGGAGCGGACGCGATCATAGCCCACGTCGGCACCACCGTTGGCGGCTCCATCGGTGTGCGCAATGCGGTGGTGAGTTGGGAGGAAACGATCAAGCGCACCCAAGACATCATCGACGCCGCGAAAACCGTGCGGAATGACATCTTTTTCCTCTGCCACGGCGGCCCGATCAACACGCCGGAGGATGCAGACCGCGTGATCCAGGCCACGGATTGCGTCGGCTTCGTCGGCGCTTCCTCGCTGGAGCGGATGAGCGTGGAAAAATCGCTCGAAAGTCTCACCCGTGAATTCAAATCCATACCACTGAAACGCCCATGAAAACCATCGCAGTCCTAGGAACCCTTGATACGAAAGGCGCGGAGCACGCCTATGTTGCCGAGTTGATCCGCCTTCGCGGCCACCGCGCCTTGCTCATTGATGTCGGCACCGGCGCGGAACCGACCGTCATGCCGGACATCTCGCGCTACGAGATCGCCGCGGCCGGTGACCTGGATATCGAGGGAATCATGGCCCGCGGGGATCGCGGCGAGTGTGTCACCGCCATGTCGCAGGCTGCCCCCATCCTGCTTTCGATGCTCCAGAACCGCGGGGAAATCGACGGGGTCATCTCTCTCGGTGGCGGCGGCGGCACGGCCATCGCGACAGCCGCGATGCGCGCCCTTCCCATCGGTTTCCCCAAGCTCATGGTCTCCACCCTTGCCGCCCGGAACACCGCCCGCTACCTCGGCACCAACGACATCACCATGATGCCGAGCGTCGCCGACGTCGCGGGTCTGAACCGCCTTTCCGAAACGATCTTCGCCCGTGCGGCGGGAGCCATCTGCGGCATGGTGGAGGCGGAAATCGCGCACTCCGGCAGCAGGCCGCTCATTGTGGCCTCGATGTTCGGGAACACCACCGCCTGCGTCACCGAGGCGAAGCGGGTGCTTGAGGAGAACGGCTATGAAGTGCTCATTTTCGCCGCCACCGGCGTGGGAGGGAAAGCCATGGAAGCCGTCATCGAAAGCGGCATGGCGGTGGGTGTTCTCGACATCACCACCACGGAATGGGCGGACGAACTTTGCGGAGGCATCCTCACCGCCGGCCCCACCCGCATGGATGCAGCGGCCAAGGCTCGCATTCCCGTAGTCATCGTCCCCGGCTGCCTCGATATGGTGAACTTCGGAGAGCGATCCTCCATACCCGCCAAATACGAGGGACGGAAATTCTACAACCACAACCCGCAGGCCACCCTGATGCGCACCACGCCGCAGGAATGCGCGGAGCTGGGCCGCATCATCGCGGAAAAGGCGAATGCCTGTGCCGAAGGGCTCTGCGAGATCCTGATCCCGGAAAAGGCGATCAGTGTCATCAGCGCTGAGGGACGTGCCTTCCATGATCCCGTTGCTGACGCCGCATTATTCGGCGCGATTGAGCAACACGCGCAAGTGACTGTCAGGATTTACGATGGGGAGATCAACCATCCGTTGTTCGCGCAGGCTTGTGCGGAGAGGTTGCTCACGCTGTTGGCGTAAACAAAGGTGCCGCGCTTGCCGAATTTCAAGGTGGGAGGTTTGGCATATATAGCCAAGGCGAGCGCAGCGGTTTCGGAATTCGCCTTCACTCGACAGGTCGGAGAAGGCGGATGGACCCGATTCTAGTCCCTCCAAAAACGAATCGGCAGACATCCGGGGGGAGGTGTCTGCCGACGCGGTTTTGTATGATACAAATGGGGGGAATGTCCGGGCGGTCGGAATGGGGGGGTGTCCCGCTCGCTTTGACTTCATCAGATTAGCGGGAAAGGAGGCGATTCCCATACCGTTTTCGCGTAGTTTTTCAAGACTTTTGGCGTGGGCTTGCAGGAATGGATCTCTTGCCCATACTCGCCAGTGATGAAAAACCTGACGCTCTTCCTCGCATGTATGGGAATCGTAAACGCCGAACCATTGCGTATCTACATCCGCTCCGGAGAGAAGACCCATGCGCCAGGCTGCCATGATTACCCGGCCTTTCTGCGGGACTGGACTGCGCTTCTCAACGAACGCGGCGCGAAGGTGACGGGCGGCGATGCTTTTCCCACTTCGGATCAACTCGCCGAAACGGATGTGGTGATCCTCCACGCGGCGGAGGCGGGGAACATCGGGGGCAAGGATAGGGAAAACTTCGAAGCCTACTTGAAACGCGGCGGCGGTGTGGTGGCGATCCATGGCGGGGTGGTTTCGCGGGATCATGATTGGTTCAAGGGGGTGCTCGGCGGATCGTGGATGTTCGGACGGACCAAATGGCTGGAAGGGGAGATGTCGCTGTATTTCACCGACCGCGAGAATCCGATCACGCGCGGTGCGTCGAACTTCGATCTGGACGACGAGATCTACTACGACATGGAAATCCTGCCGGAGGCGAAGATCCTCGCCGCCGCCTACACGCCGAAGCCGAAGCAGGGTGATGCAAAGCCCGGCGCCCCGGTGGATGTGCATGACATCCAACCGCAGATGTGGACTTACGAGACGGGGAACCGACGTGCCTTCGCCTTCATCCCGGGTCATCGCTACACGAGTTTTTCCCACACCACGGTGCAGTCCATCCTGCTGCGCGGGATCTCATGGGCGGGGAAAAGGGAGGCGGATGAGCTGCTGGAAGATAAGGGGAATCTCGAAAGCGCATTGCGCTATCCAGTCGGCGGGCCGACCAGGCCGGAGGAGGCCGGGGCGAAGATCGAGCTGCATCCGGAGTTCGATCTCACGCTGGTCGCCGCCGAGCCGCTGATCAACAAGGCGATGAACATCGACTGGGACGCGAAGGGCAGGATGTGGGTCGTGGAAACGCCCGAGTATCCGAACGGCCTGCGCAAAGCGAACACGGATGTCTGGAAGGAAAGCGGTTCCGTGAAACCGGGTGAGTATGAACGCGATCCGCTCGACCGGATCAGTGTTCTAACAGATGCGGACGGAGACGGGCGGATGGATCAGAAACATGTCTTCGCCGACAAGCTGGAGCTGGCCACCGGTTTCGTTTTCCATCAAAACGGGGTCGTTGTTGCCGCCGCGCCGGATGTCTGGTTTCTAGAGGACACGGACGGCGACGAGGTGGCGGACAAGCGGACGAAGCTCTACACCGGCCTCGGCAACGGCGACACCCATGCGGTCATCAACAACTTGCGCTGGGGTCTCGACGGCTGGATTTACGCGACCCATGGCTACAGCGCGGGCGAGGTGACCGCGCTCGCTTCGCCGGAAAAAGCGAAAGTCCGCGTCGGTTCGGGCGTGGTGCGTTTCAAGCCGGACGGCACGGAGATCGAGATGGTTTCCAGCAAGGGCGGCAATACCTGGGGCTTGTGCATGACGGCGGACGGCCAGTGTTTCTGGACGCAGCCGACCAGCGGTGTTGTGTTTTTCCACACTGTCCTGCCCGAGTCCGTCCTCGCGCTGGGCAAGGTGCCCGGAACGCCAAGCTACCACGGTATGATCAAGGGTCAGAAAACCTTTCCGCTGATGGATTGGAAACAGGCGGCCTATAAGCAGATCGATTGGGTCGGCTCCTACACGGCGGCGGCGGGTTGCGCGGTGTATGAAGGCGGTGCCTGGCCGGAGAAATGGAACCGCTCCTATTTCACAGGCGAACCGACGATCAACATCGTGAGCCACTTTTTCGTGAAACCCGAGGGCGTCACCTTCACCACGGAAAAGGAGAAGGGTAGGGAGGAAACGGAGTTCATCCGCAGCGGAGACCTCTGGTTCCGCCCCATCGAGACCCGCGTTGGGCCGGATGGTGCGCTGTATGTGATCGATTTCTACAATCAGGCGGTAATCCACAACGACACCCGCGGCCCGCAGCATGGCAACGCGAACGCCGCAGTCCGTCCGGATCGCGACCATTATTTCGGGCGCATCTGGCGCATCCAGCACAAGGAGGCGAAAAAAATCACGGTGCCGGTGATGGATGCGGGCGACGAGGCCTCGCTGGAGGCCGGTTTGAAAAGCCCCAATGCCCACACCGTGATGACGGCGATGAGGCTGACGAGGGAGGCGGGGAAAATGTTCGAGGTGGAGACGGGATCGGATGCTACGAAGGCGTATGGAAAAATGTTAGACGCCGATGCCGGAGCGATTCTTTCCGCCTACGCGGATGCCCGGGACGACTGGACGAGATCCGCTCTGATTGCGGCCGCCAGAAGAAAGGAACCCCTTGTCATCGTCGCGGCGCTGGAATCGCCGGAAGCGTCAAAGTTCGGCCCGCTCGTCGCAAACCTGATGCCCGCTGTGAGAAATGCGGAAAATGTCGGCAGTTTCATTGTCATCGCCTCAACGGCACCTTCCGCTGCCAATCCGTTGAAGAGCGTGATCCTGAAGGCCGCCGCTGCGAACGTTTCCCTGAAGCCCGCGATGACTCCGGGACTTGTCGAAGCACTCACCGTGCTTCTGTCCAAACAGGAGACCGCTTCAGAGGCTCTGCCGCTGATCGCCCGTTGGGATGTGGATGGGGGAATGAAGGCGGAGATGGAAGAGGGGATTGCATCGTTTTCGAAAACACTCGCGGATGAAAAGGCTCCCTTGGCCGCACGCATCGCCTCCGCGCGGACGCTGCTCGCGGTGGGTACGGACGATTCCGTGGCTCCGACCTTGTGGATTCTGCAAGATGCGAAGGAGCCGCAGGAGCTTCAGGCCGCCATTGTCGAAGCGGTGGGTGCGACGGATTATTCCGTGAAGCTGGCTATGCTGTTCAACGAGCTCAGCCCGGGCATCCGCATGGGTGCGTTCGATCAAATCGTCAAACGCCCAGCCGCCGCGCTTGCTTTCCTGGACTCCGTGCAAGCCGGTAAAATCAATGCCATGCACATCGGGCCAGGTAATGTTTCGCGGCTGCGGCAGCATCCCGACAAGGCGGTTTCGGAGCGGGCGGATCTGCTGCAAGACAAGCTCATGCCGGGCGCGAAGGAGAAGGCGGAGATCATCGCGAAATATCTGCCCAGTGTCACAAGTCCGGGGAACCCTGCAAACGGAAAAGTCATGTTCGCCGCCGCCTGCGCGGTTTGCCACAAGTTCGGCCAGGTCGGCAAGATCGAGGCCGGCCCGACATTGACCGGCATGGGCAGCCACGGCGCTTCGGAACTGCTCGTCCACATCATCGATCCGAACCGCGAGGTCGATCCGACGTATTGGCAGTGGAATATCACCACGAAAAATGGCGAAACGCTGGCCGGTGTGATCACCACGGAAAACAACGCGGCTCTCACCCTCCGCAACCAGGGCGGCGACACGGAAATCCGCAAGGATAACATCGCCTCGCGCGTGAATACCCAACGCAGCCTCATGCCGGAGGGGCTTGATGGTCTCGGGGCGGACAATCTTCGCGACATCATCGCCTACATGATGGAGGTCGATGCCGGCGATCACCGCGTGCTCAATCTGCGCGGAGCCTACACCGCCGACGGACGGCGCGGGCTTTTCGCCAGCGCGGAGGCGATCCACGACAGCGTTTTCCCCAGGAAATTCGGCAACATCCGCGCCGAGGGGATTCCGTTTTTCCTGATGGATCCCGCGCGTAGTCCGGATGGGAAAAGCCTGATTGTCCTCAAGGGCGGGGGTGGCAAGGATTTCGCGCAGGAATATCCGCAGAAGGTGGAGATCGCGACGGATATGAAGGCGAAGCGCCTCCATCTTCTCAGCGGAATCGCGGGCTGGGGGTTCCCGGCGACCGATGACGATAGACCCGCGGTGAAAGCGACCCTGACTTACGCCGACGGCACCACGCAGGTCACCGAGTTGCTCAACAAGCGCGACTTCGCGGATTACAACCGTGAGATCGATGTGCCGGGCTCGAAATTGCTCAAGGATATCGTTGCGAGTGGCCAGATGCGGCTGCTCACCATTCCGGTGAGGAAACCCATCGCGATCACGAAAATCACCTTGGAAAGCTACGACAACCAGATCTCACCCGTGATCGCGGCGATCACGGCGGATGGATCCGATTAGCCCGCAGAGATCCGAGAAAATCCCGGTGTCAGATGTCCGTGTCTCGACACCGTGCGCCACGGCATTTCGAGACGGCTCGAATTCCTGTTGGCAGTCGAGCCGGCGGGAGAAGAGGGCGTTCCCTGCGGACAACACCCGTTAGGAAAGCCTTCCGCTCGGAAAAACGTCTCGCCCGCCAACCCGGGAACGACCTGATCCAAGGCGTGGGATCGGATTCAAGGCGCATGCGACAGGGATGGGGTCGGGGAAAATGAGCTTGCGGGAAAAGGGTTCGGTGATAGATAGAACGTCCGATGCATGAAGCACTTGCGCGAACCCAAGCGCGTTTCAGATGGGTGATGATGGCGGGCTTTACGGCCTTTTTGCACTGCCACGTCATGGCTCAGGTTCCGGAGAACCCGCAATTCGATCCATCGGATGTTTACTTCCAGGCCTATCTCGATGTCAGAGCCGCCGAACAGCTTGAGAGGGATGGAGATTTCCTAGGTGCCCTCAAAAAATATGAACAGGCTGGGAAACTCTTCGACTCGGTGGGTAAGTTTTATCCCGATTGGAAAGCGGGCATGGTGGGAAACCGCCGCGACCTTACGGCGAAGGCGATCCAAGTGGTTCGAGGGAAAGCAGGGGAGCAGTACAAGAAGGAAAGGGGAGTGATCGCCGAACTGGAGGGCGGCGTGAAAGTGGGGGCCACGCCCGAAGAGGAGACCGTGATGATACCGAAGCCTGCCGACCCGGGCGAGGAGCGGAATCCCTCGCAACGCACCGAGCCAGTCATTCCGGAAGTGCCTTCGCGCGGCATTCTTGAAGTGGATCCTTTGGCCGCCCGCCGGCTTAAGGATGCGGAGACGGAACTGGCGAGACTCAGGAAAATGGTTTCCGAAGCCGATGCGCGCAGCAACGAAGCGATGCGGAACTCAGCGCGTCTTGCAGACATGCAGCGGCAGAATGAGGCCCTGGCGCGGCAACTCAAAGAGGCGGAAGCAAGAGCGCGGGAAAATGTCGGGGATCAGGATGTGAAGGAGGCACAGGCGGAGATCGCGCGCTTGAAGAAAATGATCTCCCAGGCAGATGCGGGTAGCAATGAAGCGATGCGCAACGCGACACGCTTACAGGATATCCAGCGGCAGAACGAGGCTTTGGCAAGGCAACTCAAGGAGGCCGAGGCAAAAGCGCGCACGAATGCCGGCGCGAAGGAGTCCCAGGCTGCAGCACAAGCCGAAGTGGCGCGCCTGAAGAAAATGATCGCGCAGGCGGAAGCGGGCAGTAACGAAGCGATGCGCAACGCGACTCGCGTGGATGACATGCGCAAACAGAATGACGCGCTGTCACGAAAGCTTCAGGCGGCGGAGGCGAATGTCCAGTCGCTGCGTGCTCAGATGGCCGTCGCACCGGTCCAGAGCGAAATGGACGCCCTGAACAAACGCATCGAGGATCTGGAGCAGGAGCGCGAGGCGATGGGACTGGCCTTGAAAACCAGCCGTGGTCAGCAGACAGAGGCACTTTCCAAGATCGAGATACTCACCGCGGATCTCGAAATCATGAAAAAGCAGGCGGCGGATTTACGGCAGGCGGAGGCGAACCTCAACCGCAACATCGAGAAGGAACGCCAGGTGGCGAACGATGTCGTCAAGGGACAGCGCAAACAAATGGAAATGCTGGAGAAAGCACTCGGCGAAAAATCCAAAGAACTCGAAGCCGCACACGGTCAGATCGCCTCGCTGAAGAAGGAACTCGAGGAAAGTCGCGATGCTTTCACCGATCTGCGCGAGGAGCGCGATGCCCTCTTGCTGGAGCGCGACCAGATGGCGGCTTTGCTCAAACTGAGCGAGGCGGATCGCACCCAGGAACTGATCGAGCAGAATATGGGTCTTGCGAAAGACCTGCGCGAGGCGAACGAGAAAGTGGAACGCCTCAACAAGGACAACAACGCGGCAAAGGACGACATCGTCGATGCCCTGCGTGATCTCGCCATCGCGAAAAGCCAGATCAACCGCCTGCAGAATGAGAACCGCGAGCAGACAAGGCGTCTGGCGGAACTCACCGACAAACTCAACGGAGAAGAGGCCGCCCTTGCGAAAGGCGAGGTAAATGCCGACCCTGCGGAGGTGGAGATGCTGCGCGAGGTGATCCGCCGCCAGCTCCGTGTGCAGGAACATCGGCGACAGGCAAAGGAGGTGATCGTCGAGGCAGCCAAGCAACTCGGAAAAGAAGACGAAACGTTGAACGAAGCGATCGAACTTTTTGTAGGTGCGGAAATGGCCCTGACCCCCGAGGAACAAAAACTCGTGGCCGATCAACAGGTTGACGGTGAGTTTGTTTCCCCCTTCGCAAGGGATCGCGCGACGGTCGGACGCGCCACATCCGATCTGAACCGCGAAATGGAGAGCTATGACAGGGCGGCCACGAAAGCCTACCTGGCCGGCAGATTGCTGCCAACGAGGGAGCTTTTCGAACTCATGGTGGAGCAGAATCCGGGACACGTCCCCGCTCTATGCAAGCTCGGTGTCGTGCAACTGAAGTTGGACGACGCGCGATCCGCCACGGAGAGCTTCACAAGTGCCGTGGAGCTGGATGCGAACAATCCCTACGCACATCGGATGCTGGGTTACGCGCAACTCAAGGCAGGCGATCTCGCTGCGGCGGAAATGCATGTGAAGCGCTGCATCGAACTCGCACCCGATGATGCCAAGGCTTATCTGTTGCTCGGAACCATCTCATACCGTGTGGGGCAAATCGACGACGCCGAAGCGAATTTCAAATCCGCCATCACGGCTGATCCCGTTCCGAGCGAGCCATACTTCAACCTCGCCCTGATCTATGCGAAGAGCAATCGCCTTGAGGATGGCCGCGAGTTTTATCAAAAGGCATTGGAAAGAGGAGCGCTTCCCGATCAGTCCCTGGAAATGAAATTGGGTGATAAACGATGAGCAACGGTTTGACAGTGAGTTTTCTGCTGACGGCGGCGTGCGCTTCCATGGTTTCCTGCACCACAGAAAAGGTGGATCATGCGAAACCCACCGAGGCGGCGAGACCGGGCTTGCAGGAAAGGCTTTCCGAAAACGCGGGCTACAAGCAGAACGAAAAAGGCGAATGGGTGCCCAAATCCGACAAGCGCAGCAGCTACGACAGCCAGCGCGATACCCCCTATTTCAAGGACAAGATCACTTCCGAACGCTACAAGACCGGCGACTACGCCAAAAAATCATGGTGGGGTAGCAAGGAATACGGCAAGAAATCCTACGAAGGCAACACGGATGGATCACGATTCCGGAAAAAAGCCCTGCAAGATGGCCAGGTGGCTCGTGACCATGGCAAGGCGGCGAGAAGCTCCGATCCTTTCAAGACAAACACCCTTCCACGCGAATCGGCGCTCGAGAGCCGGAATCCTGCGATCGACAGGCCGACAAACGCGTTGATTGAAACCCAGAGAAAGACCTACAAAGCTCCTTCCGTGATCGATTGGAAGGAGCAGCGCTCGATGAATTTGGAGCAGTCCCGCAGCATTCTAGGGCGCTAGCAATGCCAGTCCGTAAATCGCAAACGGCAGATCAAACCGCCGCCAATGACCATTCCTGATGCAAAGGGATTTCCAAACCGCGATTCCTGTCAGTTGCCCGGCAGTTGCACGACCTTCGAATACTGATAGGAGTTCTTTGCTACGAAGTCGGCGAGTCGGGCTGTGGAATTGCTAAGATTGGTTCGCCTGCGCATTTGCTGAATGCCGAAATCGCTCAATACCGTGATGGAAATTTCCACGGCGGTGAGTCGGCTGGCTTGCAGCGCTCCATCTGTAAGTTTGGTGTTGATATCTGCAGCGCTCTCCAGCGGCGTGATATCTGAGATGATTCCGCTGCCGGTGATCTTGAATTCCTTCGAACCGCCACCAGCGAGAGGAAGGGCGACTGGTCTTATGCTGGTTACCGATGTATTTCCAACCGTCGGTGTCGAGGTCAAATGGAAGGTGATGGTGAACTGATATACGTTTTCACAGATGAAATTTTCCTCCTCTTCGATGGATTCGGCCGCGTTGTCGAACGGAGTCTTGATGCTTGCTTGTCCCAGGATGTCTTCAAAAGTTTCCTTCGGATCGACCAGTTTGCGGTAGAGGACATAAGTCTTGAACTCGTCATTCGACGATCCGGCGATGGGATCCTTATAGACCAGCTTGTATCCGACGGTGGAGATGTCGCCACCCAAGTCATCGTTGGTGCCGATCTTGCCGTCATAGCGGTCGGTAGATGCCGCGAAAAAGACAAGATCGATGGCGTTGGGACTGGCGAGCCCTCTCGGGCCTTCGGAAGAAGGGTTTGATTTTGCGTAGAGCCATTCGGCGGTGTTGCCCTGGCGGGATACAAAGGACTCCAGGTCGCGTGCCATCGAGTCGATCATCGACTTGGCTTGCCGGGCCGCTCTAATCTCAGCACGGCTGCGGTTCCAAGTGTCCATCGCCATCGATGTCACGGACACCAGGACGGTGACGATGATGGTAGTGATCGCCATCGCTACGAGGAGTTCGATGAGCGTGAATCCGTAACGGGAATTTTCAGATGGGGTTTTCATGATGATGGTGACTCCGGTTTAGCGGCGCACGGCGAGATTGCGGGTGAAGACGGGTTTAATGGGAGAATTTGCTGCAATGATTCTTGTATGCCTCGTCTTAAAGGCACTTCCGGTCAGATATTCGTATGTTTTGCTGGGAACACTATGGAATTCCGCTGTAAAAGCGATCACGGCTTCTTTATAGGCGGCGGCAGTTGCTGCTGTTGTGCCATCCGCATTTAAAATGCTTGTAGGTGATGTGGTGGGTTCCAATTGGTTATTGCTGAAGACCAGCTGAATCGGTCTCACGAAAAATACGGAGCCTTCGACCGCATCAAGATCCGCTTCAAGCAGGGGATCGTTAGCCCTTCGTGCCATGGTTTGCAGGATGTAGGTTCTGCCAGGTACGACATTTGTTAGAGTGGCTCTGGGAGCCATGGTGCCGTCAGTGCGGCGGGTGGCACTAGGATTACCGCGATATTGATATACGAAGATCGCCGTTGCTGAGGCATTTCCTTTTTGAATCCAATCGAAGGCCTTTGCAAAGCCTGTGATTGCAGTGGTTGGATTGCTTTGGTTGGTGGCCGGTGCCTGATTTAGGCGGGGAGTCACCAACTCCACCTCCAAAGTGGAGGTGAGCCGGTCGGCTTGTTCCGAGCTAATCGAGCGGCGTATGCCTTGGGCGGCGGGTGTGAAAACGGCGATGAATCCGGTCAAAAGAACGGCGAGCACGCCGATGGCGATGACCGTTTCGGTCAGGGTGAACGCGGCGGTCAGGCGGCGTAGGGGGATGACGGGCGGATGGGGAAGGGTTTTCATGAAGGCGTTAGAAAGTGTAAGGTTGGTCGCTTGTTGGAAGATTCGGGATTTGCTGAGGGGTACGGTATGTGGAGGTGCGCCCGTTGCGCCAAATCACAAAACCGGCGAAATCCCTTGCCGCTCTCTTTGTGGTGATCGGCTCCTGATTTTTCGGGCGCACACCACCGCCGATCACGAAATTCGAGCCTGCGTCTTCAAAGATGCCCTCGGCGTTGAATTCGTAGTAGGCGTATTTCCCCCTGTAGTTGGTCTTGATGTCGGTACCGGCCAACGTGACTTCCTTGATTTTGTCGCCGCTTTTCAAAGTCGAGTATTTGACGCTGAAATAAGCTCCTTTGGGCATCTCGTAGCCGCGGTTCGGCATCACCCATACATCGGAGGCAACGCTGCCGTCGGCGTTGATTTTTTCATGAACCAGCACCACCCGGGTGAGGTAATTGTCGCTGGCGATATCGTTGATATCGATCAACACACGGGCTTTGCAACGCTTTGAGATGGCCATGGTGCGGGCTTCCTCAAAGAGGGATTCACAGGTGGCCGCGGCACTGGTGACGCCTTTTCCCGCATTCAGATTGTCGATCCCGATCGCACCCGCCGCCATCAGGATGGTGATGATGGCGATGACCATGAG
The DNA here is from genome assembly GCA_046051965.1 of Verrucomicrobiota bacterium. GTDB lineage: Bacteria > Verrucomicrobiota > Verrucomicrobiia > Verrucomicrobiales > Akkermansiaceae > Luteolibacter. The sequence goes on from JBJONG010000005.1 coordinate 92,449, forward strand.
GATTTCCACGAGGGTGAAGCCTCCGCGCCCGCGCGCGCCGGAGTAGGGTTGAGCATTGACGGTATCGTGGTTCATTGAGCCAGTTGGGTTTGTTGATGACTTCCCCACAAGCTGGACTTTTAGCGACGAACCGCAAGATTTTTTGTCAATACATCGCAGATACCGATTCCAGCCGCATCCGGGGCGTATCGAGCGGAAAGGAAGGCGTCAATCGGGGTAGCGTCCCTTGCGTGTGCCATCCATCCATGCCCATGCCGAGCCGACGATCGCCAATACATCGCGGTGTTTTGCGACCCATCCGAGAGTCTCCTTGGCAAGGGTTGGATCAGCGACAAGCTCCGGCGGATCGCCCTCGCGGCGGGGGCCGTAGCGGATGGGAACGGTTTTTCCGGTGACTTTTTCGGCGGCGGAGATGATTTCCTTCACGGAGATGCCCTGGCCGGTGCCGAGGTTGCAGCGCACGGATTCCTTGCCGGAGATGAGATGATCAAGGGCGAGGGCGTGAGCCTCGGCGAGATCCTCTACGTGGATGTAATCGCGGATGCAAGTCCCGTCCGGTGTGGGGTAGTCGGTCCCGTAAACTTCGAGGACATCGATTTCTCCCGTGATCGCCATGAGAACGCGGGGGATAAGATGAGTCTCCGGGTCATGATCTTCCCCGATCAGGCCGTCGGCGGAGCAACCGCTGGCGTTGAAGTAGCGGAGGCAGGCGGAGCGCAGACCCCATGCGTGATCGCAATCCTTCAAGATCCTCTCGACCATGAGTTTGCTGTGGCCGTAGGGATTGATGGGGTTTTGGGGGTTTGATTCGTCGATGGGCAATTTCGCCGGTGTGCCGTAAGTGGCGCAGGTGGAGGAAAACACGAAGACCTTGCAGCCGAATTCCTGCATCACTTGCAGCAGCGCGATGGGTTCGGCTGTGTTGTTCCAATAATACTTGAGCGGATCGGTGACGGACTCCCCGACATAGGCATAGGCTGCGAAATGGATTACGGCGGCGAAGTTGTGTTTTTCAAAAAGCGAACGGACAAGATCACGGTTGCCGGTATCGCCGATGACGAGTTCCACCCCCTCGTCCACGATCGCCTCCGGATGGCCGTAGGCGAGGTTGTCCAGGACTACGACCTTGAGGCCTTGGGATACAAGATGGCGGACGGTGTGGGAGCCGATGTATCCGGCTCCGCCTGTTACGAGAATGGGGTGTGCGGTCATTTTTGCGGAGACAGAAGAACCTGCATTCTGCGAAGGTGCAAGACCACAGTGTGGGAAGCCCCGTGCAATCCGGAACGCCCCGGAAAAAACATGAATGGACGGAGGGATCGGGCGGTCTAAGGTTTCGTTATGAAAAAACATCGCCTCGCACTCATCGGTCTCTTTGCGGGTTGGTCCGCGCTAGCGGTTTCATCCTGCGCATATGATCCGTATTATTCCTCCACTTCCTATTCGGGTGGCTACGGGAGCGGCTACGGCTATGGCGGATCGAATTTCTCGACTTCGTTTTTCGTGAGCACCGGGAATCCCCGTTGGGCGTATGATCCCTACGCCGGTTGCTACTATGATTATACCCGCCGGTGTTATTACGACCCTTATCTTTACGGCTACTATCCGGTTGGATACCGCCCGAGGTATGTGGTCGGCGCTCCCCATCCTCATGGATGGTCGCGTGGCAGGAACTACTGCCCGCCGCCCAGCAGAATCCGCAACCACACCATCGATAATTATGACAATCGCGCCCAAAGCTATCGCTCGCTTGGCAGGGATTGGTCCAGGAACGTCACCATCTCCGCCCCCGCGAATCAATCGCGCCCGGACTTCGGCGGCAATCACTACCAGGATCGAGGCTTCAACGGTTCGCGCGGATCGGGCTTTTCCCAGCGACCCAACACCGTGCCTTCGTGGAATGATGGCAGGGGCGGGGGTTCGAATGGTCGCGCGGAATCAGGCCGGGGCGGCCTGAACCGAGAAATGCCTAGGGAATCGGGATCCATGCCGACCATTCCGATGAACCGCGGCGAGGATCGCCGCAATGGATCGGCTGGCACTTTTCCGGGTAGGCAGCCCCGCCAGCAAATCGAGAGGCAGCCCTCGCCCGTGCAGCCGCGCCTGGAGCGTCCGGCGCCACCGGCCATTCGCGAGGTTTCGCCGGGCAGCGGCCAAGGTGGAGGCCGAAACCGTAGCGAAATACCCGCACCAAACGGGGGATCGCGAGGTGGTCAGAGAGGCGGTATGCGCGCTCTCGGCGAAGGCTGATGCAGCCGAATCAATCCAAACGCCCGCTTGCCTCGGCCAGCGGGCGTTTCACGTTCGGTGTGATCAGATACCAGCGATATACAAGGGAGAGCAGGATCGCTGCGAGACCGACGTGGAGCACTTGCACCCATGAGTAGATGTGGATCTGGGCCATCACCACTCCAAGGATCATCTGCGCGAACATGATAGCCATAACGCCTTTCTGCGAGGGAGTGGCTCCTTCGTGTTGGTGCTTTTTTGCCATGATGAATGCCACCACCGCAGTAATCAGGAGCACCCAGGAAAAGCTGCGGTGAATGAAGTAAATCATGCTGTGCTCAAGCTCGTAGATCCATGTTTCCCTGGGTGCGTCGGTATGTGCTTTGGCGAGCTGATCGGTCATTTCGCGGATCTGCGTTCCCAGTATCCCCTCGATGACCACCATGATAAGCAGCGCCAGGATGATTTTCCTGATCGGCCCGGGCTTGCCGGTGGTGGTGACTTTCAGAGGATGTTCCGCTCCGGCCCATACACAGTAGGTAAGCACGCAGATCAATGCCATCGCGAGAGCGAGGTGAGTGCTGAGAACCCCGGGAGCGATCCCGCTATAAACAACTCTCGCGCCCATCCAGGCATTGGCCAGAACCAGCAATAGCGCGGAAAAGGAAAGCCAGAAGATATGAGGCCGGCTTTTCCTGAAATGGAACGAAACGATGAATGTTGCGAGCGAAAAGAAGCCCACGGGCAGGCTGAAGAGGCGGTTCGTAAATTCCGTCCAGACGTGGCGTGGATTGAACTCCGCTTTCAACGACTCACGGGAAATCGTTGAGGGATCGCGCCCCATTCGCTTCGCCTTTTGCTGGAATTTCCCGATGTCGAGCTTGTTGAAATCAACCTCATCCACATGGGTGGGAGGAATCAGCATGCCCCAGCATGTAGGCCAGTCGGGGCAGCCCATTCCCGCGCCTGTCACCCTCACGATGGCACCGACGAAGATCAGCGTCAGGACGGAGATGAGGGCGGCGTTCGCCAGCTTGGTGTAGGTCTTGTGACTCATTCTTGTGATCAGATGTTTTCAGCGCCGACAAGGAGTGCGGCAGGTTTGGATTTTTCCGGCGGGGTGACGTCTGGTAACGTGTCCCCGGTGATTCCGGTCGGCTGCCCTGATGAAATCGCGACTCCGATCCAACGAAATTCATCAATGCCTTCCCAAACTGCTTTTGACAGAACGGCAACAGGGAGAGGGACGTCTTTGTTCTGGAGAAAACCCAGGACAGGGAAGCTCACTGTTGCGACAAAAAAAGCGATGAGCACAGGGATGAAGAGGGATTTCGCAACGTTTAGACCTGCGATCGGCATGACCAAGGCCGCCAACATCAACAGGGCTTTTCCCGCGCTGGATTTTTCCATTTCGCCACTGCCGAACATTTCCGCCACAGTAAATCTGCGGACGGCGACGCCCGCAACTGATTTCATGCAGCAGCACTTTAAACTCTTGGTGTGAGAGAGCGCGGGCTAGGCCTGCTTGGACAAAAGCAGAATTCCCGCAAGAACCAGCGAGACAAGCAACAAGCCGATCGCGCTCCATTTCGTAAGTCGGTCACGCCTCCTGCGTTGTTGGATGTCACGATCAAGCCTTGATTTTGAATCGATGATGATCGTGCTTTGAGATGCCATGTGGTAGTGGCGCAAGTAGGTTTTTCTCAGATTCTCCTCTCGCTGATCCGGCGATGTGGACTGCATTTTTTCAAGTTTGGGTTTGGGCTTGTCGATCGCGCAACTTCACGGTGGTGATGACCGTGATTCATATGTGCGAATGACAGGATCGAAATACGTTACACCCGACGCGTGCGCAAACGAAAAAACAGGCCTGAACTCCGCGTGAGTCCGAGACCTGTTTTTAAAATACCTGAAGCAGCAGCTTACTTCGAATACTCCACCTGCACTGGAGCGGGATCGGTGGGGATCTCCTTGAACACAGGCATGGGGCGGAGAGGTGGCGCGGATGTATCACTCGTGCAGCATCCGCAGGAAGAGGAAAGGACAGCGATTGCGCTGACAGAGACGGCAAGGAATATACGAATCATGGTGGCTTTGATTTAGCTTAGGTGTTTTTTATGGAAAGGATTTTTGATCGTTGGGATCAGAAAAAAGCCCCACCCGTTTCCGAAAAAGCGGGCGGGGCATGAGCCGGACTTACTTAGCAGGTGCTTGATAAGTAGGAGCTGCAGGAGCGCTCGGGCAGCAAGAAGCTGCGAAGAAGGCTGCGACAGTGGCAACGATGGCAAGTTTGATCATGTTCATATCAGTTGTGTTGTTTGTTGGTTGCTGGAATCACCCGCCCTTTTTGGGTTGGTGACTTCGCCAGACTAGCCACGGCGGTTCGCTCTGCAAGGCAAAAGGCGGGAAGGTATTTTTTCCGTTAGTGCCATGCGGTTCGGCTTTTCAGAGGTCACGGGGAACGCGAAACAGGAAGGCTGGAATCGTTACAGCACTGTGGCTTGCATTAAGCCGGATCATGGCCAGATAGTGATCGCGACGTTATGGAAAAAATCCGTATTGAGAATTTGCGCAAGGTTTTCGGTGGCGCGGTGACCGCGCTGGACGGCTTGGATCTGGAGATCGAGGCAGGTGAGTTGTTTTTTCTGCTGGGAGGATCGGGATGCGGAAAGACCACTTTGCTCCGCTGCATCGCAGGATTGGAAAAGCCCACCGATGGGAAAATTTTCTTCGGGGAGACGGATGTCACCGATCTCGCGCCCCACAAACGCGAGGCGGCGATGGTTTTCCAAAGCTACGCGCTTTGGCCCCATCTGACGGTTGGCCGGAACATCGCCTTCGGCTTGGAAGAGCGCAAAGTCCCGGGAGCGGAGATAGATCGTCGGGTGGCGGAAGCATTGGATATGGTGCGTTTGGGCGGCTATGGCGACCGCTCGATTGATCAGATGTCGGGTGGACAACAGCAGCGTGTCAGTCTCGCGCGGGCACTGGTGGTAAAGCCGCGTTGTCTCCTGCTTGATGAGCCGCTTTCCAATCTCGACGCGCAGCTCCGTGTCGAGATGCGCCGCGAGATCCGCCGAATTGTGAAAGAAAACGGCCTGACCGGGATTTACGTGACCCACGATCAGGAGGAGGCGCTCGCCATGGCAGACCGGATGGCCGTGCTTTCCGGAGGGAAAATCGCGCAGGTTGGCACCCCGGAGGAAGTTTACAGGACGCCGGTGAACGCCCACGTCGCGGGTTTCATCGGTGAGACAAATCTCATCGAAGGCGAGGTGATGGAGATGCACGATGGCTACTGCTTCGTGAACGCGGCCGGAGCCGCGCTGGTAGGAAAAACCACCGTTCCAGGCTGGCATGCGAAAGCGGGGGAGGCGGCGATCGTTTCCATACGTCCCGAGGCTTGGCGGCTGCACAAATCGGGTGGCGAAAACGAGATTTCCGGGGAAATCACCGCCCGCAGCTACCTTGGGCAGCGCATCGAGTACACCGTGGAGACCGCCATCGGTCGCCAGCAGGTGGTGGAAATGAATCCCCACCTGATTCACGCGGCCGGTGATCGAGTCGTGCTCCATGCCGCCCATGGAGACGTCGTGGTGTTCGGGAAATAGGCGTCCGGATTTCGCCACCATTTCTCTTGCCAGCGCCGGACGCTACAGCCACAACAAGCCCCGCCGTTTCGGGGGTGCATCAAAGGACTGTTGCGCCGCCGCCGCGAGCGCCACATTAATCCAAGCGCCACCATGCACAGCATCTCATCACGTATTGAAAAGGTTTCCCCCTCACTCACACTCGCCGTAACCGCCCAGGCCAAGGCCATGATCGCGAAAGGCGAGGAGGTTTACGCCCTTGCCGGCGGCGAACCCGAGGTAGACACCCCTACTTTCATCAAGGAAGCAGCCGTCAAGGCGCTCATGGAGGGCCGCACGAAATACACTCCGTCCGGCGGCATCCCTGAGCTTCGCCAAGCGCTTTCCGACAAATTCAAAAAGGACAACAACCTCGACTACGCGGCGAACCAGATCTGCGTTACCTCCGGTGCGAAAATGGCCTGCTTCAACGCCATCCTCGCCATTGTGGAGGAAGGCGACGAGGTCATCATCCCGACTCCGTATTGGGTTTCCTATCCGGAAATGGTCAAGATGGCGGGAGGCATTCCAGTCCTTGTTGATACCAAGGAGTCAACGGGTTGGAAAATGACCCCGCAGCAGTTCGAGGAAGCGATGACGCCTGCCACCAAAATGGTGATCATCAACTCACCCGGCAACCCCACCGGAGCCGTCTACACCAAGGCCGAGCTTCTCGCACTCGGAGAGATCGCGCTGGAGGAGGATATCGTCATTCTTTCCGACGAGATCTACGAAAAACTGGTTTACGGCGAGTCCGAGCACGTCTCCATCGCTTCCCTCAGCGAGGAACTCTACAACCTCACCATCACCGTCAACGGCTTCTCGAAAGCCTACTCGATGACCGGTTGGCGCCTTGGCTACACCGCCGCGCCGAAGGCCATCGCCGATGCGATCGACAAGGTGCAGAACCACTCCGTCTCCAACGCCACCACCTTCGCCCAATACGGCGCCCTCGCCGCCCTCCAAGGCGACCAGACCTTCATCGAGGATCTGCGCGGCGAGTACGACGTGAAACGCCAGTTCATGTTCGCCCGCCTCAGTGCGATCAACAACATCCGCGTCGTCGAGCCGAAGGGGGCCTTTTACTTCTTCGTCTATACCGGCCAGATGGGCATCAAGTCCATGAACCTCTGCGACAAGCTCCTTTCGCGCTACAAGGTCGCCGCCGTGCCCGGCATCGCCTTCGGCTACGACGAGGGCATCCGCCTCAGTTACTGCACGACACTCGATGTCCTCAACGAAGGACTCACCCGCTTCGAGCAGTTCTGCAGGGAGCATTGATCTGCGTTTTTACGAAAGGGCGTTCCGCGGCAGATCGCGGGACGCCTTTTTTTGTGTGGTCGCTTTGTTTTACGGGACGGCGCTTTGCTACCGGGTTGTATGGTTTTTCCATCACCAACCCAAAAAGCCGCGGATATGATCCGCAACTGTCAAAAGCCTCCGGCGGAATGGCATCATATGCGCAAGGACTTATGGCAAATGGCATAGGAGACTCAGTGAGCACTCCCGTCCTGATCTGGCGTGACCGACGCAGCCTCATCCGTCGCCGGCTGGGCTTCCTCCACCGTTTCCTCCACAGCCACCGGCTGCGGGGACAGCAGCATGATCACCTCTTCCTGGATTCTCTCGACCTGATCCAGTGCGATATTGGGGTCTTTGACGATGAAGACCTCACCGGTTTTACGATGCTCGTAGATGCGGAGCGTGCCGCCCACGGTCGGCTGGGAGTCGGTCTCGCGGAGGAGTTTCTGACGCTCCAACATGAGGGCGAGGATGTAGCGGGTGTTTTCGGTGTGTTCCTGATCTTCCTCGACGAGGGAACGGAGCAGTTCCTCGGCTCCTTGTTTGGTGACGGTTTGCGGATTTTCGGTGCTGGGCACGGGGCTGTAGGTGGTGCGCCAGGAGGAAAAAGGCCGTTCGTTCTCATCGCCGCGTTGTTTCCAAGCATCCTCAAGGAAATCCTTGCGCAGGTATCCGGAGGATTCGGGATCGGGGAAAATGGCAGTGATGATCGGTTGCCCCTCGATGAAAGGGGTGCCGGTTGCGGAGCATTGGCGGGAGCGGGAGCGCAGGTGCCAGGTTTCGTTGAGTGCCATGGGTGGGGTTAGGAATTAACGGTGAGAAGGCGTTTTAGGGACTGGTAGATCGGTCGTCCGGTGACGCGACGGTGATAGAGCCAGAGTCCGAGGAGGCCGAAGCCCATATTCGGCAGCCATGCAGCGAGGAAGGGGGGGAGAAGCGACGCTTCTCCGAGAGCGAGTGTCACGCTGGAAAAAAAGATCATCAGGACAGAGAGCATCACGGCGAGGAAAATGCCACTGCCGCTAGCACGCCGCGCGAAATGGATCGATAGCGGCGCGGCAAGGAGCACGGTCACGACGCAGGTGAGCGGCAGCGCCCATCGGTAATGCCAGTGGGTGAGGTAAGAGGCCAGATTCGAGACTTCCTGTTTCGCCAAGGGTGAATCGAGCCATGAACTGAGTTCCGGAATGCCCAGATTTTCCACGCTGAGGCCGGGTTTGATGATCTGGGAGGGTGTTTCCTTCCATGTTTTGATAACCATCGGCTCTGTCATGCTCTCTATGTCCGGGGATTCGCCCCGGGTGAAACGGGCGATGAGAGGTTGCTCGAACGTCCACTCACGGGTGTTGCGATCCCACCATGCGCGGGGCGAGGATAGGCGGGTTTGCAGCGTATTGTCGGGATTCAGGGTGGTGACTTCCACATTTTCCAGGTCACCGCCTTGCTGGAAATTTTCCGTGAAAGCACCGACCATCCACAAGCGCTGGGAGGCGGGATCGCGGTAAAGGACGTTCTTGGCATCGTAGATCGGCCAGCCGTTCGCACGGGCGATCAGTTCGCTCCGCATGCCGTCGGCATGGGGTGCCCAATGATAGTTGAGGCCGAGCAGGAAGGCGCTGCACCACAGCCCCGCGAATACCAAGGGCGCGGAAACGCGGACGATGCCTGTTCCGCTCTGGATCATTGCGATGATCTCATTGCTTTTTGAAAATTTTCCCAAGCCGTAGATCAACGAAAGCAGCAAGGTATAGGGTAGGATCAACATCAATATCGCTGGCGAGCGGTAGAGATAGAACAAGGCGACGGAACGATAGCGATTCGCGCCTACGCCTTTGAAATCGCCGAGGTTGTCGTTGAGGTCAAGCAGCAGGAAAATGCTGAACAAAGCGCCCAGGCAGATCAGAAAAATCGACATGAACTGCCGGGCCAGATAGCGGTCAAAGGTCGTTCCCATCTGATAGGCGATGGTGCCGAACGCAGGCAGCAGGCATAAAAAAGCAAGTATCCAAGGGCGGAGACCATGGGCGAAAAGGTGAGAGTCGGGAAAACCTTCCAGATGCTCTTTTACGTTCGCCAATTCCTGCGGAAGGAGGATCGAGATCGCAACGCCACCGAAAACGAGCGAAGCGAGCGGCAGTAACCAGCGTGGACTCTTGGGCATGTGGGTGGATCATTCTGGCGGTGGTGTCTCCGCCTGTCGAGTGTTTGCGAGGGATCAGTCCTCCCAGATCATGTGCTTGAGGCGTAGTTGCCGGGCGCGGATGGCGGCTTCTTCGGCACGCGGCCCTCCAAAAGCGGCGATCCTCCCCGCGATGGCGATGGCCGCTTTCCAATCCTCCTCCGTCTCCAGTATGGTAAGCAGACGGAAGCAACTGCGCTCGAACCACTCCCACTCGGCGGGTGGCGGATCGACAGGGCGGTCGATTACCGAAAAGTATGCTTCCCGCGCCTCGGTGAGACGTTTTTTCGATGGGTCCGCGGGGTCGGGAAGTTTTTCAAGGGTGAGTCCGCGCAAATATTGAAGGCGGAAAAAGCGCGAAGAATTTCCAGATGAGGCTTCAAGCAGGCTGTCGTAAATCCTAAGGGCGTTTGCAAGGCTTTCGGGATCGGAATCCCCGCGGGCGTAGGTTGCTTCGGCAAGGAGAAGTCCGGTGGAAAAGCGGGACGGGTCGTCCGGTGATGCGGATTGATAGGCCGCGGTCAGCAATTCGATCGCTGCGGGGAGGCGGTTCATATCGATGAGCAAGCGGGCTTTTTCGATGAGCGCGAGGGACTTCAGCGTCCCCTCGGTCTCCATCGTTTTGTCATAAATCGCCAGTGCCTCCTCGCGTGATTGGGCGGTGGCACCCAATGCTGCGGAACGTGCCGCAAGTAGCAAGGCCGCTTGAGATCGCTGGGTTCCCGGTTCTGAAGAAGCGAGTTTTTCCAGGGCGATGCGTGCTTCGTTGTAGTTGCCGGAGCGGAACAAGTTTTTCCCGAGCGTAAGGGCCGCTTCGGATGCCGCGTGGGTGCCGGGCAACGTGGCGATGATCTCGTTGGCAAAAGCCACAGTGGCAGCGGAGTCTTCCGAGAAATCCAGGAGGCGGAGGCGAACGAGGGTGAGGCGAACGGCGTGGGATTCGGGCAGGGTGCTGTCGGATGCTCCCAAGGTATCGATTTGTGCCTTGGCGAGCGAGAGATCCGGCGGCACCAAGCTTACTGCGGCCTCGGCGATGGCGAGTCGCGCTTCGGCGGCGCGGGGGTGCTCGGGATGCTCTTTGAGAAAGGCATCGAGAGCGGAAATGGTTTTTTGCGGAGTGTCGGAGGCAAGGGCGCGCTCAAGCGAAAGGTCAACGGACAGTTCCTCCCTGACGGCGGGCTCCAGATTCTCTACGGTAATCGCTGCGGTTGGATTCTGCTCCAAGGCGGACAGGGCGGAATTGAGCGCGGCAGCGGCTCTGTTTTCCCCCTCCAGCAGCTCGGCGGCCTCATGGAAAAGCTCCGCCGCAAGAGATTTGTCACCATTGTCGAATGCGCTTTGGGCTTTCCGGAAAGCCGCCTCACCCTTGATGATCATCGGCTTCGCGCTATGCCTGAGGTGATCGAGAATATCGAACGCCTGCTGCGCCCGCCCCTCTTCCGCCTTCCATGCCGCCAGCGTGAGCATGCTGCGAGGTATCAGGAAGTGCTGTGGTGCGAGGACTCCCAATCTGCGCATCAGCATGGACGCTTCCGCTTTGGCCATCGGGTTCTCGACCCGGTGCATCCCGATCGCGAGCGCGTGCAGGGAGAATGCTTCGAGATCTGTGAGAGGCTGTTGCGCTTGCGGCCATGCGGAGACAGCTCCGTAAATTTCCGTATTCACAAAACCGCTGCTGACCGGGAGGGATTTGGGTGACCATCCCGCCAGGAGCGCCAAAGTAGGGTCGTCGGTGTTAGGTATTGTGGCAGGCAGCCAGGCGACGATCCGATCGAAAATCGGGGCGAGTATGGCGGCCTCGGCGCGTGTTTGAATGAAGTTGAGCAGGGACTCTGTTGCCCCGGCCAAATCTCCCTGCGCCGCCATGCAATCCGCTCTCCCGACCACGGCCAGGTTATGGTGTTCCAGGCTTTGGCCATCAGGTTCCGTAACCAGCGACCCGAAGATGGACTCCGCCTCAGACACTTTGCCCTCGGCCAAAAGCAGGCGGCCTTCCAACAGGTTTGCAAATCGGGAAAGGGATTTGGGAATGCTAGACGCCGGAGGAAAAAGTTCACGCGCCTCCTCGGCGCGATCCAGATCAATCAGCAATCCCACCCTCCGGAGCTTGGCCTCCACGGTATCGACGAGAGCCAGAGCTGCGAGTGCTTCATCGGAAAGCGAAAGGGAGACGCGGAGATTCGCGGCGGTGAAGGCCGCTTCCTCCCGGTGGGGCGAGTCGGGATTCGCGGCAAAGGCGGCGAGAATGTCCGCCGCCTCGGCGAAACGACCTTTTCCAGCCATCGCCTGCCCGATCCAGAAACCCGCTTCCGGATGATCTCGAACGCTGGATTTCTCCAGAATAGCCAGTGCCTCGTCGGGGCGGTTGCCGCGGATGAGCGCCTCCGCGAGCATGATGCTGACCTCCGGCAAACGCTCAGGCGGCATGTCCGGTGCCGCCGCCGCCGCTTCCAAGCGCAGCGATGCCACGTCCCACAGGCCGTTTTGCATGGCTCGTTGCGCCGAGTCGATGAGTGGAGAAAACGACGCCGCGTGTATGCCGGAGAGGCATGCCAGAAATAGAATGACGGAGGCTCGTTTCACCGCACCGAACATGAAACGGGGGGAGCGCCTTTGGAAGCAATAAGATCACCCGGTCATTTCATTTGGGTTCGGATACGGCGTTGAAGTCACCCCGTGATTTCAACGCCGTATCTGACCCGAATACACTGCTTTCTGGTGATATTGCCGATCCTGTCGAAGCCGAAGGCTTGCTGGGTGGTCACCGTTTCGCCCTGCGTCCGGGTGGCGGCTTCGAGCTGATCCGCCTTGTCGTAGGCGATGACCCAGGTTTTGGCGGCGCCGGTGCCGAGGGTTTGCGCCCATGACCTGATGTTTCCGGCGGGCTTGTGACCATAGACGTGCTTGGAAAGAGCGACGTTGCCGGGGCGGGTGTGCTTGATTTCCTTGGGGCGGAGGTCGGCGGCGGGGAGGTAATCGAGGGTGGTGGTGAGGTTTTCGGCATCAGGTTCACCGGATCTGGGTCTGCCAGCCGATCCGGCGGATTTGAATAAGAGCGATGACCGGAAAGTGCTGTTGGCGAGAGCGGACGGGAGTTGAGAACGGTTGGATTTCACAACGCCTTGCCATGGGAAGTCCGACATCCGTCAGTCGCTTGGTTTCCGCCGGGCGGAAAGACAAGAATAGGCTGGAAGAAATGGACAGGCTGCTGCAAAGAATCCACGAGCATTGAGCGCAAACTGATGGCAACCACCAAAAACAATCAATCCGTTAGGACTGCCCCCACTACTGAAATGGAAAGGTGGCGGTCGTGCCTTTGATCTATCCACCCTTCGATCACTGGATCTGGCTGATCCCGGCGTTCATGATCGGTTCGTGCATCGGCTCGTTCCTGAACGTGGTGATTTACCGGCTGCCGCTCGGCATGTCGGTGAACAAGCCGAACCGCTCGTTCTGCCCGCTTTGCAAAAACCAGCTCTCCCTGTGGCAGAACCTGCCCATTGTGAGCTGGCTCTGCCTGCGTGGGAAATGCGGCCATTGCGCCGCGCCCATACCTTTCCGCTACATCGCCGTCGAGATCGTCACCGCCGCGCTGTTCGTCCTCGTCTGGTGGCTGTTCCCGCCGCAGGTCGCCGTTTTCCTTTGGACGCTGATGGCCCTGCTGGTTGCGATCACATGGATCGACGCCGCCCATCTGATCATCCCGACGAACCTCACTTGGGGCGGTTCGGTGGTCGGTCTGATCGCTTGCACCGTGTGGCCGCAGCTTTCCTCGCTCGCGGGTTACGGCGGGGTGTGGTGGGAGGGGCTTTTGCAAGGAGCCATCGGCTGGATTGCCGGGTTCTTCGGGCTGTGGGCTGTCGTCGAGCTGGGGAAAAAGGCGTTCGGGAAAAAGGCAATGAAGTTCGACAAGGAGGTCGAGTGGTTCCTGAAAGAACCCGTGGGCGACGATGACCCGATGCTTTTCGTGATCAACGGCGAGGAAGTCCCGTGGTGGGACATTTTTTCAAGGAAGACGGATCGCCTCATCGTGGATGCCACCGAGGTGGTCGTGGACGGCGAGGAAACCGGCGGCGGGAAACTCATCATCCGCGACACCGGCATCGAGTTGGCGGACGGGCGCACCTTCGAGTTGGAGAAAATGAAGTCACTCAGCGGTCGCGCGCACGGTGCCGTCATACCCCGCGAGGCGATGGGCATGGGCGATGTCCATCTGCTGGGAATGATCGGCGCGTTCTTCGGCTGGAGCGGGGTGTTCTTCTCGCTCTTCTCCGCATCGCTTTTTGCTATCGTAGCGGCGCTGATCGGGCGCATCGGCTTCGGCAAGCAGCTTCCCTTCGGCCCGTTCCTCGCCATGGGAGCCGCCGCATGGATGTTCGGCGGCTGGCGGCTGTGGCAGTGGTATATGGGCTTGGTCGGGTTCCTTTGAACAAAACGGCAAGCCTCCTCACCGCAGGGCATCGAGCACTTCGAGCGCCCTTTGGTTTTCGCGCGGGGTGCCGATGGAGATGCGCACCCAGTCGGGGAGCTTGTAGCCGGACATGGCGCGGACGATGACTCCTTTCTTGAGCATTTCCCTGAAGACGCGGTCGCCCTCGCCGACCTTGACGAGGATGAAGTTCGCGACGGAGGGAACATATTCCAGTCCGCGCTCCGCAAAGGCGGCCTCGTAGAAGGCGAGACCCTCGCGGTTCACGGCGCGGGTTTTCTCGATGTGATCCGCATCATCAAGGGCGGCGAGCGCGGCGGCCTGGGCCATGGCGTTCGTGTTGAAAGGCTGGCGCGCTTTCTGGAGAAGATCGGCGATGGGTTTCGGCGCGATGCCGTATCCGATCCGCAGGGCGGCGAGGCCGTGGATCTTCGAGCAGGTGCGCAGGACGGCGACGTTTTTCCCGGCGCGGACGTGCTTGAGGACATCGGGCGGGGTGTCGAGGAACTCGAAATACGCCTCGTCGAACACGGCGATCACATGCGGCGGCAGGCGGTCGATAAAGCGGTCGATGGCTTCCTGCGTGACCTGGGTGCCGGTCGGGTTGTTCGGGTTCGCGACGAAAACGAGGCGGGTGTTTTCCGTGATCGCATCGGCCATGGCGTCGAGATCATGGATGAAACCGGGATCGTCCACCTCGACGTATTTCGCGCCGAAGAGGGTGGCCATGAGCTTGTAAACGACGAAGGCGTGCTTGGCGGCGATGAGTTCCGCGTTGCGGTTCAGGAAGGTGTGGCAGAGCAGTTCGATGATCTCGTTGGAGCCGTTGCCGAGGACGATGTTCGAGATGTCGAAGCCGAGTTTCTGCGCGATGGCGGTGCGGAGTTTGTAGCCGCCGCCGTCCGGATAGATGTGCGCCTGTCCGATGGCATCGGCCATGGCTTTTTTCGCCAGCGGGGAGGGGCCGAGCGGGTTCTCGTTTGAGGCCACCTTGATAATGGAAGCGGGATCGAGCCCGAGCTCACGGGCGGTTTCCTCGATGGGTTTTCCCGGCTCGTAGGCGACGAGGTCACAGACAAAGGCGTTGGCGAAATCAGAGATGGGCATGGCGCGCGGAAGGTGCTTCGGCAGGTGGGAATTGTCGAGAGGAAGAACGCCGGCAAGCTGGGTGCTTATCAGGAATTTTCAATCACAGCGGAACGGGATGACAGGGGGGCGCGTGTCTTCATGGTGCGGTGAGGCTACCTTAGAAGAAAATAGTCACGCGCCCGGGGTGGCTGTGTGGCGGCTGGTGAAAAACAGCTCCATGCGGTGGTGGAGGTCGTCATAGAAGCGCCGCTTGATTGCCTCGATGGCGGCGCGTTTATCCGTTTCGTGGTGGCCGATCCGATCCTCCTCGGCGCGCATTTTATCGGCAAAGGAACGCTCCATTTCCACAAGGGAATCCAAGAACTCGCGTGCGGCGCGAGTATGCTCCACGCCATCGACGAGGGCGTGCTCGAGGGCATGGTTGCGCGTGACGGCTAGATGGTTTCCTGCAGTGAGCTGTTCCATGTAGCGGGAGCGTGTTTCGCGGAAGGCGCGGTGCTCGGTGTCGAAGGTCATTTCATCACGATCCACAAGGGTGTCGTAGGGGCCGGGTTTTGTGAAAAATTTCACGATAAGCGGTATGGTATCCACCAGCATGAACAGCAGGGTCAGGATGATATAGGTGTAGTAGGCGAACTGACCGCCCTCGTTGCCGGCTTTGAAGAGGCGGTGCAGGGCGAGGGTCTGGGTGAGTATGTCCTTGCGCGGTTCGGCACGGATGGCGGCGAGGCGGGTGGACTCCTCCGCGCCGACGGCGGCGAGCTCATCCTGCGTGCGGGTCAGTTCGGCAAGCAGGGAGTCGATCTGCTTTTTGATGGTTTCGCGCAGGGAGTTCTGCTGGGTGACGAATTGTTCCGCTTGGTCGTTCTCCACGCGTTGGCGCAGACCGGCCACGCGCTCGGCCTCCGCTTTGTTGGCCAGTTCGATCTCGGCGAGTTTTGTTTCGAAAAGTCCGATGGCACCCGCTTCTGCCTCGCGCGCCTGGGTTTGGAGGGAAGCTTTCTCTGCGGTGAGGTGCTCCAGCAAGGCTCCGAGGCGCTTCGTTTCCTCGCGGCGTGGCTCTAGCTGATCCGCGCGGATCGATCGGGCGCGCGGCCCTTCGCCCGCCAGGCCGGAGCGCTGTCCGTTGAGTTCGCGCTCGAACTCGGCTTGCCAAAAGGAAAGCTCGGTTTGGAGCTTTGCGTATTCCGGGCTTAGTTCGTCCGTTTGTTTTTGCACCACTTCCAGGCGTTCGCGGAATGGTGCGGTGGCCTCGTCGGTGGCGGCTTTGAGCTCTGTCTGCTGCTCGGAGGTGAGGCCGGGAATGGCGGCGGAGGCATCGTCGTTTTCCTGGAGGATGAATTTCGCTTGGAAAGATTCATTCCAGCGCAGCCGCTGCTCCGCGAGTGTGCCGTCGATTTCGGAGATGCGCTGGCGGACTTTTTCCTTCTCTCCATCGAAACCGGCACGAACCATCTCGATTTCCGCCGCGCGGTCGGACTCGATGACCGATGATACGGTATCGCGGAAAAGCAGCAGGACGAGGGGGTGGGCGATGGTGATGCCCATCAGGATGGCGACGACGAGACGCAGGGAAAATTGGGAGAGCTTGCGGGTGACGGAGAGGTAGGGGCGGTATCCGGCGAGCAGGGCGCGGTCGATGGCCAAGATGATGAACGACCAGACAGCGGCGACGGGATAGATCACGTTGGGTTTGTCCGTGATCGTCGAGAGGGCGTAGGCGCAGGCGATGAACGCGAAGGCGCAGGGTACAAGGACTGTCGCACCGAAGGCCACATATTTCCTCTGCTCCCAGTTCGGGCAGCGTTCCAAGGTTTCCGTTCCTGCGCCGGAGAGCCAAAAAAACACGCGCTTCATGGGATTAGTCATAGCCGTTACATACTCACGGGAGCGAGAGAGTTTTTCAGTGGAATAAAAAAAAAGCCGAATGACGGGAGTTCGAGCGGCGGAGAGCGTTTTTCGTGAAGGCACGGAAATCCGGTGCTTGATTCGTTAAGATTTCCGAAATAAGTTCGCCCCCGCTTACCCGTATGAAGCAAAGGAGGAAATTGGTTTCCGGGAAACCCGGTCGGAACAGGAAAAGGCAGCGCCCTGGCGATGGCTTTATTTCTTCCGTGAAAAAGCGCAGTGATGAGAAGATGAACCGTCGCTTGTATAGCAGGGGGAAGCCGGTATGGGCATCGATTGCGGCGGAAGAGTTCGAAGAGGAGGAAAGCTCAGCCGGATTCCTTACCCATGTCGTCAGGGCGCTCCTCGCGTTCCTGCTGTTGCCCATTTCCTGGATTACCACATGGGTTTTCCTACTTCGCTTCTCCCATGTGACCCTTGAACAAGGTTTCTGGCATTCGCAGCAGTTCTGGTATTTTGCAATTGGTGTGGTGGTGATGCTCGGGTGGTTCTGGTCGAGGATCGCGCAGCCGTTTTTTCTCTACTGCTATGTTTTTGGCCATGAACTCACGCACGCCGCTTTTGTGAAATGCTTTGGCGGGAGAATCCTCGACATGGATTGGGGGACGGATGGAGGTTATGTGACGACCGACAAGACGAACTGGGTGATCGCGCTTTCGCCGTATTTCGTTCCGTTCTGGAGTGTGATTGCGGTGATTGTGTATGTCGTGGCGAGCCTGTTTTACGAAATCACCCCGCTGGGAAATCAGATTTTCTATGGAGTGATCGGAGCGACATGGTCGTTTCACCTCGCGTGGACCCTTTGGATGATTCCGCGCGACCAACCCGACCTTAAGGACAACGGCACCGGCCTCTCTTTGGTTCTCATTTACTTCGGGAATCTCGTCGTGCTGATCGGCTTGCTGTGCCTCGCTTCGCCTTCGCCACTGGAAAGCTTGCGGGACTTCGGCTACACATGGTTCACCATCTCGATGACATGGGGAGATGTGGTGCTGCGTTGGTTGGAAGGTGTAGTGGAACAGATGTGGGGTAATTTCCGCCTCTGATTCGGCATTGTTTTTCCGGAAGGTGGGCCGAAACTGGGTTTGTGATTTACCTCGATGCGAACGCGACTACGGCCATGCTTCCCGAAGCAGTGGATGCGATGCTGCCATGGCTCCGGGAGAATCATGCGAACCCGTCCGGAACCTACCGGGCGGCCAAACTCGCTCGCAAGGCAATCGACGAGGCGCGCGGCCATGTGGCGGCATTGATTGGCGCGGAGGAGAGCGAGATTGTTTTTACCGGAACGGGCACGGAGAGTGTGAACACCGCGTTGCAATCGCTTGATGTGCTTGCGGGTGAGGGGAGTGCCATGGTTTCCGCCATCGAGCACAGCGCGGTGCTGCGTTTCGTGGAGAAAGGGAAGAGAAGTGTCTTTCTCATTCCGGCAGGTGCGGATGGACGCCTTGATCTGGATGCGTTCCGCTCGGCTTGTGAGGGCGCGGCGTATGTTTCCGTGATGTCCGCCAACAACGAGACCGGTGTCATCCAACCGCTGGATGAGGTGATCGCAATCGCCCGTGCGCAGGGTCTGCCGGTTCATTGTGATGCGATTCAGGCTGCTGGAAAAATCCCTGTCGATGTGCGTCGGGATGGCATCGATCTCCTATCGATTTCGGCTCATAAGTTTCATGGCCCGAAAGGCATTGGAGCGCTTTTTGTGCGGAGCGGATTGGATTTCTTCCCGATGATGCATGGCGGTGGACAGGAAAGAAGCCGACGCAGCGGGACGGAAAACGTCGCTGCGATCGTAGCGATGGGTGAGGCGGCGCGGTTGGCAAAAATGGCATTGGAGAGCGGCGCGGCGGAAAGGATCAGTCGGATGCGGGACAGCTTTGAGCAGATGGTGATGGAAGGGGTATCCGGCTGCGTACGGAATGGAGATCCCGAGTTCCGCCTTCCGAACACTTCCCACTTGTCTTTCGAATCCTGTGATGCTGCGGGGCTGCTGATTCTTCTTGATAATGCGGGAGTAGCATGTTCAGCCGGCTCCGCGTGCATGAGCGGCAAGCAGAAGCCATCCCATGTCCAGCTTGCGATGGGTATCCCCGAGGCACGCGCGAAAACCAGCCTGCGGTTCTCGTTTTCACGCCTGAACACGCCTGAAGAGGCCGCACAAGCTGCCGAAATCACCATCCGTGCCGTGGAGAAACTGAGGCGCGTTCAGGGCAGCGGTGTCGGTCCTGTCACGATCTACCATAGTTAATTAAGGAAGACGGATTTTCGTCCTTAACGAAGGATCAGGGATTCTGTTTACAAGCACTTGGATTTTCGGATAAGTGTGAAACCTCACTCAACCGAGTTCCGATTTACCCGTCGGAATCACCCCCCACGGAGAGTAGCCATGTCACCCACCCCCCCCACCCTAAATCCATCGCAAACGGTCGAGCGGATCCGCGAGATCATCGTTGGTCGCCATTTGGAAAGGCTCGAAAGCCGCGTTACGCGCCTTGAGACACAACCCGCGACCGCAGTCGGCAAACCATCACCACAAGGTGACATATTCGAAGACCGTATGCTCACCACGGAAGCGCGGGTCGAAGCATTGCAGGATCATGTAAATCGCATCGAAGGGATGCGAGAGGAAACGGAGCGGATGGGAGCGATGCACAGGGAAGAGGTGCAGCGCTTGGCCATGCAGATCAACGAGATCGCCCGCCTGAAGGCGGAGAGTTCGGGAGTTCGTGCAGTTGAAAATCTGGAGCGCAGGCTCGGCGCATGGCTCGCGGAGTGGCAGAAAACCTTGCATATGCGGCTGGAAGTTCGCGATCGAGACATGGTGGATAAACTGAGGGTCGAAGTGGCCGTCGTGCGGGAAGCCATCGAGAAGCGCATCGCGGAACTTGAGTCAAGGGTGCCTGTGAATCTGGAGGATCGCTTCGACCGCATCGCCGCCGCCGCCCGCGCTCTCGCGGAAAGCGCCGTTTCCTTTTCCACCTCGACCGCCCCGAGACCATGAGTTCCAAGAATTTCAGCCCCATACCTGTAGGAAATATCACCGGATCTGGAGATGCCTTCAGCCCGATGAACCGGTTTCGTTCCGTGTTGCCCGTTTCTCATCCTGAAACTCAAGATCGCTGGTTTCCCAAGCTCCTAACGATGCCTTGTGTGCCTTCCCAAGCCTCGTCTCCCGTGACGATCGAAGCATTTCCATGGCCTGCCAGAACGGAGTATCAATCCGCTCCCACTCCCGCCCCTTTGCCGGAGCAGGCCACATCGCCATGGATACCCGAGATTGTCCTGCCTTCACAAGACATGCCCGCTTTCAAGCCTTTCACCACAGCAGTTCCCGATTATTCCGACGAGGATCTTAGCGAGGCGCTCGCGCCGATGATGCAAGCAGCCGTCCGCAAGGCGGTATACGAGAGCGAGCGTGGAAAAATCGACGCCTTTCTCGAACCGATGCTGCGCGCCACAGTGCGCCGTGCATTGGCGGAATACAGCCCGGCCTCGCGTCCTTTCCAAGCACCGAGCTTCATCGACCGCACAGTATGGAGAATTCAGGCCCTGTTTTCGAGCCGCTCGTTCGAGGACGTTTTATTCGAAAAAACGCACCGCTTTCAGGTCGAGGAAGTTTACCTTCTCGACGCCGAGACGCTCGCCCTCGTTTCTTTCGCGAGCTGCGATCCGGCGAGGCATTCCACCGCGAAACGCGTCGAAGGCTCCGCACAACGCATCGCCCTGCAACTTCGGGACGATAACGGTTTCATCCGGCGGTCCATCGAGCGGGCGGATGGCCGGAGTGTCGTCTGCGAGGTAGGCCAGCAGATGCTCCTCGCTGCCATCGTCCGGGGACAACCGAACGAGTTGATTCTAGCCGACCTAAGTTTTTCCTTGCACCGCATTGAAGACCATTTCCGGGAGCGGTTCGCCCAGGCAGGCACCGCGTTGATGCACTCGCTACAGCCGTTCTTGGAGGATTGCTTGCTGATTCAAGCGCCGGGCAGCGCGGCGTGATATCGCCGTTGTTGAGCTTGCCAGTCCGCATCTGTTAATCCATCCACAAGGAATGCCAACTCTCATCGTTCTTGCCGCCGGAATGGGTAGCCGCTACGGCGGATTGAAACAGCTCGATCCGATGGGGCCGGCGGGCGAGACCGTGCTGGATTATTCGGTGTTTGATGCGATCCGTGCGGGATTTGATCGCGTGATTTTCGTCATTCGAGAAGATTTTGCCGAAGCGTTCCGCGACGGAATCGGTGCTCGTTTCGCAGACCGTATCAAGGTGGACTATGCCTTTCAACGTCTTGACGACCTTCCACAACCATTCGTTCCTCCGGCGGAGCGGACGAAGCCTTGGGGCACTTCCCACGCGATCCTTGCAGCGCGGGATTTGATCGAGTCTCCCTTCGCCGTAATCAACGCGGATGACTTCTACGGTCGCGACGCCTACCTGCGTGCGGCGGGCTTCCTCGCCACAATCACGGCCAGTCAATGCGGACTTGTTGCCTATCCGCTACGCAATACCCTTTCCGATCACGGCCAAGTGAACCGTGGGATCTGCGAGGTCTCGGGCGGGGTTTTGAAAAGTGTCGAGGAGGTGCTCAGGATCGGCGTGGAGGAGGGCGGAAGAGTAACCGGAGAATGGTTGGACGGCACGCGCCGGGAAGTTCCGCCCGACGCCCCGGTTTCCATGAATTTCTGGGTTTTCCCCACGGAGTTTATCGCGGCTCTCGGAGAGGAATTTTCAAAGTTCCTCTCAACTGCTACGGGTGTCTCCGGCGAATGCTATATCCCGACGGTGGTCGATTCGCTGATCCGTCAGGGCAAGACCACTTGCCATGTGATCGAAACGGACGCCTCTTGGTTCGGCGTGACTTACCCGGAGGATAAGCAGCCGGTTGTCGATTCGATCCGCGCCCTGATCGCGGCAGGTGAATATCCGAATCCCCTTGTGGGCTGAAAACAGTACGGGCGTGAGCAGTTATCCGCTCACGCCCGAAATTGCACATTCCCCCCAAAGATTTCCTAAAATCCTAAAGGCGTAACCTGCTTCCCCCCGGAGACAGGTTCCGCGGCAATGGGACCGCAGGAAAATGGAAATGTATGATTCGGATCGTTGATTACCTGAATCATGGGAATATCAGTAATTCCAAAAAATCGACCCCGCAAGATATTTTTTTAAAAAATGCGAACCGTACAAACCAAGGGCATCGGATCCCTTGAATTTCCGACGCCCTTGGGCCCTTTGGGGGGCAATGTGCTCCTTACACGCCTTCAGAATACGCTGATTTCCGACGGATGCCATCACGTCATCACGTAGTTTTTTGCTTTGCTTCCGATTCGAGGCGGATTCCGAAGAAATCCTGCATCACGGCACGATAGACATCGCGCTTGAAGGAGGGAAGCCAGTCGAGATCGAACTCATCAGGCAGGATCCAGCGGTAAGCGCCGAATTCCTGTGGGGTTTGGTTGACGTTGATGGGAGGGGCGGTGGGCTTGAGCTTGCATAGAAAGTAGGTCTGCTCCTGACCATGGTTGCCGTGTTTGCGGATTTTTTTCACGCGGACTTCAGGCGGGTAGAGATAGCGGTATCCGTCGCGGCGTTCCAGCACTTCGTAGTCGTTCTTGGACAAGCCCACTTCCTCCCGCACCTCACGGAAAAGGGCTTCCTCCATGCTTTCTCCGTCATCGACGCCGCCTTGAGGAAATTGCCAGGCACCGGGCAAGTTGGCGCGCTCGCAAATCAACAGGCTGCCGTTGTCATTTACGATCAGTGCGGCAACGTTCGGACGGTAACGAACCATGTGCGGAAACTGACAGATAGCGGTGAACCGATCAATGCTTAACTTTACCTAAACATTTGGAAGCTGGCCAAAGCCAGATTGCGGTGGCATGAATAGGTGTCATGAAAATCCCACCCTGCCTCGTCATTGGTTTCCTCGCACTTTCCCCGTTCGCTTATGCCCAAAACAGCGCCCCGACCAACCCCAATACTCCAAGAAATGAGGAACAGAATCCCGACTCCAAGCGGGAAGATGACAAGGAAACCAGAACCCGCTTCTGGGAAGCGAACCTTGCTGGCGGTAACTTTATGGTCGCGCTGGATCGTATTTCCTCGGTGAGTCGCCATAAATATGTGCTCGATGGGTCTGTGATCGTCGATGAAGTTACGATCGACACCACAGGCCAGGCGCTTGCTCGGTTCTATTTTATCACACCGATCGAGGTGGGAGGGACAGGGGCGGCTGCGGTGGAAAGTTTGGAGAGGGCGGCGGCGTTGTTGGACGGTGCGGCACGAAGGGCGGGAACGGATGTGCAGGATATGGTCGTGAAGAAGTTTCCGCTTACGACGCACTCCAAGACGATCGAATACCGGCTCCTGTCCGAGCAGCAGCTTGGGGCGCTGTATTCAAGCGCGAAGACCGCATGGGTCACGGGTCGGGGCAGGGTCTTTACCGGTCGCTGAGCCAATCTCCGCGCTCGCCAAGTGGCCGACCGCCCCGCAGCATCCTGCCGTGACCGGACAGGAAATACGCGATGCGTTGGATAAGGCCAGGGTTCTGCCCAGCAAGCAGCTCGGGCAGAATTTTTTGACCGATCCCAACATGGCTCGGTGGATCGTTTCGCAATTGGAAATCACCGATGCGGATACGGTCGTCGAGGTTGGCCCCGGAACGGGGTCGCTGACCGAGCATGTGATCGGAAAGGCGAAGCGAGTGATTCTTGTGGAGTTCGACGCACGTCTTGCCGCGGCTCTGGCGGAGCGTTTTGCCAATCGGGATGATGTGGAAGTGCATCATGCCGATGGCGCGAAATTTGATCGCCGCATTCTTTTCAAGCACCGCCCGGTGAAGTTTCTCGGCAATCTTCCCTATTCATCCGGCGGGGCGATCATGAAAAATCTGTTGGGCCGCCCTCATCCATTCAGCCGCGCGGTGATCATGCTCCAGAAAGAGGTCATCGACCGCCTCGGTGCGCAGCCCGGCGGCAAGGACTACGGCATCCTCAGCCTGCGCATGCAGGTGAACTGGGAAATCCAATCGCTGCGCGTGGTGCCGCCCGATGCCTTTTACCCGAGGCCGAGCATCGACTCCGCTGTCGCCGTCCTGACCCCGAGGGATGAGCGCGGCCAGCAGCCTTTCGACGCGCGTTTGTTCGACGAACTCGTCCGCCGTGGCTTCGCGCAGCGCAGGAAGCAGCTCCGCAAACAGCTCCCGGATGCGCCTCCGTGGGAAGAGGTGGCAGAGAAACTAGGTCTTTCCCCTATGGTTCGCGGCGAGGAGCTGGATCTCGCGAAATGGATTTCTCTGACCCGTGCCTACGATCCGCACCCGCTCAAGGACAACGCGCAAAAATCCGATGAGATTTTTGATGTCGTCGATGGAAACGATCTTCCCGTTGGCACCGCCACACGAGCCGAGGTGCATGCGAAAAATCTCATCCACCGAGCGGTGCACGTCTTTGTGCTGAATCGCAATGGTGATCTCTACCTTCAGAAACGCTCGCTCATCAAGGACATGAACCCCGGTGTTTGGGACTCCAGTGTCTCGGGTCATCTGGATGCGGGCGAGACCTACGCCGCGGCCGCCGTTCGTGAACTCGGCGAGGAACTGGGTATCATTGGAGTCGGTGAAGGGGATTTGGAAATGATCGCTAAAGTCAGCCCTTCGGACCAAACCGGTTGGGAGCACGTCCATCTTTTCCTGATCCGCCACAGCGGATCTGTCAGCTTCCCGGCAGCGGAAATCGATTCCGTCATGCCGTTTCCTATCAGGGAGGTTAAGGAGTGGATCACCGCAAGTCCCGATGATTTCTCGCCCGCGTTTCGGTTGATGTTCCAAGAGAAATGGTAGGCTCTTGCCGCCATCGCGAAGTCCCCCAAACATTGCTCGCCTTGCCTGCCAGATCCGTAATGAGTTCATTCGCTTTACAGGAAGACCGCGTCTAGGATGACTCTAAAAAGCCGCCTTCTCCCGTTATTGAGTTCCGATGAAAATCACATCACTACTTCCATCACTTGGAACCCGAATGAAGCCCTGACCAAGCTTATTCAGGGTTCAAGCATAGAATCCTCTCAGGGACTAAGCGACCTATTCATCTTAGCAACAATTTACCTTGGTGCTGCATTTCTGATTGGCGCGTTGTTTCTCAGTTTGCGTTCTTGCTGGATGACACTATGGCAGCTGAGTCTTGTGAAATAATCATTTTACGACCCACCCGTATTCCTGTATTTATTGCCCATGAAGACGACCATTGATTTGCCGGACGAGATTTTGGTGAAGGCGAAGGTATTTGCGGCGGAGCAGCGAACGACCTTGCGGGAGCTGGTGGTGAGGGGGCTCAAGGTTGTGACGGAGGCACCCGGGCTGGACGATGAGAGGCAGCGCAAGGCAGCTATCCGGCGCTTGCTCGGGAGCATGCAAGCCGGCAATTCCGAACCGATGGTGCCATTGAAGCGGGAGGAAATTTATGAGCGGTGAGGTCTTTCTGGATTCCAATGTGTTGCTTTACGCCTGCTCCTCCGCAGTGGATGACGCGGTGAAACGGCGGATTGCGCAGAATCTTATGCTCGATGGTTGCTTCGCCCTATCCGCACAGGTCTTGCAGGAGTTCATCGCGAACGCGTTGCGCAAGCCGCGCCTGGGGATCAGCGAGGAAAACATCGATGCTACATTGCAACTGGCGACACTGGTGCGGGTGCAGGCCGTCACCCGGGAAGTCGTCATGAATGCCGTCGCGCTGCGCCGAAAGCATGGGATTTCCCAATGGGATGCGACGATCCTTGCCGCGGCGAAGGAACTCGGGTGCGAGGTGGTCTATTCCGAGGATATGAACCACGGCCAGGATTACGGCGGAATCCGTGTAATGAACCCTTTCAGGTGAACGCGGATTGAAAGAATCAGAAGCATGCCTTTTATGACTCACAGACTCATTTTCATGGCTTTCTTTGCCGCCTGCCTGACGGCATGTCAGGAAAAGCCCCGGGAAGTAGTGCGGCAGGTGGATGCAGAGGAGACTACCAAGGCTCCGGAGTGGAAAGCCCATGCGATGTTGGGCTACGAGGTGATCCGGGAGCTGCCTCACGACGCGGGGGCTTTCACACAGGGTCTGCTTATGTCCGATGGTGATTGGATCGAAAGCACTGGCGGCTACGGCACCACGAGCATCCGGCGTGTCGAGAGGGAGACGGGAAAGGTGTTGCTGAAAAAGGATTTGCCCGAGGAATTTTTCGGCGAAGGCGTGGCGGAGATGGACGGAAAGCTTTATCAACTCACTTGGCAAAACCAGAAGGGTTTTGTTTATGACGGGAAGACCCTGGAGCCGTTGGGTGATTTCAAATACGAGGGCGAAGGCTGGGGTCTGACGGGCGATGGCCAGTCGCTGATTCTGAGCGATGGCAGTGACCGCTTGCGCTATCTCGATCCCAAAGATTTCCGCGTTTGGCGGGAGCTGCGGGTTACTTTCAATGGCAAGCCGGTGAATCTCCTCAACGAACTGGAATACATCGAGGGCGAAATTTTCGCCAACGTCTGGCACAATGAGGTTATTTTGCGCATCCGTCCGACAGATGGTGTCGTAGTAGGCGTGATCGACCTCACGGGCATTGATGCAAAGGAGAAAAGGCGAGATCGCGAGCACGTCCTGAACGGCATCGCCTACGATTCCGAGGCGAAGGAATTGTTCATCACCGGGAAATGCTGGCCCAAGATCTATCAGATCCGGCTTGTGCCGAAAAAGTGAGCGACGCGCTCAGTCTTTTTTCTTCTCGAACATGTCAGCGATGGCGGCGACGGGCACGCAATCCTTCACTACCATCTGCAGGTTTTCCTGCGCCTCCGCATTGTAGTAGATGTGGCGCGTGGAAACGACCATGCCGACCACGCCGTTGCGTGCGTCAAGGATGGGTGCCCCGGACGAGCCGATGGCGAAATCCGCAGTGATCGACATGCTCACCGCTCCGGGTGAGCGCGCTCCCATGGGCAGCTTATGATAGCGGGAAACGCGGCCGAAGGTGTGGCTGAAGAACAGGCTGTCCGGGTGGCTGATGACCTTGATCTCATCACCGATTTTCGCCGGAGGAGCAATACGCAGCGGTTTGAGTCCTTTGGCATCCACGCGAAACACGGCGATGTCGTTGCGTTTGTCCGCAGCGAGCACTTCCACCACGCGGTGCACCTTGCCATCCTTGTCGCAAACCCCCATCGCCGCGCCTTGCGCACCCGCGAGCACGTGGTGGTTTGTGACCATGATCCCATCCTCCGTCAGCGCCCATGCGGATGCGCTGCCGCTTAGGTGCCATTCGTCGCAATTCCCGCAGTCGTAAACGGTGGAGATGATGTAGACCGATTCGTCGGGCTTTGCGTCCACGGCACCTTCCGGAATCGCGAGGTCGAATGTCTTGGGTGCTTTCTTGAGCGATGTGGCCAGCGCGTCGGCAGTCGGCCCCTTTACGTCTTTGGTGAAGGCGACGATGCCATCGGTTAGCGCCTTTGTGAGGGCTGCGTCATCGACGACAGGCTCGGCTTGCAGGGTGAGGGCTAGCAGAAATGGAAGGGCAATCGGTGCGTATCGCATGGCTTTGTGTTTAAGGAGGATTTCCATAGGATTCCGCTGCGGAATATCAAGAGGTCACCGCCGAGCGATCATCGCTGAGGCCGGATTTCTCCAGGAAATAATCGTAGCCGCCGGTGTAGCGGGTGACGACCGCGCCGCCCTGCGGATCCTTTTCGTTGCGGGTCACGTGGAGGGTTGTTTCCGCAAGGGTGCGTATGAAATGGACATCGTGGGAGATGAAAACGAGCGTGCCTTCGTAGGCTTTGAGCGCGTTGACCAGCGAGTCGATGGAGAGGATGTCGAGGTGGGTGGTCGGCTCGTCCATGAGGAGGAGGTTCGGCGGATCGACGAGAAATTTCACGAGGTTGAGCCGTGATTTTTCTCCACCGGAGAGGACGCCGCATTTTTTCTCCACGTCCGCGCGGCGGAACAGGAAGGTGCCGAGGATGGCGCGGGCGTCTTCCTCGCGGAGGGTGGTGCAGGCACCCATGACCTCGTCGAGGACGGTGTTGTATTCATTCAGCGACTCCGCCCGGTGTTGGGAGTAGTAACCGATTTTCGTGAGATACCCGACCTCTTTTTTCCCGGCGTCGATTTCGAGTTCACCGGCGAGCAGTTTCAGGAGGGTGGTTTTACCGGCGCCGTTCGGCCCTACGAGGACGATTTTGTCTCCGCGCTCGATGGTGAGATCGAGATCCTTGTAGATTCGTTTGCCCGGATACGATTGTCCGACTTTTTGGAACTCGATGACTTTCTGGTTCGAACGAGGTGGCTGGGGGAAGGCGAACTTGAACGGCTTGCGCGGGGCGCGGGGTTTCTCGATGCGCTCGATCTTGTCCACCAGCTTGATGCGTGACTGGACTTGCGCGGCCTTCGATCCGACCTGGCGGAAGCGCTCGATGAACTCCATGTGCGCCTCGATTTCCTTGTTCTGGTTGCGGTAGGCCTGCACCTGGAGTTCGTAGCGTTTCTCGCGCTGTTCCAGATAGGCGGTGTAGTTTCCGGTGTAGGAAATGAGCTGCGCGGCGTCGGGGTCGATCTCGATCACGGTCTCGATCATGGTGTCCATGAAGTCACGGTCGTGGGAGATCATCAGGATCGCGCCGGAGTAGTTGAGAAGGTAGCGCTGGAGCCAGAGGAGGGATAGTAGGTCGAGGTGGTTCGTCGGCTCGTCGAGCATGAGCAAGTCCGGCTCCATGACGAGGAGTTGGGCGAGGTGGGCGCGCATGACCCAGCCGCCGGAGTATTCGCGGGCGGGTTTGGAAAAATCCTCCTGCTTGAAGCCGAGACCGGCGAGGATCTTCTTCGCCTTCGGTTCGAGCTGGTAGCCGTTGAGCGCGGTGAACTGATCCTGTGCTAGCGCAAACTCCGGCGTGCCGAGATTTCCGGAAGCTTCGCCCTCGCGGATCGTCCGCAGCAGGCCGATCATTTCCGGGGTGATGCCCATCGCGATTTCGAGGATGGTTTCATCCGTCGGCTCGCCCGCTTCCTGCGCGAGGTAGCCGGTGATCGCGTATTCGTCGCGGTCGATGGTGCCTTCGTCGGGCTGGTCTTCATCGAGGATCATGCGGAAAAGGGTGGATTTTCCCGCACCGTTCGGCCCCACGAGCGCGACACGCTCGCCCCAGTTGATGGACATCTCCGCCTCGCGCAGCAAAGTCCGCCCGCCGAGGGTCTTCGTCAGTTTCTTGATCGTTAGCACGCGGATGGGGTAGGGGATGGAGACGCGGATGTCAACATGGAGGGGCGGATCGGAAATCCGCCCCGGCTCATGAGGTGATAATGGGAAGAGCGGAAGCGCTTTCGCATCCGCTTTCCATGGTCAGCGACGGCTGCTGCGGGCATCATCATCATTCGGGTGGCAGCGAC
Organism: Verrucomicrobiota bacterium; assembly: GCA_046051965.1. GTDB lineage: Bacteria > Verrucomicrobiota > Verrucomicrobiia > Verrucomicrobiales > Akkermansiaceae > Luteolibacter. Next base: position 121,622 of record JBJONG010000005.1, read on the forward strand.
TCCGGTCATCACCACTCTCACCACAGTTCATCGCATTCCAATCAGTCCCACTCGCATGACAGCGGAGGATGTGATTCCGGTGGTGGTGGGGGCGGGGGGTGACCGTATCGTTACGTCACGCCGGCTGCTGCTGAGAGATGCAATGAAGCGTGCCGCCTTCCTGGACGAGGTCGAGGCAGTCGATGGGGATGATCTCGCGGGTGGGGAATTGTTCGGCGATGATGCCGAGGGCGCGGTCGTCGTTTTTCCGCTGGCGGAAGGTGGGGACGAGGACGGCGTGGTTGAGGATTAGGAAATTGACGTAGGAGGCGGGGAGGACGGGGAGGCGCCAGCCGGGGATTTCGCAGGCCTGCGGGAGGTGGATGGGAACCACATCGAAGGGTTTGCCCAAGGAGGTTTGGAAGTTCCAGAGACGGTGAAGATTGTCTGTGAGTGGCTTGTGGTTGGGTGATGAGGATTCCGGTTCGTAGCAGGCGAGGATGGTGTCGCCGTTGGTGAAGCGGGCGAGGTCGTCGATGTGGCCGTCGGTGTCGTCGCCTTCGATGCCTTTTTCGAGCCAGAGGATTTCGGAGACACCGAGGGTGTCGCGGAGTTTTTGTTCGGTGTCCTCGCGGGAGAGGTGGGGGTTGCGGTTCGGGTTGAGGAGGACGGCTTCGGTGGTGAGGAGTTGGCCGCGGCCGTTGACCTCGATCGCGCCGCCTTCGAGGATCATGCCGCCTTTAAAACAGGGGAGGGAGAGGGCGGAGGCGATGCGTTCAGGGATCGCGTTGTCGAGATCCCATGGGCCGAATTTTCCGCCCCATGCGTTGAATTCCCAGTCGGTGACGGCGACTGAACCGGCGCGATTTTTCACGAAGATCGGGCCGTGGTCGCGGCACCAGACGTCGTTGTTGGGGTGATCGAAGAGTTCGAGGTTCGCGGGGTTTGCCTTGGCGTTGTTGCAGGCGGCGGCGATGGCGGCGTGGGATGCGCGGGCGGCGTTGATACGGACGGTCTGGTAGCGGGAAATGGCGGCGGCGATTTCCGCGAATTTATCCCGGATCAGTGCGTCCTTCGCTCCACCCCAATGGCGGGGATCGGCGACGGGCCAGGAGAGCCAGGTTGCGGTTTGTGGAGTCCACTCGGCAGGTATGGAGTAACCGGATTCAGCGGGAGTCATGGGCGGGAGGCTGGGATTTTCCGGGCGGGTGTGCAAAGGGAAAGCGCAGATGCTCGTTTTGAAGATTTAGTCGCGAATGAATGTGAATGCCCGCTCGTTTCTGTGCCGATAATTCCATTGCATTTCCAACGCTCGGCGGGTGATAGTCCGTGCAGCGTCATGTTTTTCCAAACCCTTTCCAAGAGCCCGGCCATTCTGGCGTTGTTGTTCATGGCTTCTGTGGCCTTTCCATTAAGGGCGCAGGATGCGGAGAAAAAAGAGCCTACAAAGGAGGAAAAGGTGGTTGATAAAAAGCCCGAGCAGAAAGCAGAACCGGAGGCTCGAAAGGACGCTGGAGACAAACCCAAGGAGGAGGAGGGCAAGCCCGCTGAGGCGGAGAAGAAAACGATCGACCCTGATGACGAGGCAGCCGCCGAAGAAGCTGAGGCTGATACGGCGGCGGTAGCGCGACCCGTTCCTCCAGATCCGATCCAAGTTTATGGCTGGCGGGAAAAGATCCAGCTTGATGGAATCGAGGGCAAGATTTACGCGAAGCTGGATACCGGTGCCTACACAAGCTCGATCCACGCGGAGGAGACGGAACTTTTCGAGCGAGATGGCAAAAAGTGGGTGCGTTTCATCGTAACAGAGCCGCGCCAGAAGGATTCCCCGCGCGTTCTCATGGAAGCTCCGCTGGTGCGGATCGCGAGGATCAAGAATCCGGGCGGCGACTCCGAAACGCGGGAGGTGGTGCGTCTGGCTTTCAAGATCGGCGAGCGCAAGCTGCGCGGCGATTTCACTCTCAACAACCGCTCGAACATGCTCTCTGCCGTCTTGATCGGACGGACGACGATTCGGGAGTTAGGCTGGATCGACCCATCGCGGACAAACCTTGCTGACAAGAAGATCATGCGCTGAGCGCCGCACCAAGGGAATGAGCGCGAGAACGAAATTGTGGACGGCGGTAGTGCTGCTGATTCTTGTTGGTGGCGGAATGGCCGGCTATAAAAGCGAGAGGCTGGGTGTGCCTTTCTGGGAGGGTGAAAGGGTGGATGAGTGGCTGGTGGAAGCGAAGGTTTCGTTCCTGGCCACCGGGCGCGATGTAAAGGCGCGGCTCGCTCTGCCATCCATTGCCATCGAGAGTGGTGGGGGGCAGGAATCGGGATCGCTGGATTATCATTATGACACCGTTGAGGATCGCGGTGAATACACGGCTTTCTGGTCATCGGGGCCGCGCGAGGACGGGCAGTCGCTTTACTATCGCGTGCGTTTCAGCCAAGGTTTGGCAAGCGGAGGCGAGCCTACGCCCGCATTAGCAAAGCCAAGTCCGCCGGAGGTGCCACGGCTGCCTGGAGCGCTCGGTGCGGCGGCGAACAGTATCGTAACGAGGGCGAAAAACGTTTCCCCTGACCCGGACGCGTTGTTCGTATCGTTTTTCAAACAAATCAACAGCACCGAGGCTTCGCAGGAATACCTGATCGTCAAACGCCATTACGAAAAGGAAGGCGGCGCGAATCCGGATATCACGATGGGTATCGAATTGTTGGAACTTGCCGGTGTGCCCGCGCGCTTGGCCTACGGGGTGGCGCTCAACGAGGAGAATACCGGGCAGCCTCCCGTGGCACTCATCGAGTATTATGACGGTGCGTTCTGGAAAGTCCGTGATCCTGCCAATCCCTCGAAGATCCCGGACGGGCGCGAGCTTTTCGTCTGGCACCGCGGCGGCGGGCCGCTACTGGACGTGACGGGCGGTGATAACTCGCGGGTGACCTTCACTGTCGCAAAAGACCGAATCCCTCTCGCAACGCTTACCGACCTCCGCGATTCACCGCTGCTGGTTTCTACGATCCTCGCGCTGCCCGTTTCGGAGCGGGCGGTGTTCCGTTACATCGTGCTGATTCCGCTGGGGGCGTTTGTCGTGGTTCTGCTACGTAATATCGTGGGGATCGCCACGCTCGGGACATTTATGCCGGTGCTGCTTGCGCTTGCCCTGCTGGAGTTGCCGTTGGTGCAGGGTCTGATCATGTTCAGCGTGCTAGTCGCCGCCGGCCTCTGGTTCCGCTTCCTGCTTTCCCGGATGAATTTGCTCGTCGTCCCGCGTGTTGCGGCGTGTGTGGTCATCGTCACTTTGCTGATGATGTTGATGGGCGTGCTGAGTTTCCAACTCGGATTCAGTGTGGGCATCAAGATCACCCTTTTCCCGATGATCATCATCGCGTGGACGTTGGAGCGCATGTCGCTGATTTGGGAAGAGGAGGGGAAACGAAACGCGATCACACAGGTGGCGGGGTCGGTTTTCGTGGCGGTGTGCGCTTATCATTTCATGAAGATCTCGCAGATCCAGTATTGGGCGTTCTATTTCCCCGAGATGCTGCTGATCCTCCTTGCTGGCATCCTTCTGATCGGTCGCTACACAGGCTACCGCCTCTCCGAATTGATTCGTTTCAAGTCTTTCTCCAATGCCTGACGTGCCTGTCATCAACGATGAGAAAACAGTGAACACCGAGCACCGTTGGTGGCACCGCTGGTTCCGCACACCAGGCGAATTGCGCGAACTCGGGGTTGTCGGCATCAACATGCGCAACGCGCGCTTCCTGTTGCCGAACAACCCGCGCCGCCTTTACGAGTTGGTGGACAACAAGCTCCGCACCAAAGCTCTCGCCGAGGAGCACGGCATGAACGTGGCCGAGACCTATGGGGTCATCGGCAACCCTCACGATGCGAATCGCGTGGAGAAATTCCTCAAGGGCAACGACGCTTTCGTGATCAAGCCCACACGTGGCTCTGGTGGGAAAGGCGTGTTGGTGATCGATGGGAAAAACGGCGAGAATTTCGTGAAACCCAGTGGCACGGAGCTGACGCCGGGTGATCTGAGGAACCACGTTTCCAATATTCTCGCAGGTCTCTTCAGCCTCGGAGGAAAGCGCGATTACGCACTTATCGAGTACCGCGTGCGACCCGCCGCCCTGCTCACGGCACTCAGCTTCCAAGGCGCGCCCGACATCCGCGTGGTCATGCTCCATGGTTATCCGGTGATGGCCATGCTCCGCGCCTCCACCAAGGAATCCGACGGGCGCTCGAACCTGCACCAAGGGGCGCTCGGCATCGGGATCGATATCGCCACCGGCATCACCGTCCGCGCGATCCACCACGGCAAGCCTGTGACAATTCACCCGGATCTTGGCATCGACCTCATCGGTGTCCAGATACCCGAGTGGGATACGATTCTCAAAATGTCGGTAACCTGCCAGGAAATGACCGGCCTCGGCTACCTCGGCGTGGACATCATGATCGACGAGACAAAGGGGCCACTGATGATCGAGGTGAATGCCCGCCCCGGCCTCGCGATCCAGATGGCCAACGGTATTGGACTGATGAAACGGCTGGAGCCGGTCGTTGCCGAGCACCGCCGCAAGCCGAATGCTGATCTGCAAGGAAAAATCGCATTTTCCAAGACACACTTCCGCGCCAAGCTCCCGCCAACGCGAATTTGACGGGTAAAAATCCTCAGTGGAATTTATCGCTTGTTAGCAAAGTCCTGTGATTTCAGAGTCAGCACACATGAGCGGCGCGGCGACAAACTACGGGGTGTGCATTGCGGGGACGGGTAGTTACCTTCCTGAGACGGTTTTGACCAATGAGGATCTAGCGAAACGCGTCGATACCAGTGATGAGTGGATCTTCACCCGGACGGGAATACGCGCGCGTCGGATTGCAGCGGAGGGTGAATTCACCTCTCACATGGCAACGGCGGCGGCGCGAATGGCTCTCGAACAAGCGGGTTTGGAGCCGAGCGAAATCAAGTTGATCATCGTCGCAACGATCACGCCAGATACCCTCACACCCGCCACCGCCTGCTATGTCCAGCAGCAACTCGGGGCGATGAATGCCGTGGCCTTCGACATCTCGGCCGCCTGCTCGGGCTTCCTCTATGCGATGAAAATCTGCAAACGCCTGATTTCAGACGGCGCGTTTGAGAATGCCCTCATCATCGGTGCGGAAAAGCTCTCCGCCTTCGTGAACTGGGAAGATCGTTCCACCTGCGTGCTTTTCGGCGATGGCGCGGGAGCCGCCGTCCTGCGCCGTTCGAAGCCGGGCGAAGGCGAGATCCTCGCCACCGAAATGGGTACGGATGGCAATCTCACCCACCTCCTCAACATTCCCGGCGGCGGCTCCGCGTGCCCGATCACTTCGGGAAATGTAGACAACCACCTCGCCACCCTCGCCATGCAGGGCAAAGAGGTTTTCAAACATGCCGTAAACCGCATGAAAGAGGCCGCCGAAACCGTCATCGAACGTGCCGGTCTCAAGGCCGAGGATATCGCCTGCGTGATTCCCCATCAGGCAAATCTCCGCATCATCGATGCCATCGCGGAGCGCCTCTCCGTTCCGGAAGGACGCGTCTTCGTGAATCTTGACAAATACGGCAATACTTCCGCCGCTGCTGTCGCGATCGCGCTTGACGAGGCCGCCCGTTCGGGAGCCTTCAAACGCGGGGACAACATCGTTCTCGTCGTCTTTGGAGCGGGTCTCACTTGGGCGGCTGCTGCTGTCAGGTGGTAGTTGGCGCTGAGAAATCCACAGCTCTGATATATTTTCCCTATTTTTCCGAAAAATCCCATTGACAGGGCATCCCACCCATGATTCTTTCCCGGCGTCGCAAGACAAGGCGGCCCGACTGAACGTCCCTTTGGGTTTTTGGGTTTTTCCCGGGGATAATCGGTCGGGTCGCTTCATTTTTTCCCGATTTCGCTTTGGTTATATCGGCTCTTGCCACGGTATCCCACCCGCTCCTTAATTCCGCATGGGTTTTGTGTGGTGTGACGGCAATTTCATCCCAACAGGCGAGTTTCGGATTTCTCCCTTCGACCGCGGGCTCTGTCATGGAATGAGTGTGTTCGAAACGTTGCTGGCGGTGAAGGGACGGCCGCGCCTGGTTGCGGCACACCTCGCCCGCTTGCGCAGTGGATTGGATCGACTTGCGGTTTCCAGCGTGGAGGTTTCCGACTCGGGACTGTATCGGGCGATGGTCGGATTGCTGGAAAAGAACCGCCTCACCCAGGGTTTGGCACGCATACGCTTGGCGGTCAGCCTTGGAACGGGCCCTTTGGATCTCATCGATAGTGGAACAGCGTGGGCATGGATGACGGCCACTCCGGTTGATGAGTCTCCCGAAACTGTCCGCATGACTGCCGCGCCATGGCGGAAGGATCGCGATAACGTCCTGCGCGGATTGAAGGTGGGAAACTACGCGGAACATCTGATTGCCATGGATATGGCGCGTCGCGAGGGCTTCGGAGAAATGCTTTTTTTCAACAATGAGAATGAACTGTGCGAGGCGGCGATGGCCAATGTTTTCCTGATCCGCTCCGGCGCACTACTCACCCCAGGGCTGGACAGCGGCTGTCTCGCCGGTGTCACACGCGACCTCATCCTACGTCTGGCTGCGGTTCACGGCATTACTTGCCGGGAAAAACCGCTCACACACACTGATGTGGCCAAGGCTGAATGCATGTTTCTTACCTCTTCGATCCGCGGTCCCGTCCGCGTTTCCAACTACGGAACCCAGCACTTTGCCGAACATCCGCTCTTTGATGCTATCCGGTCCATCTGGCTGGAGGAAATGGCACGTGGTGGGGAGTGATGCCGCATCCGCCGATTTTTTCCCATCGAGAACCGCATGGCCAATACTCCGGCATTTTGCTTTGACGAAATACTGGGTTCTCCGTAGCAATGGGACGGAGTTATGAAATGTCCGCGATGTGTGCAACTGATCCACCGGGCGGCAGCGGTTTGCCCGCACTGTGGGTTCGGCATGTCCGATGCGGATCGGATGTTTGGCGATAGCGAGGTGAAGTTGCGCAGCCTCACCGATGCGTCCGGTATATTCCGGCGGAATGACCGTGATCGTCTTGAGGAAGAAATGGAGCGAATCGGTATCATTTTTCCACAGGTTTTTGTGGCGGTATATACGGGCAGCGTCGGAGAAACGGCGAATCTGCGGCAGTTTGGTTTCTGGCTGCTGAACCGGGGCTTGTTTGAGGATGTCCCTGCGGAGAAGCCGAATGAAGCGGGGATACTCATTGTGATCGACCCCGATTCCAAAGTGGCGGGAATGACTTTTGGATACCTGTTGGATCCTTTTCTTGAAGAGCAGGATTCATTCGATTGCCTGTCGCGCGCGCACTCGTATTGGCTGGAGGGGCGTTACGCTGAGGGGCTTGTGAAGTGCTTGAGTCAGCTTAGAAAGCTGCTGAAAAAACGTTCCCGCCAAGCGCGGCGTGATCCGGAAAGGTACGAGCGCAAAGTCGCAACACCTGTCGCGGTGGGCGATTTGGTGAGAAAAATACGTGGAGGGAATCGCCGCGTTGGATCGCATTCCGAAGAGGGGAGGGAACTGGAGCGATGAGGTCTTGCCTGACAATGCTTATTTTTGCGACGGGCCTTGCGATGGCACGGGTCGAGCCTCCGCTTCCTGTATGGAATGGGGAAGAGCGGGCGCAAATGATGAAGGATGGCTGGCTGGCTGGTGGTCTCCTACTCAATTTCGAGGCCGCTCCCCATGAGGATGAGGTGGAGGAGTTGCCCCCCAGCATCGAGGCTCCCACCGCCGAAGAGCTTGCGGAAGCACCCGAAGATGAACGGGAAGTCGCAGAGGAATATCTCGCTGCCTACTTCGAAGCGAAGCCTGCCGGGCATCTTGTTGATCCCCAATCACTGCTCACCACGCGCGAGAAGAAGGATCTGGAGGCATTTCTTGATTATCACGCGGGGGATTCCTCCATTGATATTTACGTGTATGTTTTCGGTGCGGATCAGCGGATTCCCAGCGATGTCCGTGAGGAGGAGATCGTGGAGCGGCTGTACTCGGTCGGGAAGCCTGCGGCGGTCATTTACTATTACATCGGGGCGCCGCAGCGCTCGGCTATGTATCTCAGTCCCGTAATTACGGATGCGGTCTCAGCTGCGGAGCAAAGACGCGCATTGGAAAGCTCCGTCATGCAGGCTTTTGGCAGCACCATCCCTCATGACCAGTTCGAGGCCTTTCTGGTGCAGATGTCCATCCGTGTTTACTGGATGGAGCGCATGACACAAGGCACCGCGGAGGAGACGATGGAGTCGATACCCGACGGTGTGAGTTTGCGCTCGGTTGTGCCAAAAAAGATCGTGCCTGAACATGCCCCGGAAATCCCCTCATGGATGAAACTGTTGGGCGGAATATTGGCGGCAACATTCGGCGGATCAGTGGCTCTGGCCAGTATGGTGTTTTGGTGGAGGGGAAGGGTGAGGTTCCGCTTCCCGGAATTCGATGTGGAGCCGCGCTTGGGTGGTAGCCACGCAGCGGGCATCGGATCGGTCATTTCCTTCGGCAGCCCGGCCATCCCGCCAGCCATGCAGCGCAATCGTGTTCCGGACTACATGCGGCGGGCGTGATCCCGGCTTGCGCCGAATGCGCTCACTTAATACTGGCAAAGCCGCGTCCGGGGCGTTAATCCATCCGCCCCGTGACCAAGCACCGCACCGACGACCTCCGCATTTCCGGCATCAATCCGCTCATTTCCCCGGCGGTTCTCGCCTATTACCTTCCCATCACCGAGCATGTCGCATCCGTCGTCCACAACGCCCGTGCGCAGGCCGATGCCATTCTCAATCGCGCCGATGACCGTCTGCTTGCCATTGTCGGCCCATGCTCGATCCACGATCCCGCTGCCGCCCTTGATTACGCAGAGTTGCTGAAAGCCCAAGCCGACCGCCTGAAGGACGATCTCTGCATCATCATGCGGGTGTATTTCGAAAAACCGCGAACCACCGTTGGCTGGAAAGGACTCATCAACGATCCGAAGCTCGATGACTCCTTTGATATCAACCATGGCCTTCGCGTCGCGAGGAAACTCCTGATCGACCTCGCCAACATGGGCATAGCCTCCGGCACGGAATTTCTCGACACAATCTCCCCGCAATACATCGCGGATCTGATCGCCTGGGGAGCCATCGGCGCGCGCACCACGGAATCCCAGATCCACCGCGAGCTCGCGTCCGGCCTGTCCATGCCGGTCGGTTTCAAGAACGGCACCGGCGGCTCCATCCAGCTCGCGCTCGATGCCATCCTTTCCGCTTCCCGCCCGCATCATTTTCTTTCCGTCACGAAACAGGGCGTATCCGCCATCGTATCCACCACCGGAAACCAATCCTGCCACCTCATCCTGCGCGGCGGAAAAACCGGCCCGAACTACGACGAGGAATCCATCGCCGCCGTGGAAGCCATGCTCACCGAGCAGAACCTGCCGCTTTCCGTGATGGTCGATTGCTCCCACGGAAACTCGAACAAAGACTTCCGCAACCAGCCGCTCGTGGCCAAGGCTCTTGCCAACCAGATCGCCGCCGGATCGCGCACGATCACTTCCGTGATGATCGAATCGAACCTCGTGGAGGGAAACCAGAAGCTGAACGCCGACCTGACAAAGCTCACCCGCGGCCAATCCGTCACCGACGCCTGCATCAACTGGGACGACACCGTCGAGACCCTGGAAGTCCTCGCCGAAGCGGTACGCAAGCGCCGCACCGCGTCCTGAGTCCGGGCGCTCCGATGAATCCCCGCTTTTCCAATCCCTGGCCGCATACGCAGCATGGCGTGCGGGATGTGATCCGGTGGAAGCTCGGGCTGGGCGTTCGTGAAATAGCGCGTTTGCCGGATGCGCCGGATACGCCCGCGCCGTGGATTCCGCTTAGTGCTGCGAACGTTTCCGAGCCTCCTCTCTCCGGCTGGCGGGCGGTGTGGCTGGGACATGCTTCGTTTCTTCTCCAAGGCTGCGGAATCTCGATTCTCATTGATCCGGTTTTTTCAAACCACTGCGCGCCCATGCCCCTGCCGTCTTTGCGGCGGTTGATTCCCACGCCCTGCTCTCCGGGTGACTTGCCGCGCATCGATGCGGTGTTGCTGACGCATTCCCATTACGACCATCTCGATCTGCCGACCTTGCGGGCGCTCGGAATGGATGTGCGTTTGCTGGTTTCCGAGGGGCATGGGGCGTGGTTGGGACGGAAAGGATTCCGCAAGGTGGAGGAAGTCCGCTGGCATGAATCGCTCCCGCTGGCTTCCGGTGTCCGTGTCACCGCCACGCCCGCGCAGCATTTCACGGCACGGACATTTTGGGATCGGGATCGGGCGCATTGGTGCGGCTGGCGCATCGATAGCCCGGAGGGTTCGCTATGGCATGCGGGGGACAGCGGGTATTGCGCGGGCTTCCGCGAGGTCGGGGAACGGTACGGTGCCGTAGATTTCGGAATGATCCCGATCGGTGCCTATCAGCCGAGGAATATCATGCATGCCGTCCACCTGAACCCGGATGAGGCGGTCGCCGTTTTTCAGGAAACACAATGCCGCCGCGCGGTGGGGATGCATTGGGGTACGTTTCGCCTCACCGACGAGCCGATGGGCGAGCCGCCGCTGCTGTTGGAAAGCGCGTTGCAGGCGCAATCCATCGCCGCGGAATCATTCAAAGCCGGGGTGGTGGGGGAAATCATCGACATCCCCCGCCCGGTTCTTTTCCAAAAGAGCTAAGTGGGGACAGGATGTCCCCACGACGGACTGGGACTGCAAGTCCCAGCCACGGTTCATTTGAGGAAATCGTCCACGCCCTCCGCGCCGGGATCCCAGTATTTCACGGAGGTCACCTTGCCGCCCGAGAGTTTCAGGACGGTGACCTTGTTTTTCTCCTCGGGAAATTTCGCGATCAACTCGGCATCGTCGCCGAGAATGATGGTGTGCGAGTATTTGCGCATTTTGGGCAGCGCGAACATGCGGCCTACACCGGGCATTCCGTAGATGTTGGCGAGATAGACGACTTTCTTTTTGGTCAGGTTGTCCGGCCCCACGGTGGTGAGGACGGCGTTGGCTTTTTTCCCGGTCTCCATGTCGTGGCTGACCAGAAGGAACTGCGTGTCCGCAGGTTTGAGGGTGAAATCCTTGTCATGCTGGGTCTTGGCGCTGAACGCTTCGACCTTGGAACCCTTGGCATAAGGATCGGCGTGGGCGGAGCATAGGGCGAGGCCTGTGATTACGGCGGCGGTGGTAATGAGTCGATGTATCATATTGTTTGTTTGGTGAGAGTGTCATGGGCCATCCTGTTAGGAGGCGTTGGGTCGAAATGGATGAGGGTTCGGAAATTGTTGCCGGTTCCTTGGCAGTCGAAGCGCCAACCGCAGGCTTTGCAGATGCCGCGCACAAGGCGGAGCCCCAGGCCCAAACCGGCCGTGGCCATGGTTACCGGATCCACATCGTTTCGGATATCCAGCATCGGACAACCATCCCGGACGGCGCAGGAGATCCGGATCCCCGATTTCGCGTAGCGGACGGCGTTTTCCAACAAGCCGTGGATGGCTTGCCGCAGGAGATCGGCATCCGCATCGATGCGGATGTCCGGCTCGATTTCCACCGTCATTTCCAGCGGACGCTCGCTGGCGAGGAGTTGGTAATGCTCGGAAATATCGCGGACGATCTCGCTGAGATTCTGTGGAACCGGTGCCGAACGGAGAGCTCCCTGCTCGGCCTTCGTGGCGAGCAAAGCGCGCTCGACGAAACGGGTCAGCCGCGCCAGTTCGTCCTGCAAATCCTCCTGGAACGCGGGAGGCATGCCCGGCGGCGCGTTTTCGATACGAAGCCGCAGAAGCATCAGCGGCGTGCGCAACTCATGAGCCACCCGCGCGGAGAATTCGGCCATTTCCTTGTAGGCGGTGCCGGCTTTTTCCAGGAGCCCGTTGAGGTGGTTCGCCAGATCCCCGATGACCGGATCCGCCTCGGGAATCTTGATTCCACCGTGCAGGGAATCCGGACGCATATCCGTGAGCTGCCGGTTGATGTCATGCACCGGCCGCAGCGAACGGCGTGCGAGCAGAAGCCCGGCAAACAGCGAGAGCGCGATGACGGGTAAACCCGTCCACAGCCACGAACGTGTCATCTCCGTGAGGATTTCGCGGATTTCCTCCTCCGCATAACTGTTGTGGATCGTCCATTCCGCCGTTCCCGGATGGGTCGGATCCTTACGCCCCTCGCGCAACTCCTCCTCAAGCTGGCGGTATCCCGTGAACATCATCACTGCGATCAGCAGCGTGCACGACACGACGACCCATGCCGCGATTCGGAATCGGAAGCTCATTGCGCGTCCTCCTCCCGCAACGCGAACCCCACACCGCGCAGGGTGTGGATCAGCGGTTTCAAGCCCGGCAGATCGATTTTTTTCCGCAGGTAGTTGACGTAAACATTCACCACGTTGGAGCCGGGATCGAAGTAATGATCCCACACCTGATCGACCAGCATGGCTTTGGAAACGGGGCGTGGCGCGGCTTGGGCCAGCGTTTCCAAAAGAGCGAACTCGCGGTTGGTGAGAATGATGCGTTCGCCGCCGCGCTGCGCCGTGCGGGAAAGCAGATCGATTTCCAGGTCGGCGACGCGGAGGATATTGGAGTTTTCCGGCTTGGCGCGGCGATCCGCAGCGCGGAGGCGTGCCAGCAGTTCCTCGGTGGAATAGGGTTTTACCAGATAGTCGTCGGCTCCTGCATCGAGACCGGCCACCTTGTCGCTCACCTCGCCGCGAGCGGTGGAAAGCAGCAATGTGGCTCGACAGCCGCGCTCACGGGCGGCTCGGATCACGCTCACGCCGTCCATTCCCGGCATCGTGATGTCCAGCACGGCGGCGTCATACGCGTTCAATCCTATAAGCCGCAACGCCTCCGATCCGTCTCCGGTTTCATCCACCTCATGGGACGCATTCCTAAGCGCCGCCACCAGGTGCCTGCGCAGCCGCACATCGTCTTCTGCAAGAAGAATCCGCATGGCGCAATCCTGGCTGCATGCCGTGCCGTCGTGAAGCACGCTTTGGGAATTTTCGTATGACCGGAACCAGGCCGTTACCATCGCTGGGATACTCACGGCTTTTTGAGGCGGAAAAAGCGTCGCGAGGGAGGCGGTGACGGCACCTCCACATGATGCAGGCCGTCATGCGGCGTATCGGTGCGTGTCGATTCGATCCATGAGCCGGGAGTCATGTCCGGGCTTTCCTCCAAAATCCAACCGGTGGGAAGTATCGACCACTCCATTGAAAATGCCACCCCGGGAGTCTTTGCGGGAGTGATTGTGATAGGAGTGGGAACATCCGCGATCACAAAATGGGCGATGAACGAACGATTCACGTCACCCATGCTGAAAGTGAGGCTGGCAGCGGTGCCGACTACTTCACCGTTGTCCGTCCAGTTCAGGAACCGGTATCCGGGAGCGGGAGTCGCCACCACGGTGACTTTGCCTGCGGGTGCGAAAGATCCGTTTCCCGTGGTGCTACCCGCTTCGGCGGGTTGTGGCATGGTGTCCACCACGTAGGACGGCGGCAAGACCGCGCCCGCTTCCGCGATCGTCAGGACGTAGTTTTTCGTCACCGCCGGATTCGCGCCGTCGTCTGCGGTGACCACGAAGGGAAACTCCCCGCTGGCCTCCGGCGTTCCTGAGAGTATGCCGGTGAGAGTGTCGAATTCCATGCCAACCGGCAAGGCCCCCTCGATGGTAGCCGTGAAAGGCAGCGGCCCCTCGACCACCAGGCGCCTGTCGGTGTAGGGCACATCGATTTCTCCTTCGCTGACGTGATCGATCAGGCCTACGCCGCCTTCCACATCGACGGCGGCCATCTGCGCGCCCTTGTATTCGCCCACCACCACGACCGTGGAGAGATCCGTTTCCACGCCGTTGATCAGCCTGGTTCCCTTGCCGTGGATGTCATCGGCTCCCACGCTGCTGGCCTTGGCCTCGCCGTTCTCATCGATGGGGCCGACGTATTCGTAAAACTCGTAGCGGCGGGTAACCACCTCGTCCCCGTTGTCGAGATTCTCGGGTGCGGCCACCAGCCGCCCGTTGTTGCCTCCGTCCGGCTTGCTGAACTCGCGCTGAAGGATCTGCCATTCCACCTCGACCTCATCCGGTTCGCCGTTGCGCCAGTTCACGTCATTGGGATCGTTCGGATCGTCGGATACGAGGTCGCGCAGTTCCACCTTTTCGCTGTTGTGGGTGGTGGTGCGGATTTCCTTCACCCAGACGGCGGGGCCGAATTCCAAACCGGGAACCTCCGGGACTTCGGGCGGTTCCGGCGGTTCGATCACCGCTTGCACCTGCGCCGGTACGGCCGGGACTCCAGGAACGGGAGGGATGGGCGGGTAATAGGTGAAACTCGGAGTCGAGACCTGCACCGCCCCGCCATGGACGAGATTTCCCAGCCCGTCATCAACGAGCCACTGGTAACGGATCGCACCTACCGCCAGACGGTAGCCCACGCCGAAGTGCTCGCCGCCGAAGTTGACGTTCGGATTGGTGAACTGGTGGCCGTTCGTAGGCGAGATCGGCCCGCTTGGAATGGCTGTGTAGGAAGCCCAAGAGCCGTCCGGGATTTTCCTGCTCTCCCAACGGATGACACATTTCGGATGCCCGGCGATGGTGTCATCCTGGGAGATTTTCGGCGTGCCGTAGTGGTTGTAGTTGTAGGTGTAGCTGACGTCGGTGCTGCGGCAGTCCTCGATCTCGATCTCGAACCCGTGGCATTCGCTTCCGGTGTCGTTGACGGTGTCGAAGTTGTTGATGCTGCCATAGGCGATGCTCGCCCGGGCGGAACCAATGATGAGCGGAAACAGGCACGCCGCGTGAAGCAGCGGAAGCCTTAATGCGGATGGGGTTCTCATTTTGTATGGGTTGTTTTGTTTCGTTTTACGGAAATCGAAATGACACGGGGCAATCAATCGTCCTGCGAGGCCTTGGGTGTTCCCTGCCGGACACCCACGCTATATTCATAGATAAGCACGATAGGGAAATGGACGATGGCTGGATGCAAGGGATCCGGAATATTCATAGCTATGACATTCACACGCCGACCCGGATGCGCGAAGTGATTTAGAATAAGAAATTTCTAAAGAATGGTGGGCTTGCCCATGCCGCTTCGAGAGTGACACTGGAACAATCAATCATGAAAACGAAAGCCAACCTAACACTCATCGGAATCCTTCTCAGCGCGGCGCTGAGCCACGCGGCCACGCTTGATGTGGACTCCACCCGGAGCCGCATTCAGGTGGACGCGCATGCCACCGGCCATGACTTCACCGGCACGCTGAAAAAATACACCGCCAAGGTATCGGGCGATGCGGCCTCGCTCCAAGCCTCCGGATTCGAACTGAACTGGAGCTTCAAGGATCTGGAAACGGGCGATGCCGACCGCGACAAGGAGATGCTGAAATGGCTGGGCGGAGGCGATCCGAAGGGTTCTTTCCAATTCACGAAATCCTGGACGGACAAGGAAGGCAAGACGCAGGGGATGGGGACGCTCAAAATCAACGGTGTTTCAAAAACGATCTCCTTCCCCTTCACGGCGAAAAAGGATGGCGAGTGGGTGACCATCGACGGCTCGGTCTCGATGGACTACGAGAATTTCAAGCTTCCCCTCATCCGCTCCATGGCCGTGATGACGGTGGATCCGCAGCTCAAGGTGCGCTTCCACGTTGTCGGCAAGGTGAAATGATTCTTTTCCATAAATCCAAATAACAAACCTATGACACCTGAATCTTGGTGGAAACGGCGCACGAGTTGCGCAAAGGCGCTGATGGCGGGGAGCTTTGCCAACGGCATGGGATCGATGCATCGCGTGGAGCCGCGCCTTGCGGCGGCGCTGGGTGATATCCTGGCGCGGCCTGGTTCGATGGTGCGGGCGGTGACGGCCTATCAGATCGGGGTCGGCATGGGGGCGCCGGAGGAATCGGCGCGCGCCGTGGCCTGCGGCATCGAGTATCTGCACACGGCTTCGCTCGTTTTCGATGATCTGCCCGCGATGGATGACGCACGCACCCGGCGTGGTGCGCCATGCCCGCACGTGGCGCATGGCGAGGCGGTGGCGATGCTCGCCGCGCTGGCGTTGATCAACCGCGGATACGCGCTGATCTGGCAGGGGATACGCCGTACATCATCTTCACGCCGCGAGCGCGCCGGCGATTGGGTGGATGCCCGTCTCGGCACGCGCGGTGTGATCGGCGGCCAGGCCTACGACCTTCAGGGCTGGCGCGGTGAACAATCGCCCGCCGAGGTGAGCGAGGTGGCCGCGCGGAAAACGGGCGATCTGCTGCGCCTTACGTTGGTGCTGCCTGCGCTGATCGGCCACGGCACGGAGCGCGAGATCCAGTTGCTGGATCGCATCGGATTGCTGCGCGGACTCGCCTATCAGGCGGCGGACGATCTCAAGGATGTGCTCTGCACCCAAGGGGAAAGCGGTAAGACCGGCGGTCGCGATCAGGAGATGGGACGCCCGAACCTGATTCTCGCCGAAGGTTTCCAAGCGGCACTGCGGCGGTTCAAGCGCGTGCGCCAGATGGGTGATCGCGCACAGGCCGCGCTGCCGGGCGCTCCGGAACGCTGGGGGATGCTCGCTCCGCTGCGGGTGTCGCTTCCGACAAACACCCGCATGGTGCCTGTGGAGCCGGTGCGCGCCGCGAGCTAACGGAAAATCACGATGAGTCTCTGGAGAATGATTTTCACCAACCTGCGCCGCCACCGCGTGCGCACGGCGATCGGCGCGGCGGGCATCGCGCTCGGCGTGGCGACGATGTTGAGCGTGGTGGGCCTGTTGGGTGGGGCGGTGAAAATGTTTGAGCGCATCCTCGAGAGCGATGCCGAGATGGTGGTGTTCGAGAAAAACGTCTCGGATCTGTTCTTCAGCAACGTGCCGGTGGAGGTGGCGGACGAGTTGGAAAAGCAGCCGTTCGTGAAGGAGGCGCGCCCGGTTCTTTTCAGCATCATCGCCGCGCCGGAGCGGCCGGTGGTGACGTGCTTTGGGATCGAGGTTTCCGATCCACGCATCGGCAAGGGCGAGTGGCTGAGTGGATCGGCGGACGATTTCATCGAGGGAGAGGATGTCGTGGTGCTCGGCGAGCGGGCGGCGGATTTCCTAAGCGCCAAGGCGGGCGGCACCATCGAGCTCGGGCAGGGAAACTACCGGGTGGCGGGCGTGGTGAGGCTGGAAAACGGCTTCGAGAACGGCGGCGTGTTCATGCCGCTGGGAACCTGCCAGCGGGCGTTTCACAAGGAAGGCGTTTCCTCGGTGATCAGCGTGGCGTTGGCGGAAGGCTATGAATCCTCCGAGGTGAAAAACTGGATGGAAAAGAACCACGGACGGCTCACCGCCTTGGAAAACGAGGAGTTCAGCCGCAGCTACTCGCAGTTCAAGATCATGAAAACCACGGCCTGGGTGGTGGGCGGGTGCGCGTTTCTGTTAGGCGGCTTGAGCGTGACGAACACGATGATCCTTTCCGTCTTCGGGCGCATCAAGGAGCTGGCGATCGCGCGGGTCTGCGGGTTTTCGCGGGGGCAGGTGGCGCGGATGATTTTCGGCGAGTCTCTGCTGGTTTCCGCCATCGGCACGGCGCTCGGCTGGGGCTTGAGCGTCGGTGGTTTATACGTGCTGCGGGCGGTGCCACAGCTCCAGGGCTACATCGAGCCGCGTGTCGGCTGGATGGAAGTGGGCGGCGCGCTCCTTCTGGCGGTCGTCACCGCGCTGGCGGGCGCGCTTTACCCGGCATGGTATGCCGCGAACCTCAAACCGGCGGAGGCCTTGCGTTTCGAATGAGTGAACAGAACGAAATCATCGTCGAGGACGTGTGGAAAAGCTACGACGGCGGACGCATCGAGGTGCTCAAGGGCGTGACCTTGCGGGTGCGGAAAGGTGAGATCGTCGCGCTTTGCGGCAGCTCCGGCTGCGGGAAATCCACCCTGCTCAACGTGATCTCGGGGCTGGAGGAAGTGGACAAGGGACTCGTCCGCGTGGCCGGGCGCGATGTGGTCGACGAGGCGACGCGGATCGAACTGCTGCGCCATCGGATCGGTTACGTGTTCCAGATGCATCATCTCATGCCGGATCTCACGCTCGCTGAAAACTGCATGGTGCCGGTGATCGCGGCGGGCGGGAAACGCGCGGAGGGTTTGATACGCCTTCGCGAACTCGCGGAGACGACCGGCGTCGCACATCGCCTCGGCCAACGGGTGCGGGAGCTATCCGGCGGCGAACGTCAGCGCGGAGCCCTGTGCCGCGCTCTGATGAACGATCCGGAGATCCTGCTCTGCGACGAACCCACCGGAGCGCTCGACGAGAGCAACCGCGGGAAGGTTTTCGACCTTCTGTTAGATCTTGTCCGTTCGCGCGGAAGGACGCTGGTGCTGGCGACCCACGACGCGGAACTCGCCGGACTCTGCGACCGCACGGTGCGGATGCGGGACGGCAGGATGGTGGAGGCCGACGGATGATGGGAACTTTCTCCAACAAATCCATCGATGCAGCCGTGCGACATGCGCTGGGCTGGCTGGTTTTTGGCAACGCGGTGGGGCTTTACCTCGCGCTGTTGCTGATGTGGCCGGGACTTCAGGCGGGCATCTGGTCGTATGGCCGCTGGGTGCCGGTGCATCTGAATGTGCAACTCTACGGCTGGACTGCGCTGCCGCTGGTGGCGTGGTTACTTTCCATTTACGAAGTCGATGATTCGCGCCACACGGCGTGGGGGCCGGCGGCGGTGTGGGCGTGGACGGCTGCGCTAGCCGTAGGGGTCATGCATTGGTTGGGCGGTGATACGTCGGGTAAAATCTTTCTCGATTGGAAAGGCGCATCGCTATGGTCGTTCGTGGCCGCGCAGGCTGTTCTCTGGCTGGTGCTGGCGGCGGCGTGGGTGGATCGGAGGGACGTGTGGAGTGCCGTGAAAAAAGGTGGAACTCTCATCGGCCTGATCGCGTTGGCGGTCGTGCCTGTATCGATGGTTTTCGCGGCCTCACCTGATTTGTATCCGCCCATCGACCGCACCACGGGCGGGCCGACGGGATCGAGCCTGTTGGGATCGGCGTTGTTCGTGGTCGGGCTGATGCTCCTGTTGCCGCGTGTGGTGGCGGGGATATCATCGCGGGAAAGCAATGTTTCGGTTTGGGTGTTCTTCTCTGTTTCTTGGGTGGTCTTTGGAATCACGGAGGCGATGGGAGGAACTCACCGCGATGTGATTCAGATTTTTTCCATGCTCATGCTACTGCCATGGGCGTGGCTGATACCGCGCGATTGGCGCGCATTTACCTGGCCGCGCGGCTCGGTTTTCTGGCGGCGAGCCATGTTCCTTTGGTGGGGTGTGTTGGTGGTTTCCGGAGTCCTGATGTATCACGACGGTGTCCTTGATCGCATCAAGTTCACGCAAGCTCTGGTGGCTCACTCGCATCTGGCGATGGCGGGTTTCACCACGGCGTTCTGCGCCTTGCTGTGTGTCCTTGTCACGAAACGGGCTATCGGCGGCAAGATTTCCGTGACGCTCTGGCAAGCGGCCGCGCTGGTGATGATCCTCGCGCTGGCGATGGCAGGTTGGCTTGAAGGCGGAAATTCCCTCTGGATGCTGGAAACGCCGCTGTGGCGCACAGCGGCCTTCGCGATACGTGCCTTGTGTGGCGCGGTGATGTTGGGGGTTTCCTTGCGATGGCTCATTCAATTTCAAAAATCATGAACAAGCGGGAAATCATCAAATGGTGGAGCGTGGGCGCGGGTGGCATGGATGCCGTCACGGGCTTGTTGCTGATCGTGGCTCCGCTGCTGGTTTTGCGTCTGTTAGGAATCGCGCCGTTGTCGGCTGACGCGCTGATTTTCCTGAATTGGGTGGGGGTGTTCGTGCTGGCGGTGGGGCTGAGCTATGGGCTGGCTTTGACGGGACGGGCGCGCGGGGAGGCGGTATGGATGTTCACGGGATTGGTGCGGATTTTGGTGGCGGTTTTCCTGTCCATCCGGGTCTTCACAGGCGCGATGGAACCCGCGTGGCTGTTGGTTGCGGCCAGCGACGGATTGGTGGCGGCGGGGCAGGGGGCGATCCTGCTGGCAGGTTGGTGGAAGGAGGTGCCGGAGTGAACAGGGTCGCGATTCGCGCGGCGATCACCGTCGCATCCGTCTATGGGTTTTTCCTGCTGTTCGCGCAGTTCGCATTCGTCGAACTGATCCGTGGAGCCGGGCATGGGGTGGCGGTGGAAAAAATTCTGTTAGGCGCGATGGCGGTGGCGGGAGTGGCGGCGGGTTTTCTTGTGGCATGGAAAGGAGTAAGTCCGGCGATGATCCGCACGGCGATGGGTGTGGCGGCTCTCGCGTCGCTCGCCGCTGCTTTCAATGGAGCTTTAGTGATGTTTCTGATTATTGCGATGGTGACGGGAGCGTCGTTGGGCGCGGCCACGGTCTCTCTGGCAGCCCTATTGCCGGGGTGGTGCGGGATCGGTGCTGTGGCGTTGGGAACCGGGGTGGGATACGCGGTTTGCAACCTGCCGTGGGTGTTTCCCCAATCACCGGCGCATCAGGCATGGATCGCGGCGGGCATCGCGGGGATGGGTGCGCTCTCCGTGCCACCGGCGGGTGATTGGAGAGCGGAGAAGAGTGAGCGACCGCTGGCGTTTCCGTTGGTGCTGCTTTTGTTCACGGCCTTGGTCTGGATGGACTCGGCGGCGTTTTTCATTATTCAGCATGAGGGGGATCTGAAATCAGCGACATGGGGAAACTCACTGCTATGGCGCAACGCGGCGTTGCATCTCGGTTTCGCGCTGCTGGCCGGGCTGTTTCTGAGTCGCGGCAAGACGCGGGGTGTTCCCATCGCGGCGTGGGTGATGTTGGCAGTCGCCGCGCTTTGGGTGAACGATGCCTCGATGCGTGGGGCGGCGGGTTGGCTTTATCCCTCCGCTGTTTCCCTCTATTCCGTGGCGCTGGTGGTGTGGCCGGGTTGGTTTTGTGGGGCGGCGGATTCCAAGTCCGCATCGTGGAAGGCGGCGTGGCTGTTCGCAGTGGCCGGTTGGTTTGGATCGGCGAACGGAATCGGCATGGCGCAAACCTTGCGCCATGTGCCCACCGCTTTCATTGCGATATCCGCGGTCGCAGTGATGCTTGCACTCGCCCTGGGGAGCGGTCGGCGTTGGATGAGACCTGCGCTGGTTGTGGGCGCTGTGGTTCTTTGCGGGTGGCTCATGGGGAAACCGGCCGAGAAACCCAGTGATTCCGCCGTCGAGCGCGGGCGGCAGGTTTACATCTCGGAAGGTTGCATTCACTGCCACTCGCAATACAGCCGCCCCGGATCAGTCGATGAAACGATCTGGGGCACCGCCGCTCGCTCGCAAATGGCTTTGAAACAACAACCCGTCCTGATCGGAAACCGCCGCCAGGGCCCTGATCTCACCAATATCGGCGCACGCAGATCCGACGCGTGGCTCAAAGCGCATTTCATCGATCCGCGCGTGCTTTCTCCCGATAGCGTGATGCCCTCCTACGCGCATCTTTTCAATGACGGGCGCGGCGATGATCTTGTCACCTATCTGCGGCAATGCGGCATCGAAAGCATTCCTGATTTGCTCGAACGCCAGGCGGCCTGGTTGCCAGATAGGAAAAAATCAACGCCCGCTGATGGCAAGAGACTCTTCGCCCGCCATTGCGCCGTGTGTCATGGAGACGATGGGTCAGGGAAGGGGACGTTGGCCGGACAGCTTCCGGTGCCTCCGGTCAATCTGCGCGACGGCCCGTTCATCCGCACGCAGGATGGGAAGGAGGAAACGATCGCGCGGATCATCAAGTTCGGCGTGATCGGCTCACACATGCCCGGACATGAATCGCTGGGCGATGGGGAAATTCTCGCGATCACGGACTACCTGCGGAAGATGCGCTCGGAAAATTAGGGAAGCTTGGTGTCGTCCGGGATGGAGAAGGTCTTGATGCGCGAGGTGTCGCCCTTATCGAGCGAAACCCGGGACTTAGGCAGGCCGAGACGAGCGGCGAGAAACACCCGCAATGCCTCGTTCGCTTTCCCCTCGACAGGTGGCGCGGCGATCCGCACGCGAAGAACCCTCCCACGCAAAGAATCATCCTCCCAGCCGATCACTTCGGATTCACGCGCGTTGGGTGTGATTTTGACGTGGAGTTTCATGCGCCACTCACCTCTTCGCCTTCGGCGTTTTCAGGAAAGCCTCGATCTCCGCCGCGCTGCGCGTGTTCAGAACGTCCTCACGCCGCAGCCAGCCTTTCCTTGCCACGGCCACTCCTTGTTTGATGTGATGAAGCCGCGCCCGCGAGTGGGCGTCGGGATTGATCGAACACAGGACGCCCTTGTCCCGCGCCCGTTTCCACCAGCGCCAATCCATGTCGAAGCGCATCGGGCTGCAGTTCAGCTCGATCACCGTCCGAGTCGCCGCCGCGCAGTCGATGACCCGAGCGTGATCCACCGCGTAGCCATCGCGTTTTAGCAGCAGCCTGCCTGTCAGGTGCCCGAGCATCGTCACATGCTCGTTCTCCATAGCGCGGCAGATGCGGGCTGTCATCGCCGCCTCATCGAGCGAACCGAAGTTGTGAACGGATGCCACCACGAAATCCAATTGAGCCATGATCTCATCCGCGAAATCCAGCGAGCCATCCATGAGGATATCCACCTCGTTGCCCGCGAAAATCCGGAACCCGCCCAGGGTCGCTTCCAACTCCCTGATCGCCGCCACCTGTTTGAGCAACCTTTCCTCATCCAACCCGCCCGCGAAGGCGGTTGATTTCGAGTGATCGGAAATGCCGAGATATTGCAGACCCAGCTCCATCGCCTCCTCGACCATTCCTTCCAGCGTATCGTGGCCATCGGATTCCGTGGTGTGGTTGTGGAATGTGCCGCGCAGGTTCATCAGCTCCACGAGGCGCGGCAACTGGTTCTCCGCCGCCGCCTCGATCTCACCGCGGTTCTCGCGCAGCTCCGGCTCGATGAATTGCAGCCCGAGCACCCGGTAAATGTCCTTCTCTTCAAACACCTCCGGCCTCTCCGTCGAGTCATCGACCGGATTGAGCCCGTATTCGTTCAGCGAAAAGCCCTTCTTCAGCGCCAGCGAACGCAGCGCCACATTGTGCTCCTTGGAACCGGTGAAATACTGCAACGCGAAGGGGAACTCCTCGTTCCTGACAGCCCGCAGGTCGCAGTGCATTCCGTTCTTCAAACGCACCGAAGCCTTCGTGTCTCCACAGGCGATCACCGCATCGACTTGCGGCAGTGTGGTGAAATCCTCGCACACCAGCGCGCCCTCCTTGGTGGCCACGAGGAAATCCAGATCGCCGAGAGTCTCCTTCGCCCTGCGATAGGAACCCGCCACCGCCACCCGTGAAATTTCCGGATGTAAGCGCAGCGTTTCCAGGATCCCCTCCACCAGATTGCCGATGCTGCCGTAGAGATAGCGGTCGGCAAATTTCTCATTCGCGGCCATCCCCTCCAAAATCTTCGCCTGCGTCTTCGCTCCAAAGCCCGGCAGATCCGCCACCTTACCCTCCTCACACGCGGCTTTCAGTTTCTCCAAGGAATCCACGCCCAGCGCGTCATACATCGCCTTGATCTTCTTCGGGCCGAGACCCTGGATCTCGAACAAGGCGAAGACCGTCTCAGGGAATTCCTTTTTCAGATTCTCGTAAAAGCCCAGGCTTCCCGTCTTCGCCAGCTCCCCGAGCTTGTCGCGCAACGCATCGCCGATTCCCTTGATGCCTTTCAGTCCGTCGTTTTTAGCCATCTCCACGACATCGCCCTCCATCGCGAGCACGGTCTCCGCGCCCTGGCGGTATGCCCGCACCTTGAACGGATTTTCCCCTTTCAGCTCCAGCAACAGAGCGATCCTCTCCAAAACATCCGCCATTTCCTCACGATTCATCTCGGCGGGAATATGTGCGTCAGGCTCCGCACGCGCAACGCGCTTTTGAGTGCGGCGGGCATCGCCGCTTTTGTATTCTTATGCCCGATCATCGGGCGGAGACCGGAAAGTTCCCAGCGAACACGACAAACAAGCCGGACGTGAATGAAAGCGGCGAAACATCGCCGCACTCAAAAGCCTCCGGCAGCTTGGACGGCACGCGAAGACCTCCGGTTCATCCACCACATCAGCGGCAGTGCGAGGAATGGGGAAAGCAGCAGGCCGCCGAAAGTTCCGGCGACTAGATTGAGTGTCACGTTCGGGGAAACCGGAGAATCCGCGATGACGGGATCGTCGTGAATCACGATGGTTTCGTCTGATAAACCTTGGCTGATTTCTTGCGTGATTAGCTTGATCTTTAACTGTTCGAGAAGAGAAAGTTCGGTTTCGAAGGGGGTGTCATAAATTTTGTGTAAGTGCTTTCCGTCGATGTGCCCCATCAACAGAACCAGCACATCCAAATGAAACAGCCCATTACCGACGCTCTCCTCGACGAGCTACTCAAGAACTACAGCCAG
>JBJONG010000006.1:0-145287 GCA_046051965.1 Verrucomicrobiota bacterium
CACCCTCAGGGCTTCGCCCCAAGTCCAAAACGACTACAAGCCTTCGTCGTTTTTGCCCTACCGGTTGGATGGCTTCGCCCCATGTCCAAAATGACTACAGGCCTTCGTCATTTTTGCCCTACCGTTTTGGGTCGGGCGGGGTTGCCTGCGGCGATGGTTCCGGGAGGGATTTCGCCGGTGACTACGGATGAGGCACCGATCACCGCGCCGTCGCCAATCGTCACGCCTTTGAGGACGGTGGTGTTGGCTCCGAGGAAGACCCGGTTTCCGATGGAGATGGGAGAGATCCGGACGGGATTTCCGGAGCCGAGGGGGATCTCGTGCATGTCGGAATCACAGATCAGCGAACCGGCTCCGATGAGGGATGACTCTCCGATGAGGATTTTTTCATAGGCGATGATGCGGGAGGAGGAGAGGCCGCAGTTTTCGCGCAGATCGATGAGTGCGGAGGGGCCGGCGAAGAGGACGGTGCGGCGTCCGTCGTTGTGGGCGTTGGACCAGGAGGAGGCGTTGATCGTGACTCCCGGGCCGATGCGGATGGCGGCTCCCGGTTTACGGACGATCCGGGGAAAGCCGTGGATCAGGGCGGTGGGGTGAACCTCCGCGCCATGGCAGCGGCACCAGACCCGCCCGGCGAGGCGAAGGGCGCGGAGGGCGAGGGCTTTCATGGCTCGGGTCAGAGGTAGCGGGATCGAAACTCGCGGGCGAGGAAGATGGCTTTGCCTCGGGTGGCGTTCGTTTGGCGGAAAGTGGCGAGGCGTTGTGGCAGGCCGGGCTCGCGGGCGGCGCGTTCCGCGAAACGGGCGGCGAACAGATCGTAGAGCTGGCGGTCGTGGCGGTTGTAATCCTCGATGGTGCGGAGGGTTTCCGGATCGGGCGGGGATGAAGGGCCGGGGTGGCGACCGACTTTCCGGCGCAGGTAGTAGGGAGTTTTCCAGCCAAGATCGCAAGCCAGGAGGAGGACTCCCTCATCGAAGCGCTCGCTGGGAATGACGGCGTCGAACAAGGTTTCCAGGTTCGATACGGCGAGGGCGAGGGTTTGCCCGGTGACCTCCGCGCGGTGGAAGTCATCGACTCCGGCAAGCATGCGGGTCATGCCATCGGAGAGTTCGCCGGAAAGGCCGGAGGAGACGTAGGCGGCGAAGGTGAGGGATTTCGCCTCGCGGTGGAGGTAGTGGGCGGGATCGTGGAGGGCGTGGCGGTAGTGGGAGAGAAGGCGCGGAACGGGATCGCGGAGGCAGGTGACGTAGCGCAGGGAAGGGATGAAACGGTGGAGGCCGACGCTGAAATGGCCCATGATGACCGAGGCACCGCGGGCTTGAATCCGCGCCGCGAGTTCTGCGGAAGGCGGCCCCTCCGTATCGTGGTGGATGAAAATTTTCCCGCGGAGATATTGGTGGGAGATGACCTTGTGCAGAGTGGTTCCGGCGGTCTTGGGGATGTGCACGAAGGCGAGCACTGGAGGAGTCAAATTACAAATTTTAATTTTGCCTGATGGCGATGAGGTGTGGCTTCGCAGGTTTTGTATTGTTCGCCATGCTCACAGGTCGTTCAAACTCCAAGGAAGAGGATCGCATAAAGGGCTTTGCCACACGCGATGGTGGGGATGGTTTGGCTGGCTTGCCAAGGCGGTGGGCTTGAGCCAGTGTGCGGATCTATGCGGGATTTTTCGATGAGCGGCAGGGCGAAGGCTACGGTTGTTTTTGCCGTGGGATTTTGTGGATTCTGCGTATTGCTCTTGGCGTGGAAGGCGGGAATCGGGGTGGAGGAGTTGCGGCGTGCTTGGGAGCTGGCACAGGATTTCCTAAGAGAAAGGCCGCTCTGGCTGTTTTTGGCGCTGGTGGTTTTGCCGGGTTTGCCTACGCCGACGAGCGCTTTGCTTTTCCTGGCGGGTGTGGTGTGGCGGGAGCAACCGCTCCAGGCATGCTTGATCGCGATCCTGGCGCTGACGATAAACCTCGCCTGGACGTATGGGTTGGCGGCCGGTTTCGGGCGACGGACGCTGGACCGGCTAGCGGCGTGGTGCGGCTTCCAAATTCCCGAATTGAAGGAGACGAACCAACTGCGCGTGGTGCTGGCGCTGAAACTGACCCCGGGAATTCCGATGTTCGTGCAGAACTATCTGTGCGGTTTCCTGCGTGTGCCGTTTCGCCTCTATCTGCTGGTTTCGCTGACAAGCAATGGTCTGATCGGGACGGGTTTCGTGCTGGCGGGGGTGGGTTTCGGAGACGGGAAGTTGGTTCCGGCGCTGGCGGGGTTTTTTCTGGTGATCCTCGGGGCGCTGGTGATCCGCTGGGTCAGGGCGGGAATGGCGGGGAGGAGATCGGTGATCGGTGATCGGTGATCGGGGGGTGGTAGGGCGGACTCGGCTCGATCCGCCCACTTATCCGCCGGATGGCGGCAAGGGCTTAGCGTGGAACGGGGGTGTCCTTGGGAAGAGAAAGAATTAGCCTCCGGCGGAAGAAGGTAATCAGGGCGGATCGGGCCGAGTCCGCCCTACCGGTTGGATCGGCAAGCTGGATCGAGCCGAATTTGATTCGGGTTCGCCTCACGCACCCTCAGGGCTTCGCCCCAAGTCCAAAATGACTACAAGCCTTCGTCATTTTTGCCCTACCTTTTATATGATCATGCCTGCGGCGACGGTTTCGTTGGTGCCGGGATCGATAAGGATGAATGAGCCGGTGTTGCGGTTGCGGCGGTAGGAGTCGTGGATGAGGGGGATCGCGGTGCGCAGGGTGATGCGGCCGATGTCGTTCATGGAGAGGGTGTCAATGTCCTCGATTTTGTGGAGGGTGTTGACATCGACCTGATATTTCACCTCTTGGATGATGGCCTTCGTTTCCTGAGTGGTGTGGCGGACGATGAGCTTGGCGCGCGGGGGCATGGGTTTGCTGCTGAACCAGCAGATCATGGCCTCGATGTCCTGGGAGACGTTGGGAGGGTTGTTGGATTTCACCAAGGTGTCGCCGCGTGAGATGTCGATCTCATCGGTGAGTGTCATGCAAACGGATTGCGGGGCGAAGACTTCCTCGAGTTCGCCCGCCTCGGTGGAGATGGTTTTTACGCGGGTTCTGAAACCGGATGGGAGGACAGTCACTTCGTCACCAGGCCTGAAGACGCCGCCCGCGACGCGACCGGCGTAACCGCGGAAGTCGTGCCATTCATCGGACATGGGGCGGATGACCCATTGCACGGGGAAACGTGCATCGACATGGTTTTCCTCGCCGCCGACATAGACGTTTTCGAGGTGGTAGAGGAAGGTGGGACCTTCGTACCATGGCATGTGCTGCGATTTATCGACGACGTTGTCGCCGTTGAGCGCGGAGATGGGAATGGCGGTGATATCGACGATATTCTCGAGGCGGGAGGCAAACTCGCGGTAATCGGCGATGATGTTGTTGAAAACCTCTTGCGAGTAATCGACGAGATCCATCTTGTTGACGGCGACGACGAGGTGCTGGATGCGGAGGAGGTTGGCGATGAAAGAGTGGCGCTTGGTCTGCTCGATGACGCCTTTGCGGGCGTCGATGAGGATAATGGCGAGGTTGGCGGTGGAGGCACCGGTGACCATGTTCCGGGTGTACTGGGTGTGGCCCGGGGTGTCCGCGATGATGAATTTGCGCTTCGGCGTGGCGAAGTAGCGGTAGGCGACATCGATGGTGATGCCTTGTTCGCGCTCGGCCTTGAGGCCGTCGGTGAGGAGGGCGAGGTTCACGTTCTCATCGCCGCGGCGGCGCGAGGATTCCTCCATGGCTTCGAGCTGGTCTTCGAAGATGGATTTCGAATCGTAAAGGAGGCGTCCGATGAGGGTGGATTTTCCGTCATCGACGGAGCCGGCGGTGGTGAAGCGAAGAAGATCCATGTGGAGAAGAGATATGAGAGATTTGTAATTATAGATTAGGGAGGTAGCATCGGACGAATATCGAATATCCAATATCCGATATCCGATGTCCGGAAGGTGATTTCGATCAGAAGTATCCTTCCTTCTTACGATCTTCCATGGCGGTTTCGGAGCGTTTGTCGTCGGAGCGGGTGCCGCGCTCGGTTTGGCGGGCGGCGGCGACTTCGGCGATGACTTCGTCAAGGTTGGAAGCGGAGGAGCGGACGGCACCGGTGCAGGTGGCGTCGCCGATGGTGCGGAAGCGGACGATCTCGCGGGTGACGGTTTCGTGTTCCTGGGGTTTGAGGAAATCGGTGACGGCGAGGAGGGTGCCGTTGCGCTCGAAGATTTCGCGCTCATGGGCGAAGTAGATGGAAGGAAGGGGAATTTCCTCGCGCTTGATGTACATCCAGATGTCCATCTCGGTGAAATTGGAGAGCGGGAAGACGCGGAAGTGTTCGCCGGGATTCTTGCGTCCGTTGAAGAGGTTCCAGAGTTCGGGGCGCTGGTTTTTCGGATCCCACTGGCCGAAGTCGTCGCGGTGGGAGAAGAAGCGTTCCTTGGCACGGGCTTTTTCCTCGTCGCGGCGGCCGCCTCCGAGGCAGGCGTCGTACTGGTGTTTCTCGATGGTGTCGAGGAGGGTGACGGTCTGGAGCTTGTTGCGGGAGGCGTTGGGGCCGGTTTCCTCGACGCAGCGGCCGGTGTCGATGGATTCCTGGACGTATCCGACGACGAGCTGGGCGCGGAGGAGTTTCACGAACTCATCGCGGTAGTGCATGGTTTCGTCGAAATTGTGGCCGGTATCGACGTGGACGAGCGGGAAAGGCGGGCGGGCGGGCCAGAAGGCTTTTTTCGCGAGCCATGCCATGACGATGGAATCCTTTCCGCCGGAGAAAAGCAGGGCAGGGTTCTCGAACTGTGCGGCAGTTTCGCGGAGGATGAAGATGGCCTCGGCTTCGAGTTGGTCGAGGTGGGAGAGATTGTAGTTGGGCATGGAAACGATAAAATTAGGCTTCAGAACAATGGAGGGGGAGGGAACTCAGCGCGTGAATTAAACGCCGCAAGTTGCTATGCTCATCATGGGAAGGCGAGTCAAGAATAATTAGCAACTTGAGTAATTTAATAAGGATTACGCCTTGTTCGCTAGTGGCAGTGAATGGTTGAAGGCGGGAGGCGGTTTGTGAGAGGAGGCGGCTAGTTCAGATGCGCTCGCGGATGGCCTCGATGAGTTCGATCGCGGCGTCCTCGATGGAGAGGCGCTCGGTATCAAGGGTGAGATCGGGGCTCTGGGGAGGCTCGAAGGAGCCGTCCTTGCCGGTGAAATGGGCGATCTCACCGCGGGCGGCTTTGGCGTAGAGGCCTTTGACGTCGCGTTTCTCGCAGGCTTCGAAAGAGGCTTTGACGTAAACTTCGAAGAGATTTTTTTCGCCGACCACACCGCGGGCGAGATCGCGGAGTTCGCCGCGGGGGGTGATGGCGGAGACGAAGACGATCACGCCATTCTCGACGAGGACTTTGGTAAGCTCGGCGATGCGGCGGATGTTTTCGAGGCGGTCCTGGTCGGAGAAGCCGAGGTTGGAATTGAGGCCGGTGCGGAGATTGTCGCCATCGAGAATGATGGTGTAGTGGCCTTGCTTGAAAAGGACGCGCTCGGCGGCGTTGGCGATGGTGGACTTTCCTGAGCCGGAGAGACCGCACATCCAGATGGCGAGGCCTTTCTGTTTGAGAAGGGTCTCCTTGTCGTGGCGGTTGAGGAAACGGTGGAATTCGGGGTGGATGTTGCTCATGGGGAAATTCTAAATTTTTATAACTACAAATCTCAAGAAAGACGGGGAAGACACAAGACTGTGAGACACAAGACGCAAGAAAAGATATCGCATCCCTCTCGCTTTTCTCTGCGCGGGGCGACCCATGATCGCCGCCACGGTGTGGCTTTCCCGGTCTTGCGGCTTATGTCTTGAAGTCTTGTGTCTTCTTCAGCCCTTGCCGATGACGAAGGCTTCGAAGCCGTGTTTGGCGAGGGCTTCGGCGGGGAGGATGGCGCGCCCGTCGAAGACGAAGGCGGGCTTGAGCATGAGTTCCTGGATCCGCGTGAGGTCGAGATCGCGGAACTCGTCCCACTCGGTGAGGGTGGCCAGCGCGTGCGCTCCCGTGACGGCGGTGTAGGGATCGGCGGCGATCTCGACGTTGAAGTTGATGATGTCCTGGGGGACACCGATCTCCAAAAGATCGCGGTGGATGGTTTCCACCGGCACGCGGGGATCGTAAATGACCACGTGGGCGTTTTCGGCGACGAGTGAGCGGACGATGTGGATGGCGGGGGATTCGCGGGTATCGTTGGTGTCTTTTTTGAAGGCGAAACCGAGGATGGCGATGCGCTTTCCGGAGACGGTGTTGAAAAGGGTGCGGACGATTTTCTCGACGAAGCGGGACTTCTGCCAGTCGTTGATTTCGACAACGGAGCGCCAGTAGGCGGCGACTTGCGCGAGGTTGAAGGACTCGCAGAGATAGACGAGGTTGAGGATGTCTTTCTGGAAGCAAGAGCCGCCGAAGCCTATGGAGGCCTTGAGGAATTTCGGGCCGATGCGGGAGTCGGAGCCGATGGCACGGGCTACCTCATCGACATCGGCACCGGTGGCTTCGCAGAGGGCGGAGATGGAGTTGATGGAGGAGATCCGCTGGGCGAGGAAGGCGTTGGCGACGAGTTTGGAGAGTTCGGAGGACCAGAGGTTGGTGGTGATGATTTTTTCGCGCGGCACCCAGTTCGCGTAGACGGAGACCAGGGCTTCGAGGGCGGCCTGGCCTGCCGCGTCCTGCTCGCCGCCGATGAGGATGCGGTCGGGGCTTTCCATGTCGGCGACGGCGGTGCCTTCGGCGAGGAATTCGGGGTTGGACAGGACTTGGAAGGTGGCGTTGGAGCTGTTGTTGGCGGCGAGGATCGTTTGGATCGCGGTGGCGGTTTTTACCGGGATGGTGGATTTCTCGACGATGATCTTGTTGCCGTGGGAAACTTCCGCGATGAGGCGGGCGGCGGACTCGATGTAGCGGAGATCCGCTGCGCGGCCTGCGCCGATGCCGTAGGATTTGGTGGGTGTGCCCACACAGACGAAGATGAGATCGGCGGCGGCGATGGCGGGCTTGAGATCGGTGGTGAAATGGAGGTTTTTGCCGCGGGCGGACTCGACGATTTCCTTCAAGCCGGGTTCATAAACCGGGAGGGTGTCGGAGTTCCAGGCATCGATGCGCGCCGGGTTCATATCGCAGACGGTGACCTGGATGTGCGGACACTTCGCCGCGATCATGGCCATGGTCGGGCCTCCGACGTAGCCGGCTCCGAGGCAGCAGATGTTTTGGATTTTCATAAATTCAAATTTCAACTCTCAAGGAAGAGCTGTGATGGTTCACCCGCGCATGTGGTCGCGGAGGGTGTGGAAGAGGAAGAGGGAGTTGTAGGTGAGGTAGCGCTTGAAGAGGCGGCGGGGTTCCATGGCGAGGCGGTACGCCCATTCGAGGCCGAGTTTCTGGAAAACGGCGGGTGATTGTTTCACTTCGCCGGCGTGGAAGGCGAAGGCGGCACCGATGCCGAAATAGACGGCGGGAGGGAGGAGGTGTTTGTTTTTCGCGATCCAATGTTCCTGCCTCGGGCATCCGAGGCCGACCCATACGAGGTTGGCGCGGGAAGCGCGGATTTTCGCGATGATGGATGCGGTTTCGGTTTCCGGCCATTCTCCGAAAGGCGGGGAATGGGTGGCGGCGATGGTGGCGGCGGGGAAATCGGTGGAAAATTTCGCGGTGAGTTTGTCGAGGGTGGATTGTTTGCCGCCGAGGAGGAAGTGGCGGAATTCCGGTTTGCCTTGGGTGGCCTTGATCGTTTCCAGCATCAAAGTCGGGCCATAGACGCGGTCGGTGATTTTTTGGGCGGGAGGGAGTTGGGCATTGAGCGTCCAGACAAGGGGCATGCCGTCCGGGGTGATGAGGTCGAATTTCCGCATCGTAGCGCCGAAATCGGGATCGTGGCGGGCAAGTGCGGCGACGTGAGTGTTGGCAGCTTCAACGGCGTAGGGTTGATCGGCGAGGGAGGCCTTCCGAAGGATCCACCCGACAGCGGAGGCATAGGTGCAGGCGGCGACGGGGAGGCCGATGACGGGACGGGTGAGCATGGATCGGTCCGGGCGTCAAACCCTGCAAAAAGGTTCCACTTCCCTGAGTGCGGGAGTGCTGGCGATGGCGGTGTTGCGATGCGCGGGTTCTGCGAAAAGGTAGAGGGCGTATCCCCCGTAACCCCCGCCGCAGTATTTCCGTGCGATGGCGCCTTCGATATCCGGCAGAGGATCCATGCCCTCATCGAGCTGGGTGCCATGATAGATGGTCACGCCCTCGGCGATTTTGCCAATGTCCGCGTGCAGCGCTCCCTCGCGGGCGACGCGGGCACTCCGCGCGATGCGGTCGTAATCGCGGGGAAGGTCGACAACGCCCGGGGTGTCGTGCTGGAGACCCGTCCAATAAATGGCCATGCGCCCCGTGAGGAAATCCCCGTTTCTTTTGAAATCGAGCATCGGCTGCTGGCCGGATCGCCAAACGCAAAGGCCGGTCTCACGGATGACAGCCGGGTCCTGCCATCCCACGCCGAGGCCGATTTCGGCTTCGAAGCCATCACGCCCGTTGAGGAGCGCCCAGGCACCGCTGCCGCCGAGGCCGGCTTGTTTTTCGAAAGGCCACTCTCGCAGGGAGACGAGGGGAGAGATGGCGCAGTTAACGATATATTCGCCGGCACGGGAGAAACGCGGCACATCCAGCCAGCCGCCGGCGAAATCGACGCGCATCGGGGCTTCCGTGGGAGCCTGCACCCAGCGGACGATGGAGCTGGTGGAAACGGGATCGAAGCGTGGCGGCGTTTTGGGCAGGACGGTGTATCGAGCGCCGACCTGGGCACATAAGCCGCGTTTCAGGTCGCCGTATTTGTCGTCTTCGGTGACGATCAGGAAATCCGGGCGGATGCGGAGGAAATCCTCCTCGAAATCAAGACCTTCCTTGTGCCCTTGAGTGATGATGACCTCGTCGATCATGCGCAGCCCTTGGAGGAGGGCGCGCTTGTGATCATCGGGGATGGATGGCTTGCGGCGTTTGTGGTGCCAGAGCACATCGGCGGATGCAAAGGACACGATGAGATAATCCCCCAGCGCGCGGGCTTCCTCGAAGAACTGGAGGTGGCCGGCGTGGAGGATGTCGTAGCATCCGGAGACAAAGACTTTGCGCATGGTAGTGGGTTTGGGGAAAAGAGAGGAGAAGGTGAGGCTCCGTCACTCCTTGGAGACGGGGATGTGGTGGCCGTGGGATTTGAGGATGGCGTTTTGGCGGGCGGTGTTGAGGTCGGAGGCGACCATTTCAGCGCACATTTCCTCGACGGTGATTTCCGGAACCCAGCCGAGCTTTTCCTTCGCCTTGGTGGGATCGCCGAGCAGGGTCTCGACCTCGGCGGGACGGAAATAGCGGGGATCGACGCGGACGATGACATCGCCGGGTTTCAGCGCGGGGGCTTTCGCGGGATCGGTGACGGCGGTGACGGTGGCGATCTCATCGACGCCGCTGCCGGAAAATTCGAGGGTGATGCCGGCTTCCTTGGCGGACATGCGGACGAACTCGCGGACGGAGATTTGTTTGCCGGTGGCGATCACGAAATCGTCGGCGCTTTCCTGCTGGAGCATCATCCACTGCATGCGGACATAGTCCTTGGCGTGACCCCAGTCGCGGAGGGCGTCCATGTTGCCGAGGAAGAGGCATTTCTCCAGGCCTTGGGCTATGTTGGCGATGCCGCGGGTGATCTTGCGGGTGACGAAGGTCTCGCCGCGGCGCGGGGACTCGTGGTTGAAGAGGATGCCGTTGCAGGCGTAGATGCCGTAGGATTCGCGGTAGTTCACGGTGATCCAGTAGGCATACATTTTCGCGACGGCATACGGGGAGCGCGGGTAGAACGGGGTGGTTTCCTTCTGCGGGATTTCCTGGACGAGGCCGTAAAGCTCCGAGGTCGAGGCCTGGTAGAAACGGGTCTTTTTCTCAAGGCCAAGGAAACGGATCGCCTCCAGCAAACGCAGCGTGCCCATGGCATCGACGTCGGCGGTGTATTCGGGAGCTTCGAAGGAAACGGCGACGTGGGATTGCGCGCCGAGGTTATAAACTTCGTCCGGCTGGATCTCGGAAATGATGCGGGTGAGGTTCGAGGAATCGGTGAGGTCGCCGTAGTGGAGCTTGAAGCGGGAGTGCTCGACGTGGGGATCCTCGTAGATGTGGTCGATGCGCTGGGTGTTGAAAAGGGACGCGCGGCGCTTGATGCCGTGGACTTCGTAGCCTTTCTCCAAAAGGAATTCC
This sequence comes from Verrucomicrobiota bacterium, assembly GCA_046051965.1. Taxonomy (GTDB): domain Bacteria; phylum Verrucomicrobiota; class Verrucomicrobiia; order Verrucomicrobiales; family Akkermansiaceae; genus Luteolibacter. Next base: position 10,247 of record JBJONG010000006.1, read on the forward strand.
GCAAGGTAGGAGCCGTCCTGGCCGGTGATGCCGGTGATGAGTGCTTTTTTCATAAACTTCAAAATCTAATGTTTAGCTTTTAATGGAAAACGGGACTTCAGGGCAATGGCTGCCAGTTGCCCGATGGCCAGGCCGGTGAGATCGGCGAGCCAGTCGAAGAGGTCGCAGGAGCGGGCGGGGATGAAGGCTTGGGAGATTTCCTCCAGCGAGATGACCGCGAGCAGGACGAGGGTGGTCAGGGTGACGAGGAAAGGGCGGCGTCCGAACCTGCGGCTGGGGAAGGCGAGGTTGCAGAGGAAAGAGAGCGTTCCGAAGAGGACGATGTGGCCGGCTTTGTCGGCGTAGCGGACCTTATGGATGAAGGGCCAGAAATGTTCGCCATTTCCGGTGTTCGCGATGATTACGGCCGCGATGAGGAAGAGGACGAAGCCGATGGTGATGGCGCGGATAATCAATTGTTCCGGGAAGCTGGCAGGGATTGGCTACAGCCTTGCCGCACCGCTTTCCAGTGATGCGAGGAAATCCTGGTAGGCGGCTGAGAGACCTTGTTCGAAGCGGATTTCCGGAGACCAGCCGGTGGATTGGATGAGCGAGATATCCAGCAGCTTTTTCGGCGTGCCGTCGGGTTTGGTGGGATCGGTGAGGATTTCTCCGGGGTAGCCTACCGTTTTCGCGATGAGCTTGGCGAGGTCGAGGATGGTGAGGTCGGAGCCGGTGCCGACGTTGACCCAGTCGGGCGGGTTTTCGAGGGAAAGTAGGTGGAAGCAGGCGGCGGCGAGGTCGTCGGTGTGGAGGAACTCGCGGCAAGGGGTGCCGGTGCCCCAGATCGTGACGGAGGGTGCACCGGAAACTTTCGCCTCATGGAACCGGCGGATGAGGGCGGGGATGACGTGGGAGTTTTCCGCGTGGTAGTTGTCGCCCGGGCCGTAGAGGTTGGTGGGCATGGCGGAGTGGTAGAGCAGGCCGTGCTGGGCGCGGTAGTGCTGGCACATTTTCAGCCCGGCGATCTTGGCGATCGCGTAGGCCTCGTTCGTTGTTTCGAGCGGCGAGGTGAGCAGGCAGCTTTCCGGCATGGGCTGGGGAGCCATTTTCGGATAGATGCAGGAGGAGCCGAGAAAAAGCACGCGCGGGACACCGGCGCGGCGGGAGCCCTCGATGAGGTTCGCGGCGATGGCGAGGTTCTCGTAGATGAAATCGGCCGGGTAGGTGGAGTTCGCGTGGATGCCGCCGACCTTGGCCGCCGCGATGATCACGGTGGACGGCTTGTGTTTTTCGAGAAACGCGAAGACCTCGGGCTGCGAGGTGAGATCAAGCTCGGCGCGGGTGGCGGTGAGGGTTTCGAGGCCGAGGGATGCGGCCTTGCGGACGAGGGCGGAGCCAACCATGCCTCGGTGGCCGGAGATGAAGAGCTTCATGGGGAGGTTTTCTGGGGAAGGTTTTCGCGAGACTTGGCGAATTGGATCACGAGGTCTTCAGCGCTTTCGAGCCATTCGATTTTTTCGCGGAAAGATTCTTCGTAACCCAGAAGAAGTGTGAACATTTCTGAGCCTTCGGGAGTGCCCCAATACCAAGGATCCACTCCTTCTGTAAATTTAGGCATCATTTTTCAGGAAATCGTGAAGGCGATTTAAGTATTCGATGTCGAGCAGGTCTTTGCTTCGCCCTGCGGCTTTTTTCATTTCGAGAAGAGTGGGCAGACTGACGATGGGAATTGAGGTGATGTCGTCAATCGGAAGCTCAAGGGCGTTTTGTGATTCGGTTTCGAAATTGAAGGGTTCGGTGACGAAAATATCGATGGGAGTGCGGCGGTGTCGTTCGTTGAAAAGGTTGAGGACGAGCATGTTCTTTTCCTCGCGCCAGCGGCGGCGATTTTCTGGATCGGAGAATTGCGCAGGGGTTATTGGGATGGAGGGAAAGTATCCGATAGAGGCGAAAGATTCGAGGGCGCGTTGGATGTTTTCAGGGGTGAGGTGGATCACGAGGTCGAGATCGCTGGTGAAGCGTTGGTAGCCGTGGGCGTTTACGGCTAAGCCACCGACGACCAAGTAGCGGATGTTTGCAGCTTGGAGTGTGCGTGCGATGAGGTGGACGCTGTGGAATTCCATGCAGAAGGGGACGGGGTGTCCGAAGATCACCACCACTTTAGATCAGCCGAAGCGCTTGATGAGTTTTTCAGATGCGGCGAGGGCCATTCCGGTGACCTGATCCATGTTGTAGTAACGGTAGGTGGCGAGGCGCCCGATGAAGGTGGTGCTTGTTTCGGCGGCGGCGAGGGCGGCGTATTTTTGGTAGGCGGCTGCGGCGTCGGGGGCGGGGACGGGATAGTAGGGTTCCTTGGAAACGTCCCAGTCGTCGGGGAATTCGCGGACGATGCTGGTGGCGTCGATTTTTTGCCCGGTGGCGTGCTTGATCTCGACGATGCGGGTGAAGGGGACGTCCTTGCCGGGGTAATTCACCTGCATGGCGGGCTGCCAGAAGCCGGGTTTTTTGGAAATGATTTCGCGCGGGACGAGTTCGGCGGCGGTGAAGGATTCGTGCTCGAAACGGAGCGAGCGGTAGGGCAGCGGGCCGTATTTCCGACCGAAGTATTCGTCGATGGCTCCGGTGAAGATCAGGTGGTCGTGGGGGAATTTTTCGCGCGCCTCGTGGAAGTCGGTGTTGAGGTGGAGGGTGGTGTTCGGGCTATCGGCGAGGATGTTTTCCAACAGGCGGGTGTAGCCTTTGTCGGGGAGGGCTTGGAAGGTTTCGGAAAGGTAGCGGTCGTCGCGGTTCGTGCGGATGGGGATGCGCCCGCAGACGGAGGGGTCGAGGTCGCGCGGGTGGCGCTTCCATTGTTTCAGCGTGTAGCCTTCGAAAAACAGCTCGTAGAGGCGCGGGCCGACCTGGGAGAGGATGACTTCCTCGGAGTTTTTCGGATCGGGGATGTCGTGGCGGTGCTTGGCGAGGTAAGCATCGAAATCCGCCATGGTCGCCGGTTTCCCAATGAGTTCCTCGAAGGTGTTGAGGTTGATGGGGAAGGGCCAGAATTTCCCTTCGGTGAAGGATTGGATCGAGTAGTTGACAGGATGCCAGCCGGTGAAGGCGGAGAGATAATCGACGATGCGTTGGGAGTTCGTGCGGAAATAGTGCGGGCCGTAATTGTGGATCAGGACACCGGCCTTGTCGTGGGAGTCATAGGCGTTTCCCGCAAGGTGCGGGCGGCGGTCAACGAGGACACAGGTATGCCCGGCGTGAGAGAGCCGGTGGGCGGCAACAATGCCCGAGAAACCGGCGCCGACGATGAGGAATTTCAAAACCTTAAACTTTAAGTTCCAAACCTGAATAAAGATGGGCGGCACGCTACCGCCCTTGGTCGATTTTCCCGTTTATTTGGGAAAAAACCTTTGGGTGGTTCTTACTTATGTTGGGTTTCCCTGGCGGGCGGGGAAGCGGGTCAATAAAGGAGCGGGCGGGTGATTAGTTCAATGAAAAATGAACAATTCAGAGATTCGGTATCGGTTTGCCGGGGGCAAGGATGGTGAAGAGATCGAGATCGACGGGCTGGATCTGACCGAGGAATTCGAGAAGGACTTTGACCCGTTCGGTGGCGGGAGCGACGCTGCGGATGATGCCCTTCATGCCGCGGAACGGGCCGGTAGCCACCTCCACCTCGTCGCCGACAGAGACGGATGGTGCGATGGTGATCATCTCCCCTTCCCCGCCGCTCTGTTCGTGGACTTGGCGGATGAGGTTGCGCACCGTGGCATCGGGTACATCGGGGATTTCGGTGCCGAAGCGGACGAGGCCGCGGACGCCCTGGCAAAACATCACCGCGCGCTCCATCTCCTCGCGGTCGAATTTCGCAAGCAGGTATCCCGGGAAAAGCGGTTCCAGCCACCAGATTTTTCCGCGCCGCGTGGCCTTGCGGTAGCGGACACGCGGGCAAAAAACCTCCACCCCTTCCAACTCCCGCAAGTGTTTCGCGGCGATGTGCTCACGCTTCGTCTGCGTGCGCACGCAGAACCAACGGGGCTTATCTGTTTCGGGAAAAGTCATTGGCCGAGGATTTTCTGCAACATCGGCAGCACTTGCCCGCCGCGTTTCATCCAGGATTCGAGGCGCTCGATGCGGTCGTTGAAAAACTCCCTGTCCACCGGATCGGCGGTGAGGTTGGCGGTTTCCGCGATGGTCTGAAGCTTCGTTTTTCCGCTGTCCAGATGAGGGCGCACCTGCTCGCGGATGAAACCGCCGACGAGTTTTTTCAAGTCCACCGCCGGCTCGTAATACGTCCGCCGGTCGCCATTTCCGGCTGCTTCCCGCACCGCGCCGAGCGTCCGCAAAGTCCGCAAGCCTTGGCTTGCTGAGCCTTTGGAAATCCCCAGATCCCGGACGAGATCGTCGAGCGAAAGAGGCTCGGTTGAAATGAAAAGCAGCCCGTAGATTTCCCCCAAAGACCTCGGCAAACCCAACACCCGCACCCCGTCCACGAAAAAATCCACCACCTGCCTCTGCAACGTCGTCAGGCCGACGGCATGGGTTTCAGGTTCGGTCGATGGCAAATCCACAGGACTTGACTATCGAGCGGGGCGGGATTGTTCAAGTTTTTTTGAACCACGCGATAGCGTAGAAGGATGACGCGAAGCCTCTCAATCGGAACCCAAGGCTTCGGTGACATGTTCCCGGCTTTTTTCCGAAAGTTTATCCAACGCGTAATCGACCACCCTGCCGTTTTCCAACTTGAGTGTGACGGAGACCCCGTCGCTGGATAGTGCCTCCGCGCGGATGGTCTTGCCATCCATGTTTGTCCATTCGCGGATGCGGCTGCCGGTGGTAGCGGGCGTTTCCTTCGCGGGTTGGTTTTCCAGTTTTCCGGCGATTTCCGTTTCGAGCGTTTTGAAAGCCTTTTTCCCATCCCCCGCGATCTGTTTGTAAGAAAGACCTCCGAGAAGCTTGTCATCTTCCGGTGACAACACCGCGACGATAGGAATGACATTGCCCTTGGATTTGTAGATCTCATAGGTGGTTTGTTCCACATTCTTTGGAAGTTTGCCCTTACCTGCCTTGTCGTCATTGATGACAAAAATGTAATCGGATTTCATCTGCTTGAAGACCTCTTCGTTGGCGTTCAGGCACTTCGGGCAACTGGACTTCAGTTCCGTAGTGACGATCGCGATCGGCTTGCCGGTCTCGATGGCCTCCGCCTTAGCCGCCTCGTACTCACCCGCTTGGAAGGAACCGCGGGGAGCGCTTTGGGCATGGGCTGCGAAAATCAAGCCCAGTGCCAACGGAATGAATGAAATCACCTTCATGATCCCAAGCTGATTGCCGGTGATCCTTTGTCAAGCTCACCGGCGATGAGGCGCGGACTTGTTAAAGCGCCGAGAGATAGGAAAGCGTCGTTTCCACCCTTCACCTCCCAACGGTTGGTTTGCCCATTTCCGTGAGAATTTCCGGTATCATTGGCACTCCGGCATATTTCTCCGCGAGTTTTCCGGCGGCGGATGTGATTCTCGGTGTGGTGTGCTTGAAGGCGGAACCTGCGCCCATATCCGAGTAGTGCCTTTCGCTGAACTCGCCGATCTCCGCGATGCCCTCCACATAACTTACGTTGTTGCCGTCCGCGGCAAGCTTCGAGGTGATCGCGCCGAGAATCGTGGCGTTGGTGCCGGTGATCTTGTATTCCTCCTTGAGAAACAAACACCAGAAGTACGCGCGGTGCGGTTCGGTGGAGGAGAGTTTTCCGATCCATTCGATCATCGACAACTCATAATCCAGGCACTCGTCGGCGAAGTCGCCGGAGCGCTTGTTTCTCTCGAGAAAGCGCCCGTTGAGCCAAGCGATGCCCTCCGTGCGCAGCCATGGTGGCGCACCTCCGTGCCCGCCGACATACAGCCGGTGGATCGCTCTTTTTCCAATCGTCTTGGCCGCGTTGGCGGAGGTGTAGCGGTTGTAATCCGTCGCGCCGCCGCATACAAAGTGATCGCCACCCCTCGGCACCGCGCCATCGGGAATGTACCCGATCTGCGGCATGGATCCCGCACCCGGGAGCTTCGCGGCGTTGTAAAACGACATCGCACCACCGCCCGATCCACCGGTGAAATAGATGCGCTCAGGATCCACCGGAAGATTGGCGGTGATGTGCTTCACGTTGGCCTTGGCGTATCCGAAATTCTTTTCCGAGGGATTGCCGTTTTTCGATTCCACGCTCGCCGCGACGATCCAGCCGCAAATCTCCGCACCCTCGATGAAGCCTTTCACGTTGTTTGCGTTACAGCCGGTCGCGTCATTCACATGCATCAGAGGAGCCAGCCTGCCTTTGCGCAATGTCTTCGGGATATAGAGGAAATAGTTCGAGCCTTCGCCGTTCGCGATGGGGCCGACGACTTCGCCGATCTTGTGTGCGAGACCGTCCGTGATGAACTCCGCACCACTCCCCGCCGCCACGCCCGCCGGAGGCTCAGCGGCTTCCTTGCCAAAGTGTCCGGTGAGAAATTCCTGATCCGCTGTGGAAAGCTTGTCCATCGGCACAGCCAGTTCGCGCCCGTCAGCCAGTTTGAACAACACCTTGCCTGCCCTCACGGACAGAGCGGAACCCGTCACTTTCGAACCGGTGACGGAAACCCATTCCCGCGCCTCTGTCGGCTCCGAGCGGGCGATCGAGCAAACGAGAAACACAGACAATCCAAAAGCCATCGATTTCACGCTTGCAGGCTGCCGGTTTCTCATACGTTCCGCAACGCAATTCCGGCACGACATCCCCAGCCTGCTTTCCAGCCAGGACATCTTCGCAAGCTCCGCCCCGGCATGGGTCGTTTACGCAAAACCACCCTAATCATTTCAGCTATCCATCCGCGTGATCCCGAGGGGATTTGCTTCCTGAAGTTCGGCGGGGAGAGCGGCATCGGGGAAATTCTGCCAAGTGACAGGGCGGCAGAAACGGAAGATCGCCATGGTGCCGACGGAAGTGCTACGTCCATCGGAAGTGGCCGGAAAGGGGCCGCCGTGGACGATGCTGTCGCAGACCTCCACGCCGGTGGGGAATCCGTTGAAAATAAGGCGGCCGGCGCGGTTCTGGAGTGCGGGGACGAGACCCGGATGCGCGGCGAGTTCCTCCACGGTGGCATGGATGCTGGCGGTGAGCTGGCCTTCCAGGTGCGGGATGGCGGCTTCGATTTCCGCAAGCGATCCGCGCACGATCAGTGTCGCGGGGCCGAACATCTCGCCTTGCAGCGCCTCCGATTTCAGGAAATCCGCCACGGAAACGGTGAAGGCGGCGGGCGCGCCTTGGCCGGAGCCGGCCTGGGTGCTGGAGCGGGCCAGCGTGGTTACGCCCGGGGCTTCTGCGAAGGACGCGGTGGCGTCGGAGAACGCTTTGCAGATGCCCGCGTTGAGCATCATGCCGGGTGTGCCCGCTTCGATGAGGGACTTGAGTTTCGCGAGAAAGGCAGCGCCGGTGTTTTCCGGAAGGAAAACGAGGCCGGGGTTGGTGCAGAACTGGCCGACACCGAGCGTGAGCGATCCGTAGAACGCCTCGGCCAACGCTTCCTCACCGCGTGCGAGTGCGCCGGGCAGGATGACCACCGGGTTCACGGAACTCATTTCCGCGTAAACGGGAATCGGCTGCGGGCGGGCGTTCGCGGTGGCCATCAGGGCTGTGCCGCCCGCGCGTGAGCCGGTGAAGCCGACCGCCTGGATGACGGGATGTTTCACCACCGCCTGGCCGACTTTACGCCCGCCTCCGTAGAGAACGGAGAAAACACCTTCAGGCATGCCGGTGGCCTGAGCGGCCGCAATCACCGCATTGGCCACGATTTCCGAAACGCCGGGATGCGACGAGTGCGCCACCACGACCACCGGACACCCGGCCGCAAGGGCGGACGCGGTGTCGCCACCGGCCACCGAGTAGGCGAGCGGGAAATTGCTGGCACAGAAAACAGCCACCGGGCCGAGCGGGCGGAGCATGGAGCGGTGGTCGACCTTGGGCAGCGGCTTGCGGTCCGGCTGGGCGCGGTCGATGCGGGCATCGACCCACGAGCCTTCCTCGATTTGCTTCGCGAACATGCGGAGCTGCCCGACGGTGCGGCCGGTCTCGCCGCGCAGGCGGGGCTCGGGCAGTGCCGTCTCCAGCTGGCCGCGCTCGACGATGTCCTCCACCGCACCTTCGATCCCTTCTGCAATCGCCCGCAGGAACACGGCACGGGTTTTCCCTGGAAGCTGAGAGTATCGGTGAAACGCCGCGGCGGCGAGCGAAAGGGCTTTTTCCACCTCGTCGGGCGTGGCGGCCATGTAGGCGGGCTCAAGGACAGCGCCGGTGCCGGGCTGGATGCCGTGGCCGCAGTTTTCCGATCCGGTGGAGCGTGAGTAACCGATGAAGGAGGTGCCGAGAAGTTGTGTGGTCATTTGGAGTGGATTGTATGTTCGAAGAGCCTATCGGGTATTTTCGGATCACGCCTCAGCGCATCCTCGGGTTGAGGGCGATCTGGGCGAGGTCGGCGAGGAGGTTGGCGGCGACGATGAGGAAGCCGTAGAAGAGGACGAGGCCTTGGATCAGGAAAAACTCGCGGTCGGTGGCGGCGTTGACGAAGTGCTGGCCCATGCCGGGGATCTGGAAGATCGTCTCGATCACAAAGGAGCCGGAGATCATTCCCGCGAAGGCGGGGCCGATGAAGGCGATGGCGGGGATGAGGCCGCCGCGCAGGGCGTGGCGGATGATGATGCGCGAGCCGGGCACCCCTTTCGCCTTGGCGGTGCGGATGTAGTCCTGGTTGAGAACATCGAGCATGCCGCCCCGGGAGAGGCGGGCGAGGTAGGCGGCGTTGATCATCCCGAGGGTGAGGGCAGGCAGGATCCAGTCCGTGGGAGAGGACCAGCCGGCGACGTTCAGCGACTGGAAATACAGCCCGGCACCGACGGCGAGCAACGGGCCGATCACGAAGCTCGGAAGACAGATGCCGACCATGGCGAAGGCGAGGCAGGAGAAATCGACGGGCGTGTTTTTCCTCACCGCCGCGATGACACCCGCAGGTATGCCGACAAGCAACGCGATGCCCATGGAAGCCAGACCGAGAGCCAGGGAAACGGGGAAGGATTGCGCGATGATTTCCGAGACCTGCACCCCCTCTTTCTTGATCATCGGGCCCATGTCCTGCCTGAAGACGAGGTTGGAGATGTAGATCGCGTATTGGGCGGGCAAGGGCTTGTCGAGACCCATGGCTTTCTTCTTCTCTGCCAGGATGTGTTCGGGCAGCGCCTTCTCCTCCGTGTAGGGACTGCCCGGCATGGCATGGACGAGAAAGAAGGTCAGCGTGACCAGCACGAAGAGCGTGAGCAACCCTTGCAGGAAACGGGAAAGGATAAGCTTCGGCATGGCGGTCGGGCGGTCAGCGTTTCGGCGGCTGCGGGACGAGCCGGATGTGGGTGAAGGGATGATTGTCCAGCAGCAGCGGCTCCCAGCCCTTTACGGAGGGATGGATGAGATAATTTTTCCCCCACCAGGCGATAGGCGTCATGGGCGAATCAGCGAGCAGGATCTCCTCCGCCTCGCGCAGGAGGCCGTTTCGCCGGGTGGAATCCGTAACCTGGAAGGATTCCTTGAGCTTCGCTCCGAAGGGTTCGCTTTCCCAGCCGGTGCGGTTGTTGCCGTTGCCTGCCGTCCACATCTCCAGGAAAGTCAACGGGTCGATGTAATCCCCGATCCAACCGCCACCCATGATCTGGTAATCCTGCTCCTGCATGGCGACCATGTAAGCCGTCCATTCCTTGCTCTGTATCTCGACCTCGACACCGAGGTGCTCGTCCCACATCGCTTGGATGGCGGTGGCGAGGGCGGCGTTCGTTTCCTTGGAAGCGATGAGAATCTTGAGGCGGGGAAAACCTTTGCCGCCCGGGAAGCCCGCCTCGGCGAGGAGTTTTCTGGCGAGTTCGATATCCAGCGATGCCCCTTGCGGAGGCTGGTAATCACCCATCGGCGGGGTCATGCCGTAGGCGGGCTTGAAGCCGCGGAAAACGCTGTCGCAAAGAGCCTTGCGGTCGATGGCGAAGCTCAGCGCGCGGCGGACGCGGGCATCATCGAGCGGTTCCACCTTGGTATTGAAACGGTAAAGGACGGTGCCGAGGTAAGGTTCCTGACGCAGCAAGGCGGGATTTTTCTTTTTCATGAGATCCACCACCTCGGGCGGAGCGGTGCTCGTGACATGCAGCTGGCCATCGCGGAACATGCGCGACTCGGTGAACGCGTTGCTGACCGGCAGGAAACGGATGCCATTGAGAGGAAAGTTCCCGGCATCCCAGTAGTGCGGGTTGCGCTCCACCTCGATGTGGTCGTTGCGACGGTAGCTCTTGATGCGATAGGGGCCGTTGCTGACCAGATTCTCGGCGCGGGACCAGGGATTTCCGACCATGTCGATTTTCCCGAACTTGAGAACCTGATGCTTCGGCACGGGATACCAGGTGTAGTGCTTGATGACTTCCAGGAAATAAGGTGTCGGGCCGCGTAGGGTGAGCACAAAGCCATGGGAATCGGTGACCTTGATGCCAACCGATGAGAAATCCGTGGACTTGCCTTTGTTGAAGTCCTCCGCGCCCTCGATGAAATAAAGCATCTCGGCATATTTCGCACCGAATGACGGCATCAGCATACGCTCGTAAGAGAAGCGGAAATCCTCCGCGGTGACCGGCGTGCCGTCCGACCATTTTGCCTCGGGGCGCAGCTTTACCGTCCACACCGTGGAAGTCTCGTCCGGGGTCACTTCCAAGGCCGCTCCCGGTGGTGCCGCCAGATCCTCGGTGGGGTGGAACTGAACCAAACCCTCGTAAAGCGCGCGTATCACGTTGCTCTCGATCACACCGGAAACAACCTGGAGATCGAGGCTCTTGGGATCGGCGGAGTTGCCGTAAATAAGGATCCCCTCACGCGTTGCCTGATCGACCTGGGATTCCTTTTGGCAGGAGACGAGCAGCAGGCAGCAGGCGGATAGGATCAGGGGCAGTCGTTGCATCGCTGGGGCGGAACTTATTCAGATCCGCCCCAAGATTGCAAACGCCGAGGCTTGGCAGCAAGAACTACGGGCGATTTTTAACGGCGGTCACGAAAGACGTCACTTGACGACGTATTTCGTGAGAGCCTTGAGTTCAGTCGGAAGAGGCTTCCCTAAGTCGAGATACTTCCCATAAAACACGGCCATCGCGGCGGCTTCCGTGAGGCGGGTGAAGCCCGGCGAGTTCTTGTTTTCATCTTCCGTGCCCCAGTTCTTGATGGCGACCTGCACTTCCGGATCTTTATGGTAAACACCAAGCGCCTTGAGGGCGGCCTGTTGAGCCAGGATCTCCGAGGCTCCGGAATCCGCAGTCATGGCGATGCTGTATTCGATGACCGCCTCGCGACCGCGGTTCAGGTTGTCGAGTGCGAGACCTTTGCAATAGGCGACCTGCGCGCGCTGGTATCCGGGAAGAATCTCTTCATCCCTCTCGGAAGCGATGACCAATACGCGATCCCATGCCTGTGCCCGGACGGCATCCCACATGATGTAGAGATCGAGTTGGCGGAGCTGGTGCTCACGGGTGAGCGGTTCCTTGATGAAGGTTTTGAGAGCCGCTGCGAGACCCTCGTAGTCACCGAGGTGGCGGAAGCACTCCATCTCATGAAAGGCGGCGAGGGTGTGGAAATTGTCCGGCATCGCGGCGATGGGCTTGCAGCGCTCCTTGACTGCGGCGAAGGCCTCCCGCGCCTCCTTGTATTTCCTTCCCTCGTAGAGGTCGATGGCGGCGGCGTAATCAGGCGGCTCGACGAGGAAAATGGTGGCAAAGTCGGATATGCGGGAATCGGTGAAATCCGTGGAAACCTTGGTGGTCTTGTAGCGGATCTGGGTCTTGCTGGCGGCCAGAATCCAGGCGCGGAAGGTGCCTCCTTCATCGGGCATCGAGATAATGGCCTCGGCCTCAAACGCCGCCTGCGAAAAGGCAGAGATCGAAAGCGAGGGGATGAGCAGAGCTGAGAGGATGAGATTTTTCATGATATGACTTGGGTTGAATTTCGGGATGGCTTAGCGGCCTTCTGCCTCTGCCTTTTCCTTAAGGATTTCTTCCATGGATTTCACGTTGGGGTCGGCCTCGTACTGGTCGGTGAGTTTCTGGACACGCTCCCATAGTTTCACTTCCTCGGGAGTCATCTTGTCTTTGAAGCGCCCTGTCAGCTCGAGGTATTGGTAGCCACGCTCATACGCGCCCTGGCGGTCAGACGCGACATTCGGGCCGGTGGAGGCCTTGTTGCGCTTGTAGGAAAGCTCCATCCAGCGATGGATCGCGGGAGCCGAGATCTGGATGTATCCCATGTGGGCGGAAAACACTTTCACATACATGGCGATGGCGTCGTCCGTGAGGTTCCGCTTGTCGAAGGACTCCGCAAGCAAGTAACCGACTTCGGGGGAGTATTTGGAGAAGCCGAGCGATTTGCCCTCCTCGCGCTCGAGGTATTGGTTGGCGCGCTCGGCGGCTTTCGCATAATCGCCTTTCTTCATCAGGATCTGGATGATGCGGTAGAGGGCGAATTCTCTGTCAGGTTTTTCCTGGGAATCCGCAAAGATGCGCTCGAAATCCTTGATCCCAAGTTCGAGGTCGGCTTCCTGCGGGGACTGCCCGTAAACATCGGCGCGACCGGTCAGCGCTTGGAAAAGGTAGGACTGGTCCGGACGGGAAAGTGCCTCGGAGTAGTATGGAAGCGCCTCACGCGGCGCGGAGGTGTTCGTGCGCAGGTAATCGCCCAGCTTCACGAGGATGTAGTTGGAAAGCTCCTTGAGTTCGAAGTCCGCTTTCAGGTTCTGGAAAAGGACGGTGATCATGGCCTCGGCGGCGCGCTGCTTGTCGGGATTCTCCTTATCCTTGGCGACCGTTTCAAACACGCCGATCACAGCGATGCGCAGGATGGCGCGGGCGGCCTTGTCCGTAGTGCGGATTCCGGGGAAGTTGTAGTAGTGTTCCTTGAGCTCATCCGGTGTGTGCTTCTCGAGATAGAACTCGGTGTAGGAGTTGATCGCCTCTTCAAGGCCGACAGACTCGGTTTGCTTGGCCATGTCGGAGATGACTTCCTGGAGACGCTTCAGCGCCTCGTCACCGCGTCCCACGGACTCCATGGCATACATTTGGGCGACGGCAACCTGTGGACGGTAAGGCGAGCCTTCCGCATATTCCTTCCAGAACTTGTCGGCGTGGGGAACGGCATCCTTGAGGCGCGGGCCGAAGTCCTCGCCTTTCTTGTGCTCACCGAGCAGGGCGGTGAGGTAGTAGAGAGCCTCGCCGACCACACCGTCGTTGTTTCGGATTTCTCCGATCTCGATGGCCTTCAAATAAGCGGCCTCGGCTTCGTCGCGCTTTTCAAGAACCTGCAGCACGTTGCCGCGAAGGTTGTAGGCCTGGTCGAGAACCGGGGAAGTGGGGAACTCCTTGATGATACGAGCTGTCTTTTCGAGGGCAGGCTCGTTTTCCTCTTCCGCGTAGTGGGCGTTGGCCCGGTCGTAGAGAGCAAGCGGGATGTAGGATTGGTTCCGGTCGGACTTGTATTTCTCAAGGAAGGCGTCGAGCAACTTGGCCGCTTTTGACCAGAACTGGAGGCGGGAGACGTTTGAGGCCTGGAAATAGGAAGCGGACATCGCGAAGACACTCTTCGGGTATTTCTCGACGTGCTGGTCGAGGAGCGGCGCGGCCTTGTCGTATTGGCCGGTGTAGAAATAGGAACCACCGAGGACGAAGAGAGCAAGGTCGTGTTCAGGCGTGCCTTCGGTTGCCTTCTTGTTCTCGATGATGTCACCGGCGATCTCGATACAGATCTCGTATTTCCCGTCGAAGAACAGGGCGGAGAGCATCAGCTTCTGGACATCCGGCTTGTATTTCGACTGCGGGAAGGTGGCGAGGAAGATCTCGCCGTATTTCTGCGTGGTCATGACACTCCCGATGATGGACGAGGTGCGGACGAGGTGGAACAGGTTGTCCTCACGCTTCTCCGCCTTGGGGTAATACTTCTCAAGCTGGAGGTAGGCGGCATGGGAACCGTGGACGTTGCCATTCGTTTCATGGATGTAGGCGATCACGGCGAGCTTGAACATCTCGATGGATTTGTTGCCGCGCATCTCGGCCTCAAGGGCGGTGAGCTGGGCTTCGAGGCTCGCTTTGTCGAGGCGGAGGGTACCGGAGGAAAGGCGCGGGAGATGTCCCATGTCGCGGATGCGGGCGCGGAGATCGTCGATGGCTACCTCCGTGGAGGGAACGAATTGATAAAGGCTGAGAGCCGCTTCTGTCATATCGGCTCCAAGCGCGTCTGCGGCGAGCTTCATGAAGATCTTCGAATAGCGCTGCATCGCATAGGGAGCAACGATCAGGCCGCCACGGTTTTTGGCGATGAAATCAAGCAGCGCGCGCTGGTCGGTCTTTGTGATCGCTGCGGAGACCAGCGCCTGGAAGCCGGCCACGATGGCCTCGTCTGGAGTGGGGAAAGTGTTTTTGTTCTGGATCGCGGTTTCAAGATGCTCGCTGCCTTCCGAAATTTTGCCGAGGCGGTAGTGGGCGATCGCCATGTTCACATGGAAGGAACCCTGGGGATACTTGTCCTTCGCCTTGTCGCGCTCCTGGAGGAATTTCTTCCACTGCGTGATCGCAAGCTCGTACTCTTCCTTGCCGAAGGCCGCGTCGCCCCATTTGAGCAGAGCCATCTTCTGGAAAATGTTGCCGCCACCGACCGCCTTGTCGTTGGGGTAGTCCTTATAGCAGGACTCGAAGGACTTCATCGCGTCATCGAATTTCTTGAGCTTCAGCTCGCACATCCCTTTGCGGTAAATGATTGTGCCGAACTGCAGGCCGTAAATTTGGATCGCGTGCTTCGGATTCTTGCCGAAGCCGGCCGCCTTGGTATTCAAAGCGAGCGCCTCTTCCCACTTCTCTGCCTTCATCGCGAGGAGCGCGCCATCAACAAGCTCAGGGAGGGTTTCTTGCGCCGAGGCCGGAATGGCGGTCGCCGCTAATGCGAGTGCGAGAAGGATTTTTTTCATGATCGTTGAAGGGGTTGATTTTTTATTAAAATTTAAACTGTGGGTCGGAAGGATAAAGTTTCAAAAACAATGCGCCGTCGGTGATGTCCTGCAAGGGGGAACGTCCGACGGCGCGGGAATTTTGGGGATTTCCTCAAGAAAAATGATCACTCCACCAGATCGGTGAACGTGACCGAGGAAATTTCGGCACCGGCGAGCGAATTGAGGACATCGATGACGCGTTGCTGGGTCGCGCCGGGATCGACGTAAACCTGAACCAGCGGATTGCTACCCGCGCTGCGTGCGGCGGCGGAATAGAGATCGAGCTGGCTGTCGAGGAGAGGAACGTCGCGCACGCCGGCATCGGAATCGAGCTGCTGCTGCCCGGCGCCTACACCCGTGTAGATCACACCGGCGGCATCCACACGGATGAACATGGGTTCGATCTTGGGCTGTTCGTTGCTCGGGTTCGCGGCGGGGAGGGACATGCCCAGATCCGTCTCGCGTGGGCTGATCGTGGAGGTGACGAGGAAGTAGATCAGGAGCAGGAAGCAAACGTCGATGAGCGACGAGATGTCCAATTCCGGTTCTGCGTCGTTGGAAACTTCGAATTTCTTGTGGCGGGCCATGGGAGTTTTATCGGGAAAGTGAGATCACTTTTTCTCTTTGCGGATTCCCTTGTGGGTTTGGTAAACGGCGAAAACGACTTGATCGACACCAGCTTCTGCGGCGGCGCGGATCGCCGTGCGGGAATATTTGAAGACGGCGTCCTGGTCACCCCTGAGGTGAAGCTTCGGCACGATGCCGAGCGGAATGATCTTCTCTTTCTCCTTTTTGACAAGATCGGCGATGTCCTTGTCATCCGCGAGAATGACATTGAAATCTTCCGCAGTGAAGGTGCCATCCTGACGGACGTTTATGACAATACGACCGCGCCCGTCTTCCTGAGCTTTCGAATTCTTAGCGACGGGCGGCAGAACTTCCGGATCCGTTTTCACGATGATCGCGGTGGCATTGACGATGAAGAAGATGAGGAGGAGGAAGACCATGTCGATCATAGGCGACATGTCGAGTTTCGCTTCCTCATCGGCTCCAACGCGTGCGTTACGTAGTTTTGATGACATGGGATTTTTAGGTTGGGCGGGAACATCGCTACCAGCGCCTCATGCGCCGCACCGTTGTTTCCATACCTTATCAAACGTCGATACCTTCGGGAATCTTGGCGTAAAGGGTGTCTGCATTGACCGTGGCAACCGCCGCGTTGATGAGTTCCTCGGCGATGTGGATCGAATCGGCGACGAGACCGTTGTATTTGTTCTTCAGGACGTAGAACACGATGATGCAGGGAATCGCGTTGATCAGACCCCAGAGTGTGGTGAGAAGGGCGACGGAGATGTCACCGGCGAGCTGGGAGGGATCTGCGGCACCCGCGGTCTTGAGGGTTCCGAAGGCGCTCACCATACCGATAACCGTTCCGAGAAGCCCGAGCATCGGGGATGCCTGGGCGATGACGGAGATGTAGTTGATCCATGTCATGTTCTTGCGGGTTTCGTTGTTGGTGAAGTCCGCGATCGCATCCTCGATCTTGTCGCGTCCGAGAGTGTCGGGCTGGGTGGCATCGATGTTCGGGAAAGAATAGGCCACAAGGCGTCCAAGGTAGGAAGGGTGTGAGGCGGCGAGCTCAATGGCGGAGCGGACGCGGCAGTTTGTCATGTGATCCATGAGTGCCATCTGGAGATCGGTGGGGCAGAACTTCGCCTTGGTGAGGTTCATGAAATTGTAAACGGCCAACGCGATGAAGGCGACAACGGCCGCGCCGATGAAGAGCATGGTCGGGCCACCGTCGATCACCCAGCGGTCGAGGAGGGAATCCTTGGCGGGAGCATCCGCCGCGAAAAGTTGAGGGGCTGCCAGCAGGGTGGCGGTGAT
The DNA here is from genome assembly GCA_046051965.1 of Verrucomicrobiota bacterium. GTDB lineage: Bacteria > Verrucomicrobiota > Verrucomicrobiia > Verrucomicrobiales > Akkermansiaceae > Luteolibacter. The sequence goes on from JBJONG010000006.1 coordinate 27,169, forward strand.
GATGGTGGACGCGGTGAAGCGGTGGCGGGTTGCGAGTTTTTGGATCATGGGAATTATCAGAAGTTCTGCGTTGCGCCGCAGTTTGAAAATTAGATCGGGGTCGGCAAGAAAGATTTTAGGAAAAGGGGAAAGAAGTTGGGCGCGGGCCGCGTGAGTTCTGTGAGGGAACGCACGACGATGCGCTGCCCTTGGGTCGAAATCAAAAAACCGCCCAGTCCCAAGTAGGAAAAGGGCGGTTGGGAAACGGGACGGTCGGGGGTTACGCCTTGCCGAAGATCGTCTTGCCGGTGGAGCGGAGTTCGTCGCAGGCCTGCTTCATCCGGTCGCAAAGACCCTGCTCGCCCTTCTTGAGATAGGAGCGGGGGTCGTAATGTTTCTTGTTGCCGACCTCGCCGTCGATCTTGAGCACGCCCTCGATGTTCTGGCAGATGTGGGTGACGATGGGGCGGGTGAAGGCGTATTGGGTGTCGGTGTCGATGTTCATTTTCACGACGCCGTAGTCGAGGGTTTCCTGGAGATCCTCGCTGGAGGTGCCGGAGCCGCCGTGGAAGACGAGATCCATCTCGGCCGCCGCGCCGTGCTTGTCGGTGACGGCTTTCTGGCCGTCGCGGAGGATGGAGGGCTTGAGCTTCACCGCGCCGGGTTTGTAGGCGCCATGGACGTTTCCGAAGGTGGCGGCGAACATGAAACGACCGATGCCGCTGAGCGCCTCATACACTTCGAGCATGTCCTCGGGGGTGGTGTAGAGTTTCTCGATGGGCAGGCCGGAGGTGTCGTGCCCGTCCTCCTCACCGCCGACGCAGCCGGCCTCTACCTCAAGGATGATGCCGAGCTCGGCGCATTCTTTCAGGAGCTCTTTCGAGATGCGGAGGTTTTCCTTCAGGTCAACGACGGAGCCGTCGAACATGTGGGATTGGAAAAGCGGGCCTTTGCCGGCGGCGATGCGCTCACGGGAGGCTTGCAGGAGCGGTTTGAGGAAACCCTCCACTTTCTCCGGGTGGCAGTGGTCGGTGTGAAGGGCGATGAGGACATCGTGCTTCTCCGCGAGCAGGTGGCAGGCCTCGGCGAGGACGATGGCTCCGAAGGCGGCGTCCTTCACGGCGGTGCCGGATGCGAACTCGCCGCCGCCGGTGGAAACCTGGATAATGCCGTCGGATTTCGACTCGGAAAAGGCTTTGAGCGCTCCGTTGATGGTGGTGAGGGAAGTCACGTTGATCGCCGGGTAGGCGTAACCGCCTTTCTGGGCGGCATCGAGCATGGCGGCGTATTGGGCTGGTGTTGCGATAGGCATGACAGTGGCGGGGTAGCGGATTGCGTACCAACGGGCAAGCCCCAAGAAGGATGTCAGGGTTATCCTTGCCAAAGCGTCCGGGCTGGCCTACATCCTTGCCCTCCCGCCGCCGATCAGCGGGTCCCGTGGTCCAATGGATAGGACGATGGCCTCCGAAGCCGTAGGTGGTGGTTCGATTCCACCCGGGACCACTTGGGTTTATGTGTTTTGCATCACCTCTCCATGATCGCATTGATCTCCTTGCGTTTCTGCGCGGCCACCTTGAATTCGTAAGCTCCGAGATCGGGCGCGTCGGGGTCGATGCGGAGGAGGGTTTCCTTGGCGAGCCAGCGTTTTTCCCCGGCGGAGTAGATCGGTGTGAGGGCGCAGAGAAAGAGGATGGCGATGGGGTAGGCGGGCAATACGGCGATGCCGGTGGCGCATTGCGCGAGGCGGGCGGCGGGCTTGCCGAGGATGGAGCGGAGGGCGTTTGCAAACAGGAGGCAGAGGCAGAGAACGGGCGGCGCGGCGAGGGCGGCGAACGTGAAATGGTTCAGGAGCTTCGCCTTCGTGAGATGTTCCACCACAGGCAGGGCGGCGAGCGACCAGAGCGCGATCATCGCCATCACGGCGAGGGCGAGCGGAACCGTGAAACGATCCCCGAACCCGAAAGGTGCCAGAATTTTCCCAAGCCGCCAACGCACCACGATGGCCGGGACGATCAGCAGCGCCAGCAGCAGCGCCGCAAACTGGACGCCGGGGAAGGCCGCTTGAAAAAACATTACGCCGTATTCCCTGCCACCCAGCGGCGTGAAACGGGTGACGAGGAGGAAACACAGGATCGGCAAGACCACACCGAACCCGATCACCCAAGCCCAATCCGCCATGCAAAGGACCCCGACCATGCGTTTCGCGGGGACGCGGATCATCGGGGTGGCGGTGAATCGGAAAAGGAACACCACCAACGCGGCGAGCGGAAGGGAAAGCGCGAGGGCAAGGATGCCGAGGCCGCCCACCAGTTCATGCTCGGCCCGCCGCATCGGTTCGAAATCGGCTTCGGTGACCGGCGGCGGGGTGTTGACCTGCCGGTTGATCATGGGAAGGGCGAGGCGGTGCAGGGAAGAGGCCTTTTCCTCTGGGAACGGGTCTTTTTCTTTCTCCACACGGATGTCCCTCATATCCCGTTCAGTTTGAAACGCCTCGCCTTGCTTGCGGTAGGTCTCCGCCATTTCCGTGAGGCCGAGGCGGTCGGCGGCGGCTTCAAAATTCTTCGCCGTGGCGATCGCGATCACGGAATGAACCAGCTCGCCGATCAAGGGGATGTCCGGGTTGCGTCCGAGATGGGCGATGAGCGCCTCGCGTTGCTCGGCGAGGGCGATCAACTCCTCCTTGCTTCCGCTTTTCGAAAGCTGCTCAGAGCGGGCGCACAGCAGATCCGCCACATAACGTAGCTGGATCATGCCGGACGAGCCGCCGTAGGCATACATCAAGGCTCTCGTGAACTCCGCCATGGTATCGGCGGGAAGTAGGCGCACCCTCGCGGCGATCATGGGATTCGTATAGGTTTCAAAGCCGGGCAACGCCGCGGCCTTCGCGATCAGCGCCATCGCCTCCTCGAAAGCGGCGGGATCGGTGATGTCAAATTCGGCCTCGCGGGGCAGCGGGCGGAGACGCACACCGTCCACCATGCGTTGCGGCGGCGACGAGCCGCTTAACTTTTTTTTGGTGAAGGATTCCTTTCCGATCCGTCCGGCCGCAAAGTAGAGGAAATAGGCGTTGTCCGGGGCGATACGGGTGGCGGTTTCCAGAAAGTCGGGCGGCAGGGCGCTCCTTTCGGAAACGAATCCCTGGGCATATTCGGCGAAGTAAGCGGGGTTCTCCGGGGCGTGGAGGTGGAGCCGCCGTTTCTGTTCGAGATCGGCCACTTTCGGGTCACCGAGCAGGAGGCGCTGCTCTTCCGTGAGACCGGCGGGGAGCGCGGGCTTTGTCCATGGCTCGAAGAGGCCGGTGTTGTATAGGCTGTGCACGAAACTCAAAATGGACGCGTGCGACGCGATCACCACCCCGACAGCCAACGCCGCCAAAACCCACGGCAAAGCTTTGCGCAGCTTGGGAAATTTCCGCCGTCCCGCCGCTTCGATCCGCGCGGTGGCCTCGGCCACGCCGGGGTGGGCGGCGTCGAATTTCTCCCCGAGGAAAGCGTGCGCCGCCATCCGCCGCTCCGCGTTGTCGGCGAGGGGCTCCGTGACTTTCTCGATGAGCGGGTGGGTTTCCGGAAGCATGGCGGCGATGCTGGCGGGTTTCGCGGGGGTGTCAGGGAAAAATGTGCCTGACATTTTTGTCACGGCCTATATTTTACCGTCATGAGCATGACGCAAATCCTTGCCGAGCTACCCGCCTTAACCGTGGCCGAGCGGCAGTTGCTGGTGCGGCGCGCCATCGAGCTGGATGAGCCTCCGCTAACCGCCGCAGATGAGGATTTGGTGAGAACCCGCCTCGCGGATCATGAGCGCGATCCCTCCACGGCGATTCCGTTCGAGGCGTGATCTACCGTGTGAACGAAGAGGAGCGTTCCTTGTTGGTGATCGCCGTCCTGCACGCCGCGCGGCAAGAGAAGCATTGGAAACGGCGCGTGTGACAAGCCTCACTCGAACACATACAACTTCTCCCGCACCTTCACATCGGGCGGGATCCGGTTTTCCTCGAAGAGGTCGTAACCCGTTTTCAGGATTTCCCAGAACGGCAGGTGGGGGCTTCCGGCGGCTTTCGCCATGCGCTCCGGGGTCATGCGGAAGGGGAAAATGTGGACGCGGAAGAAGGGCTGGCGGTTGTCGAGGGCGGCCTGGCAGAGGGTGTAGATTTCCTCGATCTTCTCATCGGTCATCGCCAGGCAGCCGATGGAGACGTTGGAGCCGTGGATCATGATGAAGGAGCCGGTGCGGGCGTGGGCGCGGTCGTAGAAGTTGGGGTAGCCGATGTTGAAGGCGAGGTGATAGTTGCTGTTGGGGTTCATCGCGCTCTGGCCGACGAAGTAGAATCCCTCGGGCACCTGGCCGTCGCCCTCGGCGAGCTTGGGGCCGAGCTCGCCGCTGGCGGCGACGATGGGATAGGTGCGGAACAGCTCGTATTTCCCGGTGGACTTACTTTCCACATAAAGCTCCAGCTCGCGCTCCTCCTTGAAGGCGCGGATGAAAACGGGGGAGCCTTTTTCCAGGGTCTTGTCCGCGAGTTCGTGTGTCATGCGTTCGCCGATGCGTTGCTCCGCCCGCTTCGCACGATCCTTGCCCTTGCAGGAGGGAAGCAGGACGAAGGTGAGGGCGAGGAGGAGGAGGGTTTTCATGAGGTTCACCAGTTCTTGCCGATCCAATCGGAGGGATACTCCCCACCGGCGGAGATCGTCTGGTCGCCAAGGCCGGAGCCCTTCGACATGATGACGATGGTGTGGTCGCCCGATCCGGAGGAACCGGTGACGCGGAAGCCCTTGGCGGAGTTTTCCTTGATCCATGCCTCGGGCCACGGGCCGGGGACGCTGAAGGTCTGCTCCTGGATGGAGGTGCCCTGGGTCATCACGAAAAGCCAGCCGTCCTCATCGTCCTGCGGGGTGTCATCGCCGGCGATGGAGGTGATGCGGTATCCCTCCGCCCAACGATCCTGCACCCATTTCTGGCGCTCGGGCGTGAAAGGGGTGGGAAGCGTGTAGCGCTGCTTGCCCCAGCCTGTTTCCGTGGTCATCACGGTGATCCACTGGTCTTTCCATCCGGAAATGGAGGTGATGCGGAAACCGGCCTCCGTCTGTGCGGCGATCTGCGCCTGGTCGAGCGCGTAGCCGAGGACGGACTGCTGGCCTTCCGTGCCCGTGCTCATGATCACGTTCCAGTTCCCCTGATCCCCGGCGATGGAGGTGATGCGGAAACCATCGGCCCAGCCTTTGTTGACAGCTTCCTCGGGCCAGGGGCCGACGCCGAGCTGGCGCTGGTCGGCGAAGGGCGTGGCGCGGGACATGACGACGTGCCACTGGTTGTTCGAGCCGGAGACGCCGGTGATGCGGTAGGGCTCGCCTTTCGCGGGCGAGGGGTTCTCCGGGGCGGGCTTGGAATCGAGCTGCGGCACCTTGATCGAGGGGCCGTCCTGGCCGGGCTTTTTCGCGATGCGGGTTTCCTCGACCAGCATGGCGAGGTTGTCGCCCGACCACGACTCGGCGGTCTTGCGGGCGGCCTCGGGATCGATTTTTCCGGAGGTGGAGACGAACTTCGCGAGCGCCGGATCGACGGTGGCGGTGGATTCGATCAGGCGGCGGATGTCGCGGGCGGAGAGAGCCGGGAAATCCTTGCGTATGCCCGCCGCGACGCCGGCGACGAGCGGCGCGGCCATCGATGTGCCGCTTTTCGGGGCCTCCATGTTGTGGAGGATGGGCGCGACGATGTTCTCCCCGAGCGCGGCGATCTGCACGGAACGGTTGCCATAGTTCGAGAACTTGGAGATGCCGCCCTTTTCGCTGAGCGAGGCGACGGTGATCACGTTCGGGAAAAAGCGGGAGAGATAGTTCGGCGAGATCAGGGTCTCGTCGTTGTTCGAGGCCTCGTTGCCGGCCGCGATGGTGATGAAGACATCGGGGTTTTCGTAAAACACGAGGGCGAAGGAGGCGGCGTCCGCGATGCGCATTTCCAGCGGGAGGTTGGCAATGGTGATCGCGTCCACGCCGCTGAGTTTCGCGGTGATGGAGGCGGGGTTCTTGCCGTGGGTCTTGTAGGTTTCCTCCAGCGCCTTCGCCATGTTCTCATACATCGCGTTGGGGTAACCCCAGCTCATGTTCGCGATGCCCGCCCCGGTGGCGCGGACGTAATCCGAGGCGCGGAGGCCTTTCTTCGCGCGCTCGGTGCGGTATCCCTCGATGACCTTTTTCACGAAGTCCGCATAGCTTTCCGACTGCGAAGCGAGCTTGGCGAGACCGGCGTAATCCTCGAACGTGCCGGCCGTGCGCGGGGTGCTCGCGCCGATGTCCGCGCCGTGTATGAGCGCTTTCCCGCCGCTGTATTGGGCGATGATGCCCGCTACGTGCGTGCCGTGGGAGGCATGGTCGAGCATTTCCGCGAAATGCAGATCGCTCAGGGTGATGCCGACATGGCTGAGGTTGCGGAAACCGAGCTGTTTCACCACCGGATTCTCGTGGCGGTTCTGGAGAAGCGCGGCGGCTTTCTCATCGCCTGCCGCCGCTTTCCGATAGTCTTTCATCAGCAGCTCGAGGTAACCTTGGGTCTCGGGCGTGCCGTCGATGGAGAACTGCGGGGCCTTGAGCGGGATGTCGTTGAAGAGGTTCCAGCCGTAGATGTCGTCGATGAAACCGTTCTTGTCGTCGTCGATGCCGTTCCTGCCTTTCAGCTCCGGTTCGTTGGCGAGGTAGAAGGGCTTGATCTTGGGGTGGAAGGGATCGACCCAGATGTCGTTGACCAGGGCGAGGTGCGGGATGCGGGCCTTGCCGCCGGGGCGCGCCTGCTCCTCGCAATAGGCGTAGCAGCGGACGATGAGGTTCAGCGGCGCGGCGCCGGGCTTGGAGAGATCCACGTAGTCGCGGGCGACGTTGCCTTTCAGGTCTTTCAAGGTGGCCTTCGCCCCGCCCCACAGCAGGCGGCGGACGGATTCGAAATCCCCGGACTTCGCGGCGAGCATCAGCGGCGTGCGCCCTTCCTCGTCGCGGATGTTCGGATCCACCTCGGAAAGCGCGAGCACGATGCGGGGCGCATCGCCCTCGGCGGCGGCCTTCAAAAGCGCATCCTCGGCCTCACCGGCGCGGGCTTGTGAAAAAAGGAGCGGGGTGAGCAACAACAGGCGGAGGATGGAGGTTTTCATGCTTTTCCTAAAACGGTCGCAAGCCTGATAGGGAATAAAACGAACCAACGCAAGGCGGCGGCGGGATAATTTACAGAGAGTTTACCCAAGGCGAACAACTTGCGGAGACTTCGTAAACATTGGTTATCCATTGAGGCAGCGGCTTTGTGTATATTCCTTCCGTTTTCCCATGCGGAATATTGAAACGAGTGGCCAACACCTGCATTTGGCTTTGAGCATGGCAGATATGAAATGCTTCGGTGACTTCAAGCTGATTGCATAAATTGGAGTTGATTGTTGCTTGTTATCGAAAACACTGGGATCAGCGATGAAGCATAACATTTCACCCGAAAGTTTTCGCACATCTCCTCACCTTCTGGAACATGTTCGCCGTCTCTCGAAGGTGTCACCGCTTCGTGGATTGTGGGGCTTCGCCGTGCAATGGCTGGTGATCATCGCTGTCGTGGCAGGATGGCTCAGCCTTCCACAAAGCTTGGGTGCGATACGCTGGATCATATATGCCGTGGTGGTGATCGTGATCGGCTCCCGCCAGCACGCGCTGCTCATCATGATGCACGATGCCGCCCACGGACGCATCATGAAGAACCGCTTCTGGAATGACTTTTTCAGTGATGTGTTCTGCGCTTTCCCGAACGGGGCGTGCACCGAGCTCTACCGCCGCCACCACCTCAAGCACCATGAACACACCAATACGGACAAGGATCCCGACTGGGCTTTCATGCAGCGTTATGAGGACTGGCACTGGCCCAAGGATCAGATCAAGACATTCCGGCTTTTTGCCGCCGATCTGCTCGGCTTGGCGTGGTACAAGATGATCATCGGCATACTTTACTGGTCGCCCGCCCGCAGGCTTTTTTATTACAAGGCGAAGTTGAAACTGGCTCCCGCCGTGTGGTTTCGCGTAATCGCATTCACCGTAACCATGCTGGTGGTGATCTCGCTGTTCGGTCTCTGGCTGGAATTCCTCATGTTTTGGTTTGTTCCTTTTGTAACCAGCCATTTGGCCATCGTCCGCATGCGCACGCTGGCGGAGCATATGGTGGTCGAATCGGAGCATACCCTCAACAAAACCCGTGAAGTGGTTCCGACCTTTTTGGAGCGCCTGATCGTCTCACCCTTGAATGTGAACTACCACCTCACCCACCACTTGTTCCCGTCCGTGCCCCACTACCGGCTGCCGGAAATGCACCGACTGCTGATGCAGGAGCCTGTTTTCAGGGATCATGCCCACCTCACCGTCAGCTACTGGGGCCTCTGCCGCGGGGTCTTGGCGGAGGTGACCACGAAAAAATAAGTCGGTTGCCGTAGAAACGAGGGAGCTCGAATGCTCTGGAAGACTTTTGGAATTCCACCCACTCACCGCGTCACCCCGCGTTGTGTCTCCTCCACGAAATGGATGAGGTGCTCGACGTGGGGGTTGGATGCGGCGGCAGTGGCTTTCAGGGAGCTGACTCCGTTGGCGAGGGAGATGTCCTTTTTCAAGAACAGGCGCTTGTAGGCGGACTTGAGATCGCGGATGTCGTCCTCGGAGAATCCGCGGCGCTGGAGGCCGATAAGATTGAGGCCGCGGGTGGAGGCGGGGTTCCCGTCCACAATCATGAACGGCGGGATGTCCTGCACGATTTTCGAGAGGCCGCCGATGATGGAGTGTTTCCCGATGCGGCAGAACTGGTGAACCGCGGCGAGGCCGGAAACGATGGCGTGATCATCCACAGTGACGTGACCCGCGAGGCTGCCGTTGTTGGAGAGGATGATGTGGTCGCCGAGCTGGCAATCGTGCGCGACGTGGGAGTAGCAGAGGAAAAGATTGTGCGAACCGATGCGGGTGGGCAGCTCCTCGTGGGTGCCGCGATGGATCGTGCAGTTCTCGCGGAAGACATTGTGATCGCCGACTTCCAGCCGGGTCGGCTCGCCGATGTATTTCAAATCCTGCGTTTTCCCGCCGACCGCCGCGAAGGGGAAAAACTCGTTGGCTTTTCCGAAAGTAGAGTTCGCCTCAAGGATGACGTGTGAATGAAGCACGCAATCCTCGCCGAGGGTCACGCCAGGGCCGATGAGACAGTAGGGGCCGACGCGGACGTTTCTGCCGAGTTCGGCCTTGGGAGAAATGATGGCGGTGGGGTGTATCACTCGCCGACTTTCAACATCCGCAGCGCATGTGACGAGCGAATTTTCTTCCCGCCGGGTTTAGCGGAAATCATGCGGCGCATTGGTGAGGGCGGGCTGCAGCACCGGTTCGGCGGCGATGGCCGTTGGAACCTCGGCCTTGATCGGCACAGGCACATAACCCGCCGCGATCTCCTGAACCTCCGCCCTTTGCGCCAAGCTCAAAAGGGTTAGTGCGAGCAAGCCACAGGCCATCGCCCCACTAACACCGAACACCCACCAGCGGTGACCGCCAGCGTATGCGGTTTCGATTCCATCTTCAGGATTTGCCGGCACAGGCGGGGAGGGACGCCTGATTGTGGCTGGAGCGGCTTCTTGGTCTTGGATATCGCGCATGCCGCGAAACGGCGAAGGCACCGGCAGCGCCCATCCGGCATAATCGTCCTCGCTCGAGGAAAGCACCATGTCCTCCGGCTGCGCGAAAGCCCTTTCATAAAGGCCGCGCTCGATCAATCCGGACACCAATTCCTCATCCACGAATCCCTCACTGCGCAGCCGGCGATGACTGCGGCTTTCCTCGCTGTTGTCGAATGGCAGTGGTTTCAGGGATAATGCTTGCATGGGCTGTGAAATTGATTTGTCACCACTTACCTTGATCGCAAAGAAAGCTCAATCTTTAATTTAAGCTAATTAATGGGCGGGGCTCATGTGCAGGGTTGCAATGGCTGGTCAGGCGGGTAATCGTGTTCATCACATGTCCGACGCGCCAGAGACAGCAGACTTCCTCAGCATCCGTTGCCCATCCTGTCGGCAACGTTTTGCCGTGGGTGGCGACCTGATGGACCGCATGGTTGAGTGTGGAGCCTGCGATGCACGCTTCCGCATCAACGACGATGTCATCCTGCGATCCAAAAAATTCTATCCCGGTGAACGGACCGCAGCCGAGCTGAACCGTTTCCAAAGGGTTCCCCTATCCGCTGCCGCCCCGGAAGGCTTGCAGACGATGCGTTACGCGGAATTCAACCATCTCGAGCAACTGGAACCCACTTCCCCGCAACGCATCATGGCCGGGATCTTTGGAGTGGGGCTGATGGCGGTTATCGCCCTGATGCTTATTTTCTCAAGCGGCCCGAGCGGGTCGCTGGGTGCCATGCCGCTGGAAAGCAAGCTGCTGATGGCCGGCTTTGTTTCAGCGCTTGGCGTAGCGCTGCTAATCTACGCGAATCCCAAAGCGCGCGCAAAAGCGGGATTTTTCGGACTGCTGATGGCGGCGGGATTGTTGACCATACCCTTTTTTATCAAGGGCCCTGCGGTGGCGTTCAAGGAATCAGGCGAATCGCCGGATTTTGTTGATCCGACCGATCCGCTGCTTCTACCCGAGGAACAAGAAGATCCTCTGACGGCATTGAGAGAGCGTTTCACCACAAACCCGCTCGAAGCCGAACAGAACCGCTTGGAACTCGCGGGTAGCGACAAACACGCTTACGGGATCTACCTCACGAACATTTTACAAAGGAATATCTATACCGTGAGGGATTACTTGATCCGTGACACGATGGCCGGACCCTCATCCCACCCCTATCCGCGTGACAAAGGCGACTATCTGATGGTGTTGACGGATGTTTCCATGGATATCACGAAAGTCGCGGAAATTGCAGGACTTCTGGGCACCACCAAGGAGATCCATCCGGAGATCGGCATCATCGTTGTCAGCGTCGACAACGAGCAATTCATCGACAGCGCCGCCGACAAGATGAACAACCAGAAAGATCCGGCCTTCTACACATTGAATCAACGCGAGCTTACCAGTATCGACATCGACCGTGTGAAACGCGCCGTGGAGCGTCTTGCCAGAGCCGAACCGTCTATCTACCGCAAGGATATCAGCGGGATGCTGCTGAAACTCATGGAAAAGCCGGGGGTTCGTTTCCATGATGAACTCTCGGAGGCCCTGCTCGTTTGGCTCGAGGATCCTAGACAGGCGGGAGAGGTCGCTCTGAAAGTTTTACAATCGCAGATCGCGGCCGGCGAGCGGGTTTCCGAGAATCTTGTGACGCTATTGTTGAAGGGTAAGAATCAGGAGGCCATCCCCTCCGTGCTGACGCTTTGGTTGGGTGACCCATTGATCTGGGAGCGCCATTACGCCGATTTCGGCTCAGTGATCGAGCCAAGCGTCATCGAACAGCTTGACTCGGCAAAATCCCCCTTGCGCCGCTCCGCGATCAATATCCTGGGACGAGTCGGAACAGAGAACAGCCTACCCGCTCTCAACCAACTCATTGGCGCGGAAGACCCCGAAGTCCGTGTCCTTGCCGAGCGAGCGATCAAGGCAATCAAAGAGCGCTGAGCGACTCGCGCTCCCGCTCGCCTGTGCGGGAGCCGCCGAATCCTTTCTCCCTTGCGCCCCGGCATGCAAAACGCTTCTTTCTCCCCGTCCCAAGTCATTCCAAACTTTTCCCCGATCATGTCAGAATACGCACGCGGCCTCGAAGGGGTCATCGCCAACGAATCCTCCCTGTCCAATGTCATCGGTGATGTCGGCGAACTCAGTTACGTCGGCTACCACATCGACGATCTCGTCAATCACTGCTGTTACGAGGAAATCGTATTCCTGCTTCATCACAACCGCCTGCCGAACGAGGCGGAACTTGCCGCTTTTGAAAAAGAACTCCGCGCCGATCGCGGGCTGCCGCAGCCTGTCATCGATTTCCTTAAACACGCGCCCAAGGATTCCTGCCCCATGGACGTGCTCCGAACCGCCGTCTCCATGCTCGGCATGTATGACCACCGCGCGAAAATCGGCGAGCCAGACATGGTTGCCAACGCCGCGATCGCCCTCACCCTCTGCGCGAAATCCGCCACCATTGTCGCCGCCTTCCACCGCTTCCGCAACGGACTGGAACTCCCTCCCATCCGCGAGGATCTCACCGAAGCGCAGCATTTCCTTTACCTGATCACCGGCGAAGTCCCCACCGACACCGCCGCCCGCGTTCTCGATGTAGCCCTCATCCTCCACGCCGACCACGGCATGAACGCCTCCACTTTTTCCGCCCGCGTCACCGTCGCCACGCTTTCCGACATGTATTCCGCGATCACCGCCGCCATCGGCACCCTCAAGGGCCCCCTTCACGGCGGCGCGAACGAGGGCGTGATCCACATGCTCCAGGACATCGGCGAGCTGGAAAACGTCGATGCGTGGGTCGAAGGCAAGCTCGCCCGCAAAGAGAAGATCATGGGCATCGGCCACCGCGTTTACAAAGTGCTCGACCCCCGCGCCCCGCACCTCCGCAGGCTCGCCGCGAAGCTCACCGAGGAACTCGGCGAACCCAAGTGGCTCAAGATGTCCGAGCGCATCGCCGAGATCATGCGCGAACGCAAAAAGCTCGAGGCGAACGTCGATTTCTACTCCGCCACGGTCTATTACTCGCTGGACATTCCCACCGACCTTTTCACCCCGATCTTCGCGATCTCCCGCACCTCCGGCTGGACGGCGCACGTCCTCGAGCAGCTCCGCGACAACCGCCTCTACCGCCCCCTCACCCTCTACACCGGCCCGAAAACCCTCAGCCCGGTCCCGCCCATCGAATCGCGCTAAGCACGGCTCCCGTGAAAAACCCAACCATCCTGCTGGCCGCGCTTGCCCTCGCCTCCTGTGCGCCGCCTAAGGCCATCGTGATCGCGGAGGCTCCGAAAAAAGAGGTTCCTGGTAAGCCCGCCGCAACCGTGCTTCCCGCACCCGCAGATGACGGCCTGCGCCTGCCGGACATGCTCGCCCTGCCCGACGAGAACCAGCTCCGCTCCGTAGCCCCTCTGAAAAAGGAAGGCGACGCCACGATCATCGCCAGCCCACCCGCTGAATAGTCGGCAGACGGAGCGAATAGCCTTCACAGAATCTGCCGCAACCAGTAATTACATAGCGGTGCGCACGGTTTTCCTCATTCCCCCGGCTGTCTTTGCCGCTTCATCTTTTGCGTGCCTTGCCGAAGAGAAACCCTTTTCCAAAGGCCTCGATCGCATCGCCGGGCTCGGGCTACCCGAGATGAAAGGCGCAATGTGGATGAAAATCCCCGGCGACTCCGAAGCGCATTTCACGAGCTCCTATCAGTTCCAGGAAATGGCCGCCAACCTCTCTGGCAACGCTTGGAAGCTATCCACCGAGCCGCCCACCTATCTTGAGTTCGGCTCCGCGATCACTCTCGGTTCTGATCAGCCCGGAGCAAAAGCATCCGATGCCGAAGCGGACTCCAAACCCGGTCTGCTTGGGAAAATGCTCCAAAGCTATCAGGACAAAAATCCCGAAGCGGACAAAAAACCGAAAGCCCCCGAACCCCTCGTTTCCCAAGCCGCGAAGGATACAGCGAAACTGGTCAAAGCCTTGGGCAAAGCCTCTGTCGTGGAAAACGTGAACGACAGCATCGAGTATGGATCCGCCAACCTCCACGGCCGCCTCATGCTCTTCGCCGCCCAACTCCAGGCCGCCGGCGAAACCGAAAGCGCGAACGCCCTCGCCGCCGCGCTTTTTAAGGCTGCGGAGAACGACTCAGCCCTCATCGACGGAGCCATCTCCCACCTCGCCGATACAGAATACACCGCCGCCGCGACCGCCTTTTTCGAAACCACCGACTGGCAGGCCTACCACACCGCCATCAAAGCCCTTCTCGAAAAATTCCCGCGTGGCTGGGCCGATGCACCCGCCGTCGCCCTCCTCGCCTCGAACCTCGAAAAACGCTCCGCCACGCCCCCTCCCTTTTCCCTGCCCGGCATCGCCATCAAACCCGAAGCACTCGCCCTGCTCGACAAGCTGCTGGTGAAACAAACCATTAAAACCAGCGACGAAGCCCTCGCCAAAGCCCAGGGCATGGATCTGAGCAAATACCCCGCCCGCCAGCGCGCCGAAATGATCCACTGGCTGCGCGCCAACGCCGGCGAGGGCGTTTCCTTCTCCGATCCCACCCTTTGGCTCCTCCCATCCGAAGGGAAAAAGGACGAGCAACCCGCATCCCCCATCGAGTCGCTCAAAGCCATGCGCATGGACGGCTTCATCGCCCTCGCCGCCGCTGTCACCGATGAAACCTTTGTCCCCATCCGCAAACAGAACGAAGGCGGCAGCTACTACAGCAGCAGCGAATCCCCCGCCACGTTGATCCGCCGCCGCTACGCAAACCTCGTCCGTCCCGTGTCACGCGGGGAAATCGCCTCCGCCCTCATTTCCTCCGCCCTGCCTGCGCCCGACGGCGATTCCTTCCGCATGGACTCGGAGCCCGACCCCGCCGATCTCGCCGCCCGCGCCATCGAGTTCTGGAAAACGAACAAGGACAAATCCGGCGTCGAACTCGCCACCCTCTACATCGCGGAAGGAAACGACACCCAGCGCTCCTTCGCCTCCAACCACCTCGCCACCAGCAAAGACCCAGCCGCCCACGCCGCCTTCGAAAAAACCGTCCTCGAATCCAACGATCCGCTATCCCTCATCCAGGCCGTGGAGGGGTATCTCGGCACCCGCAAGGCCGCCGCGAAGCCCTTCGCCACCGCCTACATCCAGCTCATACGCGACAACCCGCCCAGCGAGGAAGACCTCCAGCGCGGCATGTTCGGATACCAGATCCGCGAGGCCGGCGGCATCGAGAACTACCTCAAACGCCTCTCGCTGAAAGTCGGCGACGTTTCCCTGGATAAGATGATCGCCCAAGCCCTCCGCGCGAAGCCGACCAAGGACGAATCCGGCGCGGAGAAATCCCCCCTCGCCGCTCTCGCCCCCGCGATCCAGGGCATGCCGCTTCACGAATGCCTCACCGCCTTCGGAAAAGCCCAGTCCACCGCCACGGCCGCACAATGGATGGAGATCCACCAGCTCCTGCTCGGGCGCATCTACTACGAAACCCGTAGGGGTGGCGAAGAGGATGGAGAAGAAAACAAAGGCTTGCCGGAAGAAGTCCTGAAGATCTGGAAACCCCTCATCGTCCGCACCGACGAGCTGCCCGCCGAAGGCGATTTCCCGAAATTCGCCGGCGCCTACGGAGCGAAGACCACCGGCGACGGCTCCGCCCTCCTCATCGAACTCGCGACTTCACCCCAGCTCGCCTACACGCTCAACTACTTCGCCCAAGCGGCGGACTCGCCGGGCGCCGTCATGGCCTTCGCCCGCAAACGCGCGGAAGCATGGTCTTCCGGCGCGGAACCCGAACCATGGCCTAGCTCCGAGAGCGTTTCCGAAGAGCGCGTTGCTGAGATTTCCGAAAAAATCGCCGCCCTCAAAGCGGACGAGATCATCCCCTACGCCATGTCACTGCCGGTCAGCGAGCGCCTCAGCCTCATGGAAATCGTGAACGAATACGGCGAGGAAGAATCCTTGCCCGAAGGCCTCCGTGAACTCCGCAACACCCTCGTCAGCCTCAAGCCCGTCTTCGACCAGGATCACGACGCGGACACCGCCGCCAAGCTCGGCCTCGCCGCCGGCGACAAGATCACTCCGGAGCTGCTGACGAAAATTTCCGACGCCCTCCTGCTCGACGCCGCGAACTCGAGCACCACCGCCGTCATGCTTTTCCCCGCCCCGCTCAACCTCGGAACCAGCCTCTACGTGACCTCCGCCAAGGATCTCGATCCGCGGAAACTTCAACAAAGCGGAGTCCAATATGTTGCGGGTCTCTTCGGTCAGAACGATAACCCGGAGGCAATGTCCGCCATCGCCATCGATAACGCCGCCGACATCCGCATCCTCAAGGACGGCAAAACCGTCAGGCTTGAAACGGAGGCTTCTGCTCTTACCGACCTGACCGCCGCCCTCGAATCGAAATCGCCCACTTTACCCTACATCCGCATCATCGTCCTCACCCGCGCCGACGCGGAAAAAATCACCAACCAAGACCAATAACATGCCCGCCACACAAGAACCCGCCGCCCGTTGGGAAGAAGTCCAGGAACGCGCCGCCGCGATCCGCCGTGAAACCGCCCGCGTCATCGTCGGCCAGGACGAGATCGTCGAGCAGCTCCTCACCTCCCTCCTTTGCAAAGGCCACTGCCTCCTCGTCGGCGTCCCCGGCCTCGCCAAGACCCTGCTCGTCTCCACCTTGGGGAAAATCCTCGGCCTCGATTTCCGCCGCATCCAGTTCACCCCGGATCTCATGCCCTCCGACATCGTCGGCACGGAAATCCTCCAGACCTCCGACGACGGCTCGCGCGAGTTCAAGTTCGCGCCCGGCCCCATTTTCACCAACCTCCTCCTCGCCGACGAAATCAACCGCACCCCGCCGAAAACCCAGGCCGCGCTTCTGGAGGCGATGCAGGAAAAGCAGGTCACGGTGAACAGCATCACCCGCCGCCTCGAAGAGCCTTTCACCGTCTTCGCCACCCAGAACCCCATCGAGCACGAGGGTACCTACCCGCTCCCCGAAGCCCAGCTCGACCGCTTCTTCTTCGAGCTCCGCATCGGCTACCCGACCATCTCCGAGGAAGAGGAAATCGTCCTCCGCACCACCGGCCGGAATTTCCCGGAGGCGCAGACCATCCTCGACGCGAAGGGCGTGCTCGATCTCCAGGACGCCACCCACGATGTCCCCCTGCCGGATTCCGTCGTCAAAGCCATCCTCAAGCTCGTCCACTCCACCCGCCCGGATTCCGAGTTCGCCACCGCCGACGTGAAAAACTACCTCTCCTTCGGCGCCGGCCCCCGCGCCTCCCAATGCCTCGCCCGCGCCGTGAAAGCCCTCGCCCTCCTGCGCGGCCAGCCCACCGCCTCCATCGAGGAAGTCCGCGCCCTCGCCCTCCCCATCCTACGCCACCGCGTGATTCCCAACTACAACGCCACCGGCGAAGGCATCACCACCGACGACATCGTGAAGAAGCTGGCGGCTGCGCTTTGAAACCTCACCCCTTTCAATATGGAAGCTTGATAAATCGCCGGAAAGGGATTGGATCGGAGCATGAAGAAGATGCTTTTGATTGTCTTGCTCGGATTGGGAGCTTTTTTCTATGTGTATAAAGTTGATATCATGCGGGCCACCCAGAGAGTGGATACCAATACTCCCGCGGCTTTTAAGGCGTCCATCGAGGAAATCGGCAAGGGGTTATCGGCTGAGGAAAAAGTGATTTTCGCCAAAGGCATCCAGAAAATGTCCGCCGAGGGCACGGATCTGAAGACGATGCTGGCAATGACCGGCGAAGATGAAGTCCAGTGGAGCGCGTTGACCAAAAAACTGAACGGAAAAAGCGTCCGGGAGATTCTGGTGAAAGGCGCAAAGTAAGAGGCAAGCGCCGCAGGCTCGGGACTGCTTGGATTCTTGATTCCCAGATTTTTGGGAGGAGCTTCGATTACCGGAGCGGGCGGTTTTTACCGGTTCATTTCGTTCAAACTCACGAACCCTGAGAGCTGCGGATGAGAACCGCAGCAGTCCAGAGCCTCCGGCGGATTACGCCGGTTCCCCCAAGATCACCGAAACCGTCGGTTCTACCGTGAAGACCTTTCTCGCGACCGCGCAGACTTCCGCTTGGGTGAGTTTTTCGTAAATACCCGGGAGCAGGCGGTGGGTGTCGGCGGGGTGGCCGAAGAGGAGGTCGAGGGCGGCGTGGCGGGCGTTGGAGGAGATGGATTGCTGCTGGATCGCGGCACCGCTGAGGACGGTGGAGCGGACGCGCTCGAAGGTGTCCGCGGGGATGCCTTCGGCAGCGATTTTCTCGATCTCTATCAATAGCGCGGCGCGAGCGAAATCGAGCTGCTCCGGCGAGGTGGCGAGATAGAAGGTGAAAAGCCCGCTATCGTAGCCGAGGAACTGCGTGGCACCGACACGGTAGGCAAGGCCGAGCTCCTCGCGGATGCGCCCGAAGAGCGGGCCCGCCATGTCGGAGGCGTGTTCCTGGAGGAAGGCCAGCGCGTGGCGGTCGGCGCCGCTGACGTGGGTGCCGGGGTAGCCGATGGCGAGCACAGCCTGCTTCTTGGGCAGGGTGAGGTCGGCGTTCGCTCCTAGGGATGTCGTAGATACGGGTGCGTTCCAGATTTCACCGGCGGGGAGCTTTCCGAAAAAGGTTTCGAGCAGGCCGATGAGATGATCGGGGTCGAAATCCCCGGAGATGGCGAGGGTGAGGTTTGAGGCATTGAAGTGGTGGGCGTGGTGGGCGGCGAGATCGGCATGGTTGATTTTTCCCAAGGAATCCGCTGTGCCGAGCGAATCGAGGCCATAGCCGCTTCCGGTGAAATGGGTGGCGCGGAGCTGCGCGAAACAGCGGTGCAGCGGATCGGCGAGCGCTTCCTCCAGCGATGCGAGCTGCGAGGCTTTCTCGCGGGCGATGGCCTCGGCGGGGAATGTGGGGTTGAGGATCACATCCGCGAAAACCTCCATGATCGGCAAGGTATCCGCGGAAAGGCCGGAGGCTTGGACAAGCAGGGCGTTGTTGCCCGCTGAGGCGGAAATGGACGCGCCAAGCGACTCCAGGGCGTTGGCGATCTCGTCGGCGCTGCGGGTGGCGGTGCCTTTGGGTAAAGTGGAGGCAAAGAGCTGGTTGAGGCCGTTGTTCTGGGAATTTTCCGAAGGCAGGCCCGCGCGGGCGGCGGCCTGGAAATGGATGAGCGGCACGCGGCGATCCGGGAGCAATGCGAGGCGGAGTCCGTTGGGAAGGGTGTGCGTGGTGATCGTGTGGGAGACGGCGGCGGCTTTGCTCAGCGCGGCGGCGGGGACGTGATCCTTTGGATCGACCGAGGTGAAAGTGAGGCGGTTTTCAGAAAGCTTCGCGGCGACGCGGCGGATGTCGTCGGCGGAGATGTCATTGATCGCAGCGAGGTGGCTGCGGGTGAAATCGAGATCGCGCGCCTCGTGCCAGTTCGATGCGAGATCGGAGGCGCGGCCGGAGGCGGTGGTCAGCGAGCGGAACTGGCTGGCGGCCGTCTGGCGCTTCGCCTTGGCGAGATCGTCCTCCAGCGGGCTGGCGGCGATATCCGCGATCTCTGCGAGGATGGCGGCCTTGAGCTCGTCGCGCTTTTCAGGGGCGGATTCCGCGGAGACGGCGATGAGCCCTTCCGATCCGGGGCCGATCCATGTCCACGCGGAGATCTCGATGGCGAGTTCGCGCTGGTCGCGGAGGCGGCGGTGGAGGCGGGAGGCCTTGCCTCGGCCAAGGATGGCGGCGAGCAGATCGTAAGCGGGCGCGTCGGGATGGGAAACGTCCGGGGCTTTCCAGGAAAGGCAGAGGCGGCTCGTCGGCACATCGAAGGTGTCGAAGCCCTCGCGCGGCCCGAGCTGCGGCGCATCCGCCTGGATGTGCGGCTCCGGGCCGGGGACGATTTTGCAATCCGCCGTCATTTCCGCGACAAGTTCACGGGCTTTCGCGGGATCGAAATCGCCCGAGATCACGATGTGCGTGCGGTCGGGAGTGTAGCGGGCGCGGTGGTAGGCGGTGAGGTCGGCGTATTCGATTTCATCGAAGAGATGGCGGTGGCCGATGACCGGATGGCGGCGGGCATCTACGGTGAACGCGGTAGAAAGGAGCAGGCGGATCGAGGCGTTGTCGGGATCGTCGAGCCCCATATCGATCTCGCGGCGGATCACATCCTTTTCCGATTCGAACTCCGACTCCGGGATGACGGGGAAAAACACCAGCCCGGTGAGGCATTTCAGGAACATTTCCAGCGAGCGCGAGGGGCCGTCGATGTAATAGACCGTGCGCTCGAAGGTGGTGTAGGCGTTCCAGTGGCCGCCGGCGGCCTGCACGGTTTGGGCGAGTTCCTCGGAGGAGAAATCGCGGGTGCCCTTGAAGACCATATGCTCGAGGAAATGCGAGAGTCCGGAGCCCAGTCTGTCCCCCTCATGGATGCTGCCGGTGGCCACCCAGGCCTGCACGCTGATGACGGGCGCGGCGGGATCGGGATCGAGGATCAGGGTGAGTCCGTTCGGGAGGGTGTGGCGGGTGGCGTGGGTGGGCGGGTATTCCATGGTGCTGATTTCCGGCTTGGCTGGAGGATGAATGGGGCATAAACCGTGGCCATGCAACGATGGATGTTATGGGCGCTGCTGGGGGTCATCGGTCTCGTCGTGATGTTCTTCGGCGCAAGATACGCCAAGCGCGAATACCACCTCCGCCAACCCTCCAGAATCTGGGTGCCTCTCGCGCTGCGGGCGGATCTTTCCATGGCCGATCAGAAAAAGCTCGCGGATGAGATCAATACCAGCCTCCGCACGGATGAGATCCTGCGGGCGGTGGTGATGGATTTGAACTTGCGGGAGAAATTCAAACAGCCCAGCGAGGACGCGGCCGTAAAGGAGCTCGACCGCCGCCTTTTCGTAGAGGTAGGCAGCGCCGACACACCGAACGGCTCCGTGCCGTCGATCAATATCGGCGTCGCCGGCATCGGGCTTGAAAAGGACATTCTGGACGCTGCCTCGATGCGGATCATCCGCGACGTGTGGCGCATGATCGGTATCGACCCGGAAACGGGAAAACAGATTGATCCCGGCACCGCGCCGCCATCGAACTCGTTTTAATCCGTATCCTCGCTCGCCGATCCGTTTCTCCTGAGATAGTGTAAGGCGAAATGACAAAAGGAAGCGACAACCCCGAGGAACCAATCCGCGAACTGGCGGGGCACGAGGGCATCCTCGGCGTGACGGCGGATCCGGAGCACGCGCGGCTGGAGATCGATTACGACCCGGCGCGCCTCAGCGAAAGCGATCTGCGGGCGATGGCTTCGGAAGACGCCGCCGACCTCTCCAACGCGCTGCGAAAACTCAGTTTCCGGCTGGAAAGCTCAAGCAGCGAGGCGGGCGCGCTGAAGCTTGAGAAAAAGGTCGGCAAGGTTCCCGGCGTGCGCCGCGCGACAGCCACCTACCTCGGCAAGGTGCTGTGCCTTACTTTCGATTCCTCGGTCGCGCCGGAGGAGCAGGTGATCGCCGGGGTGAAAGGAACGGGAGCATCGATCACGCCGCTGGAGATGCGGAAGCCGGAGGACAAGCCGCTCGCCGCCCGCATCCGCGCCGGCGAGCACAACGAGGAGATTTCCTGCGGGCTCGGCCTGCTTTTCCTGATCGCCGCTTTCACGGTGGAGAAAATTTCCGGTGTCGGCTGGTGGACGCACGGCTTGTATTTCGGAGCCTATCTTTTCACCGGTCAGGAGGGCGTGAAATCGGCCATCGCGTCGCTGCGCGAGAAGGTGCTCGATGTGGACGTGCTGATGGTGCTGGCGGCGCTCGGAGCGGCTGTTGTGGGAGCACCGTTCGAAGGCGCGCTGCTGCTGTTCCTGTTCGCCTTTTCCAACGTCCTCCAGCGCTACGCCATGGAGCGCACCCACCGCGCGATCGAGTCCCTGCTGAAGCTGCGGCCCGACACCGCTTTGGTGAAACGCGACGGCGCGGTGATCGAGGTGCGGGTCGAGGATCTGCAGATCGGCGAGACCGTGGTGGTGAAGCCCGGCGGCCAGATCCCGGTGGACGGCGAGCTCTCCGAGGGCGAGACGCATGTCGATGAATCCTCGCTCACCGGAGAGTCGATGCCGGTCACGAAACATGCGGGCAGCAAGCTTTTCGCGGGCACGATCAACCAGAGCGGCGGCATCGAGCTGACCGTGACGAAACGCTCGGACGACTCCGCGCTGGCCCGCATGGTGAAGCTCGTGGCCGAGGCTCAGGCGGAGAAATCCCAAGCCCAGCGTTTCCTGGAAAAAGCGGAGCAATATTACGCGATGGGCGTGATCCTTTTCACCATTGGAGTCTTCCTCGTGCCTTGGGCTTTGTGGGGGGAAACGTTCGGCACCGCATTCTACCGCGCGATGACCATCATGGTCGTGGCTTCGCCGTGCGCGCTGGTCATCAGCACGCCCGCCACCGTCCTCTCCGCCATCGGCGGCGCGGCAAGGCGCGGCATCCTGATCAAGGGCGGCTCCCATCTCGAGCGTGCATCTACGATAGACATCGTAGCCGTGGACAAGACCGGTACGCTCACCGTCGGCAAGCCCTCGCTCACCGAGATCGTCTCGCCGCAGGGCAGCCAGGTTTTCGGAAACGAGCTCCCGGCTGCGGCGAAGGAACTCCTCCGCGTCGCCGCCGCGCTGGAGTCGAAGTCGGAGCACCCGCTCGCCCGCGCCATCGTCGTGGCTGCTGAGAAAACGGGCATCGCCGCGCCACCCGCCACCGCCTTCCAATCCACCGCCGGCAAAGGCGCGGAGGCCACCGTGGAAGGCAAGCGCTACGTCATCGGCAGCGAGCGCTGGTTCCGCGAGAACCAGGCGGCGGGCTTCGCTTCCCTTTCCGAAAGCTCGAAGCAGCTCCTGGAAAAAGGCCGCACCTGCGTCTGGATGGGTCTGCGCGACGGTGATTCCGTAACCGCCCTCGCCGTCCTAGCCATGGCCGACACAATCCGCCCCGAGGCGCGAGAGCTCACCGCCCAGCTCCACCGCCACGGCGTGAAAAAGGTCGTCATGCTCACCGGCGACCACCGCCTCGTTGCCAAGACCATCGCCGATGAGGCGGGCATCGACGAAGTCCGCGCCGAGCTGCTGCCGGAGGACAAGCTCCGCGTGATCAGCGAGCTGAAAAAGGAAGGCCGCGTGATGATGGTCGGCGACGGCGTGAACGATGCCCCCGCGCTCGCCACCTCCGACCTCGGCGTTGCGATGGGCGGCGCGGGCACAGATGTCGCCATGGAGACCGCCGATGTGGTGCTGATGGGCGACCGCCTCGAAAACATCCCGCTACTTCTCAGCCATTCGCGCCGAGCGCGCCGCGTCCTGATCCAGAACCTCTCCCTCGCCTCCGCCGTGATCCTCGTCCTCATCATCGCCGCGCTCGGCTTCGAGCTGCCGTTGCCCGTCGGTGTGATCGGCCACGAAGGCAGCACCGTCATCGTCTGCCTCAACGGCCTCCGCCTTCTTATGATTTCCCGCTCGTTGGTATGAACACGTTCGCGATTCCTTTGAGAATCGCTTTAAAAATCCGCCACACGACGAAGACCAACCCGAGGCAGATCCCCACGACAACGGCGATGATGATCGCGAAAAAACCGAGCACGAGCCACAGCGGCCACCAGCGGGCATCGAGCCGTTTCACGCGACCTTGCCAGTGCGACCAATCGACACGCGTGCCCTCGCGCCGAGTTTCCTCGTCAACGGGGCGCGGCTTCACCGCTATGCCATCGATCTCGACGACCTCCACTTCGATGGTTTGTTCGTTTCCAGCAGCCACAACGGGATGTTACCTTAGGTTCGGGAAATTCAAACCCCGAAACCCGGACACGAAAAAGCAGTCCGACTGATCTGCCATAGGGAAAACCCAATAACCCGTGGCGTCTCAGTCGGACTGCCTGATCTACAATCAGCATTGGTCGTGCCAATCCTTTCGGATAATTTATCTGGGCAGCGCAACGCGCGGCATGGGCACCACGGCGGCACCCAGAAGCATCCCTCCGATAAAACCACCCAGGTGAGCGCCGTAGGCGACACCTTGAAAGCCCCCAAGATACCCGGAAAGATCAAATAAAAGTCCGATGACACCCAACGCCGCGAGATGGGCGGGCGGAATGGGTCTTGCGATGGGCCAGACGTGCGGGTTGGGGAGCTGCCAGCGGACGGCCATGCCGAGGTAAAGCCCCTCAAAGCCCATCACAGCGCCCGAAGCGCCGAGCATGGGGATCATTTCCTCCGGGTTCAGGGCGACGTGGCACGCGCTGCCGCAGATGGCGGTGAAAACAAATACCGCAAGCATCCAGCGGTGTCCGAGAAGCTCCGCCGCGATGGCGGCGAAGATCCACAAATACAGCATGTTGCCGAGGAGATGCCCCACATCCCCGTGTAGCAGAGCTGCGCTGAACAGCGTGAAAAGCGCGCCCGCTCCGGAAAAATCGCCCGCACGCAGAGCGCGGAATGCCGCCACCACATCAGTCGGCACCGCCATGAGACGATCCTCGAACCCATGGCCAAAGAGCCACTGCGACGCATGCATCGCCGCGATGAAAACGATCAGCACGAGCAACGGCCACTGCCGAAATAAAACGGAAGACGGGCGGAGGATTCGTCGCACCCGTGCAAGCTGTGCGCAACGGTGCCATTCCTCAAGCGAACACTTCGCCCGCCCGGTCAAAATCCAGTCACTTCTTGAGGAGCTTGGCCATCGCCTCGCCAAGACCGAGGCCGACGTTCATGTAGGTCTTCGCGTTCCCGTTGTAGTGGCCGTTCGAAGCGCCGCCCATGGAAAGAGGGTGGGTGTAAACGGTGGCGACGTTACCCTTGAACTCGGGGTATTTGCCGGTTTGTCCGTCCACTGACATCTGCGCGTCGAAAATCAGGCCGTCATTGCCTGTTTTGCCGTCCATCGCAGTCTGGCCGAGCGTGGCGCATACGAACGGGGCGTCCGGCGCGTTGAAATCCTTGCGCAGGGACTTGATGAGAGCCACGAGGTTTTTCTCATAGCGGCTGGCATGCGCCGCGTCATAGCGATCCTTGTCGCCCTGCCACCAGATGAAACCGGCGATCTCATATTTCGTGGCACCCGGGTAGTAAGTGCCGATGTCTTCCAGGACTCTTTTCGCGTTGGCGGTGTCATCGTCGTATTGCTTGCCCGCGTACCACTCGATGGGAGTCGGCTCCGTGCCCTTCACCCAGCGGTTCGGGGATTGCTTGTAGCCCGCGTAAATCCAAGTCGTCTCTTTCTTGGTCTTGTTGTCCATCCCTGTGAACTCGTAGCTCTCGCTCCCCGGAGGCAGCAGATCCCAGCCAAGGCCGCGGTTGCCGATCGAACTTTTAAGAATCATGACCGGCTCCTCGATGGCGTTGCCAAGCTGATGGCCGATGCCGATTTCGATGCCGATCTTGTTGCCGCTGATGGTGAGCCAGTCGTTGCGATAGACGTTCATCTTGTCGCCTTTTTGCATCACGGAGACGTTGCGCACATCCTGTCGAACCGTCCATTTGCCCTCGGTGTCGGTGAGAAATCCGTAAAGGTTTTCCTGTTTGACGGCTTTCTCGAGCGCGCCGTCCTTGTCGCCCCCTACCGCACCCATTTCCAGCGTGTTCGACTGACCCATTACGATGAACACTTTCACCGGCTTGGTGATATCGGCGGGTTTGCCATCAGGATCTGGCAGCTCCTGTCCTGAAAGGGAGACGGAGGCCAGCATGGACAGCCCGAGGAGGGCCGCAGGTAGTTGGTTTGGGTTTGGCATAACCCATCATCTACCTTTGCGAAATGGTTCATCTTACAACGAACGCGTCGCAGGATTTGCCCCAGGGGCGGGCGAGCCTTGAATGCCGCTGCTTTTCTAAATCATATCACGGGTGATACGGTATCTCGCGGCGCAGCGCGGGCACTGGACGTTGATGCTGTCCGCATCGTGGAAAAGTTCATCGGGTTTATCGCGCCATGAACCCAGCACCGGAAGAATCTTTTCCAAGGTGCAGCCACAGTGAAAACGAAAAAAGCGCGTTTCCAGCAGGTTCGTTTCCTCGTTGGTGTCGATGGCCGCAACCTGATCCGCATCAAGTCCGGCGAGCCATTCGAGATCGGCATCCGGCTGCGCGGCGATGAGCACGAAGTTCTCATCCTCCAGCCGGAATGCCCGCGCCGGGCGCTGCTCGGACTGCCCATAGAACTGCGAGACCCAGGAAACCGGATCGCGCCCCTCCACCTCCATCGTGGAAAGCCGCGGCTCGACCGATATCGGCGTGGTGGTCTGGGAGTAGAAGAAATTCCGATCCGGCTCGCGGATGTCCTCCGTGAAAATCCGTCCGGTAACATAGCGTTCGTTCGAGGAGCCGGTGACAAACAGGTTGATGCGTGGCGCTCGGAGGTTCGCCGTCCATGCGATCGTTTCCGACCATGGGCGGGCGGTCAGATGGAGCGTCAACATCGCCAGCGCGTCCTTGAGCATCGCGTCCAGCTCGGCGGGGTAGCGGATTTCCTGATCCATCAGATGGATGTAATGATCCGTGAAAATCCCTGTGAACTGGCCGCGCAGCAGCAGGCAATTGCGGTGGCGGACAAAGATGGATTCGATTTTCGTGAAGTCGTCGGGCTGTTGCATCGAGGTGCTGTTAGGTAAGTTCATGTCTCAATTCCCAACACATACATGGCTGATGCAGATAGAGAAATTGTTGCGTCGATATAGAGAACAGTTACGCATGGAGCGTAGCCGACACAATGGACGGCGGAAAGGGTGAAATCCGTGGGCATCACACTCTACATTTGGTAGCGGCCTAGTGAACTTTGAAGGGATGGTTCGCCGTGGCAGCTTGGCCTTTCCCATCCTTCACCCAAACATAAAGCCGATAGACACCTGGCTTTTCGGGAGCCGACACAGTAACGGCATGTTCCATGGGATTTGCAATGAACTGCTGGATGAAAGGCGGCATCGTCCCACTGGTGTTGTGTTGGTGGCCTTGAAGTTCGGGAAGTATCGCCCACTGCCAAGTGAGCGGATCATTTTCGGGATCGCTGGCGGCGGCGGTGGCATGGAAAGCGGTTCCCGGCGCGATGGCCGCTTGGGGGATGCCGTTGATCGGAGTGATCGAAGGGGCACGGTTCGCAGGTGGGCGGCCTGTCCACATTTCTTCGAGCACATCCACGGCAGCCGTGGTTTCGCCATCGTAGGTGTAAAGCCCGAACCATGTGGCCGTGGCCTCGAACTTCCAGCTCCAGACAAACGCGTAGTTGCCGAGGCAACCACCCTCCGGTGCCAAAACTTTTTTGTAAGCGGCCCGCATCATTTCCGCTTTCTCGGAACTGGTCTGTTCGAGCGGTGCGCCGAATGCGGTTTTCCTGCTCTCCCAAAAACCTTGCGGCCCCCACTCCGTAAGCATCCACGGGCGCGTCCAGCCCACCTTGTCCAGGTGATTCCGCAGGCTGAAAACCCCGCCGTAGGTGTTGACGCCCACGAAATCGAGATTCGGCGCGTGTTCGTTGAGCGCCTTCGCCTTGGCGGGACTCAGTCCGGCGCAGGCGGTGAAAGTCGGGTGGTTCGGATCCGTCTCTTTCACCAAAACCGCGAGGCGGTCCAGTTGCTGCCAATACGGGGTGTCCGTGCCATCGCCCTCAGACTCGTTGCCGATGCCCCATGCGAGAAGGGCGGGGTGATCCTTGTATTGCATGACCTCTTTCCTCACACGCTCGGCTTGCTTCGCGAGGTGCTCGGGGTTTTTGTAGGAAAACCAACTGCATTCGCTTTCGAGCCAAATCCCCGCGCTGACGGTGAGATTGAGCGAGTGCGCCTCGTCCAGGATTTTATCGAGACCGGTGGTTGCCCAAGTGCGGATTGAATTTCCTCCGCGTTCCGCCAGCTCCGGCAGCCGCTTGTCCCCTCCGACTCCCTGCACGAAGTAAGGTTTGCCGCCGCGCGTCATTCCGGAGCGCGAGACCTTCACGGGAAAGGCTGCGGAAACGTCCCCGACTTGCTCTTTGTCCGGGCATGCGCTGAGTGGAAGCGAGCAACTTGCCAGGGATACCGCAATCAGGGAAAGTCTGGTCATGCGGGAACCTATTTCGCTCCTGCGGCTCTTTCCATTGGAAAATCCTACGCCCCCGGCAATTCGATGAAGCCTTCCAGCTTCCGGATGCGGGTGGGGTGACGCATTTTACGGAGCGCCTTGGCCTCGATCTGGCGGATGCGCTCGCGGGTCACTTGAAACTGGCGGCCGACTTCCTCCAGCGTGCGGGAGTAGCCGTCCTTGAGGCCGAAGCGTTGCTCAAGAACCTCGCGCTCGCGCTCCGTGAGGGTGTCGAGCACGTCCTTGATCTTGTCCTTGAGCATCGAGAAACCGGCTTCCTCCATCGGGTTGTCGGCGGCCTTGTCCTCGATGAAGTCGCCGAAGGAGGTGTCGTCCGAATCGCCGACGGGAGCCTGAAGGGAAATCGGCTGTTGCGCCATCTTGAGGACGGCGCGGACACGCTCCACGGGAAGGTGGATTTCCTCGGCGATTTCCTCCGGGGAAGGCTCGCGACCGTATTCCTGGACGAGCTGCTTCTGCACGCGCATCAGCTTGTTGATCGTCTCGATCATGTGGACGGGGATGCGGATCGTGCGAGCCTGGTCCGCGATGGAGCGGGTGATCGCCTGGCGGATCCACCACGTGGCGTAGGTGGAGAACTTGTAGCCGCGGCGGTATTCGAATTTCTCGACCGCCTTCATCAGGCCCATGTTGCCTTCCTGGATCAGATCGAGGAACGAGAGGCCACGGTTGGTGTATTTTTTCGCGATGGAGATCACGAGGCGAAGGTTGGCCTCGACCATCTCGGTCTTGGCCTTGAGAGCTTCTTTCATCCAATGGCGCAGCTCCATATAAACGGGCTCGAAGGTGTTGTCGTTGAGCCATGTGCGCTGCTGGATTTCGCGCATTTTGGTGACGAATTCCTTGTCTTCCGGATGGGTCTGGAGACGGCGGGCGTATTTGCGGAACTTGTCCACGTATTCTTCCACTTGCTCGCAGAAATCCTCGACGATCTTCTGCTTGTAGTAAAAGCGGACGTAGAGGCGGTGCATCGTTGCGATGTTTTTCGCGAAAGTTTCCTCCAGTTTCTTCTTGCCGCGGGGAGCTTTGGCGGAGAGTTGGCGGAAAATGTTGTCGTTCTCCTCGTGGAGCTGCTTGAGCTGGTCGCAGAGTTTCGGGAGGCCTTTCATGTAGCGCTCGCGGGACTCGATCTTCTTGTCGAGGATCACCCGGTCGAAGCGCTCCTTGCCCTTGTTGAGCTTGTCCGCGAGATCCAGGTAGAGCTCGGTGATGAAGCCGAACTGGTGGAGGTTCTTGGAAACTTCGATTTCGGCGTCCTCGATGCGTTTGGAAATTTCCACTTCCTGCTCGCGGGTGAGCAGCGGCACCTGACCCATCTGCTTGAGATACATGCGGACGGGGTCGTCGAGAATGTCGAGCTTCTGGTCGGCTTTGACGTCTTCCTCGTCGCCATCGCCCTCGTCCTTTTTCTTGTCCTTGAAACGATCCACCTCGGAGGCGTCGATGATGTCGAACTCCATGTTGCGGAGGCGATCCATGATTGCCTCGACGTCATCGGGATCGACGAGGTCGTTCGGCAGGATCTCGTTGATGTCGTCGTAGGTGAGGTATTCCTGCTCTTTGGCGAGCTTGATGAGTTCGCGGATTTTCTCCTGAATCTCGGGTGTGTCGATGCGGCGCTTTTCGGCAACCTTCTTGCCTTTGGCAGGTGCAGGGGCTTCGGCTGCGGGCTTTTCTGTCACCTTCTCAGGCTTCACGGCAGCAGGTTTTGCCGGGGCTTTCGGTTCGGGAGCTTTCTTCGCTGCCGGTTTTGTTGCCGGTTTTGGGGCGGGCGCGGCTTTCTTGGAGGTGGGCGCGGCGGGGGACGCTTTGACCGGAGCTTTTTTTGCAGGTGCAGCTTTCGGGGCGGGTGCCTTCTTGGCCGGAGCTGCCTTGGGGGCGGCTTTGGTCGTGGCTTTGGCGGCTGGTTGCTTGGCGGTCGGTTTGGAAGACATGAGGAGCGAGGAGGCTTGGGAACGGGATGTCTGGAGACAATTCACCCAATAGCTGGGCACACGCGAAATTTCACGGGCGGGCGGAATGAAGAGGGCTTGGCGCAAAGCGTCAAGGCGATTGTTTTTAAAAAATCCTTTGCCCTTCGGGAAAATTCTGGCGGAGCGTCACGCACTGGCTTCTTGAAGCAGGCGGAGGCGCTCCATGGCCGCGCCGGAGGTGATCGCTTCGCGGGCGATGCCGAGGGCGTCGTCCATGTGGTCGGCGAGCCCTGCGCAGGCGAGCGCGGCGGAGGCATTGAGTAGTACGATGTCGCGCTTCGGCCCGGTTTCCTTGCCGGAAAGGATGGCCTCGAGGATGGCGGCGTTCGTTTTCGCATCACCGCCCTGGAGGTCTTCCAGGAGGGCTTTGCGGAAACCGAAATCCTCGGGGTTGATCTCCTCATCCTCAAGATCCTGATAGGCTCCCGACTTGCAGATCAGCGTGGAGCCCATCAGCGAGACCTCATCGACAGCACGGTGCCCCGGTGCCATGCCGGAAACGACCCATGCGCTTTCCCTGCCGAGGCGCTGCAGAATTTCGGCGAAAACGGGGCAAAGCGAGCGGTCGGAAACGCCGACGAGCTGGCACTCTGGACGGGCGGGATTGAGCAGCGGGCCGATCAGGTTGAAAATACTGCGGTGCCCGGCAGCGGCGAGCTGTTTCCTCACACCCGCGACAGCCTTGAAGGCGGGGTGGTAATTCGGCGCGAACAGGAAGCCGACACCGGCTTTTTCAATGCATTGGCGGAAGCCCTCCGGCGGCAGATCGATGCGGACGCCGAGCGCCTCCAACACATCCGCGCCGCCGCTTTTCGAGGTGATGCCACGGTTCCCATGCTTCACAACCACCGCGCCGGCCGCCGCGGCGATGAACATCGCGGTGGTGGAAACATTGAAAAGATCAAGCTGATCCCCGCCCGTGCCGCAGACATCGAGTGTTGGCCCGTCGAGTTCCATCGCGCCGATCATCGGATCCACGGCGTGCTGCAGGAACGCTTCCACGAAGCCCGCGATCTCGGCCGGCGTCTCCCCTTTTTTGGAAAGGGCGAGCAACAGGCGGCCTTTCTTTTCATCGGCGATGGATGGATCAAGCAGCGTTTCGGCGGCGACTTCGATCTCGCGCGGGCTGAGTTCCTCGCCGTGCTCGAGGTGGGTGATGAGAGCTTCCATGTGTGATCAAACTTCAAACCTTAACTTTCAAAATTCAACCAAGAAAGAACCTTGGCAAAATCCAATACCCATGCGGATTAGCGGGAATATAGGATTGTCGCCGCCCCACGTCCCGCTATGGTTCAATTCCGGCCATGAGAATATTTCTTATATTACTTACCGGCGCCGCCTGCCTTGCCCTGTCATGTCACGCTGCGGAAATGAGAATCTGGACCTCGCGAAAAGGCGGCACGTTGGAAGCAACACTCGGCGGAGTGGAAGCCAACATGGTCACCCTGGTGAACAAGGACTCGAAGGAGATCAAGCTCAAGGCCGAGGATCTTAGCCTGGCCGATCGCCTGCATCTGGTTGAGTTCGGCGGCGCGGAGGAGACCATTCTCACAAGCGGCGAGCCGGGATTGGTGGAGAAAGACCTCCGTCTCGACACATCGGCCTTCAAGAAACGCGACGACATCCTCACTTTTGGGAACAGCGCCGACGGCTTCGAGCTTTTCGAAACCCCTCATTTCCTCATCGGCACAGCGGGCAGGATCAGGCCGCAGGCCGTGGCGGAGACAGCCGAGCGCCTCTGGTACGGAATGGCCTTCGTGCACATGAATTTCCGAAAAGATTGGGGCGACAAGCGCATGCTGATCCTCCTTGTCGAGGACAGGGATGTTTACTCGGAACTCGGGAAATGGTATGCCGGTTATCTTGCCGCCAATGGCGAACAGGATGCCTCCATGGCTGCCGCAAACACATGGGATCGCATCGGCTCCACTTCCATCAGCGCGCCCGAAGAAACTTGCACCAAGTTCAATATTTTCGCGCAGGTCACGGTCTTCAACGTGGATGACGACGATAAATTCCGCAAAGAGCTCGCACCCTTTCCCACCCACGCCATCGCCGGAAGCCTGCTTTCAAAGCAGATGGGCGGCGTCTCATCCTTCGGTTCCCAAGGCTACTTCGCATTGCTGACAGGACACTCGTATTTCAAGGAAATCAGCCTAGCGGGCAAATCCGAGACCCAACTCATCACCGTCGATGGATCGCAGAAAGACGAGATCGGCTCGAAGAGCGGATTCGAAGACGGCACCTCTTGGGCGCGCAGCCTGCGGCCTCTGGTGAAATCCGGCAAAGTCGCTGTGAAGCTTGAGGAAATGCTCAAATGGCAGCCCGACGAACTCACGCCCGAGCGCCTCGTCCTGATCTATTCCTTCGCCCACTACATGGAGAACGACTCGAAGCGCCTCGGCGCGTTCGCGAAAATGATCCAGCGCATCGAGTCCTCCAACCAAATCCCCTCGCCTGAGGAATTCGCCAAAATCTTCGGCTTCGACACCGTCGAGGCGTTCGAAACCGATTGGGCAACCTTCATCAAAGAAGGTGACTTCAAATGACCCGAACCATGAAACCTCTCCGTATCGCTCCGCTTGCCCTTGCCCTTCTCCTGGGCACCCCGGCTTTTTCCCAGAAAAGTCCCGAAGCCGAATACCGGGATTTCAAAGGCTCCAACGGCAAGGTCATCCAAGCCGTGCTGATCGACAAGACAGACACCGAGGCCACCCTGCTGCTGCGCAACGGCCAGCGCGCCGCCGTCCCCTTCGAGAAGCTCGCTCCCGAGGAACTCGAATACATCAAGGCATGGAACAAAGACGAGGCCATTTTCCTCCAGAAATGCCGTGCGCTGACCATCCGCCAATGCCTCGAACTCCGCGGCTACGAATCA
Organism: Verrucomicrobiota bacterium; assembly: GCA_046051965.1. GTDB lineage: Bacteria > Verrucomicrobiota > Verrucomicrobiia > Verrucomicrobiales > Akkermansiaceae > Luteolibacter. Next base: position 59,718 of record JBJONG010000006.1, read on the forward strand.
TTCCCCTTCCGATTCGAGAACAACTCGATCTTCGTGGAAGGCAAAATCAACGGCAAGCCCGCCCGCCTCCTGATCGACACCGGTGCGGCCATGAGCATTCTCCACATCCCCTACGCGCAGTCCATCGGCCTCGAGGTCGGCCCGCTCGACGAAAAAATCTACGGCGTTTCCGGTGAAGCACCCGCCGGCTGGACTCCCGTGCCCACCATCCAGCTCGGCGAGGCCGTTTTCAAAGACCGCAGGCTCCTCTCCACCGACATGCTCAAGGACAAGCCCCCCGGCACCAAGTCCCGCGAGGACGGCATTCTCGGTGCGGAGTTCATGTCCCGGCTCGATGCGGTCATCTCGTATCCGGATCGCCGTATTTTCCTCAGACCCGACCGCTCCGACCAGGACGAGGCCGGCCTTGCGGACGGCAGCGGATCGACGGACTTCCGCCTCTTCAAAACCAAGGAAGGCAAAACCCTGCGCGGCAAAGTGGTTTCAAAAACCCCGACCGTCGCGACCTTCCAGCTCGTGGGCGGCAAAACCCAGCCCGTGCCGATCGCGAATTTCACGCCCGAAGACGAGACTTACCTGAAAAACTGGACGGAAGAGGGCGCACAATTCCTTGAGCACTGCCAGGGACTCACCATCCAGGAAATCCTCACACTGCGCCGTTACCAATCCTTCCAATTCGAGCGCCGCGGCACCCATATCTTTGTGGACGGCACACTGAATGACCACGACGTCACCTACATGATCGATACCGGAGCCGACGGCACCCTCCTCCAGATCGACGCGGCGAAGGAATACGGCTGCACGGTCGGCTCGTTGGATCAGGAGGTCTGGGGGATCGGCGGCAAGAGCATGGCCGCCGTCACCGTCATTCCCAAGCTGACCATGGGCGAGGCCTCACTCACAAACCGCAAGGTGCTCGCCTCAGACATGACCCGCGATGAAAGCACCCACAAGGAAATGGGATATGTAGGTCTCTTCGGAGCGGACTTCATGCGCGAACTCGACGCCGTGATCACCTACACTGAAAACCGTATCTTCCTGATCCAGCGCTGATGTCATTTCCGCTCCCTGCGGCAGCGATCCGAGCAATATCTCACCTCATTCCAAACCTTCTCCCACTTCTTCCTCCACGCAAAGGGCCGCACGCAGACGATGCAAACCTTCTGCGGTAGCGCCGCTTTCTCGACCCGTTTAGGCATAGGGAAAGAAGACAAGTTGGCCGCAGTGGAACCATCTGTCCACGGGAACCACGGGGTGGGATTTGATGGGATGGGCAGACCTTACCAAGGCAGCGGGAACGCCCTGTTGAAGGCGAAGACCTTGTCGCGGATGGCGTGGAGCTTGGCGGTGTCGGTGTGGACGGCGAGGGCTTCGGCGATGAAATCGGCGACTTGCTCGACGTCTTTCTCCACCATCCCGCGGGTGGTGACGGCGGGTGTGCCGATGCGGATGCCGGAGGGTTTCATCGGGCTGCCGGTGTCGAAGGGGATGCCGTTCTTGTTCACGGTGATGCCCGCCTCGTCGAGAGCGACGGAGGCTTCGGAGCCGTTGAGGCCTTTCGGGCGGAGGTCGACAAGCATGACGTGGTTGTCGGTGCCGCCGGAGCAGATGCGGAAACCGTGGTGGGTAAGGCGCGCGGCGATGGCCTGCGCGTTTTTCACGACCTGCGCGGAGTAGGCCTTGAACTCAGGCTTGAGCGCCTCGCCGAAGCAGACGGCTTTCGCGGCGATGACATGCATGAGCGGGCCGCCCTGGATGCCGGGGAAAACCTGGGAGTCGATTTTTTTCGCGAACTCCTCTTTGCAGAGGATGATGCCGCCGCGCGGGCCGCGCAGGGATTTGTGGGTGGTGGAGGTGACGAAATCCGCGTGCGGCACGGGGTTCGGATGCACCCCGGCGGCAACCAAGCCGGCGATGTGCGCCATATCGACGAAAAGGTAAGCGCCGATCTCGCGGGCGAGTTTCCCCATGCGCTCGAAGTCGATGATGCGGGAATAGGCGGAGGCTCCGACGGTGATCAGGGCGGGCTTGAGTTCGCGGGCGGTTTTTTCCAGCTCCGCGTAGTCGATGCGCTCGTCGTCGGGCGAGACGCCATAGTGTGTGACGTCGTAGAAGCGGCCGGAAAAGTTCGCCTTGTGGCCGTGGGTGAGGTGGCCGCCGTGGGCGAGATCCATGGTGAAAATCTTGTCGCCCGGCTTGAGCACGGAGAAATAGACGGCGGTGTTCGCCTGCGAGCCGGAATGCGGCTGGACGTTCGCGTGGTCGGCCCCGAAAAGCTCCTTGGCGCGCTCGATGGCGAGGGTTTCCACGACATCGACGTATTCGCAACCGCCATACCAGCGTTTCCCGGGGTAGCCCTCGGCGTATTTGTTGGTGAGCAAGGAACCCTGCGCCTCCATCACGGCGGGCGAGGCGAAGTTTTCCGAGGCGATCAGCTCGATGTGGTTCCGCTGGCGCTGCTCCTCGCCGACGATGGCCGCATAGAGCTCGGGATCGGTCACGGAAATGCGGCTGCCGGAGGATTTGCAAACGCGCGCCTCGTGGCGGCCGCCTTCGAAGGCGGTGGCGAGGAAGGCGCTGGCCATTTCGATGGCGGTGGCGATGTCGGTGGATTTCCCGGAAAGGCACAGCACGTTGGCATCGTTGTGTTTGCGGGTGGTGACGGTTTCCTCGACCGTGCGGACATTCGCCGCGCGGACGTGGGTGTGGCGGTTCGCGGCGATGCACATGCCGACTCCCGAGGTGCAGGCAAGGATGCCGAAATCGAAGGTGCCGTCCGCGACGTTGCGGGAGACGGCGTTGGCAAAATCCGGGTAGTCCACCGAGTCCGGGGTGTTCGTCCCGAAATCCTCCACCTCATGGCCCGCGGCGCGCAGGTGGGCGACGATGGCGTTTTTCATTTCAAATGCGCCGTGGTCGGCGCCGATGGCGATACGAAGTGGGGATTGGCTCATGGTGGCGGAAACGTGGGCATATTCAACGACGGGGTTCCGGGATTGGAAACCGGAAATTTGGGAAAGTTACGTGATGCAATCTTTCGCTCGCATCCGTCGAATCGGAAACTAAGAATCGCGCTGCGGAAGACGCTACCACAACCCCGAAAGCCCATGACGATCATTTCATTCATCCTTTTCACGCTCCTCGCGGCGGGACTCACCTGGTTCATCACCCGCAAGGATGAGAGCACAAGCTCCGAAGGCTTCTTCCTCGGCGGGCGCTCGCTGACCTTCCCTATCATCGCCGGCTCGCTGCTGCTGACGAACCTCTCGACGGAGCAGATGGTCGGCCTCAACGGCGCGGCGTTCAAGGACGGCCTCTCGGTCATGGCATGGGAAGTGGTGGCGGTCATTGCGCTGGTGGTCATGGCGCTCTTTTTCCTGCCCCGTTTCCTGAAAACCGGGATCACGACCGTCCCGCAGTTCCTTGAGCTCCGCTTCGACAAGACGACGCAATCCATCGCGAACTTCGTGTTCCTGGTCGCCTATGCCCTGATCCTGATCCCCATCATCCTTTACTCGGGCGCGGTCGGCCTCTCGCAGATGATGGATCTCAAGGGACTCACCGGCATCCAGGACGACCACATGATCCTGAGCGGCACGGTGGTTCTCATCGGCGTGATGGGCTTGCTCTATTCCCGCTTCGGCGGCCTGCGCACGCTGGCGGTGCTGGACACGATCAACGGTGTGGGACTGCTGGTCGGAGGGATGATGATCACCTGGTTCGCCCTGAACGCGGTTGGAGACGGCGAAGGAATCGCGGCAGGCTGGAGCAAACTCAAGGAAGCCAATCCGGAGCGGATGAACTCTATCGGCGGCGCGGAGCAGAGCGTGCCTTTCTCCACACTCTTCACCGGTGTCGCGCTGCTGAACCTTTTCTACTGGTGCACGAACCAGCAGATCATCCAGCGCACCTTCGGGGCGAGCAGTCTTGCCGAGGGACAGAAAGGCGTGCTGCTCACCGGATTGCTCAAGCTCCTCGGGCCGCTCTATCTCGTCCTTCCCGGCATCGTCGCCTACCACCTCTACGCCTCACAGGGCACCAAACCGGATGAGGCTTATGGGAAACTTGTCTTCGAGCTTCTGCCGAGCCATCTTACCGGCTTCTTCGCAGCCGTGATGGTCGGAGCCATCCTCAGCTCGTTCAACGCCGCGCTCAACAGCACCTCCGCGCTGTTCTCCATCGGCCTCTACAAGGATTTCATCAATCCCAAGGGCACCGAAGCCCAGACGGTCCGCGCTGCGAAATACTTCGTGGTCGCGATCGCCATCGCCGCGATGATCGCCGCCCCGATGTTGTCGGAGCAGAAAACCATTTTCGTCTATCTGCAGAAAATGAACGCCATCTATTTCATCCCGATCTTCGCCGTGGTCGTGGTCGGAATGATGCACCGCAGGGTTCCCGCCATCGCCGCGTCCATCGCGATGGTCGCCGGGATTCTGCTGATCTCGCTGGGTTACTTTGTCCCCGGTTTTGACGCCGCCCTCAAGGCAGCCGACATCCATGAGTTCCATTTCATCTCCATCGTCTTCGCACTGTTGGTGATTTTCATGCTGGTGATGGGTGCCGTCGCCCCCCGCCGCGAGCCTTGGGTGCTGGTGGCCACCAACGACATCGACCTCACCCCATGGAAAGGGGCTAAAATCGCCAGCGGCGTGCTGATCGTCCTGGTAATCGCCATTTATGTCGCTTTCGCAAAATGATACCGCCATGCTTTCCCCGAACACCCCCATCAAATTCCTCGTCTTCGAAGCGAAGGACTCGCTGCATTCGCGCTACGGAGTTTCAGCCACTACGGTTGCCGTAGCTCCCGGCAGGGTGAACCTGATCGGCGAGCACATCGATTACTGCGATGGCTTCGTGCTGCCCTTCGCGATCGAGCGGGCGGTGGTCATCGCCGCCGCGCCGAACGGGACTTCGGAAATCCGCGTCGCGACCACCTTCGACACGGATGGCGCGGTGATCCCGCTCGGACCGCCGCAGGAAATTGCAGAGCCGAAATGGTCGAACTACCTGCGCGGCGTGATCGAGGGCTTCCGGCTGCGCGGGATCGCGGTGCCGGGCTTCGATGCGTTCATCGTCTCCAGCCTGCCGGTCGGCGCGGGGCTTTCCTCTTCCGCTGCGCTGGAGTGCGCCATGGCGACCTTGCTGGAAGGTTTCACGGGAACATCCCTCGGCACGCGGGAAAAGGCGCTGCTTGCGCAAAAGGCGGAGCATGATTTCGCGGGCGTGCCGTGCGGCATCATGGATCAGTTCGCCTCCGCTTTCGGAAAGGAAGACGAGCTCATCCTGATCGACTGCCTCACCGGCGGGACGGAGATGGTGCCCTTCGCCGACCCCAACCTGACCATTCTCGTTTCCAACACAAAGGTTTCCCACGAGCTTTCCGATGGCGGCTATGCGGCGCGGCGGAAAAGCACGGAGGACGGCCTCGCCGCCATCGGCAAGGCAAGCTGGCGCGATGTCAACCTGGCGGATCTCGAGGGCGCGGCGGAGAAAATGGATGAGGTGACCTTCCGCCGTAGCCGTCATGTCATCGGCGAAATCGGCCGCACGATCGCGGCGGCGCATGCTCTCAAATCCAGGTTTTTCGCCACGCTAGGCGGCCTCATGTATGCCAGCCACAAATCCCTTCGCGATGATTTCGAGGTCTCCTGCCCGGAGCTCGACTTTCTCGTGAAAACCGCCAGCGGCCTGGAAGGCGTGATCGGAGCGCGCATGACCGGCGGCGGCTTTGGCGGCTCCACCGTTACCCTCTGCAAGGCGGAGAATGCGGAAGCCATCGCTGCCGCGCTCGTGGAATCCTACGCAGCGGAGTTCGGTTTCCCCCCGGAAATCTTCGCCACCCGCCCGGCGGAAGGCGCGCGTCTGGTCTGATCCTTTCGCGCAGAGCCATTCTTCGAAGAGGAGGGATGCGAAGCGAATAAGGAGTTGTTCGGTAGTTGCGCGGCGCGGGAATCGTGATAATGAAGGATCGCGCGGCGGCATGCTGAGCCTCAACGGAGATGAATTACGATACGGATAAATTCTGCGATGCGCTTTACGAGAAACTCCTTCAATCGGAGCTTCTGACTACGTATCAGGAGGCGTTCCGGTGCGCCACCGGGTTGCCGCTGAAGCTGGTGAAACTGGATGCCATGCCTAGCGAGGTCTGCGCTGGCTTCGAAAATGTCAGCCCGTTCTGTGCGAAGTTGAACGTCTGTGAGAGAGCCTGCGGAGCCTGCGTGGATATCAACCGCCGCCTCGTCGAGGAGGCCGCGATCAACGGACCTTCCTCGTGCAAATGTTTCACGGGCATGTCCGCGAGCGCGGTTCCCGTGCGCTGCGGCGGGTCATTGATCGGGATGTTGCGGACAGGTCATGTTTTCCACAAGGTTCCCGAGCCCAAGGATTTCGAAAAGACCGCCGCCACCCTGGCGCGGCAGGGCCTGACCAAGGAGGATGCCGAAAAACTGCGCGAAGCGTATTTCCAGACCCGGGTGGTCGAGCCGGAGCGCTATCAGAGCATGGTCACGCTGTTGGCGACCTTCGGCGAGCAGCTCAGCAAACACGCGGAAAAGCTGGCCATTGTGAGCGATGGTGGTGAGCCGGAGGCCGTGGCGCGTGCGCGGAAATTCATCGAGAAAACCCTCGCCGATCCGCTGCCTCTGCCGCTTGTCGCGAGGCACGCCGGCTTGAGCGAATCCCATTTCTGCCGCGTTTTCAAGGAAGCCACCGGACTCACGCTGACCGACTACATCAACCGCCGCCGGATCGAGTGGGCGAAGAAGGAGCTGCTCAAGCCCCAGGCGCGCGTCTCCGAGATCGCGTTCCACATCGGCTACCAATCGCTCTCGCAGTTCAATCGCAGCTTCGCCCGTTTTACCGGGAACTCGCCTACGAACTTCCGCCGTGAGGAGCTTTCCAAACTCGCGGCGAGCTGAGCGCGACGGATGGGCTTGCGCGGTGTTTTCCTAAAAAACTTCTCTTCAAGCGCGCCGCGGCCATTTAATTTCCCGGCGTGGCGAATGTAGCGAAACGATCCCAAGGCAGCTCCCTGTGGAAAGACGCATGGCATCGCTTGGCACGGAACAAGCCGGCGTTGGTGAGCTTGGCGGTGCTTGTGGCGATCCTTGTCACCTGTTTCGTATTCCCGTTCCTGGAGGTATTGCATCCATCCTTGGGATTCGTGAAAAACCCGTCGGCGATCAACCTCGCCAACCCGGCTGCGGCGCCCAGCGGGGAGCATTGGTTTGGCACGGACCAACTGGGGCGTGATCTTTTCGCGCGGGTGCTCTACGGCGGCCAGGTCTCGCTGCTCGTGGGCTTTGTCGCCACCGGCGTGGCGGTGCTCATCGGTGTGGTTTACGGCGCGGTCTCCGGCTATGTCGGCGGCAAGACGGATGCCGTGATGATGCGTTTCGTGGATATCCTTTTCGCCCTGCCCTTCCTTGTGCTGGTGATCCTTTTCGCGCTGGTGGTGGATGAGCCATCGTCCGAATTCACCACATGGATCATCGAAACAACCGGCTGGGAGCGCGACCGCGTGGCTCCCATCACCACGCTGATCCCGCTGTTCATCGCGATCGGCGCGATCGGCTGGCTGACCATCGCCCGCATCGTCCGCGCCCAGGTGATGAGCGTGAAAAACCTCGATTTCGTGGAGGCCGCAGTCTCGCTGGGGCTGAGCCGTTTCCGAATCCTCTTCCGCCATATCCTGCCCAACGTGATCGGCCCCATCATCATTTACACCACGCTCGCCGTGCCGGGGATCATGCTGCTGGAAAGCGTGCTGTCCTTCCTCGGCCTCGGGGTGAAACCGCCGAACTCCTCGTGGGGCATCCTCATCAAGGAAGGTGCCGACCGCATGGAGGTAACGCCCTACCTGCTGCTTTTCCCCTCGGTGTTTTTCGCAGCCACGCTCTTCGCGCTGAATTTCCTCGGCGACGGCCTGCGCGACGCGCTTGATCCGAAATCATCGAAGGACTGAGCGGAAGACGGGCTTCGCTTGGCGGGGGATCGCCCCATCGTTGCCAGGATCGGATCTATACGCCAAGCGCGATCCACGAAATCCTACATCCCCCGATCTTGTATCCATCCCAAGTTCCAAATTGGATCATCGCCGATTTGCGATCGATGTTCTCAACCTTGCTCCAAAACCGGCATACCTGGCCATTTTCCGACCATCCATCGAACATTTCCACGGAAGCATGCACGATGGGCGGCTTCTGGAATTGAGGAGTGAATACGATCGGGAATTCAAAATAATCATGGCCATTGCCATCAAAGTCGTAACTGACATTTCCTTGTTGCACACGCATCTTGCGAGCAGTTAAGGTTTAAGGATTTTTACGCGCAGGAAGGAAATTACGGCAGTTTTGTCACAATCGGCGGACATCCGCGGAGACCCGCTTCGCATCTTTCCCTAGGGTTGCGGAACCCAAAGCAATGTTTCCGCTCCGCCGGTCTGCGGACGTTGATTTTATACGATCCATACCATCACGGCAAACCGGCTTTCCCATTCCCCGGAAATTCCTCTCCTGCGTTCGGCCACGGCGCTACGGGCACCAAAAAAGCGGCTTGGAAAGGCGCACCTCCAGTGACAAAACGTGGCGTGCGTGTTTCCGCTTTTGGCGATGTGATCAAGGTCTGGATCTGGGCGCTCGGTTCCCTGGTGATCGGACTATGGCTCACACCGATGGCCTACAACGGCGGCAAGGCGCTTTCCGAGCTTTCGGTCACGAAGGATTTCAACGGGGTGATGAACAAGCTCGCGGCATGGAGCGGAGCGGCGAAACTGGAGGATTTTTTCATGGTCTGCTGGCCGGTTGTGGCGGCGTTGTTGTTGCTTCCGCTCATCGAGTGGCTGCGGCTCGGTGGCGGGCATGAAAATCGGCAAGGGCCGTGGGCTGTCCGGCTGCCATACGGAGCCAGCGTGATCGACCCCGGCCAAACAATCCGTTCCAACCCGTCGGGCCCATTGCAGGCATTGACAGGCTTCCTCGCCACCTTGGGCTGTTTCCTGTTGATCGGTCTAGTAATGGTGAAAGCAGGCGCATACGGGTGGGTGAACGATCCGAGGGCATGGCATGAAGGGATCATTTTCGATATCGGAATCGCGCTGGCACTGGCAGGGCTGATCGAGGTTTTTTTCCGCTGCGCCATACTCGGTATTTTTCTCAGGGCGATGAAGGCTCCGGCGGCCATCACGCTCGCGGCGCTGATGTTGGGCGGGGCGCGATACATTCTCAGCGGCTTCGGGACGGCGGAAGCGGTGGATACCGAAACGCTGTCCGCGATCCAACTGACCGGCATCATCCTCAGCGGCGGGGATATGACCGCGCGCATCATCTCCGTTTTCCTCCCATGGTTCGCGTTCGGCTGCGTGCTCGGCTGGGCGCGGTGGCGGACGGCATCCGTCTGGTTGCCTGCGGGTTTGCTCATGGGCTGGTTGCTGGCGGACCGGCTTTTTTCCAAGGCCGCCCACGCCATCGAATCCAGCGACCGGCTGTCTGTTTACCTCACCTCCGGCTCGGTGCAGACGGGGCTTGTTCCGCTGCTGGGCGTGTTCGCGATCGGAATTTTCGTTCATCTCCTCACCCAACGTGATGCGCTTAGTGAAAACACCGGCGATTGACGCCCTCGACTGGCTTTACCCGCCGGTCTGCGAGATCTGCGGGCTGGGGCTTTCCGATGGGATGGCGCTTTGCGAACCCTGCGCGGAACGCCTGCCGCGCATCGCACCGCCGTTCTGCGATGTCTGCGGTGAACATTTCAAAGGCTTGATCGACGGCCCTTTCGATTGCCCGAACTGCAAGGGGCTTTCGTTCCACTTCGAGTTCGCAAGGGCGGCGATGGATCGTTGCGACTCGACCTTGGAACTCGTTCACCGCCTGAAATACGGCAGGGAAATCCATCTCGGCGCAGAGCTGGGCAGGCTCGCATGCCGGGCTTTCGCCGATCCCCGGCTGACCGTAGCGCTACAGGAAAAATGGCCGCTGGTGCCGGTGCCGCTGCACCGCTCACGACAGATGGAGCGGCAGTTCAACCAGGCGGAGGAGATCGCACGATCCATTTCCATCGAGACCGGGCTATCCGTATCGCGGCTTCTGAAACGCGTGCGGCGGACGGAAACGCAGACCCGCCTGACCAGAAAGCAGCGGATGGAAAACCTGCGGGGCGCTTTCGCGTTGCGTGAGCCTTTCCCCGAAAACTCCCCACCCGGTTTCCTTCTCGTGGATGATGTTTTCACCACAGGCTCCACCGTGGACGAGTGCGCGAAAGTGCTCCGCAAAGCGGGCGCGGGGAGGGTCGCGGTGCTTACGGTAATGCGAGGGTGATCGCTCGGAAATCGACTTTCATCGCCACGCCCGGATGCATCTGCAGGCCGATGGGGCCTTTTTCCTTCGCGGAGTCCGAGGTGTAGGTCATGACTTCCTTGCCGTTCAGCTCGACGGTATAGACGGCACCCTTCGCGGTGATTTTCATCGTATTCCATTCGCCTTCCTTGAGCAGTTCGGCGACGCCCTTCGCCTCAACAGGATATCCCTTTTTCGAGGCGATGTAGGGCGAGGCGGTCATGTCGCGCTTCAGCGATCCGGAGATGCCGATCTGGATCTGGTCGTTCTCATGACGCAGGAAAACGCCCGAGTCGATCTTGCCCTCGAACCTGAATTCGCAGGAGAAAACGAAATCCGTGTATTCCGTTTCCGTCCAGAGGATGGATCCCTGTTTCTTGTCGTTGCTGGTGCCGGTCAGGATGCCGTCCGCCACCGTCCAGACATCGGCGCCGGCGGTTTTCCAGCCGGCCAGGGATTTGCCGTCGAAGATCGCTTCGGGCGCGGCGTGGGAAATGAGGGTGGCGGCGAGCAGGCAGGCGAGGGCTTTCATTTCAGCGCTTACGCCTTTTCCAGCGCGGATGTTTCAGAATCCACAGGCCGGTAAAAGTGAACCATGGCCATACAGCACACAAAGCAAACACCGAGCGCGGAGAGAGGCAGGAGGCCGGATTTCAGGTCGTTGCCTATGAACCAAGGGTGAAGCGGTGACTCGGGATCGAGCGTGCGGGTCATGGAGATGGTCTTTAGCGCGAACACCAACCCGGCGTGGAGGCCGATGGGGAGCCAGAGCGAAAAGGTGCGGAGTCGGCACCAGCCTAAAATGAGTCCGAGGAGTGTGAGTGTGGCGAACTCCGTGACGAAGAAGGCAGGCTGCGTGAAGTGACCCAGCGTGGAACCGAGAATCTGGAAGCCCGCATCCCAAGCGCGCGGATCCGCAATCGCCATGCCTGCGGGCGGGCTCAGGAAATGCATGAACGAAAACATCACCGAACTGCCAATCCACGCCGTCCGCATCGAGCAAGTGCGTAACCATAACCCAAGCAGCAATCCGCGGAAAATGAGTTCCTCGATAACGCCAGCCCCCAGCGCGGGCATCAAGGCTTTGGAGAAAAACTTCCCAACGGTGAATTCGGTGTCCCGGGGAAGGGTTGCGCCCAAGATTTCGAGGACAAGCACCAACGTGCCCAACGAAGCCGCGCCGATGACCAGGCCACCGCCGAGATGGACAATCCGTTTGCTCCACGGTGACTTCCGCAGGGCGTAAAAATCGGCCTGCGGATCGTGCGGCAGGTGTTTCACGCGGCGGATCAGCAAAGGCAACAGCACAAGCGCGGAGACGATCAGGGAGCGGGAAAAGTAACGGTCAATTTTGGCCCGTTCCGCAGAGCCGGCAATGGATTCGATGGCAGCAGGGTAGTCCTTTGCCTCCGCGCTTTCTGCGAGTCCTTTCCCCGCGTCGTATAGGTGCGGAGTAAGCAGTGCCGCCGCAAAAAGCGAGACGGCAAGCCACAGGACAATCGCCCCTGCTTCTGACTTTAGGAAACGCATCAGTCGGTTTTCTTCTGGGCGAACAACCATTTTATGACCTCGGTATCGCGATAAGTCCGCGTCCATGAGTCATGGCCGACTCCTGGATAGAGCTGTATCGTTGCCTTGCCGCCGATGTTGCCAAGGGCTGTGGCCATTTGCTCACTGCTCTGCGGGCGCACGACATTGTCCGCATCGCCGTGGTAGATCCGAATCGGGATGTGCTTGAATTTTGGCGCTGATTTCGGATTGCCACCTCCGCAGATGGGAATGGCGGCTGCCCATGTTTCCGGGCTGCGGGCGAGCATGTCCCAGGTGCCGAAGCCGCCCATGGAAAGGCCGGTGATGTAGATGCGCTTGCGGTCGATGGGGTGTTTCGCTGCCGTTTCCTCAATGAGTGCCAGCACCGCTTCCAACAGCTCGTTTTGTTCCTCATCCGCGAGACCGATCCAATCGGATGTTGGCTTTGCCCACCAGCGCCCCGGCGGGCATTGTGGGGCGATGAGAAAAGCGGATTCACCGTTATCGGCGGCGCCTTTGAGGATGTCTGATACGCCATGCTGGAGCTGCGCTTGGTTGTCGGTGCCGCGCTGACCCGAGCCGTGGAGAAAAAGGACGAGCGGATGCTGTTTCCCTTCCTCCGTTTTTTCCGGAGCCGCGAAACGGTAGAGCACTTCCGTGCCGTCCGCGGCCTTGAAAGTCATCGGCACGGGTTCGGCAAACGCGGTGGCCATGGTGAGGATCGCGACGAGAGCTTTCATAAATGGGTTAGGAAATGCTTTCCGCTCCAAAATACGGGATCAGCGCGGCGGGGATGCGGATCGAGCCGTCGGGCTGCTGGCATTGCTCCAAAAGCGCCACGTAGAGCCGGGGCAGGGCGGTGCCGGAGCCGTTGAGGGTGTGCGGGAAACGGTTTTTGCCTTCCTTGTCCTTGAAGCGCAGCTTCATCCGCCGCGCCTGGAAATCGCCGAAGCAAGAGCAGCTCGAAACCTCCAGGTATTTCCCGTGGCCGGGTGCCCAGACCTCGATGTCGTAGGTTTTCGCCGAGTTCGCACCGATGTCGCCGGTGCAAAGCTCGATCACGCGGTAATGCAGCCCGAGCTTTTGCAGGATGCTTTCCGCATGCGCCGTCAGCTCCTCAAGAACCTGGAAGCCTGTGTCCGGATCGACCACTTGCACCAACTCCACTTTATCAAACTGGTGCATGCGGATGATGCCCTTGTTGTCACGCCCGGCCGAGCCCGCCTCGCGGCGGAAGCACGGCGTGTAGGCCACGAGTTTGATAGGAAGGTCCGACTCGGGAACGATGGTGTCGCGGTAAAGGTTTGTCACCGGCACCTCGGCGGTGGGGGCGAGGAAAAGCGTGTTGCGGCCGTCGTTTTCCGAAGGCTCGGTGCCATACATGTCGTCTTCGAATTTCGGCAACTGCCCGGTGCCTTCCATGCACTCGCGCAGGACGAGGTGCGGCACGTTGACCTCCTCGTAGCCGTTCTCCGTCTGCGTATCTAACAGGAATTGGATCAGTGCCCGCTCCAGCTTCGCGCCCTTGCCGCGATACACCGCGAAGCCCGATCCGGAAATGCGGATCGCATCGTCCCACGAGATCAGGCCGTGTTTCGTGGCGAGCTCCACATGATCCTTCGGCTCGGAAATATCCGGTTTCGCACCCCACTCGCGGACGACGGGGTTCGCCTCCTCGCTGTCGCCCACCGGGCATTCCGCGTGGGGGAGGTTGGGGATGTTGAGGAGAAGGTCGTTCTGCTTCGCGGTGCAATCCTCGGCGAGCGCGTCGAACTTCGAGATTTCATCATTGATGCCGCGCACCTCCGCTTCGATGGCCGAGCTGTCCTCCCCCTTCGCCTTCATCATTCCGATCTGTTTCGAGATCGTCTTGCGCTTGTTCTGGAGTTCCTGCTTGGAGGTCTCCGCCGCCCGCCGCGCCTCATCGCACGCAAGCACCTCGTCGATGAGTTTCCAATGATCCCCGCCGCGAGCCTTCAGCCGCGTCTTCACCTCGTCCGCCTGTTCCCGTATGACCTTGATGTCCAGCATTGCGGGCACACTTTCACGGATCGCCGCAGGGGTGAAAAGCTCCGATTTCAGAAGGCGTTGTCGCGCGAACATTGGCATTGCGGCGGTTATTACTTGGGTTAGAATCCACACATGATCACGACCGTTAAAATCACCTCCATCGGCAATTCGGCGGGCATCATCCTGCCCAAGGAATTGCTGGAAAAGCTGCGCGTCTCGAAGGGTGACACCCTGACTGTCACGGAAACGCCGGATGGACTCGGTCTAACTGCATTCGACGAAAAAGTATCCCGCCAGATGGAAGTGGCGGAGAAAGTCATGCGGGAAAACCGCAACATGCTCAGGAAACTCGCGCAATGAACCCATCGGCAGAACCCGAGTGGCTGGAGGAGCGGACTGTCCGCCTTTTTCACCAGCGTCAGCTTGCGGAGCATGGCGGGATGCCGGGTCTTCGCGATGAAAACATGCTGATGTCAGCCCTCGCGAAGCCTTTGCAGCTTTGGTGTTACGGCTCGCCGCCGCCTGATTTATGTGCGCTCGCGGCAGCTTACGCTTACGGCCTTGCAAAAAACCATCCCTTCCTCGACGGCAACAAACGCACCGCAGCCATCGCATGTGAGACCTTTCTCATTTTGAATGGCCGGGCTTTCATCGTGGGGGAAGAGGAAAAATATCCCTGCTATCTCGCCCTCGCCGCCGGGGAGATTTCCGAGGAATCCTTCGCCGCCTGGCTCCGCGAAAACACCGCAGCGGATTGATTCCGATGGCCTTTTCCGCCCCGTGACAGCGGGGTTGACGCATCGGCGCATCCATGCACAATCCCGCCGCCGCGCCGGAAAAGCCGTTTGCGGCGCAAGCAACAAACGGTCTCGAACGACCATTCCATACAGAAAATTATGACCACCATCGCCATCAACGGTTTCGGACGCATCGGACGCCTCGTATTCCGCGCACTCGTCGAACAGGGCCACCTCGGCACCACATTCAAGGTAGCCGCCGTCGGCGACATCGTCCCGGCCGACAACCTCGCCTACCTCCTCAAATACGATTCCACGCAAGGCAAGTTCGCCGGCGAGGTTTCCTCGAAGAAATCCTCCCCCGAGCTTGAGGAAGACGACATCATCGTGGTCAACGGCCACGAAATCAAAGTGGTTTCCGCCCGCACTCCCGATGGCCTGCCATGGGCAGAACTCGGCGTGGAAGTCGTGATCGAGTCCACCGGACTTTTCACCGCCGCCGACAAGGCACGCGGCCACATCACCGCCGGTGCGAAAAAGGTCATCATTTCCGCCCCCGCCTCCGGTGAGGACGGCACCTTCGTCCAGGGCGTGAACGACGATCTCTACGATCCAGCGAAACACCACATCATCTCCAACGCGAGCTGCACCACGAACTGCCTCGCCCCGATCGTGCACGTCCTCCTCAAGGAAGGTTTCGGCATCAAGGAAGGCCTGATGACCACCATCCACTCCTACACCGCCACCCAGAAAACCGTGGACGGCCCGTCCAAGAAGGATTGGAAAGGCGGACGCTCCGCCGCGATCAACATCATCCCCTCCACCACCGGAGCCGCGAAGGCCGTCGCCCTCGTCTGCCCGGAAGTGAAAGGCAAGCTCACCGGCATGGCCTTCCGCGTGCCGACGCCGACCGTTTCCGCCGTCGACCTCACCGTGAAGACCGAGAAGGAAACCTCCCTCGCGGAGATCAAGGCCGCCCTCAAGAAGGCGTCCGAGACCTACCTCAAGGGCATCCTCGCCTACACCGAGGACGAAGTGGTCTCCACCGACTTCATCCACGACGCGCACTCCTCGATCTTCGACGCCGGCTCCTCCATCGAGCTCAACAGCACCTTCTTCAAGCTGGTCAGCTGGTATGACAACGAGTGGGGTTACTCGAACCGCGTGATCGAGCTCCTCGATGACGTGGTCAAGAAAGGCCTCTAATTCGAAAGGTTTCCCGAAAGCGGGCCACCCGGAAGGGTTGGCTCGCTTTTTCGTTTGGGGCGGCAAAGTCCCTACCCTTAAATGACCGCCATGACCACCCCGGCAAGAAACCGCGCCATCCAGCTCGATGGGTTGCGTGCGCTTGCGATGCTCGGGATCTGTTGGGATCATTGGGTGCCGGAGGCGTGGAATTTCGGGCTGCCCTATGAGGTGGGGCTCTATTTTTTCCTCGTGCTCTCGGGGTATTTCATCACCGGCTCGCTGTTGCGGACACGCGCCAAGCAGGAGGCGAAAGGCGCGGGCTGGCGCTGGCGGGCGTGGAAGGATTTCCAATGGCGGCGCGGGCTGCGCATCATGGCGCCGTATTATGTGGCGCTGGCCGTGGCCTTCGTTTTCCTGGCTCCGCGGATCGGGCCACACATCCATTGGTATCTGCTTTACCTTACGAACTTCCACATCGCCCTGCTCGGTGAGTGGCCGCACGGCACTTCGCATTTCTGGTCGATCGCGATCCAGCAGCAGTTCTACCTGTTCTGGCCGGCGGTGATATGGCTCACGCCGCGGCGTTTCCTCGTGGCGGCGATGATCCTTTTCGCGGCCATCGCTCCGCTCTCGCGATACTACGAATACCTTTTCATGCCGCCCTTCATCTGGCCGCACAAGCTGAGCTGGAGCTGGTTCGATTTCTTCGGTATCGGCGGGTTGATGGCGCTGGCTGTCCACCGGGGCTTCCCGCTTTCCTCGCGGCTTTGGAAAATCCTGATGGTCGCGGGCTGCGGTGCCTACGCGGTGTTCGAGTTCGGGCCGCGCTTCGGCCTCCCTCCGAACCGGATCGGGCCGTTCTACGCGACGGTTCTCTGCATCGGCCTCTGCGGGGTGATCGCCACCGCCTCGATCGGCTGGAACAACCTCGCGGGCAGGTTTCTGGAAACAAAGTTTCTCCAGAAAGTCGGCCTGCTGTCCTACGGCATCTACCTCTATCACAACCTCGCCCCCATCATCCTCGGGAAAACCATGCCCTTCCTGTGGTGGGGACCATACGCGGAGACCACCCCGCAGATCGTGGTGCGCATCGTGCTTTTTGCCGCAATCACATGGGGCATGACGATGCTATCCTGGAAATACATCGAGACCCCGCTGCAAGGCGTTAGGGCCAGGAAAACCTAAGCCATCTGATCCGAAGAGCGCAGCAGGATATCGCCGATCTCGACGTGCGGCGGGGCTGTCAGGATGGTCATGATGCAGTGGGCGACATCTTCGGGTTGCAGCATTTTCATCCCGGCGCGGGTCTGCGAGAGGATTTCCTCGCGGCCACGGAAGTAGTTGTCGAGCAGGGGAGTATCTACGAAGCCGGGCGAGACACAGGCGACCTGGATGGGCGAGCGTGCCGCCTTCAGCTCGGAGCGCAGCGCGTCGGTGACGGCGCGCACGGCGAACTTCGTGGGCGCATAGAAACCTCCGGACGGCGGAACGCGGTGGCCGGACATCGACGACACGTTGACGATGCGGCCGCCGGTTTTGGGAAAATGTTTCAGTGAGAACTGGCAGCAGAGTGAGAGCGCCATGACGTTCACCCGCCACATTTCCTCCCAGTCCTGGGGGTTGCCATCGGCGATGCGGGAAAGGTAGGCGACGCCCGCGCAGTTCACGAGGCCGTCGATTTTCCCGAGCCGGGTGAAAATCCCTGAAATGTCCTCACGCGAGGTGAGATCGGCGAGGATGGGGGAGACATCCGGATGCAAAGCGGCCGGTCGCCGGGTCACGCCGAGCACGTTCGCGCCGTGACCCAGCAACTGCGCGCACAGCGCCGCGCCGATGCCGCTGGAGGCTCCGGTCACGAGGAACGTCTTTCCTTTGAGTGGGATCATGCGGGAGGAAACTAACCGCCTGCGGGCGCGGGGCAACGGGAAAGCCTTATTCAGGGAGCCGGAGCCTCCAAAGCCTCGATATGCCGGCGTACGCCCTCGGTGATTCCGCGCTCGCTGTAACCCCCTTCCAGCAGGGAAACGATGCGTGAGTGGCCTTGTTCGCGGCACAGTTCGCGGAGGATTCCCGTGAGTTCCGCGTAAACACTGCTCGTCCATCCCAGCGCGCCCAGCGGATCGTCCTCATGGGCGTCGAAGCCGGCGGAGATGATGAGGAGCTGCGGCTTGAACTTGCGGAACGCTTCCGTGAGTTCCGTCCGGAAAGCCTTGATCACTGCTTCGTCACCGCTTCCCGCGGCGAGCGGCACGTTCAGGTTCGTGCCTTCGCCCGCGCCCTTGCCGGTGATTTCCGGCGCGCCGCTCGGCCCCGGGTAGAACGGGTATTGGTGGGTGGAGAAAAAGAACACGCCGGGATCCTCCAGGAAGATCGCCTGCGTGCCATCGCCGTGGTGCACGTCCCAATCGACGATCATCACGCGCTCAAGCTTGTGCTGTTTCTGCGCGTAGCGGGCGGCGATGGCGGCGTTCGCGAAAAAACAGAAACCCTTCGCCCTGTCCGGCATCGCATGATGTCCCGGCGGGCGCAGCGCCGCGAAAGCGTTCTCCACCCGGCCTTTCATGACCAGATCCACCGCCGTCAACGCGCCCGCCACCGCCCGCACCGAAACCTCGTAGCTGCGTTCCGAAACCGGCGTGTCGGCGCTGCCGTGCATGTGTTTTCCACCCGCCGCGCATGTCCGCTCGAACTCCGCCACGTAGTCCGCGTCGTGCGTTCCGAGAATCCACGGCATGGGATCGATTTCCTTGTCCGGCGCAATCCACAGCAGGCGCCCGGAAACGGGATGTTGCCTGAGATGCTTTGTCAGGCGGCGCAGGCGATCCGGATTCTCGGGGAAGCCTTCGCCGGTATCGTGCTCGAGAAACAAATCATCATGGATGAGCGCTGTGCGGAAGGCGGCGGGTTCTTCGGCTTGGATCATGGCGGGTAATGTGACCGCCACCAGCGCGGCGAGGGAAATGGTGAGGATCGTGTGCGGCGGACGGCTCATTTTTCTGCGGAAACCCAAGCTGCGGCATCGGATCCGGCACGCGCGGCGTTGTCGAAAAGCGCCGCGAGATCCGGTAGGTCGGCGGCGGTGTGAGCGGGCTGGGCGGCGATGATTTTCCCGTCGCTGAAAACGAACGCGCCCGGCATCTGCAAGCCGTCGCCCGCGAGGTGGCCCACGCCGCAGCCCTTGAAAACGGCGATGAGTCCGCGCCACCAGACATGCGGGCCGAAGAGTTCCATGAAGCCGCCCTTGCCGAGGCCGAAGGCGCGGTAGAGTTCGCAGCGCGGATCGGCGATGCGGGGCACATCGGAGTTCTCGCCGAGGTATTCGATTTCCTCGCCGGATTTCAGCATGTGGACAAGGACGAGCGTGGCATCCCGTTGTTTCGCCTGCCGCTCCAAATCCTGCAAACCGCGCAGGATCTGGCGGGTGAAGGTGCAGCCGAAATGCCTCAGGAAAACCAGCACCAGCGGGCGTTTCGCAGATGCCTCGGCCAGCGTCTCGCCGGTGGAGAGCTGATAAATGGCAGCCGCCTCCCCTACGGAATACGGGCTGCTGCGCGAGGGCGGGATGCCGAGGTTCGCCCGCAGGGTGACCCACAGGATCGCGCCGAAAGGAACAAGCCAGACGAGATCATCGAACGGCAGGAACAGCAGCGAGGCGGGCGGGAGGTCTCCGGCGGAAACGGCGAAGGCCAGGATGACCGTGGCCGCCAGCGTTTTCGCGAAACCCAGCAACACGATGAGCCAGTGCCGGATCGGATCCGTGGCGGCGATCAGCAAGGCGAAGCCGACCACGCCGGAAATCATGCCGAGCACGCGCCAGAGCATGGGATGGTTCGGATGCGGGATGCCGAGGAGATCGAAGGCATGGAAAGGCCAAGCGTTCGTCCAGACCGCGAAGAGGATATGGTAGGCGCCCGCGAGCAGCAGGGTCGCCCGCATCCATCGGCTGGTGCGGCAGGTTCCCCCGAGGCAGTTCATCGTCATGGCACAGGGTAGGGGCAAAGTTCCGCGCCGCAACGGGAGATTTTCAGGCCACCCCCAGGATCCGCGCCTGATCGAAATCGTAGGGGGTCATTTCAAGGAGGACGGTTGCGCCTTCCGCCAGCTCCGCCTTCGCATCGGTGAGAGCTTTTGAGAGGTGACCGAGGACGACCTTGCCGTTCATCAGTTCTACGCGATAGAGGATCTCGCCCTTGCGTTCGAGGATGGTTCCGGTGGTTTCGATGGCGGCTTCGGGCATGGCGGGAGTTCAGCCGAGATCGCGCCAGCGGACAAGCCCGGCCAGCGGCATTTCGCCATCCGGATGCCAGAGGATGCCGGGCTCCTGGGCTTTGCCGGCGGCGCAGATGCGGGGCGGTGAGAGAATTTCCAGAAGATCGGCGGCGCTGACCGGCTCGCAGACGGCGGTGGAGAGGAAATGCGATTCCGCTCCGAGGCTTTCGTGGGAGATTTCCGAAGGCATGGGGAAAACCCGCACGAATCCCGAGCCCGGGCCGGGGCGCAGGGCGGTGGTTTCGGCATCCCATACGACCGTCCAGTCGGTGGAATTTTCACTCTCCCACATCTTCGCATCCGCTCCGTTGGCGATGCGGAAACGGGCGAGCTCGCGTTCGTTGCGGACGGCTCCGGCCTCGGACAGGCCCGTGGAGACGGAAGATGGCCCCCACGTTTGCAACGCCTCCGCGAGTTTTTCGCAGAAAGGTTGCGCATCGCCATGGAGATAAATCGCCTGCACGGAGAGGCAGCCGCGCTGGCCGTAGCGCATGATGTCCTCCGCGAGATCCCGCTGGAGTCCTTCCCGCTCGGAAAACACGAAGGCCGCGCTGATTTTCGGGCCGTGCTCGATGATCCGTGTCTGCGGCGCGAGCCATTCCCGGAAAAATTCCAGCGTCGCCGCCCCGCCGTAAATCACCGCCACCTCCGGCGCTCGCCATTTCTCCGGCAGCTCGCGGCGCACCTCCAACCCATCAATCCCCCGCGCCCATTCCTCGAATTCCGGCAAACCCGCCGAAGGCACTTTCACCCAGCTCCGGCAGCCAATGAGGATCGCGCGGAACACCGTCTGAAAAGCCGCGTGCTCCGTGTTCCCGCTCACCACATGCAGCACCGGCCCGCGCGGCACCACCCGCGAGCCATCCACCCATTCCTCCAGCCGCCGCGCATCGCCAAGCTCGGCGTCCAGCCAATTTCCGAGCGCCTCCGCATCGTAAGCGCCCACCCATTTCTCCAGCGTATCCCGATGGGAAACGAGGAAGGCGACGCGCTCGGTGAGGGTTTTCATGCTTGGAATTCCCATGGGTTGAACAGCGCGATCCCGGTAGCCTCGAAATCGGCGGTGTTGCGCGTGGCGAGTGTGAGACCGTGGACTTTCGCGGTGGCGGCGATCAAGGAGTCGGCGTAAGAAAGTCCGTTACTCCCCCTGAAATGTGCCGCTAGCTCAGCGATGGGAAGATCCACACCAAGCAGCGGAAACACCTCGGGCTGCGAGGTAAGATTGGAATACCAGATTTCGAGAAGATCCGCGAAATTCCGATCCCGCCGCATCTGCTTGGAGATACCGTAGCGGATTTCATTCATTGTGATCACGCTGAGATATGCCGAGCCGGTGACCTCCGATTCCTGCCATTTGCGAACCGCATGGTTCATCCGTGCCCCTTTGCGCAGCTCGGAAATTGTCACGGTATCGAGCAGAAACGGCATCACTCCTCAAAGTCAATTTCCCGAACTTTCATCGACTTACGGTCTTCCAACGGAAAGTCCTTCTCATAAAACCACTCGGGGGCGCCGTCCACGGTCATCGCATCCATCCACGTTTTCGGTTTTTCCGGCTTGGCCTTTCTCGCCTCGATCTCCCGGCGCATAAGTTCCGCCGTCCACGCGGAAAGGGATTTCGACTCGTCCACGGCCAGATGGCGCGCCGCCTTGCACAGCTCGTCGGGGAGTTTCAGGGTCACGTTCATGACTTCGTGCAGCACGATTGCACGATTGCACGGCGGATGCAAGTCTTCAGATGAGTACATCCTCCACACCCCGCGAGCAACCGCGCGCCACGGCCTCCGGATCACGACCTAGGAGGATGAATTCCCGCTCGCCGACGGCGATGGCGAGATCCTGCGTCCTGATCGCGGCCACGGTGTCGAGGTTTGCGAGATCGATGATTTCCAGATAGCCGACTTCGCCGGGTTTCGCGGGGGCGCCGGTATGCACATCCATGACACGGATGCCGACCCACGGCGGGCCGGTGTGGGTTTCCTGATCGCCCCATTTGTAGAACTGGGAGAAGAGCTCGGTCATGCCGTATTCGTTGAGAATGCGGCGTTCCGGGACGCCGAAATGGGCGGAGAGGCGGGCGCGGACTTCGGCGGGGGTGAAGGATTTTTTCAACCCCTTGCTGCCGCCGGTTTCGAAAATCCATGAGCCTTCCGGGAGTGGCTGCGGCTCCGTTTCATCGCAAGCACGCAGCAAGGCGATGGAGGTGCCGAGGAGGGCTGCGGGTTGCTGCGGGAGGAAATTTTCCAACCGGAAATTGCCTTCGGAATCGATGAGCCATGTGCCGCCCGAAGGGACGGCTCTCCCGGAGAGAATCTCGAACATGCGGACGAGGGAGGAGTGCGGGTTGTCGTCTGGTGTTTGGGAAAACAGCCATGGCCGGCTGATCTCCGGCAAACCAAGTAGTTGCCACGCGCCAAGCACTGAAGCCTCATACAACCCCAGATCGCGAAACTCATGTTTCCCCTTCGTCTCGGTCGTCGTGCCGGAAGTGAGGAAATGGCCGATGGTTTCGCTTTCCGGAAAGCCGCGCAGTGCCACGCCGGGGAGCTTGAAGGCATCCGTGGGGATCGCCGGGATCTCGCGCCATGAAGTGATGGTGTCCGGCGTTTTTCCCAGCGCCTCGCAGTAGTTCCGGTAAGCCGCGTTTCCCGAGAACTGGTGCCGGAACACCTCCAGGGAAAGCTCCGCGAAATCGCCTTCCCCGCCGCCCATCCATTCCAGCAGGCGTGATTTCAGGTTCATGGCGATTGCCGAAAAGAAGAGAATTCAACCACAGATGGACGCAGATGAACGCAGATGGTAGAGAAGAATCTTGGGAATTCTTGTGTAGGAAAACCTGTCTGCCTCAGACCGAGGTCGAGATGACGTAATGCCTCATCCATTTTTCCAAATTCACGTCCATCTGCGTCCATCTGCGGTTTTTTTATCTTCCTATATCAACGGCTCGCGTGGTGGATCGCCAGGAGCTTGATGAGCAGATCCTCGATGAATTCCAGCGGGATCTGGTTCGGGCCGTCGGAGAGGGCGTTGGCGGGGTCGGAGTGGACTTCCATGAACAGGCCGTCCAAGCCGGTGGCCACCGCCGCGCGGGCGAGCACGGGAGCCAGCTCGCCGTCGCCACCAGTCGCGCCGCCGAGGCCGCCGGGGCGTTGCACCGAATGGGTGGCGTCGAAAATGACCGGGATGCCCTCTTTCCGCATGAGGTAGAGCGAGCGCATGTCCACCACCAGATTGTTGTAGCCGAAGGTCGTGCCGCGCTCGGTGATGAGGAAGCGGTCACAGCCGAAGGCGCGCATCTTGTCCGCGATGTTCACGGTGTCCCACGGCGCGAGGAACTGGCCTTTTTTCACGTTCACCACGCGCCCGGTTTTCGCCGCCGCTTCCAGCAGATCCGTCTGGCGGCAGAGAAACGCGGGAATTTGGAGCAGATCAATATGCTCGGCGGCGATCTCCGCCTGCTCCGCCGTGTGGATGTCGGTGGTGACCGGGCATTTCAGTTCCTTGGAAATTTCCCCGAGGATGCGGCAGCCCTCCTTGATGCCCGGGCCGCGGAAGGAATTCACCGATGTCCGGTTCGCCTTGTCGAAAGAGGCTTTGAAAACGAAGGGGATGCCGGTGCGGTCGGCGATTTCCTTGAGCGAGCGCGCCATCTCCCAGGCGAATTTCTCGCTCTCCAAGGCGCAGGGGCCGAGGATGAAAAACGGGATCGGGCCGCCGACGGGGACGTGGGCGATTTGGAAAGGGGTGAAGGATTTCATGATTCGGATTCGTCGAGTGCGGTTTTGTAGAGAGGGATGAGGTTTTTCAGGGCCATTTCGAGGAGCTTGGCTTCGGTCTCTGTGAGATTCCCGGCGGTCTTGTTCCTGAGCATGCCCAGCGAGTCGATCACCGATTTCGCGGCGCGGAGGTTCACGGATTTCTCGCCCGTCTGCGGATTCGGGATCTGGCCGAGGAAAAGCCCGGCGTTCTGCGCCTGGAGCAGGACGAATTCGTTGAAGCGGGGATCGGCTTCGGGTTCGGATGGCATGGGCTGATGTTCTCCATCGGGGAGCCGAGGTCAAACATCGAAGAGCGTCGATGCTCGGGATGATGCTTGACGGGCTTTGCCGCTGATTCCTACCTTGGGCGAGCGCTGGACGCGGTCGCGGTGACCGCTCCAAACCTCCCAAACTTTTGAAAGCCAAACTCGTGGAACTGCAAGAAATCAGAAAGATCGTGGAACTGATGAACGAGCATGGGTTGACCCATTTCGATCTCTCCAAAAAGGATTTTCACCTCAAGCTCAAGAAAGGCCCGGACATGGAGGAACTCGGCGCACTGTTCGCCAGCATGCCTTCCGCTCCGCCCGCCAGCCCTGCTGCCGCCCCTTTGATTTCAGCGCCTGCGGCCGCATCCGCCGCTCCGGTCCCCGCTGCCGCCGCACCCGCCGCAGAGGGCTCTGAAATCACCTCGCCGATGGTTGGCACTTTCTACCGCAAGCCCGCGCCGGACGCGCCGAACTTCGTCGAGGTCGGCACCGCCGTTTCCGAAGGGCAGACGATCTGCATCATTGAGGCGATGAAAGTGATGAACGAGATCAAGGCGGAGAAATCCGGTACGATCTGCGCCATCGTCGCCACCGACTCAAACCCCGTTCAATACGGCGACGTCCTTTTCCGCATCAAATAATCCCCCGCCACCCGACCGACATGTTCAACAAAGTCCTGGTCGCCAACCGCGGCGAGATCGCCCTCCGCATCATCCGCGCCTGCCGCGAGCTCGGAGTCCAATCGGTGGCTGTTTACTCCGAAGCGGATGTGGATTCCATGCACGTCCAGCTCGCCGACGAGGCGGTCTGCATCGGCCCGGGGCCGAGCAAGGACAGCTACCTCAAGCCCGACCGCATCATCGCCGCCGCCGAGATCACCGGCGCGGACGCGATCCATCCCGGTTACGGCTTCCTCTCGGAAAACGCCCGCTTCGCCGATATCTGCCAGACCTCGGGCATCGTTTTCATCGGCCCCTCCGCGGATGTGATCCGCATGATGGGCGACAAGGCCACAGCCCGCGCCACCGCGGTCGCCAACGGCGTGCCGATCACTCCCGGCTCGGAAATCCTGACAGATCCCGACGAGGCCTACGCGAAAGCGATGGAGATCGGCCTGCCGGTGATGATCAAGGCCACGGCCGGTGGCGGCGGACGCGGGATGCGCCCGTGCTTCAAGGCGGAGGAGTTCAAATCCCTTTTCCAAGCCGCATCCAACGAGGCCATGGCCTGTTTTGGAAACGGCGACTGCTACATGGAGAAACTGGTGCTCAACCCGCACCACATCGAGTTCCAGGTCATCGCGGATTCGCACGGCCATTTCATCCACCTCGGCGAGCGCGATTGCTCGATGCAGCGCCGCAACCAGAAAATCATCGAGGAATGCCCCTCGCCGCTCCTCACACCTGAGCTGCGCGAGCGAATGGGTGCGGCCTCCGTGAACCTCATCAAGGCGATCAACTACCAGAACGCCGGAACGATCGAATACCTCGTCGATGAGGCGGGCGAGAATTTCTACTTCATGGAAATGAACACCCGCATCCAGGTGGAGCATCCGGTGACCGAGGAAGTGATGGGCTGCGAACTGATCAAGGAACAGATCCGCGTCGCGGCGGGCGAATCGCTCTCGCGCCATGTCTTGGAAGCCACCCCGCGCGGCCACTCCATCGAGTGCCGCATCAATGCGGAGGATCCCTACAACAAGTTCATGCCCAGCCCCGGCACGATCACGCTCTGGTACGCGCCGGGCGGGAAGGGTGTCCGCGTGGATACCCACGTCTATTCCGGATACTCGGTGCCGCCTTACTACGACTCGATGATCGCCAAGCTCATCATCACCGGAGCCACCCGCGAGATCGCCATCGCACGGATGAAGCGCGCCCTCGGCGAGTTCACCATCCACGGCATCAAGACGACCATCCCTTTCCAGCAGGAAATTCTGGATCATCCCGATTTCGCGAGTGGGAAGTACGACATCGGTTGGGTCGGCAGGTTCCTTGAGGAAAAAGGGCTGTGAAAATCCCCGCCGAAGCCCGCCTCTACGGAATCGTCGATTTCGGATACGTCGGGGAGGACAATGTGGAAAGTGTCGCCGCGTCCCTCCTATCCGGCGGCGCGGATGTGCTCCAGCTTCGCGCGAAGGGCATTCCTTTGGAAACCATCGCCGACGCCGCGAGAAAAATCATCCCGCTGTGCAAGGCGGCGGGCATCCCTTTCATCCTCAATGACTACCCCGACATGGCCGCGGAGCTCGGAGCCGACGGCGTCCACATCGGCCAGGACGACGGCTCGATCTACGATGTCCGCAGTAGGATCCCGGACGGCATGATCATCGGTCGCTCCACCCATTCCCTCGCCCAGGCGAAACAAGCCCTCGCCGACGGCGCGGACTACATCGGCTTCGGCCCCGTTTTCCCCACGCCTACGAAAGCCGGCCGACCCGCCATTGGTTTGGATGACATTGCGGAAATGGAGCGCGAGGTCGGATCAAAGATCCCCGCCTTCTGCATCGGCGGCATCAAGCCGGACAACCTCGGCCAAGTTCTCGCCGCCGGCGCACGGCGCTGCGTGGTCGTTTCCCACCTGCTCCTCGCCGGGGACATCGCTGCGGCGACGCGCTCGGCCAGGGCGGCGATTTCGCGATAGGGGAAAACTGCGGGCGAATCCGCTTGAGACGGGTTCTCCGCCACGATATGTAAGGGATCCCCTTCCCTCTCCCCGCCATGAACTCTTTCTATTCCGATCCCGCCGTGCGCCAGCGGCTCATCGAGTATCTGGGCGGGGATTCGCTGGAGACGGCGACGGCTGTTTACGTGACACACTCGGATGGCTGCCTTTTCCAGAGATCGGAACTGCATCCCCCGGCGGATCTGGAAAAGCTGCTCGATCTCGGGCTCGACATCGCGCGATCCCTGGCGGACCGCGAGTCGCTGCTGTTTCACCTCGACATCGAATACGTCGATTTCGACTCCCCCGCCGAGGCATACGCGAACCCCGAACGCGCCTTCGGACTCCAGGAACCCGTGGTGCGGGTGGTTGAGGAGGTGCTGCTGGGATGGGGCATCACGCCGCTCCATCTCATCACCGGGCAGGGTCACCATTTCGTGTGGCGGATCGGCATGGATTCCGAGGTGGCCTCGCGCATCGCGGCGCTGGATCCGGATCCGGAAACAAGCCGTTCCTGCCAGGCGCGCGCCAAGCCGGGCGTGGCTTCGGAAATCGGATTGGAAATGCAGGGCATGTTCTCCGCGGCCGCGTTGCTCATGGAATATTTCGCCCACCGGATCAAGTGGCTGGCGGCGCCGCTGTCATCGCTGCCGGTGGAGATCACCGCCGTTCACGTCGGCCCGGGCGCATCGCTCCACAGGGAGATCGTTTCCATCGATATCTCCGAATACGGCGATCCGCTGCACTCCCGGATGGTGCGGATGCCCTACACGAATTACGTCAAGCCATGGATCACCGGCCTCGCGATGGATCCGGTCTTCGGGGACGGCTTGCCGCACTTCATGGCGATTCCGCTGTTTGAAATGGATTTCCGGCAGGCCTTGGAATGCCGCCGGGACGAGGCGGCGGTGAAAGAGCTCGCGCTGCGCGCCTGCACCAAAATCCCGAGGCACGACAAAGGAACCGCCCGCCTTCTCGACGAATACCTGCGCTCGGACTTGCGGCGTTTCCATGAGGACTACTATTCCGTCTCCCATTTGCCCGACGGTCTCCGGGAAAAGGCCTACGCCCCCATCCCGGAGGGCATGCCGCCCTGTGCCACCGATTTGCTGATGTGGCCCAACGACCGCTTGCTGAAACCGGCGGGCATCCAGATCGTGACACGCATCCTGCTCGCCCTCGGCTGGCACCCCCGCCATATCGCAGGGCTGATCCGCTCCAAGTTCGAGAACCCCGTCCATGGCTGGGGCGTGGACTGGCGCGAATACGATGCGGCCGCGAGGGCGGACTTCTACACCCGGCTGTTCGCGGGTTTGTGGAAAACCGGCGTGGACGGCTTGGTCGATTTCAACTGCATCTCCACCAGGGAAAAAGGCTTCTGCCCCGCAGCAGGTCATGCCGATTGTTCGCTCCATTCATTCCACCAAACCCTGACCACCGCCAACACATCATGAAACCATGGCCCATCGGCCTCTCCACCGGCTGCTTCTACAGCCGCCCCATCCTCAGCGTGCTCGATGAGATCCGCGCGAACGGCTTCGACAGCATCGAGGTCTGCTCTTTTCCCGCCCATCTCGACTACCACAACCGGGACAACGTCGCCCGCGCCGGCGAGAAAATCCACGCCCTCGGCATGCGGCCGGTTTCCTTCCACGCGCCATTCGCCGACAGGATCGACATCACCGCGCTCGATCCCGCCGAGCGTGAAACGGCCGTCGTGGAGCTGCTCATCGCCTGCGAGGCCGCCGCCGCGATGGGCTGTGAAAACCTCGTGCTCCACCCCGGCCCGGAGCGCTCAGGACGCCCTCCCGAGGAGGAATTTCACGCCCGCATGCGGAACGCCGCCGAATCGCTCAACACCGTCGCGAACCGCTGCTGCGAGCTCGGCGTCCACCTTCTCCTAGAAAACATGCTCCCCCACCTGCTCTTCGGACACGTCAACGACATGCTCTACCTACTCGGCAGCATCCGCCATTGCGAGGTCGGCACCTGCCTCGACACCGGCCACGCCTACCTCAGCCGCGAGCTCGGCATGGTCGCCAACAAACTCTCCGGCCACCTCCATCTCATCCACGTGAACGACAACCGCGGCGACTATGACGAACACCTCCCGCCCGGCGAAGGCCACATCGACTGGCCGTGGTTCGTCGGCGAGCTCAAACGCTGGAATTTCGACGGCACCCTCATCCTCGAGCTTTCCTCCCGCGAAAACGAATCCGTCCCCGACATGCTCGCCCGCGCCCGCCACTCCCGCGATTTCCTCAACGCCCTGATGTGAAGGAAAATCATCGCCGCCGCCCTCCGCATGCCCCATAGCTCCCCCATGCTCCAACTCGCACAAAACCAGCTCTGGAAAAAGGACGACCGCTATTTCCGCATCGTCGTCTGGGAACGCCTCGCCATCCGCTACAAGGAAACCGACAGCCCCGATGCCGCCGAAGGCACCCTCCACGACGTCACGAAAAAGGAATTCTGCCGCCTGATCAAGGGCGCGGAGCTGGTGGAGGGATGAGGTTCGAAGCGTCATATATCCTCGACGCACAATTCCGTAGAATATTAGATTTCCCGCGCATGGGGAAACATTCCCCTTTGCTCATCAGGAAAAATGCCCGCTTACGACCACCTCTCCAAAGACGAACTCGTCCGCCTGCTCAAGGCGCGGGATGACCGGGACTCCACCCGCTTCGGCCTGGTGTGGGAGGCGAATGAGATCGACCGCGAGGAGGCGTTGAATTCCGACTTCGTCGCGCTGGATCTGGTGCCAGGAATTTCCACCCCGGCGGAGGATTCCCCGGAAGGCTGGCGCAACCTCATCATCGAGGGTGATAACTTCGATGCCCTGCGCTACCTGCGCATGACCCACTCCGGGCGTATCAAGTGTATCCTCATCGACCCGCCCTACAACACCGGGAAAAAGGACTTCGTCTATAACGACAGCTTCGTGGACGTGAACGATTCCTGGCGCTTCTCCAAATGGCTGGAGTTCCTTTTCCAGCGCCTCGTCCTCGCCCGCGATCTCCTCACCCCGGATGGCGTGCGCTGGATGACGGTAGAGTATGATCAGAAAGCCAAAAAGTCCGTCACAAACCGTGAATTCCGCCTTTCGGACACGCCGGGATTCTGATCCCAGCTCTTGGAATGAACGCTAAGAACAAAATGACTTTTTTTAGTAAAATTCGTAATCCGTTGAAAACAAGTCACTTGCATGTAGTGGATTCGGATTTTCCCATCTTAAGCTCAAAATCTGTGAAATTAAGAACAAACGGCCGCTACGCCCCTTTCCAAAAATGGAACCCATCTCGGTAAAAGACTCGAAAATCTCCCTTCGGTATCTTCTGGAGACAAGGGAGAATCTATACTACGAGTCGAAATGCGCTAAAACAAAGCCCACTAAGCTGGCGAATGAGCTGATCGGAATGCTGAATGCGAACGGCGGCGTTGTGGCTCTCGGCATAACCGATGATGGCAAGGTGGACGATTTGAACCAGCTTTCTCCCGATGTCCTCAACCATTTCCGAAAAGTCGTTCACGATTGCATCGCGCCACCCGCGAAGATCGAGCTTGAGGAAATCGTGCTCAATAGCGGAGAGTTGATTTTTCTCTACCATGCAGAACATGACCACGAGCGGTTGTTCCGCCGCAAAGACAACGAGGAGGTCTTTCTCCGCGTAGCGGATAGCAACAAAGGCCCCTTGAAGCGCGACGAGGTCAAGATCCTGGAA
The DNA here is from genome assembly GCA_046051965.1 of Verrucomicrobiota bacterium. Classification (GTDB taxonomy): domain Bacteria; phylum Verrucomicrobiota; class Verrucomicrobiia; order Verrucomicrobiales; family Akkermansiaceae; genus Luteolibacter. The sequence goes on from JBJONG010000006.1 coordinate 90,199, forward strand.
TACAACAAATCGATCCGCTCGTTCGAGGACGAGACACGTGAGGATTTCGATCCCGGGCATCTGAGGCGGCAGACTTGCGCGGATTATCTCGCAGCCATGAGCTACAAAGGGACTTTCGAAGAACTTTTGCTGAAACGAGGCCTCGCGACAAAAAGCAACGGAAGTGTTCTCTATAAAAATGCTGCGGTGCTCCTATTTGCTGAGGATCCGGCCATTTACATTCCCAGTGCGCTCGTCCGGTACATCCGTTACGAAGGCACTGAAAGCCGGTCAGGTTCGGATTTCAACGTGGTCAAGGACGAGCGCTTGGAAGGGAATATACCGGAACTCGTTAGGACGCTGGAAACTTTCATGGAAGGGGCTTTGCGCGACTACTACTCGTTGAACATCAATGACGGGAAATTCGAGAAGATCCCTGAATGTCCGAAGGCCGCATGGCTGGAAGCCATCGTGAACGCCCTTTGCCACCGCTCTTACAATCTTCAGGGCAATTCGATCTACATCAAACATTTTGACGACCGGATCGTGATCTCCAACAGCGGCCCGCTACCCGCCCAAGTGACGGTGGAGAACATCAGAACAGACCGATATTCACGCAATCCGAGAATTGCCCGCGCTCTTTCAGATATGGGCTACGTCCGTGAGCTGAACGAAGGAGTCCCACGTATTTTTAACGAAATGAGGCGGCTCATGTTGGCCGAACCAGAATACACCAATACGGCCGATACGGTAACTTTGACGCTGCGGAACAAAGTGGCCTCAAGGAAAGAAACAATCCATGAGGACGTTATGGAAAGGGTTTCGGCTTTGTGGCACTCTCTGAGCCATACGCAAAGGCAACTCCTTCATTATCTTTTTCAGAATTTCGACTCCACTTTGGAGAAGCTCTCACAGCACTTGGAGTTGTCCGAACAAGGGGTTCGGTATAACCTGAAAAAGCTCGAAGAATTTGGAATCGTGGTCAAAGAAAGCGATAAGATCCGGGATAGGAATGCGATCTACAGGCTGCCGGATCAATGAAATCGAAGGCTTAATCCGATAGATGCGCTTTTCATATCCTCGCCGCCCTCTCCTTCAGCAGGGCGATCAGGCTTTCCATTTCCCTGCTGGCGGGGGCTTTCGGGGTGATCAGTAAAAGCTCCGACTCCACGGCGGGCGCGGTGAGTGCAACGAGCGCGCAGCCCGCATGCGGCAGCTTCGCGGCGTGGCCGGGCATGAGGCCGACTCCTCCGCCGGTGCCGATCTCGGCGAGCATCATCGGCAGGGAATCGGTTTCCGAAACGATGCGGGGGATGAAGCCCGCCTTGGCGCAGGTCTCGGTCAGGAACTCGCGGCGCTTCGGGAAAAAGGCGTTGGAAAGCGACACCCAATCGTCCGCCGATAGCTCGGCGAGTTTCACCGATTTCCTCCGCGCGAGGCGATGGCTTTCCGGCAGCACGACGACGAAGCGGTGCTTCGAAAGCCGCCGGACATCGAAACGTTTCCGCTCCTCGTCGTCGAGGTTCGCGAGGATGCCGATGTCGAGTTCGTGAAGCCGCAGGCGGTCGAGCTGGGCGCGCGGCGGCAGGTCGAAGAGGCTGACCTTGGAGGCCGGATGGCGTTGCTGGAACTCGCGGACGACGGGCGCGACGAGATCGTCGAGAAACGGCGAAAGGAAACCGAGCCGCAGGGTCTTGCGTGCGCCGCCGAATTCCTCGCGCACACGCTGCACGGCCATTTCCGAGTCGCACAACAGTTGGCGCGCTTTCAGCAGAAAAAATTTCCCGGCATCTGTCAGGTGGATGCGCTGCTTGATGCGGTCGAAGAGTTGCAGGCCGATCTCCTCTTCCAGCAAGCGGATCTGCCTGCTCAACGCGGGCTGCGAGACATGCACCCGCTCCGCCGCTTTCGAGACGCTGAGTTCCTCGGCGGCCGCCACGAAATACCGGAGCTGGTGGAATTCCATGCGCGGAGCCTATCGGAAAAGTTCATAACCGCAAGGCATGAACTTTGGAAGCAGGTGGTATTATGCGGTTGCCCCGGATCATGCCATTGTCATGAGGTTATGAAAACAAGCACATCGAATCTCACCGTCCGCCGCTCCCTGGAGCGCGGCCACGCGAACCACGGCTGGCTCGACAGCTACCACACGTTCAGCTTCGCCGATTACTACAATCCCGCCCACATGGGCTTCCGCAGCCTGCGCGTGATCAACCAGGACAAGGTCGCGCCCGGCGCGGGTTTCCCGACCCACCCGCACCGCGACATGGAAATTTTCAGTTACGTCGTCTCCGGCACCATCGCCCACAAGGACAGCATGGGCAACGGCCGCGAGCTGAAGCCCGGCCAGATCCAGCTCATGAGCGCGGGTTCCGGCGTGACGCACTCCGAGTTCAACCCCTCGAAATCCGAGCCGCTCCACCTCCTGCAAATCTGGATCCTTCCCGAAGCCCGCGGCCTCACGCCCAGCTACACCGAGTGGCACCCGACGCCCGCTTCGGAAAGCGCCGCCAAGGTGCTCGTGATTTCCCCGGACGGCCGTGAAAATTCCGCCACCATCCACCAGGACGCCGATGTCTATCGCGTCCGCCTCAAGGCCGGCGAAAGCGTCTCGCACGACCTCCCGCCCGGCCGCGGCCTGTGGCTCCAGCTCATCAAGGGCGAGCTCACCACCGGTGATACGACCCTGCTCCCCGGCGATGCCGTAAGCACCGAATCGCCCGGAACCCTCCGTTTCACCGCCACCGAAGACGCGGAAGCCCTGCTCTTCGATCTCGCCTGAAAAACAAACAACACAGAAATATGAAACACGCCCCAACCATCGCCGGAGGCCTTCTCGGCCTGCTCTTCGTTGTCTTCGGACTCAACTTCTTCCTGAAGTTCATCCCCATGCCGCCCGGCCCACCGGAAGGCTCGCCGCCCGCCCTGTTCATGGCGGCGCTGTTCCCCACCGGATACCTCGCGTTCGTGAAAGCCCTCGAAATCCTCGGCGGCATCCTCGTCGCGATCCCGAAAACACGGAACATCGGATTGCTCGTGCTTGGCCCTGTGATCGTGAACATTCTCGCCTTCCACATCTTCCTGCTCGGAGGCGCGGGTCTCGTGGATCCGGTCGTGATCCTCATCACCCTGCTGCCGCTCTACCTCCTGTGGACGGCTCGGAAGTCCTTCGCCACGCTGCTCCGCTGAAACCCTTACCCGAAAACCGCCGCATACTCCGCGTCATTCAGCAGTCGTGCCGCCGATTGGAGAGGCAGACCCGCTTTCGCGATGTCCTGCGCGGCGTGCAGGCGGCTGTATTCCGTCCTTTTGAATTCCACAATACGCTCGGCGGGCTTCCACAGCGCCCAGCAAGCGCGAAGGTCATCCGGCGTGCGCGGCTGTCCGCAAGAGCCGACAGTCGCCGCGCAGGCCAAGCCTTCCGGGATGCGGACGGTCGTTTCGTTGATCCAGTCGAGCTTGGTGTCGTCCTCGGAGAAAACCCCGGGCTGATGGGTGTGGCCGAAGAAGCCGATCTTGTACTTCTCCTCTGCCAGAATCGCCAGCGTATACGCCGCGCTTTCGGCATCCTCGATGTAATTGAATACCTCCGGATCATCCAAGCTGCCGTGCGCTGCGTGAGCATCCTTGATAAGACCCGCAAAAGGTAGCTTCGCCAGCCATTCTGCATCTTCTTGCGGCAAAGTATCCGCCGCGTGAATCAGCCCGGCGAGGTAGCCGTCCTTTTGCCTCCGGGGATCATCGCGACCGAACCGGGTATTCCGATACATGGCCATATCGCAATCATGGTTTCCCATCACGCACTTACCGCCAAGTCTCCTCACGAGACGCACACATTCGGCGGGGGACGCGCCGTAGCCGACGATGTCTCCGAGGAACACGATCTCGGTCGCTCCGCTTTCCTGCACATCCCGCAGGACGTGCTTGAAGGCGGGTAGGTTGGCGTGGATGTCAGTGATGAGCGCGATGCTTTCCATGGGGGGCGGTTGTATACACGGAACATGTGTGCTTGTCCAGATGCCCCAAGCTTGTTGTGTCATAGCCATCCTATGACACAAGCGAAGGTCGGCGACTTGCAAACCGCATGGGAACCAGCTTATGCATCCGCTCTCCCATGCGCCCCCTCAAATTCCTCGCCGACCTCCCCTGGTGGACAGGCCTGCCCATCTTCCTCATCGGCACCGCCGCCGTCCTGCTCTTTTACCCGCTCGGCATCATCATCGCGCTCTTCGGCGCATGGACTTTCTACAAGCTGATGGAACCGGATGACTACAAATTGCCGGGCTTCGCCCTCATCGGTTTCCCCCTGTTCTTCCTCGCCATGCTCATCCCATCGAAGTTCTCGCTGGAAACACCCGGCCTCAATCTCCTCAACCATCTCAGCACCACCGCCACCTACGGCATCCGCTCCGCCCTCGGCCTCGCCGCCGCCTTCATCGCCTTCCGCAGCTTCCGTTGACCGTGGCTGGGACTTGTAGTCCCGGTCCGTCGCTCGCCGGGACATCCTGTCCTGCGTCATATCCCTTTTCAGAATTCGTTGACTTCCTAATGAAACCCTACCCCTTCCGTCCCTTCCACCGGAATGCGTCCGCCCCTGTGTTCCCCAAACACATCTTCGACCAACTGCACAAGCCCAAGCTGCCCAAAGTTCCACCCTACGAAATCCAACCCGGTCGCTATCTCATCCCCTTCATCAATGCCAGCGGATTGAGCTTGGAGGAAATCTGCCAACGGATGCAGTTACCCCAAAGCAAAACAGCCATCACCACGCGGCTCATTGAACAAGCCCTCGCCTGCGATGATCCGGAAATGTGGATCATTTCCCGCCTCTTCAAAGCCCTCAAGCTGGACTGGGAAGACTTCCGTGTCCTTCAGGAAAAACAGCGGATGCTCCACGAAGAAGCATACGCCCGATACAAACAGGCCAAAAAACTCCTATTGCTTTACCAAGGAACCGGTCCGCGCCTTCACACCCTGCTCAACTACGAGTCATGGTCCGGCACCTTCGGCATGATCGGTTCCTACCACCTGACGCGCCAAATCCACACCGGCCCAAAATACGCGTTCATCACGCCCGCTGCGGAGGAAATGGCCGCTGTCATCGCCTCCCAACCCGAAACCTGCACCCATCCCTGCGTCCGGGAACTCGAAGTGGCCGCCGCCTACCTCTACCACCGCCTTCCCAACGAACTCCACCTCTACAACCTCGAAGGCCGGCTCATCGCCTCCGGCGACACCACCCTCACCATCCCCACAGATCTCATCCTGATCTGAACGCCCCCTGTCACCTAACCCATTTCAGCTTGTACCGCCCATGCTCCTCTACCACGGCACCAGCAAGCACAGCGCCCGCAAGATCCTGCGCCACGGCTTCAGCGACAGGTCATGGACGGCGAAAAGCCACAAATTCCGTTACATGGCCAAGCAAGGCATCGACTCCATCCTCCACGGCGGTGCCCTTGGCCACGGCACCTACTGCACCGCCAACTGGAAATCCGCCCTCCACTTCGGCCCCGTCCTCTTCCGCGTCGAGCTCCAGCCCGGCACCCGGATTCTCGACCTCGATCTCCCGCCCGATCCCCGCACGCTCGACCGCCTCAGGCGCGAGTACGGCCATGAAATTTTCAACCGCCACCCGATCAAGGTCATCCCCCGCAACAAGCGCCTCACCCTCGACGAAGCCATCCAGCTCGCCCGCCACCACCAGTCCGGAAAAGATCATTCGGGGAGCAATTTCCGTGTCTGGGATTACCACCAAGCCCGCCTCATGGAAATCCGCTCCCTCCTCATCCGCCTCGGCATCCACGGCTGGGGCGAGTCCACCGACCTCGACGGCATCGCCATCTTCGCCGCCGACCGCCTCAAGCCCCGCGAAGTCATCCTCTCCCTCCCCACCCGCCGCCTCGCAGAAGCCTGCAACAACAACGAACGCACCGACGGCCCCCACGCCTCCCTCGATCTCATGATCCAAACCATGCACCTCGCCGCCAACCCCGGCGCGGAAAACACCCGGAAATGGTTCCACGAAGCGAACCGGATGCTTTTATCGCGTGGATGAGCGGTTTCCCGTCCCGACATTTCACCTCCGGCCACCAGCGTGTAGCTGTTGGATCGTGATCGCCCTCCGCTCCACAATCCCGGCGATTCCAGCCGCCAGCGGCAACAGTTCGGCCAACCATTCCGATCGCTCCCTTGCCATCTTCGCGAGTTTTTTAATCCGCTGTAGCGCGAGCGTTGCGCTCACACCGGCCTCTTGGAAAAATGCCAGCCAATCTTTCGGTGAAATATCATCAGCCCGCTTCGCGCGCCCGATTTTCATGGCCATGTTCCCGGAAAGCTCAGGATAAAGCTCCGTGCTGACCAAGTCGTAAAGCGGTGCCAAGCGGATTTCCCGCCCCTCCCGGAGAAAGGAAAAATTCTTTCCGTGCGCGTCATTGTTTCCAATCAGGAAATTGAGGACCACGGCATCGAACAAACGCAGCATATCGGCGGCAGGCGCGGTGGAGTGGCTGCGCACCAACTCGAAACAGTCCTTGAGTCCGGGCCCTCCCTCGCCCTGATACTTCAGTTCCGGCGCAATGCCCAGGGCTTGGCAGAAATCCTCCTGATGGATCCGCACCCAGCCGCCACCTTCGCGTTTCGCCCGGTCAAAACGGGTGATCCGGAGGAAACGCACTGCGCCCGCCTGATCCATTTTCACCTCCGCAGCGCGCATCAGCAGCATCGAAGCCAGCTTCATGCAGAAAAATTCATTCTCCACGAGTCCGGGGAAAACCGCGCTGTCCGGCTTCAGGATGTGGGTGCTTGGCGAACCATCAAGCGGCAGATAAAACGCTCCATCCCTCATGGCCAGCACCGCCTTCCCTTGGGCGCCCGCCAAAGAGAGGCGGATCCCATCCTCACCCGCCAGCAGGGGTGATCGGGGCAGGCTTTCGAGCTTCCGCTCCAACTCGTCCCCATCAAGGGCTTGGTAACGGGCGGCACCCGATTGGGGTGCCTCACCCGGAGGAAGCATGGCCACCGCACCCGCGCATTCCGCCCCCATCCGCTCCAGCAGCGCAAAATCATTCCGCTCGCTCACGCCGAATCGCTCCGCCAACCGCTGGCGATTCATCTCCTCCGGCAGCAGACCCGCAAAAAAAGGCCGGCACTCACGCGAATGAAACCGCTCCTTGCGCAGAGGCAGCGAAGCGGAAAGCGGCACCGCTTTCCCGGTCTCCAACCAAGCCGCGTCATAGGAAAACCACAGCGCTCCGTGCTGATCCTGTTCCAACAACCCTACCATTTCCGCCCCAAGGAACACATCGAGCCGCCTAGTCATCATCTCCTCCCTTCGGGTCATCACAGCGGATCAAATCGATCCCCAATACCGTCAACACCCGCAGCGCCTTCCCCAGCTCACAGGTATCCTTTCCGTTCTCCAACTCGCTGATGAAACGCCGCCCCGTGCCAGCAGTCATCGCCAGCTCCGACTGATTCAGTCCGATCTTGCTCCTGCGACGCCTGACCATCTCTCCCAACTTCTGCGCATTCATACCCTGCTCCCGATAGGGAACAATACTGCGTCATACTACGTCAAGCAGCAAATATGATCCCGATCAGGAACAAATTAACCAACAAATTAAGGATTGAGCCAAACTGCTCCCGAACAGGAGCACTTAAAAACTAGCCTACCATGGGCATCGACACCGCACCTGACCAGCCGACACCGGGGGGCTTTGTAAAAAACTAGCACACACTCGAACCATGCCCACGAAACACCACCTAGCCACCCGCCGCACCAAAAACAACCCCAACCACCACCTCTGGAACAACAACGGAACCTGGTGGCTCCACTTCACCCTCCACTCCGTCACCGGCAGCAAAAAACGCCACCGCATCTCACTAAAAACCCCCGACCTCAATGCCGCCCGCCGCAAACGCGACGGAATCTTAACAGACCTACAATCCAACTCCGGCAAAATCGCGGCGTGACCCGTGGCGGGGCATTTCAAGCTCCATGCCCCGTCAGTCCAAAAATCAAAGTCTCCAATCCAAGCACACGATCATGAAAAACGACAACAACAGCAAAACACAAACCACCATCGCCATATTCAAAGCCGTTCTGGAAGCAACTACCGCCGACCCCATCATCGAACGGGGACGAAGGATCGAAGCCTTTTCCCACAAAGACGAGAAAGGCAATCGAATCGTCCGCCAACCCGCTGCCTACGCTGCATACGCAAAGCGCCTCCGGGACTTCAAATATCTGCTCGCCATCGTAAAAGGACTTCCTCTGGATGACCTCGCAACCATCACGAACAGACTCTCCGGCAGCTTCCGTCTGCCCCTTCATCTCTTCCTTCACCACTGCCTTCCCGGTTACCCGGGGAAAGCGGATATGTTGGAAAAACACCGCAGCATCAACGCCGCCGACAAGGTGATGAACAACATCCTTGGGGAGGTCGAGGCGTGGCTGGATCAACGCCAAATCATTGACCAGACGTATGCCGCCCGCTTGCTGGATGACACGCTACTCATCGAGTTCGCCGAGCATTGGCTTCAAACCGCACGACTTCATCCCTGAATACGGCCCCCGGCTACGGACTAATATTCGCCGCGACCCTTCCCGCCATCAACCCACCTATCACAACGGCACTGAAATCGCTGGGGCTAGCGCGGAGCGGCAAAATCTGCCTTCCCAGTGTTCATGGTCTCTGCCACTCTCCCTCGAAAAGAATAGAAATTCATTCGTGGCCGGAAAATCCAGAAAATATTTTTTGTAATAAACCATTCAGATATATAACGAAATGTCCAAAATGAAAATTATTCGTCATATTGATGTGGCAACAGCTAAGCATTTTATTGAAAATGACAAAGAGGTAAGTCTGCGATGTGCTGTCAGCATCGACGATGATGCGGCAGAGATTGTATCTAAATATCATGGTCCATTGGAACTCGATTCATTGGCCAGCATTAGCAAAGAAGTTGCAAAATCATTAGGTTCTTACAAAGGCTTGTATTACATAGGACTTAACGGACTCAAAACTATTTCTCCCCAAGTGGCGAAGGAACTTTCACGCAGTAGTGGTTCGCTTTACCTAAACGGGATCAAGGAATTATCACCTACCGCAGCATACCATCTTGCGAAGCATAAATCCTCTCTATATCTTTATGGTCTCACGAAGATTTCCCATAAAGTCGCGATATGCTTGGCAAAACACCAAGGAGTAATAATCGATGCTCTCCACATCGGCGGTCTCGTTCGTCTCTCCAAAATCACGGCGGAAGCACTCTCACAATCCAAAGGGAATCTCTGCCTGCGAGCTCTACCCAAGATTAGCATACCGGTAGCTAAGGCACTTGCCAAACACTGTGGCACTCTTTTCCTTGACGATCTGTACGACATGCCAGTTGAAATTGCTTTGGCATTTTCCGAGCATCGTAGCAGCCTTGTAATACGTCATCTCGAAACCCTTTCGCCCGCTGCCGCCAAGGCACTTGCAATGCATCAAGGTGATCTAACTATACACTGTCGCAGATGCGAATTAAGTGACGCTTCAATACAGGAATTAGCATATCACAGAGGAAAAGGTCTCTCCTTTTCCGGATTGGAGAAACTATCAGATCGTGCAGCAGCTTCTCTCTCCAAAAAACGCGGATACTTGAATTTAGACGGCCTCAAGTCGCTATCGGATCTAGCTGCCGAATCGCTCTCCAAGCACAAGGGTCATTTAAAACTTTCTCATAAAATCAAGATTAGCGAAACAGCCCTTGATTCGCTTGCACGCCACAAGGGTAAAATAAATGGTTTCAATCCTATCCATTGGGTGACTGATTACCGTGAAAATGCAAACCCTTCGGAAATTAAAAGAAAAAGCAAATTACTAGACGCAAAAACTGCTCAACTTTTTCTCGATGACCCCGAATCAATCGATTTGTCCTACTTTCAACACATCAGTAGCGACGCAGCATACAAACTTGTTGGTTATTCATGCTTGAATCTTTCAGGAATTGAGGAAATCAACGATGAGATTGCTGAAGCATTGGGTGGGCACAAGGGCGAGCTTGATTTGAGCGGAATCGAAGAAGTTAGCGACAGGGCGGCTATGTATCTCGCAAGAAATCAATCAGCACTGTATTTGGACTGTCTTGAAGCAATATCTGAAGCTTGCGCTGTCGTGCTCGGCTTGAAGCGAGGTTACTGGCTTGGTCTTGCAGGTTTGCGCTCCATCACACCGAAGAAAGCGCGGCTTTTATCAAGATTCTGCGGCATTCTGGATCTCTCCGGCTTGGAAAGTTTGACTCCAGCAGCAGCTCGTGAACTTTGTCGCACTCAAGGGGAATTAGTGCTCGGTGATCTGGAGAAATTAGACTGGGGTGCCAAGCAGGCTTTATGCAGTTATCAAGGAAAGCTTACGATTGCATCTGAATTGATCAGCGAACCTGATTTGAAATTGCTATCCTCTTACAAATCACAGATTGAGTTCACAAACCTAAGAGCGCTGTCCAAGTCCTGCGCCAACGCCCTGATTGGTGAGGAGACTAATTTATTCCTCGATAGCTTAGATTATTTGCCTATTCGTGAATTGGAGAAATGTATTTCGAAACACAAAGGAATTTTGAGTATCCGTGGCATCACTAAAATTTCTGAAGACGAGGCCTTAGTGCTAGCTAAACACAAGGGCCAACTTAATCTATCAGGGCTCAAGAAAATGGATTGGAAAAATGCCGAAAGGCTTTCTCATCACCAGGGTCGAGAACTGCAATTAAACGGATTGGAGACTATTTGTCCCAGAACGGCAAAAGCGCTTTCAAAATACCCGGGGACTCTGAGCTTGTGTGGGCTTAAGCAGCTGCCAAAGGCACAGACAAAGTATCTTGCTGCTCACAAAGGCGATCTATGGTTACTAAGCATTGAAATGACAGGAATCGACGATGAAGTCGCCACTCTGCTTTCAAAGAAAATTGGGACTATCGGAGGTCAAAACCCGTCTGAATGGGTTAAATCTGCTCTATCGTTTTATGAGCGATCAAAAAAGGGAACGTGAAGTAAGTTACGCCAACATTTTGTCTACTGTATTGAGATCGTCAAAAAACTACCATCCTCACAATTTACTTACGTCTCCCCTCGGTGTCTCAGATACCGTGGCCATCCACTCAAGTCGGCCCATTGCTGGATCTACCTGAAATGAAGCGACCGATCCACTGTCCGAAGTGATACGAAACCAACCGCCATTTGTTGGTTCAACCAGTCCGAATGCGATTCCTCCCGGTATTCTTGGATCTCGAACCACCTGTTGCCTCCCCGGCATCAACTCGGTAACTGGTTCCATTTGATACCGATTACCGTGGTGCAAATCGAACGCACCGCGAGGAGTGAAAGCGCGCAGATCCTGTAAAACCAAGTAATCCGGTCCTTCTTCATACGGTCTCCGCCTTTCTAGATCGTTAGCGTTGCACCATTCCATCTTCGTCTCAACGGATGCTGGAACAATATTTGTCTCTTCGATGCCTCCTTGAATGCCTTCAAGTTCGTATTTGAGGCCTGTTCTCGTCATAAACACCCTCGATACAACCTGCTCTACGTAGTCCACGTCATTCCGCCTAAAGACTTTCTCACCGTCGGCAATCACAAGGCACCATTCGTTCTCGTCGCTTCGAATCGCTTCCGCGATCCCTCTGATGGGTTGGTTCGCTGTTCCGTCCTGCAAATGGAGAAAGCGGGAGCGAAGATTTTCGAGAATCTCGGTGATCTTCTCCAGTTGAGGTTGTTCGGTAGAACTGGCAATAGACTTTGCACGTTCCATAATCTCTGGCCAGTAGCGCACGAGATCGTCCGTGAGAAAGAAATTTCCTGGTGTGTCGTCGTATATGACGAAAGCGGTTCCACAATTCTCAAAAAGTGGGCACGATTTCTGGGTGATCTTACCAAACCCGATTTCCCGCGCGGAGATCCCCGCAGTCGTCGTTAGCGCGTCAGCCAGAAGCGGGAGGATTCTGGCATCTTCACAATCTTCACCGAGAAACCAGATCACCCCGCACGATCTGCGGACGTATCCGAATGGCTTTTTGAAATAGGGAGAGGTCGCATCATAGGCTTTGAAAAAGCCCCTCTCTGTAAACCCGTTGATTCGCTCGTGAATTTCAACCATCACCGCTGCTACAAATCCCTCAGCCGAGGATTTGAGAATCCGCTTTTCGTTGTAAATCGGCAAGATGAACTTGGAGACTTCGGTCGAAGTGGAGGCCTCCGCATTTGGATACTGTAAAGGCCTGAGTACAATTTCCCATCCTTCTGGCCCAGGTCGGGTGCGGGTTACTCGGTATTTCGATCCGAGGTGTTGGTGTATCGCGCCGGGATACGCCTCACGGAATCGTTGCACAGCGGTCAGGTAACCCAATACTCCCGGTTCTAGATCTGCCGGATTGTTTCCGAGTTGCACGCGCAATTTGAAATCCGTGCCAGATATTGCCCCGCGCAAGGGGATCGGAATCTGGGGGGAGGCACCTCCAAGAGTGACTTCCTGCTTGATGGCATCCAGTTCAGAAGGAAGCGCGAGAGTTGGTTCTAACTCATTTGCGAGAAATGAATGGAAGGTCGATGGCAGATTTGGGAATCGGTCGATTGTCCATGCTGCTTGTGTAGCATATTCTGCGAGTCCGAGTTGCGAAAGTTCGTCGAATGCGCAAAGCGCGTTCCCGAATTCGAGGGCCTTGTTTCCAAGATAGAGATGTGGCACTTCGGCTGGTTTTTGGAGATACGCAGCCAAGCCACCGTCAGAACCGGAGACAAGACCGTGGGTATCAACGATCAAGCATTCGCCGGGCTGATTTGATCTTCCAGCCCGGCCCAGACGCTGACGGAACGCGTTGATGGTGGGTGGATAGTTGAGAATGACCACGAGGTCGATGTCATGAATATCCACCCCGACTTCCAGAGCACTGGTGGAAATGACACCCTTCAGTTTACCATAATTCAGGGCGTTCTGAATCTCCCTCCGGCAACTGTCTTCGTATCCCGAGCGGTAAGGCATCACTCCGTGCTTTCGAAGTGCTCCCGCTATATTCTCCACACCAACCCTAGAATCTGAAAACGCAATAAACTTTCCAGGATAGCCAATGGCAATGGAACGGAGTAACGCTTGCAGGAAGACGCTGCGGTCATTGGCATTCGCCCTGAGGTTAACGAGTTGAATGGTCTTTCCTCCGGATGGTGCCCCGTTCAGATCATCTCCAATCAAATGGAATCCATCCCTGCCGGTCAACTTTTTCAGGAACTCCTCAGGTTCTCCGATCGTAGCGGTGGCGGCGATGATGCGGTGCGGGCCGCTCGCAGCCCTGATCCTTCTCATGAGGTAGGCCATGTTCGTTCCGAAGACACCGGTGTAAACATGGGCTTCATCCAGAATCAGCAGCTTCAAATTCTTTAAGCGGGTCTTTGTTTCACTCAATTCCCGCATCAGCCATGCGTGAACCACATCGGGAGTCATCACCACGATGCTGCTCTGCTGTAGGATCTGATGGCGCTGATTCATCACCACAGACCCGTCGATCTGGCCTACTATGAGACCGAGTTGTTGTCCTAGTTGCTGCCACTTCGACAGTTGGTCCTGCACGAGGGCTCTTGCGGGATACATCGCGATGACCAAGGCATTCGGATCCTGCATGAGGAGATCTGCGGCAGCGGCAGCGAAAACAAGGGTTTTGCCGGATGCGGTCGAAGTGGCCAGGCAAACGTCATTACCATCGAGGTAGGACTGAATCCCGGATGCCTGGTGCTGGTAGATTCCGCCCGGGTATTCTTTCTGAAGCATTTGCTTCACGTTTCGATGGAGCTCATCAGGAATGTCCTCGAAGGAGGGGGGACGAGATGGGATAGATTCACTCTCGGTAATCTGTAGACCAAGATCCGAAATGATATTTTTCAGGTTAGAAGTATCTGCTGGCGTTTTAATTTTTTCAGGCATTTGGGCGGGCAGGTTTAGAAAGTCTTTTTCAAAGTCGTTGATCAAACTTTTTAGAGTGCCAAGAAACTGGGCTTGAGCTTTGGCAGGTGTGTAGTAAGTCAAGTGTTCCGCCCTTTGTTTCATTGTCGTTTTGACATCGAAATAGAAATCAGGGAGTTCATTGAGAATCGTTATAATCGCAGATTTTGTCTCCTCACGATTCGTTTCGCACATGTTCGCGCACGCCTTTCTGAGTGAATCCAGGAGATGCTTGTTCTGGAAACGCTTTCGGATTTCATCTGGGGTTCTTGGCATAAGTTTTTTTTGGATTAGATATTTTCGGTTGTGATTCTAGAAGCTGTCCGAAAACCCGGTTTTCGTCTACAACCAACACGATGGGATTTTCTTCAGCGCGATCATGAAGCAGCCCAGCAGGGTGAAACCCAAGTAGAGCGAGAGGTGTTTCTCGTGCCTGACCAGCAGCCTCCTGTGGTTTTGCAGCCACGCCATCGTCCGCTCCACGACCCAGCGCTTCTTGTAGACCTTGAGCTTCCTTCCGTCCTGCGTCCGGTTCTCCGGCTTCCGGTTGCGGCGGTGCGGGGCGATCATCTCGATGCCGAAATCCTCCAGCATGATGTCGAGCGCGTCGCAGTCGTAAGCCTTGTCGCCGACCAGCTTTTCCGGATAGGTCTCCTCGTCCATGAACTCCATGGTTGCCTGCACCATCTGCGGCTCGCCGCTGTCGGCTCCGGCCAGGCTCACGCCCAGCGGAATTCCTTGCGCGTCAACGGCCAACTGGATCTTCGTCCCCTTGCCCTTGCGTGTCAGGCCAACCCCTTCTCCGCCTCCCTTGGCGGGAGCGAATGTCGCGTCGATGAAGCCCTTCTCCAGTTCGAGCCTACCCGTTTTCAGGAGCCTGCCGATGAGCGAGGCGAGCAGGATGCGGAAGCGCTCCTCTGCACACCAGAGCTTGAGGTAGTCGTGGACGGTTGACTTGGGAGGGAATCCCGCAGGCAGATGCTTCCACTGGATTCCGGTGTGCAGCATGAAGAGAACCGCTTCAAAAACCTCCCTCGCATCGCGCCGCGGCCTGCCCGTTCTCTTTGCCTCGACCTTGAGATGCGGCTCGATCCATTCCCATTGCTCGTCTGTCAGGAACATGCGAACTACTAAGCATCTAGTATTCCAAATTACGGAGGAATCAGAGTTTTCGGACAGCTTCGTGTTTGATTTTAAACTAATATGTCAACCCATCCGCCTTGTATTCTCCTCTATCCTGAGCAAAGCGGGGACGATGAGCATCATGAAGAGCATGAAGCAGGAGACGAAGACTGCGCCGAGGGCGGCGTAGCGTTTGGTTTTGGCTTCTTCCTTGCGGGCTGTGTGCCCGTCTTCGGCGCTGGAGAAGGAGGTGGTGTAGAGGCTGGCGACGGCCTGGACGGGGAGGATTTCATCTTTGCTGTTACGCGCTGCGGAATCCCGGTCTTCCAGTGCGCTTTCCAGCCCATTCAGGAAATTGGAGCGGTTGCTTTCTTCGATGGACTGGATCATTTCTATGAGGTCGTTGTAATCGTCCTGCTTGAATTTGTGCTCCTTGATCATCGCGACAACGCGGTCTCCGAATTTCTTCTCGATGGCGCGCCGTTCATCGAGAGAGGTTGTGCTGACCGTGGCATCGGCATCGTCCGCTCCCACCTCTGATGCGATGTCGGCATAGGTTGGGACGTCCATGCTGGTGCGCAGGTTCCAGACGAAGAAGCCGATGGATGCGATAACGGACAAAAGGCAAAGTACTGCCAGCAACCCGGCGAAGGTTTTGCCAAAGCGGAAGAGAAGGCCCATGAAGCGGTCGAGAATCGGAACCGATGCGGAGGATCGTCTCACAGACGAGAGGGATGGCCTTGGCAGGGCTTTTGTCGTGGGAGTTTGTCGATGCGGTTTCGGCGATGGTGTGGCATCCTCATCGATACGCGCGGCTGTGAATACCGCGTTGCAGACACTGCAAGTCACATCCTGCTCCTTGTCGGTCAACTCGATGGAATAATGCTGGCCGCAGGATGGGCATGCGATTTTTTCGATGGATGGTTCTTTCATAGGTTTCGCCGGGGAAGAAACGCATCCCTATCAGAATTTTGCGGCTTCGTGAAGGGTGCGAGATGCCGTTGTGTCATAGTGCTTCAAAAGGGATCTGGAGTTCCAGATTTCCGCTGACATTTCCGCTTGCCGGGTAGGACTGAAGACCGCTCGCGATGGATTTCGCCGTGGAAGTGGAAAGCCGCAAAGGATCCGGGGTGATCCCCACGCGGCCGAGATCAAGCCGGTCGGCATCGAGGCAGACGGCCAGGGTGGGTTCGGATTGGGGCGTGCCGCCGTTGTGTATGCGGCAGGCGGTGACGAGGAGTTCCATGCGCGGGTCGTCGAGGTGGAAATGGCCCGCTTGGCGGAAGTCGATGGCGAGCTGGGCGCCGCGCGGGCCGTGGCCGGGGTCGGCGTATTCGTCGTGGCGGCAGGAATCGTGGAAGAGGGCGAAGAGGCGGACGATCTCCCCGTCGGCGGGATGGTGCTGGCAGAGTTCCATTCCGTTGCGCAGGACGTTGAGCCAGTGGGAAGCGCCGTGGTCGGTGGGTTCGGGAAGGCGGAACTGGGCGATGACGAGCTGCCAGAGCGGGATTTCGCCGGGGCGGAGTGGGGAGAAGTCGTAGGCTGGCTCGGGGAGTGAAATCATGGAACAGTCCATATCCCCTATCTTCCTGCTTCCTTTGGGTCAAGCTGCCCCGGATTCGGTTATGACATAAGGCGACGCGGCGCGTCATAACATCCTCCTCCCCCGGATCATCCGGGATGGGCGTTCGCCGGGAAATTTTTTTGGGAAAATAATCCGAAAGATTCTCCCCTTTTTCGGTAATATTCCCTGAAGAATGCCGGAAAGCCCCACAAAAACCGAAGGACAGATCGTCAATCTGATCGTGCAACACCAGCATGATCTCCATCACTATATCCTTTCGCTGCTTCCAGACCGGGCATTGGCCTCGGATGTCCTGCAGGAAACCAATCTGGTGCTATGGAACAAGGCGCACGAGTTCGATCCGTCACGGCCTTTCCTGCCATGGGCGCTCACGTTCGCCTTCTACCAGGTAAAGGCCGCGCGCCGTGACTCCTCCCGCGACCGTCACCTCTTCGATGACGATCTCGTCGCCTCCCTGGCCGCGGAACCCATGGATTGCGAAGCCGACCTGATGGACAAAGCCCTAGAAAGCTGCCTCCGCAAACTCCCCCGCAACCAACGCAAACTCATCCTCGCCCGCTATCAGCCGGGTGCATCCGTCCAGGATCTCGCCGCAGAATTTTCCCAAACGCCGAACGCTCTCTCCATCGGCCTCCTCCGCATACGCAGCAACCTGAAAGCCTGCATCGAGCAACAACTTTCCTCATCACAAGCATGACCCCGGATCGCACGGAAACACTGATCCACATGATGCTCGACCGCTCCCTTTCCGAGGCCGAGCGCATCGAACTCAACGATCTCCTGCGCGCCTCCCGATCCGCACGCGAATCCTACCTCAGAGCCATCGCCATCCACTGTGCGCTGATACGGAAATGCGCCGCCGCACCATCCAGCCTCCCTTTCGCAGTCCCTCCCGTCGTAGCCAAACCCGTCCGCTTCCCCTTTAAGACACTGCTCGCCATAGCCGCCGGCATCGTCCTTGCAGCCGGCGCTTATTTTGCAAAACCCGGCCCGCGAGCAGACATCACAGACGGCGATTTCACCGTCTCCCCGGGCGCGACTCCCCTCGCCCTCGGGAAAATCCCCGCCCGCACTCCCCTTTCCATCTCCAGCGGCTCACTCACACTCACCTATCCCAGCGGTGCGCAGGTCTTGCTGGAGGCTCCCTGCCACTTCCAACTCGATGAAAAGGAAGCCCTCACACTCGTCCACGGCCGGGGCTCCGTTTACGCCCCCCCGGGTGCCCAAGGCTTCGTTCTCGATACACCCAGCGGCAAGTTCATCGATCTCGGAACCCGTTTCGGCGTCGCCGTGGGATCCGATGGCTCCGATGCCGTGATCCTCAGCGAGGTCTTCGAAGGCGAGGTCAATATCGAGACTCCCTCGGAACCCATGCGCCTCCTCCGCCATGGCGATTCTACCGCCATCCTCTCCAGTGGCCGTGCCAGCCGCATCGTGGATTCCCTGGATTCCTCACCCATCCATCTCTCCCGATCCGCCTCAAACGCACCCGTGGACGGGAAAAACCTCGCCCTCGGGAAACCCGTTTTCAGCCCCGGCTATTGCGTCCGTCCCCATGGTTCCATCTTCCCGCCGGACAATCTCACGGACGGTCGCCTCAATGACTCAGGCGTTCCGGGCGATTGGTCGTTCTGGCTCGCCCCTGACTTCGATAACGGCGAGTTCACCGTGGATCTCATGCAGGATGAAATCATCTCCCGCATCTCCCTCCAAAATACCTCCAACCGGTTTATCAACGACAGAGGCACCGAAAATTTCGCGATCGAAATCTCCTCCGACAACAAGTCCTTCACGCCCCTGATCGTCGGGACTTTGCCCCGGATCGAGCCGGACAAACCGGAGCAAGCCTTCCCTTTCCACGACTTCTCCTTTCCGGAAAGCACCGCCCGCTATGTTAGGTTCATCGTGCTTTCCCACTACCGCCACCCTGCGAATCCCTCCCACCGGCACCACTCCGGCGGCCTTTCCGAAATCCGGATCTTCCGTTAGAAACCCAACCTGCATTCTCCTCATCCCGCCTTGAAAACATCCCTCACATTCCTGCTTCTGGCCACCGCACCCCACGCCCTCGGGGAAATCGATTTCAACAGGGACGTGCGGCCCATCCTGAACAAGAACTGCGTTGCCTGCCACGGCGGCGTGAAGGAGGCGGGCGAGGTTTCGTTCATTTTCCGCGAGCAGGTTCTGGGAAAAGGCGAGTCGGGGAAACCGGTCGTCGTGCCGGGGAAACCGGAGGAGTCGGAAATGATCGCGCGGGTCATCAGCGACGATCCCGATGAGTTGATGCCGCAGCCCGACCACGGCCCGCGCCTCAGCGATGCGGATGTGGAAACCCTGCGCCAATGGATCGCCGAGGGAGCCAAGTGGGGCGAGCATTGGTCGTTTTCCGCACCGGAAAAGCACGCCCCGCCCGCCGTGAAAAACACCGCCTGGCCCGCCAACGACATCGACCGTTTCATCCTGTCCAAGCTGGAGTCGAAAAACCTCTCACCATCCCCCGCCGCGAAGCCCGCCGAGTGGCTGCGCCGCGCCTCGCTCGATCTCATCGGCCTCCCGCCCACCCTTGCCGAGCTCGATGCCTTCGAGGCCGCCGCTGCCAAGGATTTCCCCGCCGCCATCGCCGCCGAGACCGAGCGCCTGCTCGCCTCCCCGCACTTCGGCGAGCGCTGGACTTCCGTGTGGATGGATCTCGCGCGCTATGCCGATTCCGAAGGCCTCGGCAACGACGCCAACCGCGATGTCTGGAAATACCGCGACTGGGTCATCGATGCCTTCAACAGGGATCTGCCTTACGACCAGTTCGTCATCGACCAGCTCGCCGGCGATCTCATCCCCGGCTCCACGCTGGATCAGAAACTCGCCACCACCTTCCACCGCCTGACCCAAACAAACAGCGAGGGCGGCACCGACGACGAGGAGTTCCGCCTGCTCGCCGCGATGGATCGCAACGTCACCACGTGGGAGGTTTTCCAAGGCCTCTCCATGGGCTGCGTGCAGTGCCACAGCCATCCCTACGATCCGATCCGGCACGAGGAGTACTACACCAGCCTCAGCTTCTTCAACAACGCCCGCGATGCCGATGCCGAAGGCAATATGCCCCTCCTTCCCATTCCGCTCAATAAGGCGGATTATCCGAAGGCGAACACGCTCATCGATAAAATCTCCGACCTCGAAAATATCATCCACGGGAAATGGTCGGAGCTCGATGCGAAGTCCGCGTGGTTCCCCGTCACCGGCCTGACAGCATCCTCGCCGACCGCCGAGATGAGCATCGTGGAAAAGGACGGGCATGCCGAATTCCGCGCGACCGACAACGCGAAATCGGGCTCCGTTTACACGCTTATTGCCACGCCTCCCGCATCGCTCACAACCCTCTCCGCCTTCCGCCTCACCTACCTTCCCAAGGATGAGAAAAAAGCCCTCACCGACGCCGAGTGGGGTGGTGCACTCCAACACATCAAGGCGGAGAAAATCGCCGCGGACGGCAAGGCGGAGCCGCTCAAGCTCATCGACGTGATCCCCGACGAGGCGCACCCGCTGCGCGATCCGCTGGGTTCGCTCCGTGGCAAAGGCGACGATTGCTGGGGCACCCACTTCAAGTTCTATCGCCCGCGCCACGCCACCTTTGTCTTCGAGAAAGCCGTCGCGCTCGCCGCCGGTGAAACGATACGCCTCACCCTGAAGAACGGCGGCACTTATCTAGCCTCGTTCCCCTTGGTGGCGAAACGCGGGCGCATCGCCTTCAGCGCGGATCCTGCATGGATCGCGATGCAAGCCGATCCCGGCATCGCAGCCGCCCGCCGCGAGTTGTCGGAAAGCAAAGCCGCTCTCGCGAAAATCCCGAACATCCGAATCCCGGTCATCACCGAGAACAAGCCAGCGCAATCCCGCGTCACCTCGTTTTTCAACCGCGGGAACTGGCTCGACAAGGGCGCCGTCATCCCGGCCTCGAACACACCGCAGATTTTCCCGCCCATGAAAGCGGCCACGGAAAAGCCCACCCGCCTGGACTTCGCGAAATGGCTCGCCTCGCCGGAAAACCCGCTCACCGCACGCGTCGCGGTGAACCGTTTCTGGCTGGAGCTGTTCGGCGTAGGCATCGTCCCCACCCCTGAGGATTTCGGCTCCGCCGGTGAGAACCCCACCCATCCCGAGCTGCTCGATACGCTCGCCGTCGAGTTCGCCACGGACATGGATTGGAGCGTGAAAACCCTGCTTCGCAAGCTCGTCACCAGCCCCACCTACCGCCAGGCCGGCGCCGTCAGCCCGGAGCTCCACGCCCTCGACGCGGATAACCGCCTGCTCGCCCGCGGCCCGCGCCAACGGCTCACCGGCGAGATGGCACGCGATGCCGCGCTCACCGCCTCCGGCCTGCTCCATCCGCAGCTCTCCGGCGCGCCCGTTTATCCTCCGCTCCCGCCCGGCGTTTGGAATCCGTTCGTGGACGGAGGCCGCTGGAAAACCCCGCCACCCGGCGATCCGCAGCGCTATCGCCGCGCCGTTTACACCTACTGGAAACGTAGTATCCCATACCCCACCTTCGCCACCTTCGATGCGCCCACCCGCGAGCTTTGCAACAAGCGCCGCAGCCCATCGAACACACCTGTGCAGGCACTCTCCGTCCTCAACGACCCCGCCTTCCACGAGTGCTCCCAAGCGCTCGCCCGCCGCATGAAAAACGAATTCACCGGCGACACCGGCGAAAGGATCTCCCAGGCCTACCGCGCCGCGACCTCCCGCAAAATCACACCCGAACGCCTCGCCACCCTCACCGACCTATACAAGGATCTGCACCAAACCTACGAAGCCGACCCGAAACTCAAATCAACCATGGCCGGCACCCCCGACGGCGCCGCTTACACCATCGTAGCCTCCGTCCTCCTCAACCTCGACGAAGCCATCACCCGCTGACGCGAAACCTTAAATCCTAAACTTTAAACTCTAACTTAGATCTTCCTCCGCGCCCCTTTGCGACCTCCGCGCCTCTGCGGTGAAAAGCAAAACCCCAGTCTTCCCATGAACCTCTTCCAGAAACTCCAAGCCGAGAAGCTCCAGCACACCACCCGCCGCCAGTTCCTGCGCGACTGCACCACCGGCCTCGGCGGCATGTGGCTGGCCACCCACGGCCTCGCCAACGCGGCAGGGCCGGTGAAGATTTCCCACGATCCGTCCAGCCCGCTTGCCCCGCAGCCGCCCTCCTTCGCGCCGAAGGCGAAGCGCGTGATCTACCTCCACATGGTCGGCGCGCCGAGCCAGCTTGAGCTGTTCGACTACAAGCCCATCCTCAAGAAATACGACGGCAAGGAATGCCCCAAGGAATACCTCGAAGGCCAGCGTTTCGCCTTCATCCAAGGCATCCCGAAAATGCTCGGCCCGCAATTCGATTTCGCGCAACACGGCAAATCCGGCATGTGGATGTCGAATCGCCTTCCGCATCTTGCCAAGCACGCCGACAAGCTCTGCGTCATCAAGACCATGCAGAGCGACCAGTTCAACCACGGCCCGGCGGAGCTGATGGTGATGACGGGAAGCCCCAACCTCGGCCATCCCTCGATCGGTTCCTGGGTCACATGGGGTCTCGGTTCGGAAAACCAGAACCTGCCCGGCTACATGGTCCTCATTTCCGGCGGACGCTTCCCGCGCGTGGGCTCCTCGCTCTGGGGCAGCGGCTACCTCCCCTCCGTTTACCAAGGCGTCCAGTGCCGCTCCAGCGGCGATCCCGTCCTCAACGCCGCGAACCCGGCGGGCGTTTCCTCCGACATCCGCCGCAAAGCCCTCGACTCCCTGAAAGAACTCAACGAGCGCACCTACCACGAGCTCGGCGATCCGGAGACCGTCACCCGCATCGCGCAGTACGAGATGGCCTTCCGCATGCAGACCTCCGTCCCGGAAACCATGACCATCGACGACGAGCCGGCGCACATCCACGAGATGTACGGCACCAAGCCCGGCAAGGAATCCTTCGCCAACAACTGCCTGCTCGCACGCCGCCTCGCGGAAAACGGCGTCCGCTTCATCCAGCTCCACGACTGGGGCTGGGACTCCCACGGCTCGAATCAGGAAGAGTCGATCAAGGGCGGCTTCGTGAAAAAATGCGAATCCATCGACAAGCCCATCGCCGCTCTCCTGACAGATCTGGACCAGCGCGGCATGCTGGAGGAAACCCTCGTCGTCTGGGGCGGGGAATTCGGCCGCACCTCCATGCAGGAAAACCGCGGAGGCGGCGCGGCGAACAGCTTCGTCGGAAGAGACCACAACCCCAACGCTTTCTGCGTCTGGATGGCCGGCGGCGGCGTGAAACCCGGCATCTCCTACGGCGAAACCGACGACATGGGCTACCACTGCGCCAAAGACCCCGTCCACATCCGCGACCTCCACGCCACCATGCTGAAACTCTTCGGCTTCGATGCGAAACGCCTCTCCTACCCCTTCCAAGGCCTCGATCAGAAACTCATCGGCGTGAAACCCGCCAAGGTCATCGAGGGGATACTCGCATAGCGGTGCCCGCACGGAATTCCCTCTTGATCCAAGATCAAAATGTCTACATCATGCAGACATGAAAGCCTCGATCCTGGAACTGCGCTACAAGATGAAAGACGTCCTCTGCGCCTTGGATCGGAAAGAGCAGGTCACCATCCTTTACCGGGGCAAAGTGAAAGGAACCATCACACCCGCCGACTCCACCACGGAGACAACCGCGCGCAAACACCCTTTCTTCGGCAGCCTTTCCGGCGAACAGACCAGCATCGCCGGGGAAATGGAGAAACTGAGGGGAGGCCGGTTCCGTGCTCTTTGACACCGACATCCTCATCGCCGTCCAGCGCGGCCACGCCAATGCTGCGTCGCTGATAGACAAGACGGCCTCGCGTTTCATCTCCACCTTCACCTACATGGAGTTCCTGCAGGGAGCGAGGGACAAACGGCAACTCACGCTCGGGCAGTCCTTTCTCCGGGATCTCGGTTTCAAGACCATCCCGCTTTCCGAGAACATCGGCCACAGGGCGGCGATCTATGTCGAACAATATGCGCTCTCGCTTTCCATGCGGGCAGGCGATGCCTTGATCGCCGCCACCGCCTCGGAGCACGGACTCACCCTCGCGACAGGAAACGCGAAGCACTACCGCCAGATCCCCGGGTTGGAATTGAAAATCCTGCGCTTCTGAAGCCGCCAAAAGCACCCTTCCCATTTTCCCTCCGCCCCATTACCATCCACCCATGGAAACCACCGACGAGCAAATCCGCCAGCAGGCCGCGGAATGCCATGCCCGGAAGATCCGGCAGGCGCGGAGCATGTCTATGTCCGAGAAATTTTTAGCTGGTGCGGAGCTCTTTGAATACGCCTGTGGAATCACACTTTCGGGGATCGCCCACCAACATCCTCACTGGACGAAATCGGAATGCAGGGCGGAACTTCGTCGGCGCTTGGGAATCCGTGAACTGGTGTCATGACAGGAAACGATGGATTGCTGGCCTTGATTCGTGTCCTCAACGAGGTCGGCACGCCGTACATGCTGGTCGGCTCTTATTCCTCGAATTTCTATGGAATTCCCCGTTCCACGAAAGATGCGGATCTTGTTTTCCAGTTCGATTCCTGCTCCCTCTCCGAGATCGCCAAGCGCCTGCCGGAAGGCCTTAGCTTTGATCAACAGAGCACCTTCGAAATGGTGACCGCCACGCGCAAGGAAGTGATTTTCATTGAAGGTTCCGATTTCCAAATCGAGCTCTTCCACCTCAGCGAGGATGAGTTCGACCAAGCGCGTTTCCGAGGGCGCGAGAAAATCACATTCGGAGACGACATCACCACCTGGATGCCGCGCATGGAGGATGTCATCGTCCAGAAACTCCGCTGGGCGAAGGGCGGGGCACGCTCTAAGGACTTTGATGATGTCGTCGCGATATTGGGAGTGCAGGAAAAGGTGGACTTCACCTACATCGCCGAATGGTGCGAAAAACATGGCACTCTCGAAGTCCTCGCCAAGGCAAGAGCCGAGGCGGGCGTCTGAAAACTCAATCCTCCGCCAGCAGCCTCCGCACCATCTCCCTTGGCTCACGGAGAAACCTTTGCGTGACGCGGTAGGCCTGCGTTTCCTCGTAATCCACCCGCGCGATGCCGTCCTCGGTGAACTCGTAGAGGGTGTGATTTCATCGGTTGGCATGGCGGAAGCAATCCGCCGCCACGCACCCGTAAAAATTCGCGTTCATTCGCGTCCATTCGCGGTTAGATGTTCCCCGTGACCGATCCCGTCCGCGCCGACAAAGCCTATTGCTGGCATCCCTTCACCCCGCAGGATGCGTGGTGCGACCCCGCGCACGAACCGCTCATGATCGTCCGCGCCGAGGGCGTATGGCTGTGGGATTCGCAGGGCAGGAAGTATCTCGATGGCAACTCCTCGATCTGGACGAACATCCACGGCCACTGCCGCCCGGAGATTGCCGAGGCGATCGCGAAACAGGCGGCAACGCTTGATCATTCCTCCTATCTCGGCCTCGGCCATCCGCTCGCATCGGAACTGGCGGAGAAACTGGTTTCCTATTTCCCGCCCAACACCCTGGAGCGCGTCTTCTTCTCCGACAACGGCTCCACGGCGGTCGAGGCCGCTTTGAAAATGTCGCTGCAATCGCGGATGCAGACGGGACAGGGCAAGCGCACGCGTTTCCTCGCCTTCGACAACGCCTACCACGGCGATACCCTCGGCGCGGCTTCCCTTGGTGGCGTGAACCGCTTCTTCTCACGCTTCCGGAATCTCGGCTTCGAGACGGAATTCGTTTCCTCGTTGGAATCGCTTTCAGGCGTCGATCCAACTACGGTGACCGCCGTAGTCATCGAGCCGCTGATCCAGGGCGTGAACGAGATGCGCCCGTGGCCGGCCGGGATGCTGGCGGATCTGCGCGTATGGACGGAGAAACACGGCATCCACCTCATCCTCGACGAGGTGATGACCGGCTTCGGACGCACCGGTATGATGTTCGCCTGCCAGCGGGAATGCGTGATCCCGGATTTCCTCTGCCTCGCGAAAGGCCTTACCGGCGGCACCGTCCCCCTCGCCGCCACGCTGACCACGGCGGAGGTTTACAATGCGTTCCTTGGTGGGCCGGAAAACGCGTTCTACTACGGACATAGTTACACCGCGAACCCCATCGGCTGCGCCGCCGCGCTGGCATCGCTCGGGATTTTTGAAACGGACAAGGTTCTCGAAGGCCTGCCCACGAAAATCGCCCATCTTTCCGCGTCCTTGGAAAAGCTTCGAGCCACAACGAATGATATCGTCGCGATCCGCCAATGCGGCCTCATCGCAGGGATCGAGTTTCAAAAAGGACTTGGCGGCAAAATCATCCTCGCTACACGCGGCCACGGCCTGCTCACCCGCAATATCCTCGACACCGTGGTGTTCATGCCGCCGCTTTCGATCATGAATGGTGAGATTGATTTCGCGCTGTCCGCACTGGCCGATGCCTGCATCGCGACGAAATAAGGGCGGAAGGTTTGAACCCTCCGCCCCGGTAGGCTCACCGTTTCAGGGGGGTCAACGATAAGTGGTGTATTCGCTGTAATAGCGGCTTTGGCGTGGCGCTTGCGTCACCACGTAGCCGCCGGCGTTCCGCTGATAGTAGGCGCCGTTATGGTAATAGTAGGTGCTGCCACCGATTTTTTCGCTGCGGTATCCGCGCGGCAGGCCGCTGAGCCTGTGTCCGGGCTGATAGGTCGTGACGGTTGTCGCGCCCCTGGGTTGCAATACCTGGCGCGATCGATTGTATTCCGAATAGTAGCGGCTTTGGCGCGGGGCATCGGTGACGATGTAGCCGCCCGAGTTCTGCTGATAGTAGGCTCCGTTATGATAATAGTAGCTCCGTCCTGAGATGGTCTCGCTGCGGTATCCGCGCGGGAGGCTGGTGGTTCTATATCCGGGCTGGTAGGCGGTGTAGGTTGTGGATGATCCTAGGTAGCCGTCGCCGTAGGGAGCTACGCAGGAGGCTAGCGACAGGCAGAGGGCGGCGCCAGTGAGGGCGAGGATGGGTTTCAGCGCGGAGGCCGGGTTGCGGCTGGTATCTTTGGTTTTCATGATATGTGTGTTTCCGTTCGAAAGTCGGTTGTTCGGGTTCGTCCCGTTGTGGGAGGAGTCCAAGGCTTTTGCGAACTCTGACAGTATGAATTCCTGCCGTCGCGATTGCCATGGGGTGTTTCCCTACAAGCGGTCATAAGTATGAACTCGCCGCGATCTCGCGCTTCGCGCGTTCGTAGTCGCCTTGCCTGATCTGATGCGCCGGCCTTCCGTCCAGTATGGCGAGTTCGATGGTTCGTTCGGTCACACGCTCGAGGGTGCGTGTGAAATTCATTATTTCGTCACTATCGCCTGCACTGTTCATGGTGTGATCTTCGGCCAAATGGTTGGTATGTGTATGTTGCATGTGGGACGATCCTACCTGCCGCATGCATGAAACATAATGGGGTGAACTGCTGCTTTTTCCCGCCGCATCCGCCATGTCATGCGGACGCAAAAAAACGCCTGCGGCAGGCCGCAGACGTTCAGTGGCTCGTGCCGCGTTCAGTTCTTGAGACCCGCGAAACCATCAAGCGATTTCGGGACGAGAACCTCGCCGATGCTGTGCATGACTCCGTTGGTGGCGGGGACGTCGGCGCTGAACACCTTCGTTCCCTCGACCTCGATCTTGCCGGATGAGACCTCGATTTCCAGCTTCTCGCCGTTCACGGTTTTCACGTCTCCGCTGGCGAGATCCGCGGCGAGCACCTTGCCTGCGACAACATGGTAAAGGAGCAGCATGCGCAGCTTCTCCTTGTTCTCGGGAAGCAGCAGCTTGTCCAGCGTCCCTTCGGGCAGTTTGCCGAAGGCCTCGTCCGTCGGCGCGAAGACGGTGAACATGTCCATGCCTCCAAGCGTCGCATCCAGCTCAGCGGCCTTCAGCGCGGCGGTGAGCGTGGAGAAGGTGGCGCTATCGGCGAGCACCATTGTCAGCGAGCCGGGAGTGATGACCGTGGCCTCCGATTTGATGGCGGTCTTATCGGTTGTCTCGCTTTCGGCGAAGATCGCGGGATGGAAAGCGGCCATCGAAATGAGCAGCGCGGTATGGGTCAGGTATTTGATTTTCATGGTATCTGGTGTTGTTGGTTTTGCGGATCGGCCATTGTGGCCATCCCTGCATCACAAGATGGGAGATACAGCTCCGATGCGCCATGGGGTGAACCCCCACTTTTCCGGACGGATGGGGGTGGCGTTAGACCCCATGGCATTTCTCCGATCCAACCGCCATGGTCATCGTTCAACCATTATGAAAATCAGGAACATCAACGACCAAACAAATCAAATCAGTGCCAGCTTGGAGAGAACCGCGGACAACGTCGGCAACTGGATCTCCTCCACAGCCAAGTCCGCGGAGTCCGCCTATCATGACGCAAGCGACGGGCTCTCGCATCGGGTGGAGCAGGGAAAGGATTTCTGCGAAAGCGCTTACCGGGGCGCCAGAAGAAGGGCGAACGATGTGGGAGCTGCCGCGCACAACCATCCGTTCTCCACGGTGCTGGTCGGCATGGGCGTGGCCGCGTTGCTAACCTATCTCCTTCTTCAGCGGCGCGACTGATCCGATTCGTTGCCGGAGTGGGGTTTCACCCCATTGCCTGCATGGCTCTGCCAGGGGAAGCCGATAGTTCAACGAAACACAAACAGGAACAGATATCATGAAATACCAAACATACGCGCTCATCGCGCTCGCCGCCATTTTCACAGCAAGTTGCAACAAGGAGAAGGCGGCCATCGAGGAAAGCAAGGACGCCACCCAGAACGCGATTGAGATCCGCAAGGACGAGGTCAACGAGGAAGCCAAATCGGCGACCGAGCGGACCGAAGCCAACGCCGACATCGACAAGGCGAACATCCGGGCGGACAAGGAATCCATGCAGGCGCAGCTGGATGCCGAGAAAAAGAAAGCCGAAGCCGACGCGGATGCCGCCAAGGCGAAGGTGGACGCGGAGAAGTGAGACGGGCCGTTCGGAAGCGGCGTGCTTGTCCCTATAGCAAGGTGACCTGCACGCTGCTCTCGATGATACCCGCCGCGATGGCGTAGCGGGTGAGGCCCGCGGTGTCGTGGATGTCGAGTTTCCGCATCAGTTGCCCGCGGTGTTTCTCCACGGTCTTGATGCTGATCCCGAGTTCCGCCGCCGTTTCCTTGTTGGCTTTGCCTTCCGCGATGAGCTGGAGCACTTCCATCTCGCGGGATGTCAGCAGGGATGGCTTTCTGGTCGTCTTGCCGTGGCGGTCGGTGGTCTGCGGATTGATGCGGACGAAACGTTTCGCGACGGACGCGCTGTAGCAGATCCCGCCGCGGTGCACCTCACGGATCGCCTTGCAGATTTCACGGGTGGAGTCGTGCTTGACCATGAAGCCGGCCGCTCCGGAATCTACCGCGCTTTTCACATACGCGTCATCGCTGTGCGCGGTGAGGATGATGATCCGTGTTTGCGGCAGAGCCTTCGCAAGCTGCCTTGTCGCTTCCAGTCCGTTGAGGCCAGGCATGGCGATGTCCATCAGGATCACGTCCGGGCGGAGCTGCGTAGCGAGGGTGATCGCCTCGCGCCCGTTGCGCGCCTCGCCGACGATCTCGATATCCTTTTCAAGCTTCAGCACCATGCGGAAACCTTCCCGCACCATCGTATGATCCTCGACGATCAGGACGGAGATCGTGCTCATGGCTTTTCCGGTGGGTTGTCTATGGATTCTTCCCGCCACTTCCTTTCCGTGGTTTTTCCCACCGGGATGCGTGCCGTGATTTTCGTTCCCTTGCCGGGCGAGGCCTCGATATCAAAACTCCCGCCGACCATTTCCACGCGCTCCCTCATGCCAAGCAGCCCGAGGCCTTTGCTTGTTCCGGAGAGGAGCGCCCGCTGCGCTTGGAGGGCATTCCCGTCGTCGATCACTTCCATGAGGACGAATTTCGTTTCTTTGCGGATCGTCACATCCACCCGGCTGGCTTTCGCATGGCGGGAGACATTCGTCAGCGCCTCCTGCGCGACGCGGTAGAAGACAGTCCTTTTCGCGGCGCTGAGTTTCTCGACCCCTTGGAAAACCGCCAGATGCGTGCGCACGCCGGTGCGCGCGGTGAAATGTTTCATGAACGACTGCAGGGCGGGGATCAGCCCGAGATCGTCCAGCGCGGCGGGACGCAGCTCGCGCGCGAACTGATGAACGAGGTTGGCCGACTTCGTGATCATTTTCTGCGTCTTTGAAATATTGCGATCCAGCACCTTGGAGTTGATCCCGGCCTCCATCCTGAGCGTGGCGAGGCGGACGTTGATCCCCAGCAGCGCCTGGGCGACCACATCATGAAGTTCGCGGCTGATCTTTTTCCGCTCCTCTTCCTGGACGGAAAGGATCTGCCGGGACAAACCCCGCAACTGCTCCTTGAGCTGCTCGGACTTTTCGAGAGACTTCTTCAGATCCTGTTCGCTGATCCTCAGCGCCGCCTCCCCTTTCTCGCGCTGGATGATCTCAAGTCCCAGCAGGCGGTTGGCGGAGGCCAGTTCCACGGTGCGTCCGCTCAGCGACTCGATCGCCTTGCTGAGGCGCGTCGCGTCCCGGGCACCGTTTTTCCCCACCGCCTCGGTGGCGATCACGGCGGCGAAAAAATTCCCCGCGTTGCGGATCATGGTGGCTCGCTTTCTGGCCGGGCACGCGGGCAGCAACTCCATGACAAGCAGTTGCTCGTGGAGCCTCGCGAAATCCAGCAAGGCGGTTCCGCTTGCCCGGAGCCGGCCGCCGGTTTGCTCGATCAACTGCGGATCAGCGCGTGCGCCACGCTCGAGGTGCGAACGCAGCGCCGCCTCATAGAGGTGGGGGAAATCGGGCGGCGGGGTTTTCATGGGTTTGCTTGGTGCTGTCATCCGCCTTCACGACAGCAAACCGTATCATCCGCCAGCGAACGGCCGCTGGCAAACTGTTTCCCGCCTCAAAGGATGCGGCGTCCCTGGATCACCCGCACGAGGATGACGATGATGGCGATCACCAGCAGGACATGGATGAAGCCGCCCATGGTGGTGCTCGTGACGAGGCCGAGAGCCCAGAGAATCAGGAGAACGATGGCGATGGTCATTAACATGGGATTGCTCTTTCTTTGTTGGGTTGATGGATCTCAACGGGCGGTCTCCTCGATGCTTTCGCCGACGGTCTCCACGTCGCGACCGAAACCCCTCACCGTTCCGCAGCCTGCGGTAACCAAGGCGAAAAGGGCCGATGCGAATGCGAGGAAGGCGATACGTTTGAAGGGCATCCTGAAGGCGGCTGTGGGCGTTGTTTTCACAAGCCGAAACTACCCGGTGCGGAGCCTGCGCACCATGGGGTGAAACCCTACCCCGCCTTCTTGAAATCGATGCGCAGCTTGATCAGCCCGAGCAGCACGGACAGCCCGCAAACGAAACCGCCGACCCCCGCGCCGATGAAAAGCCCCCAGATCATGCCGACGGAAAAGGCGTAGCGGGCGACGCTCACACCCTCCTCCAGCGAGAAAAGCCCCGACACGAACTCCGGCGAAATGACCGCCACCAGCATCGCGAACAAGCCGCCAAGAAGCGCGGAAAGTAGAGCCCCGCCGAGCACGACGCCGAAAAGCTGGATCGCTGTTTTGACCATGTTCAGAGATTCTTATCCGTCACCGCACCCTCGCTGGCGCTGGTCACCAGCTTCGCGTATTTTGCCAGCACCCCGAACTTGTAGCGCGGTTCCGGGCGCACCCACTTCGCTTTGCGGGCGGCGATTTCCGCTTCGGGGAGGTTTACGGAGATGCGGTTCTCGACGGCGTTGATCTCGATCTCATCGCCGTCTTCAAGGATGGCGATGGTGCCGCCTTCGAAGGCTTCCGGGGTGATGTGGCCGACGACGAAGCCGTGGCTGCCGCCGGAGAAGCGTCCGTCGGTGATCAGGGCGACGTCCTTGCCGAGGCCCATGCCCATGACGGCGGAGGTGGGGCCGAGCATTTCGCGCATGCCGGGGCCGCCTTTCGGGCCTTCGTAGCGGATCACGATGATGTTACCTTTCTCGATCTTCTTTTCGAGAATGGCGTGCATGGCCTCGGGCTCGGAGTTGAACACGCGGGCTTTGCCTTTGAAAGTCTCGCCTTCCTTGCCGGAAATTTTCGCGACCGCGCCGCCTTCCGCGAGGTTTCCGTAGAGAACGCGCAAGTGGCTGTCTTTCTTGAGCGGGTTGTTGACCGGGCGGATGATCTGCTGGTCGGCGGGGTACTTGATCGGGGATTTCTCCAGGTTCTCCCGCATGGTGCGGCCGGTGACGGTCATGCAATCGCCGTGCAGGAGACCGGCTTCGAGCAGCATCCTCATCAACGGCACGGTGCCGCCGATGCGGACGAGATCCGCCATCGCGTATTTGCCGGAGGGCTTGAGATCGGCGAGAACCGGTGTCTTTTTGCCGATGCGCTCGAAGTCGTCCAAGGTGATTTCCACCCCGGCGGAGTGCGCCATCGCGGGGATGTGGAGGCAGGCATTGGTGGAGCCGCCGAGGGCGATAAGGACGGTGATCGCGTTTTCGAACGCCTCTTTCGTCATGATGTCGCGCGGCTTGATGCCGAGCTTGATCAGGTTGAGCACCGCCGCGCCGGCATCGAAGCAGTCGCGCATCTTGTCATCGGAAATGGCGGCCTGGGCGGAGCTGTTCGGCAGCGACATGCCGAGCGCTTCGATCGCGCTGGCCATGGTGTTGGCGGTGTACATCCCGCCGCAGGAACCGGGGCCGGGGATCGCGCAGGACTCGACGTGCTCGAGCTCCTCGTCGCTGAACTCGCCGTTCGCGTGTTTGCCGACGGCCTCGAACACGGAAACGATATCGAGATCCTTTTCCTCGCCCTTGATCTTGCCGCAGCCGGGAAGGATGGTGCCGCCATAGACGAACACGGCGGGGCGGTTCATGCGGCCCATGGTCATCACGCAGGCGGGCATGTTCTTGTCACAGCCGCCGATCGCCACGAAGCCGTCCATGCCTTCGCAGCCGACGACCGTCTCGATCGAATCCGCGATCACCTCGCGGGAAACCAGCGAGTATTTCATCCCCTCCGTGCCCATCGAGATCCCGTCGGAAATGGTGATCGTGTTGAAAACGATGCCCTTGCCGCCCGCCGCATCGACGCCCTTCTTGGACTCGAGGGCGAGCTTGTCGATGTGGATGTTGCAGGGCGTGACCTCGCTCCATGTCGAGGCGACGCCGATCTGCGGCTTCGCGAAATCATCTTTCTTGAAACCGACCGCATAAAGCATGGCGCGGCTCGGCGCGCGGTCGGGGCCATCAAGCATCAAACTGGAAAAGGGGCGTTCTTGGTCGTTCATCGGGCGGCGATGTTTCCCGAAACCGGCGGGATTGGCAACCCGGTTCCTTGATCAAAGATCGCGCTAAGCCAAGTATGTCACGCTGTGTTTCTCGCTGCCATCGCCGCCGCGCTGATTTCCTGGATCGAGCGATCTTCGAAGAGATCCCTGCGCCATTTTGTGTAGTCGAAAGGCTCACGCAGGATGAGGGTGATGAAGCGTTCCGCCTCCACGGAACCCAACGAGTCCGTCAATACAGCCACGCCTTTCACGCGGATTTCGGTGTCAGTCATCATGCGATGCAACGTAGTCTAGGGGGTTGAGGATGGCAATTTCATTCACGAGGAGGCGGCGCTTGAGCACTGCATCGTCTGTGGTGAGAAAACAGTCGCAGCCCGTGGCAATGGCGCAGGCGAGATGTATGGAATCCTTTTTACCAAATCCCAGAAGATTCAATTTCTCGGCGGTGGCAATGATCTCCGGAGAAGCGACGGTATCCTTTGTAGCGAGACCTCTCCACTTCGAAATCGTATTGCGACGCTCCTCGAATGGGTTGGCCGAGTTTTCGAAGTCGATCATGTATGACCATGCCAATTTGATGGTTCCCTCCCTGATTTTTTCCTGGATCGAGAGTTTCGCTTCTGCCTCAAGCCTTACGCGGAGCTGTGTCTGGTTATCGAAGGGTCTGTTGAAACAGCAGATATCGAGATAAACGAACATCGGCGCGTATCCTATGACACGCGCCGAATTTGAGAAGCCGCGATTTCATGAACCGCTCAGTAGCAAGGGCGATACCCGCCGCCGTGGCCGTAGCCGCCGCTGCGATAGTAACCGCCGCCGCCGTAGTAGTTATTGGAATAGTGATGGTCGTTGTCGTCCGCCAGCGCGTAGCCGACCAGTCCCGCTGCGGCGACACCCATCAGGGCGACGCCGGGATCGACGGATTGCCTCGCGTTTCCATAGGAATCGTAGGTGGTGTAGCAGCTCGTGCTGAGGGTAATGCAGGCGAGCAGGGCGGTGAGGCGGACCGGGGACAGGATTGTCTTCATGGTAAGGGAAAGACGCTCCCCCTCGGAAAACTATTCAGCGGGATTTCGGAAATTTTTTTGCCACCTTACTGGACGGGCTTGCGGCGGGTTTCGCCTCCCTTTCCCGCGTCCTTTTACGCCAGTCCTTCTTGGCGGGCGGGATGACAATGGCGGGGGATTTCGCGTAGTAGTCGAAGCCCCGGAGCTTCTTCCTGGGCAGGCGCTGGCCGATGGCCATTTCCAGGATGCCGAGCAGGTTTAGGTCGCCCTTGGGCACGAAGCTGACCGCCTCGCCCTCATGCTCGGCGCGGCCGGTGCGGCCGATGCGGTGGATGTAGTCCTCGGGGTTCACGGGGAAATCGTAATTCACCACGTGGCTCACGCCATCGATGTCGATCCCGCGGGCTGCGAGATCCGTGGCGACGAGCACGCGCACTGCGCCCTGTTTGAAATCCGCCAAGGCCTTCTGCCGTTTCTCCTGCGTGCGCCCGGAGTGCAGACGGGTGACGCTGATTTTTTCGCTCCGCAAAATCTCGGTGAGCCGGTTCGCGCCGTCTTTCAGGCGGACGAAAACGAGCACGCGAGTGAAAGTCTCATCCTTGAGCAGCGCCAGGAGCATCGCGTCCTTGAGGTGCGGCGGCACTTCGTAAACGGCCTGCTTCACCGTCTCCGCCGGATTGTTTTTCGCGCCGACCTGCACCCGCTTCGGCTCGTGCTGGAAACGCTTCGCGAGCGACTCGACCTCGCGCGGGAAGGTGGCGGAAAACATCAGGGTCTGGCGGCGTTTCGGCAGGGCGGCGACGATGGTCTCGATGTCCGGCAGGAAACCCATGTGGAGCATGCGGTCGGCCTCATCGAGGACGAGCATTTCGAGGCGGGAGAAATCGAGCTTGTGCCGACCTAACAGATCGATGAGCCGTCCGGGCGTGGCGACGATGATGTTCGCCCCTTTGCGCGCCGCGCGGATCTGCGAGTTTTCATCCACCCCGCCGTAGATCGCCGCGACGCGGATGCTGAGGTGCCTGCCGTAGGAATGGATGCTTTCCGTGATCTGGATGGCAAGCTCGCGGGTGGGCGCGAGGATGAGCGCGAGGGTGCCGTGGAGCTTGTTCTCCGCTTTGCGCAGGGAAAGCCGGTGCAGCATGGGGAGCACGAAAGCGGCGGTCTTGCCGGTGCCCGTCTGAGCGATGGCGGTGATGTCGTCCCCGCGCATCACCTTCGGGATCGCGGCGGATTGCACGGGAGTGGGGCGGGTGTAACCCACTTTTTTGATGGCGCGGAGGATCCCGTCCTCCAATCCGAATTCGCTGAATGGCATGGCGTGACCTTAATCCGATCCGCGCGGCTCTGGCACGGATTTAAATCGTTACACGATCCCTTCCGCCGTTTCCTGTTTCAGCCGGAGCTGGCCGCAGGCGGCGTCGATGTCGTGGCCTTTCTCGATGCGGAGGGTGGCGGTGACTCCGGCGTTTTTCAGGACATCCTGGAAGGCGCGGCAGTGGGATAGGGCGGGGCGTTCCCATTCGAGGCCTTCGACGGTGTTGTAAGGGATCAGGTTCACCTTCGCGCCGATGCTGCGGGCGTGGCGCGCTAGTATGGCAGCTTGTTCGAGGTCGTCGTTAACGCCTTTGATGAGGATGTATTCGAGGGTGAGTTTTTGCTTTTTGGTGGAGTTCCAATGGGCGAGGGCATCCATCAGCTCCGCGACGGGATATTTTTTATTCACCGGCATGATGCGGTTGCGGACTTCGTCGGTGGCGCCGTGGAAGGAGATGGCGAGGCGGATCTGCTGGGGATGATCCGCGAGTTTCCTGATCTGCGGGGCGAGGCCGGAGGTGGAGATGGTCAGATGGCGCGCTCCGAGATGGAGGGTTTCCGGCCCGGTGATGAGGGCGATGGCTTCCATGAGGCTGTTGAAATTTGCCATCGGCTCGCCCATGCCCATGAAGACGAGGTTGTCCACACGCTCGCCGGAAATTTGCTCGGCGGCGAGGACTTGCCCGGCGATCTCGGCGGGGTCGAGGTTGCGCGTGTAGCCCGCGAGGCCGGAAGCGCAGAATTTACAGCCGTAGGCGCAGCCGACCTGGGAGGAGACGCAGAGGGTGCGGCGGTCGGATTTCTCGCCATAGAGCGCGGGGTTCGCGGGGATGAGGACGGACTCGATGTAGCGCCCGTCGTGGAGGCGGAAGAGGAACTTGCGGGTGGTGTCGGCGCTGCCCTGGGTCTTCGCATGGGTGAGGGCGCTGAGGCGGAAGGAGGCGGCGAGCTTTTCCCGCAGCGCGGCGGGAAGGTTCGTCATCGCATCGTAGGACGCGGCCTTTTTTTTCCAAACCCATTCGAGGATCTGCTTCGCCCGGAAGGCGGGTTCGCCCTGCTCCGCGAGCCACGAAGTGAGCAACTGCGGGGAAACACCCGGTAGAGCCGGGAGTGGTTTGTTTACAATGGTTCCCGGAGGTGTCATCATTTTGAAAAAGTGAAATCCACGCCTTTCCTTGAGTAGGCTTTCGCGATGTCGGACTCGAGTTCCTCCCATGTCTGGCCATCGAGCAGGACGGCGAGAGCTTCGTCACCCTCTTTGCCTGCTTTGAGAGCCCTCAGGAATTTCTTGATGCGCGCGGCGTCTTCATCGCGATCCATATGGAAAAAATAGTTCGTGATAAGAAGCGCGCAGCCGTAATTGATCTGGGCGTTGCCAGTGAATGAGGAATACGGCATCAGCATCCAGTCGCGCAAGCTGCCGAGCTTGATGTCTGTCCCGATCGCGCGGCCACCTTTGCCTTTTTTCCCATAGGAGGTCACGTATTCCACGATGGGCTTGAAGTTTGTTTTCACGTTGAAATTACCGTAACTGTAAGGGGTTACGGCCACGTATTCAGCCAAGCCTTCCGTGAACCAGCCCATAGAGCCGTATGCGTAGTAGGCCGCCGGCGTGAGTTGGTGGACGAGTTCATGAGGGAGGGTCTTGTTGGATTTATCGCGGTCGAGCATGTAGCCACTGCCTACCGGGCGCACGCCGAGGCTGGTGAGCGGAACCATGACGATGTTTTTCCCGCCCATAAAAACCCCGGCGCTGCCAGGGGGGCCGCCCGCAGCATGGTAGGATGCCTCAGTCTCCATCAGTTTGATCAGATATTTCCCCTCCTGCTTCACTCCGCCGTTCACGCCAAGTGGAAGCTCCCGCACGAACTGGTAGGTGGCCTCGAACATCACCGCGAAGCCTTTGACGACGGATCTGGAGAGCCGCACATCGCAGATGTAGCGGTAGTTGGCGGACTCATAGATGTAGCTTTTTGAATCAGGATCTTCCTTCACCGTAGTGATTTCAGGATCACCATCATAGTCGATCCGGTCCGGCCATGGGGCGCCAAAATTGTCTTCCGGACTTGTGCCTTCTCCCTCTTTGGCCTGCTCCCGCTTCTTTTCGAAATCCGCAATGAACGCCTGGTCGGTTTTTGAGAGTTTTTCGATCGGAAAAGGGATCTTCCGCCCGTCAGGCATCAGCAGCATGGCATTGCCGTCCTCGACTTTCACCAACGAGGCTTTCGTGATGCGGCCTGTTTCGTCCGTCCAGACGCGTTCAAGCTGTTGGGCGAGAGTGACGGCAATGGATAACAGAAATAAACTGAGGATGTGGGTTTTCATGCGGGGTGACCATGTCACCGGCCACACGCCTAGTCGAACGTGAAAACCATTCAGAATGCCACGTCGGTGATTTCTTTCCAGACCATCGTTTCGCCCTCGAAGACAAATTTCCCAAGAATGCTCCGGCCGGCAAGGATCATGGGTAGCCAGTGGCGGTCGTCGTCCCACATGCGCACATAGGGAATCGCACCCAGTGGCACCCATAGAGGCACGGCCTCATCCGTTTCCGTGGGCGTTCCGGTGAAATCCGTGCCGAGGAAAACATGGCAGAATATATCCGGGCAGTCGGACATCTTGAACCACAGCTCACCGACCTTGCGCGGATCGTTTACCGAAATGAGCAGTTCCTCCTCGGTTTCACGGACGGCGCATTCGAGCGGGGTTTCACCGGGATCGATCTTGCCGCCCGGGCCGTTCACCTTGCCCGCGCCGTGGCCACGCTTTTTCTCGATTAACAGAATTTTGCCATCCCGCACCACGAACAGCAGCGTCGCCTCAATTTCACCACGCCAGCTCGTCCAATCATGTTCGCACACACTGCCAAGCTGCGTAAAAATCGCTGATTGTCCAGCTTTGCGGAGAACCCAGCCAGATTGTCAGAAATCAAGCATTTGCAACTTGATCAACGATTGTTGAATATCACAAATCCACGAAATCAAGGACTCCTAACTATGGGAGAGCCTGATTTGTTATTTTAAGTTACTGAATAAGAGTATCTTGCGTTGAAAATGATAATTGATAAGCCGTGCTTAAAGCTTCGCACTTGTTAAGTTTATCGCATTTTCTCGTAACCTAGGGCGAATCCATTCACTCTGCCGCTGGTCACCAACCACACCCCCCACCCCATGAAAACAATAACAACGCTTGCGGTTGCATTTGCCGCATTTGCAGGATTTGCCTCCGCGCAAAACACGATCACACAGACGCTGAATTTCAGCGGAGTGCCTGATTTCAGCCAACCGCTACTTTTCAACAAGTATAACGGATCGCCCTCCGACCTGCTCAACGTCAACGTGAGTTATTCGATCACGATTCAAGGCGGACAGTTCATCATCGACAACGACTCCAACTCCCCTGCGAACCTTACTGCCAACTTCGGCGCGGGTCTGGATGCCACTTCGACGGATGTGAATCTCTTGGATTCCTCCTTCAACCCAATTATCGACGATGTGAGCGTCGTAAACTCCGGCACATTCAATCTCGACGGAAACATCGGCGACACGCTCAACGATTATGATCCCTCCGGTCCGGACGGTGCGATTCTTGTCGGCACCACCAAGACCAAGACAGGTGGAGCGAATGTGAACAGCCTCTTCCTCAGCCAGTTCGTTGGTCCGGGCACCTTCGCGATCAATGCAAAGGCAAACCAGATCGGCAGCCTCAGCTTCAACAGCGGCATCGAGACGGCGACCACCCCGGTTACGGCCTTCGGAACGATCACCGTTACCTACACGATTCCCGAGCCAAGCTCCACCATGCTTGTTGGTCTCGCGGCAGCGGGCTTTGCCTTCCGCCGCCGCCGCCAAGCGTGATCCGATTCCCCCCAATTCCCCCCACCAAAAAGCCCGCGGCTCCTAGTGATCCGCGGGTTTTTTCTTTATGCCATCTGTGCCAGGCGGTTGGTATTTGAAATCCTGCGAAAGGCCGCGAGGTTTCCGCCACGTATCACCATGACTTTGATCTGCGTCCGACTTTTACCTCTTCCGTTCCTTTTTGCCGCGACGGCTGCGGCAGATGATGCCTACAAGTCGGAGATCGAGCCGCTGCTCGTGCAATACTGCTACGACTGTCATGGTGATGGTTCGCGCGAGGGTGATTTCCGCATGGATACCTTTAAGGATCTCTCCGCGCACCTCGGCGACCGCGAGCATTGGATGCCAGTTTGGAGAAATCTCCGCTCCCAGATCATGCCGCCCTCGGATGAGGCCCAGCCGAGCGCGGAGGAAAAAAAGAAGCTGCTCGCGTGGATCGAATCCAAGGTTTTCAAACTCGATCCCAAAAAGCCTGACCCCGGGCGGGTCACGATCCGCCGCCTGAACCGGAACGAATACGCAAACGCCGTCTTCGACCTCCTCGGCATCGAGTATGACACCGCAGAGGCCTTCCCGCCCGACGATACCGGATACGGATTCGATAACATCGGTGATGTGCTTTCCATCTCTCCGCTGCTGATGGAGAAATACCTCGCATCCGCCGAGGAAGTGGTGAACCTCGCGCTGCCTGACGACGCTTCCGCGCGGGTTCCCCGTGTGGAATTTCCCGCCAGTGAGTTTAAAAATCCCTCCGTCCCGCCCACGTGGATCCCTTTTTCGGATCGGGCGGAATTCACCCTGAAGGTGCCTGTGAAATGGGATGGGAAATACCAGCTCACCCTCCAATACGCGATCCAGGGCGCAACCGAAGCCACCACCGCCGAGGCATTTTTGGAAATTTCCGCTGACGGGAAAAAGCTCTCCGAGGCCGCGCTCGGCTGGGATCAGCGCCGCAGCATCGACCTGGGCGTTGCCTTGAACATGCTAAAGGGCGAGCGCACCATCAAGGTGACCCTCAAGCCGGAAAAGCCGCCTGCGGCCGGCGAGGAAGCGCTCTATCTCCGCATCCAGCGGCTGATTCTTCAAGGGCCTCTCGATGGCTCGCAGAGGGAGTTCTCCAAAGGCCACCGCATGATCTTCGTCGATGGCCCCGCTCCGCAAGACCCCAAGGCTGCCAACGCCTATGCGCGCAAGATCATGCGCTCGTTCGTTTCACGCGCCTTTCGCCGCCCCGTCATCGAGAGCGACATCACCCGCCTTGTGGCGATCGTGAACGAGACCGACAAGCTCCCGGGTAAAACTTTCCAGGACGGTATCAAGCAGGCCATCGCCGCCTGCCTCGCCTCGCCGCGTTTCCTGTTCCGCGCCGAGATCCAGCCGGAGCCGAACAACCCGGATAAAATCGTCCCTCTCGACGAATACGCGCTCGCCTCGCGCCTGTCCTTTTTCCTGTGGGCATCCGTCCCC
The DNA here is from genome assembly GCA_046051965.1 of Verrucomicrobiota bacterium. Taxonomy (GTDB): domain Bacteria; phylum Verrucomicrobiota; class Verrucomicrobiia; order Verrucomicrobiales; family Akkermansiaceae; genus Luteolibacter. The sequence goes on from JBJONG010000006.1 coordinate 130,839, forward strand.
GATGACGAACTACTATCTCTGGCGTACAACAAAAAACTCCGCGCGAACCTCCGCCAGCAGGTCACGCGCATGCTGGCCGATCCGCGCTCCCGGCGGCTCACGGAAAACTTCGTCGGCCAGTGGCTGCAGGCGCGGGATGTCGCCACCGCGCCGATTTCCGCGCCGACCATCCTAGGTGTTGCGGACAACAGTGAGGCGGCGGAGATTTTCGATCCCCGCCTACGTGACGACATGCGCGACGAAACTTATGCGCTGTTCGAATACATCCTCCGCGAAGGCCGCCCTGCCGAGGAACTCATCTCCGCACGCTATTCCTTCCTGAATGAACGCCTCGCCGCTTTCTATGGAGTGAAAGGCGTGAAAGGAGATCATTTGCGGCCTGTCGATCTCACCGAGCACCCGGAACGCGGAGGTCTTTTGACCCAGGGCACGTTCCTCATCGTCAGCTCCAACCCCACCCGCACCTCGCCGGTGAAACGCGGAGTTTATGTCCTTGATAACCTGCTCGGCACACCGCCACCACCGCCGCCGCCCGATGTGCCGGAACTCATCGCGGCCGCCAAAGAAGGTGGCGCAGAACCCACCATGCGCGAGATGATGGAAATCCACCGCAAGAACCCGGATTGCCGCGGCTGTCATGCGCGCATGGATCCCATCGGACTCGGTTTGGAAAACTTCGATGCGCTCGGCCGCTTCCGTACTATCGAATCCGGCAAACCGATCGACACCGCCGGTGAACTTGTCACCGGAGAAAAATTCGCCGACATCGCCGCACTCAAGGCCATCCTTGCCGACAAGCGCCGCCCGGATTTTTACCGCACCCTTTCCGAGAAACTTCTCACCTATGCGATCGGTCGCGGAGTGGAGTATTACGACACCACAACGATCCAGCAGCTCGCCGCGCACATGGAGAAAAACGATGGCAAGCTCATCGAGCTGATCCACGCCATCACCACCTCCGCTCCCTTCCAGTTTCGGCGCGGGGATGAGTGAGCGAATCTCTCAGCGCCCGCGCAATCCGAAGCCCACGATGCCCAGGGAGATCGCAGAGCTGAGCGGCATGATGATCGCGGCGACAAGCGGGTTCATGTAGCCGAGCAGGGCGAAGGTGATCGCGGCGGCGTTGTACAGAAGGGCGAAGGTGAAGGCGGTGCGGACGGCGGCGCGGCGGTGTTTCGCGAGGGCGAGCATCATCGGCAGGAAGCGCAGGCTCTGGCCGAGGAAATAGAAATCGGATTTCGATTCGAGCAGGCTGCGGTCAACTACGGGAGTTCCCGTAACCCACGCGGCGTTGAAAGCGAGGGAATCGTTCGCGCCGTCGCCGAGGTAGAGGGTGTCGTGCGCGTCGAGCTGCCGGACGAGGGCTTCCTTTTCGGCGGGCTGGAGGGCGGAATGGGCGTCCTCCCGCGCGATGCCGAGCGCGGCGGCTGCGGCGGCGACTTTCTCCGGCCTGTCTCCGGAAAGGATGACGAGTCGGTGATCCTTTTGAAGCGCACGTAAGGCGGCAATGGCATCCGGGCGCAGGGATTCCTCGAAGCGGAAGCGGGCGGCGGGCTCGCCGCCGTGGCAGAGTTCCGCGTCATGCGGGGCGGCGCTTGTGACCGCGCCGGAAGCCCAGCCCGGCCTGCCCAGCGACCATTTTCCAAAGGATCTTCCCATGCCGGGCGTGTCCTGGATTTCCGCCGGTTCCTGGGACCGGAGCAGGCGCTGGCCCTCCGTGCCAAGGGCTTCGAGCAGGGTGCGGGAAACGGGGTGCAGCGAGCCGTCCGTGAGGCGGGCAAGAGCGGATTTGGCACCGGCATCGAGATTTCCGACGGCCTCGGGATTCATCAGCACGGGGCGCTCGAGGGTGAGGGTGCCGGTTTTGTCGAAAATGATTTTCCGCACGGCGCGGAGGCGGGACCAGATCAGCGGCTCGCGGATGAAGACCCCGGCGCGCTCCATGCGGGTGCCAGCCAGTTCGTCGGCGAAGGGCAGCGCGACACCGAGCGCGCAAGGGCAGGAAACGACAAACACCGAGATCATCACTTGCAAGGCCGGAGCGAAACCCTCCGCCCGCAGCCAGAAGACGAAGCCAGCCACACCGATCAACACGATGGCGGCGAGGTAGCGGCGCAGCAGTTTTTCCAACGCGGGCACACGCGCCGCCGCGCGATCCGATCCGGTCAGCCGCGCCAACAGGGAATCCGCCCATGCCTCGCTCGCTTTCACGATGACCGGCGCGGAGCCGAGGTGGATCGCGCCAGCCGGGACGGTGCGTCCTGCGGAAAAGGTGTGCGGATCGGCCTCGCCGTTGATCCATTCCAGGGAAAACTCGGCGGCTTCTGAATCGAGCGTGGCGGCGACGGGCACGGATTGGCCGGGCAAAATCTCGACCCTCATGCCCGACGCGAGCTCGGAGAGTGGGACGGGTTCCACACGATCAGGCGAGGCCATCGTTTCCGGCACGGGGCGGCGGCGCTGGAGGCGGTTGCGGTTTTTCTCGATCGCCGCGAGCTGCAGGTAGCGGCCTCCGAGCATCAGGAAAATGAACATCGCCACGAAATCGAAATACATCAGCCCCTCGACGCCCAGCGCCCAGCCGATGAGTGAACCGACGAACGCGAAGCTCACGCCGAGGGCGATGGGCAGGTCGATGTGTGGCACGCCGGCCTTGGTGGAGAGCCAGGCGCGCTTGATGAAATGGGAGCCGCCGACCAGCATTGCCAGCGTGGCGGAAAGAAACGCGATGAGCCGGAAAATGCCCGCGAAGGCGAAGTCCTCCGGCATGCCGACGTAATGCGGCAGGGTGAAAACCATCGCGTTCATCGCGAAGGCGGCGCAGAGACCGAGCTTCGCGCCGAGCTGGCGCATCTCGCCGCCGGAGGTGCCGGATTTCTTCGGCGTGAGGGTGTAGCCGAAGGAAGCGAGCTCGTCCGCGAAGGCTGTCAGATCCGTTTCCCCGGAAAGCCAGCGCAGGCGAAGCAGGCCCGTCGCCGGATGCGCGGAGGCCTCCAGCGCGCCGTGATGGCGGCGGAACACATTCTCCACCAGCCACACGCAGCCCACGCACGACAGCCCCTCCAACGAGAAATCACCCTCGGCCTCTTCACCTTTCGGGACGCTTTCCTCGATGGTGGCCGCCCGCTCCTTCAGCCACGCGAAATCTCGCGCCTCGAAAGGCACGCTGCGGACGGGGCGCAGGGTGGAATTACTACGGAGATCGTAGAAGTGCCCGAGGCCTTCGCCCTGGATCATCCCGTGCACGAATTCGCAGCCGCGGCAGCAGAATTTTTCCACCACCGAGGAGGCGGAAAACGGGGTCGAGCAATGTTCACAGGTGGCCAAAATTCAAATCTCAAGGAAGACCTTAATGGCAACACGATGGCAGCTCCGTCGGTTTTTCCTCGGCCATGACAGCGGGGACGGTTCCCCACAGGCGGAAGGCCATGACGAGGGCGGCGGTGATGGCGAGGGAGCGTTGGACGCGGACGAGGGTGGCGGGTTTGATGCGTTTCTGGAGGTGCTTGAGCTGTTGCTGGGCGAGCCACAGCAGCGGCACCGTGCCCAATCCGAAGGCCAGCGCGAACTCCGCGCCGCGCAACGCCGATCCGCTGAGCAGGGAGGCTCCGAAAAGAAGATACAGCGGCCCGCAGGGCAGCAGCGGGGTCAGGAAACCGAGCGCCAGGCCTCCGCGCAACGGCGACATGCGCCCGAGCCGGAAGCGCATCTTCGCCGTCCACTTCAGGAGAGCGGGCGGACGCGGCAGTTTTTTTTCCAGACCGAAACCGAAAACCAGCATCACCGCGACAAGCACCCATGGCAGCAGCACGGCGGGCGATTCGAAGAACCATTGCAGCGGCTGGCTGCCGAGGGCTCCGCACAGCGCACCGATGGTGGCGTAGGAGGTGAGCCGCGCGCCATGGTAGGCGCTCATCGCCGCGAGCCGCTCCGTTTCGGAGGATGGCATCGCCGCCAGCCCGCAGGCGATCGGCCCGCACATGCCGACGCAGTGCACGCTGGTCACAAGGCCGGCGACGAGAGCTCCGAGGGTGGTGTGGATGGGATCCAAAACTTTAAATTCTAAACTTTAAACCTCAAGGAAGAGTCATTTTGAAACCGCTGTTTCGAGGGGAATGGTTTTCGGCGAATGCTTCACAGCGATGAAGATGAGGCTGGACCATGCGGCGATGAGCAGGAGGAAGGCTCCTGTGACGTAGAGCCATGGGCGGATGGTTTTCGGTTTCGAGTTCATTTGGTTTGGTTGGGGTTCGGGCCAAGAAATTTGATTTTCTGTGAGATCTCCGCATCGCCGGGCTGAGCCTCGATCTCAAGGGTCAGTTCGACCGGCCCTTTGTAGTGCTCGCGGTCGTTGATGATGATTATGGGGCGGCTGGTCTCGGCGTGGGCGGCGAGTTCAATGGATTCACCGGTGCCGCTGAGGGTGAAACCTGCGGGCGCATCTTCCAGCGAGACCTCGAAGGTGACGGGCTGGTTGCGCTTGTTGAGGAGGCGGAGCTGGTAGTGGTTCCGCACCACCTTCGGATCGACGTAGAACGGCGCGCCGCGCATCCGCGAGACCTCGGCGAAGACCGGCTTCGCCTTGTGATAAGCGGTGAAGCCGAGCGCGAGGAATCCGATCATGCCGAGCCCTGCGTAAAGCCAGACGCGCGGGCGCAGGATGCGGCGTTTCTTTCCGGCCAGGCCGGTGGTGGAGTCGTAGCGGACAAGACCGGTCGGGCGGTTCAGTTTCCGCATGATGTCGTTGCAAGCGTCGATACAGGCCGCGCAGCCGATGCATTCCATCTGCAGGCCGTTGCGGATGTCGATGCCGGTGGGGCAGACCTGCACGCAGCGGTGGCAGTCGATGCAGTCGCCGGCGTTGGGATCGCTGGCCTTGCCGCGCGGTTCGCCGCGTTTTTCATCATAACCGATCACCACCGTTTCCTCATCCGTCAGCGCGGACTGGATGCGACCGTAGGGGCAGAGGATGATGCAGAACTGCTCGCGGAACCATGCGAAGCAGAACCAGAGGACGGCGGTGAGGGCGGAGATGATGGTGAAGGTGGCTCCGTGTTGGAGCGGGCCTTCCCGCATGAATTCGTACAAGCGGGGCAGTGAGACGAAGTAACTGATGAACACATGGGCGATGAGGGCTGCGGCCAGGATATAGAGGCCTTGTTTGATGATGCGGCGTATCGTTTTCCGGGCGCTCGGGGGCGCTGCATCGAGTTTGCGGCGCGCGGTGGCGTCGCCATCGATCCAGCGCTCGATGCGGCGGAAAACGTGTTCCAGGAAAACGGTGTAGGGGCAGGCCCAGCCGCACCACAGGCGGCCTAGCAGGGCGGTGATGAAAAACAGCGAGAAGCCCAGCCCGCTGATGAGGAAAAAGAACACCCAAAGATCCTGGGTGAGCAGCGTGAGGCCGAAGATGTGGAAGCGGCGGTGCTCCACATCAAAGAACAGCGCGGGCGCGCCGTTGATCGGGATCCACGGCATCAGCACATAGACGGCGATGAGCAGGATGCCGAAGATCCTGCGGAAAAAGGTGAAGCGCCCGCTCACATCCGCCGGGTGCAGGATGTAATGCGACCCGTCCGGATTGATCGTCGTGACCGAGATCAGGTTCGGGCGCTTGTTTTTCTGCATGGGTGACGGCACCCGGAGAACATGACGTAAACGGCGCGAACATGCTCCGCATCACATCGCGGAACATGCGCGGAATTTGCGCGGCCGGTGCTGTCATGATGCTGAGTAGCCCTGGCATCCTCTCCGACCGTTGTGATGCGGATGCATTGGAATGGAGTCCCCGATCATGCTCCCTAAACCATGTTCATCATTCAACGCGCATGGCGGTGTTTAGAAATCCAGGTAGATTTCCGTGCGGCGGTTGGCCCGGCGGCCTTCTGGGTTGTCTTCACCTGTTTCGGTCACGTTGGGACGGCGGGGCTGGGAGGCGCCTTTTGCGATAGTGACAATCTGTTCGGCGGGGACACCGGCTGCGGCGAGGAAATCGCGAACGGTATCGGCGCGGCTTGCGGAAAGGCGGTTGTTATAGTCATCGGTTCCGAGCGAGTCGGTATGGCCACTGAGAGTGATTTTCTTGTTCGCGTCGCTTTTAAGCATGGCGGCGACGATTTCAAGCTGGCGGCGTGTGCGTTCGCTCATGGCGTCCTCATCGAAGCCGAAATAGAGGGCGAGGGTTTCGCCACCGGCGGGGTTTTTCACAAGGGGGGAATAATAGACATCGCCGCCTGCGATACGGTTCGCGTAATCAGCGAGGAGGCCGTCGAGGTTGATCTCGGCGACGAGCCAGTTGGCAGGAGCCGGCGGCTGGCGGAGGTTGAGGGCAAACTCGGCGCTCTGTGCGCCGTCCGCTGTGACGACGTTGGCGAGGTATCCCACCGTGTCATCGCGATTGAACATGGCGCGGAGAGGTTTGGTGGTTCTCATGCGGTATTCGCCTTCCTCGAAAAGGATGCAGAGCGCGGCGATTTTCGCGTCGGAGACGGTGGTGGGATCGACGAAATCGCGGGCAAAGTCGAAGTCCTGTTTCAGGACGGCTTGGAGGAATGCATCGGCGACGCCTAGTGAATCGGCGAGAATGGCCTTCGGTATTGGCTCGCCCGGAGCGGGTGGCAGGGTGATTTTCTCGACCATCCATTTGCCACCCTCGTTGCGGAGATCGAAGAGGATGCGGTCTCGACCGGACTCACGTTGATCGAGTTCGAGCGACCAGCGGGCGAGGCGGTTCAGTTCGAGTTCACCGATTTCGCGAACACCTCCCGGATTGCGGAGGCGGAAGGAGCCGTCTGTTGCGAGTGCCGTGAGTTTGTCGAGGTTTTGCGTGTCGAGGGCGCGTTTTCCGATGAGCTGCGAAACGGTGTTCATATCGCCTTTTTCCAATGCTGTTCCGATTCGCGCGAGAAGTTCTGCGGGATCTGCGGACGCGAAACCTGCACCTAGGTCTCTTAAGATTTCCTCCGGGGTTTCGGGAGGCATGGGCTCGTCCAACGTCTTGATCGGCTCCGGGACCACGACGGTTTCAGCAGGTGGCTTGACTTCGGGTGTGGCGGGAACGGAGGGTTTCTTGCCAGGACGCATCAGAAGGAGTGCCAAAGCGCCAGCAGCGAGAACTGCTGCGAGACCAAGAAAAAAGTATGGAACAGTATTGGGGCGCATATGGTTTGAAGCTATTAACGTTGATTTTTAACTCTGGAGATACGGGAGCGAAGAAGAGTTTTTTGCGTTAAACTCAAGGCTCTGGTAGATTGAGTCGTAGGGGTTTGCCAAAGCGCAAGACATTTAAGCTTGTGGACTGGACCGCGGCGGAGGCCACGAGGTGAAGATAGAATTCATTGGAACTGGAAATACGCGAGTTGTTCACGCTGATGATCAGGTCGCCGGGTTCCAGAATCCCTGCGGCATGACCGGTGGCAAGGATTCGGGTGACAAGCACCCCCGCAGTGCCCAAAGCACGCTCCGCATCGGTTAGATCCCTCACCTCTACCCCGACTCCGCGCAGAATCTCTATATTGTCCTTGGTTTTTTCATCCATGGGAATTTCCGAATAGACCGGAGCGGATTTGGCTTCCGTGATTGTCGCTTCGAGGGTGATGAGTTCACCCTTTCTCCAAATGCCCACTTTCACCTTCTGGCCGATTTTGGAACGTTGCACAAGCGAGATGAGGTGGCTTGTATCTTTTACGATCTCACCGTTGTATGAAATGATGACATCGTCCGATTTGAGACCAGCCAGATCGGCAGGTGCGCCAGGGGTTGTGTCAAGCACGGCGCTGCCGGTGTTTTCCATGTAGCCGAGTTCCAGACGGACAGCCGGATCGAGATCACGCATCTGGACACCCAGGTATCCTCGGATGGGACGACCACGATGGATGATTTGCTCAAGCGCTTCACGGACTTCGTTGGAAGGGATGGAAAAGCCAACGCCTTGGAAACCGGGATTCGTCCGATCGCGGCTGTAAATTGCGACATTAATGCCGATGATCTCACCGGTGAGATTGACGAGTGGACCCCCGGAGTTACCTGGGTTGATCGCCGCATCGGTTTGAAAGAGGTCGCGTTGGTTATCGGAGAGGGATCGCTCTTTGGCGGAAATAATGCCTTGCGTGACGGTTTCCCCGAGGCCGAACGGATTTCCTACAGCAAATACAAGCTGGCCTACTTCCACTTGCGAAGAGTCGCCAAGCTTCAGAGGAACAAAAGCTTCATTGGAGTCGATTTTGATCACCGCAATATCGAGCAGAGGATCTTCACCGATCATGGACGCATCATAGGTCTTTCCCCCGTGTAGGGTGATGCGGATTTTTTTCTGTCCGGCAACCACGTGGTGATTTGTGATAATATGGCCTTCCTTGCTTACGATGACACCGGATCCCTGCCCTTGCGTGGGATAGCTGCGCACGCCCGTCCGCCCGAACAAATCCATGAGCTTCTCTGTGCGGATGCCTGTCGTATCGATGCTGACCACCGAAGGCACTACCGCCTTGGTGAGGCGTGCGTATTCCTGATTGAGGAGGGAGATCATCTCGACATCGCTGAGGTTCAGCGCGGGCTTTTCGGATGGCGTGAAGGTCTCCGGGCGGGTCATCGCGCTTTTTCTCAGGAATGAAGGAATCAAATCACCAAAGTCTCCGCCGTTGCGCCAGATCCGCAGGCTTGTAACCAGCAGAAAGAAAACGGCGAAGACGAAGATCAGTGCGAAAAAGCGTTTGAATGCGGACAGCATGGGCAGGCGAACTGCTTGAAAGATGGCATATTCAGCAACGTTTCCAAGAGCCAAACGGAATTGGGGTCGCCACGGATGAAGGATATTCTGTTTTTTGACCTCATAAGATCTTAATCATAATGATGGGCACAACTTCCCGGAACGAGCGTTCCACGATTTGGCTTGGGGCGTTCCACGGGAAGGATAACTTTGTGGTATGGTGGAGCGGTGGGGGTTTAAGTTGTGTTGATACGGGTATCCGAAATGGATATCGGGAGAAGATCACAAGTTTTTCAGGCTTTATTCACAGCTTGCTAGTGGGGAAGATGGCGGGGTTGAAACGCGTGGTCATCACAGGTGGAACAGGAGGATTGGGAAAAGCGATCGTCCATGAGTTTGCCGGAAAAGGCTGGGATGTGGTCGCACTGGGTAGAACGGATCTCGATCTTGCGGACAACGTATCGGTGCCCCGATTTTTTGAGATAAATCCGTGTGATCTCTTGGTCTGCTGTGCGGGAATGATCCGGGATGTGCCTCTTTTGCGGATGGCGGAAGAACAATGGGATGATGTTCTTTCGGTGAATTTCAATGCTTCCGCTCTATGTGCGGCCGCAGCCGTGCCGGGCATGCTCGCCAAGGGTTGTGGACATGTCGTGTTTGTTTCGAGTTATGCGGCTCTGCATCCCGCTGTGGGGCAAGCGGCATACGCAACGGCAAAGGCCGCCCTGCATGGGCTGGCTCAGGAACTCGCACATCGTCATGGCAAAGCTGGCTTGCGATTCAATGTGGTGTTACCGGGTTTCCTGGAAACGCCGATGACAGAGTCTGTTTCCGCGAAAAGAAAAGAGGAGGTTCGTGGGATTCATTGCCTAGGTCATTTCAATACAGCCGCGGTAGCGGCCGGTTTTATCAGGTATTTGGAAGAAGAGTTGCCTTATACCTCGGGACAGGTGTTTTCATTGGACAGTCGTCTTTGAAAATTCCCGGGCGAACTTCTTGACAGGGCGGGTGGGTTCGTGGTTCTTTTCCCTCCCGCAGCTAACGCCGCAACGCACTCGTAGCTCAGCTGGATAGAGCGCCTGACTACGAATCAGGAGGTCAGGGGTTCGAATCCCTTCGAGTGTACCATCTTTCAAAGCCCTGCAATTCAAGGATTGCAGGGCTTTTTCGCGCCCGGATCAGTCGAGTTTAGGCTTGAGTCCTGGCGGTCGGGGAGGTCCACCACCTTTGGAACGAGGGGGTTCCTGGAGACGTCTCACTGTGAGATTCGGTATGCCCATTGAGAAATTCGGTGAGCCGTTTATGTCCCAACCGGCAGCGACGTTTGCGATTTCCGAGAGTTCGCGTGCGGCCAGGTAAGTCTCAAATGCATTTGTGTGGACGCGGTAGAGAAGCACGGAATTTCGGGTCTGCCGGATGTTTTGAATCGCCCTTGCGAACTCACCGCCGGGTTTTCTGAGTTCTTCCACGGGAACCCCGCCTTTTACAAGATCGGGCGTGATGACAAGCAGCACGTAGTTCGCTGTGGGCACCACACGAATCTCGATTTTCTGGCCACGGGTGTCTCCCCAGTTGAAATCCTTGAAGTGCGCCGCGATCTTGTTTGGGTCGTAGATAAACTGGTCAGATTTGCCTTTCACGTTCACACGCTGGTGGAGCAAGTCCGCTTTTTTCCTCTCGAATTCACGTCGGAAAGTGGAGAGGACTCCTTGGGTGTTGATCATGTGGACACGATTGCCGCTTACGATCGCATGGAAACTGGCCGCTTCTGCGGGAATGGGGCGGCTGTTGGGGATATTGACGACAGTTGGGGTGTCCGGCTCTATCGCGGGAATGGTATCCAGCAAGCCTTCGAGTCGGGCGATTTCTTTTTGGATGACTACGGTTTTTTGGTTTTCGGCATCCCGTTCGGCGCGGACGGTTTTTTCGAGAGCGCGCACTTTGTCCAGATCGGCCAGGAGTTGTTTGTTTTCCTGCATGCTTTTTTCAAGCAGGGCGATCTGGCGTTTTTCCTCGGCGATGTCCTGAGGGCTGGCTGGTTTTTCGCGCAGGCGCGCTTCGGCAACGCGCTGCTTGCGTTGGAGTTCCTCGATGAGCTTTTTACTTGCCGCCACTTCCTCCGGGGTGGCGGGCTGGAGGTCATCGAGGAATTTCTGCACCTTCTGGCTTACATCGGCTTGGACGAGGATGAGCACGAGGATGAGCACGGCCACCACGTTGGTGAGGGCGTCCATGAGCGAGTCCAGGCTGATGCCGCCGTCTGAGGATGTGCGCTTGCGTGCCACGGTTGTTTATTGTCGGAAAAGAGTGAGGTCGATCTTGCCGTTGTTCGGGACGGGAATTTTACCGGTGCGGACTTCGAACTGGTTCTCCGCCACTCCTGCTGCCCAGGCGTAGGAAGTCGCGCCTTCCTTACGGATGAGGAAAAGAACCATGGAATCTCGTGTGCGCTTCACATCCTCAAGGAATGAGGCGTAGTCCGTGCTTTTTGCGATGGCTCCGGTGGCAACCACTTTGTCGCCGTTGCCGGGGCCGATGAGGACCAGGCCGGTGGAATTGCACTCCACGAAAAAGATTCGCGCCGCCATGCGCACGCCGCTGCCGCTGGGGCGCACTTGGACTGATTCGACTTTCTTGGGCGGATTCTTGCGCGAGGCGATCTCCTTCTCGAGCTCCTCCTGACGCTTCAAAAGCGGCGGACGATCCCTTTTCAGAGCGGCGATTTCGGCGCGGAGCAGTTCGATGGTTTTCTGAAGTGCGGCATCGGTTTTCGTGGGGTCTTTGGGGAGTATGTCCAGCTTCTCCCTGAGAACGATTTTCCTGTCCTTAAGTTCGGCGAGCTGGGAGGAGGCGGAGTTGTCTTTCTTCAGCTTTTCCTCGGCTTTGCGTATTGCCTCGCTGATGGCGGCGGCTTGTTTTTTCAGATCGCGGTTCTGAAGGGCGAGGGCCTTCTCCTCCTCGGTGCGGCCTTCGGTTTCCTTCTGCTTCACGGTCATGGATACGCTGATCATGAGCGTGAGGATGCCGATGAGGCATGCCAGGATGCTCATGAATGGGAAGAGCGAGACGGCCTCTTCGTTGTTTTTGCGACGCTTGGCCACGGTTTGCTGAAAGTGTTAGCGACCGAATAGGCCGCGTTTTTTCTTCGCGGTGTCCGGGATCTGGTTTGCGCCGATATCCCGGAGAGCCTTGTTGAGCAGTTCGATGCCGGTCGCCATTTTTTCCAGGGTCTTGGTCATTTCCACCTGGGAGCGGATGAAAACCTCGATGCCGGTATCGGAAAGCTTGGAGACAGCTTCCGTGAAGGATTTCTCGACGGTTTCCTGATGGGTCGCGAGACGCTTGTTCATGGTTTCGCCGGCCTCGCCGAGCATCTTGGTGGCGCCGTTGAGGTTCACAAGGAACGTCTCGTGGGCGCGGGCGAGGGAGGCGACAAGCTGGGGGATGCTCTCCGCCTGCTCAAGCAAAGCACCGGTGGTGGGGTTGCGGCTGTCGTTGAGTTTGGGCAGGAGTTTCTCTGTGCAGAAAGCATCGATAAGGGTCAGGGTCTCGTCTTCCTTTTTCTGAACCGCCGCCATCGGAAAGCTCATGAACATGCTGAGAATGAGGCCGAGCAAGGTGGTGTCGAACGCCACACCAAGGCCGCCAGTGAGGCTGTTGATCGATGCCTTGAGCGCCTCCGGATCCGCGGTGTCGCCCATCGCAAGGGAGCCAACTGCGGTGGAGAGACCCTGCACCGTGCCAATGAAGCCGAGGATCGGGATGGCCCAGAGGAACACTTTCAGCAGTGCATAGGAGCCGCCGGAGCGGTTCGCGTCGATGTCGGACTGGGTGGAAAGGAAGGCGGCCACCTCGCCGTTGTCGGTGCGGTTTTCGAAGAGCTCGAGCGCCTTGCGGATGCGGTTGACGATGAGGCTGTCGCGCATCGTGAGGGGGATCTTATAGATGTTGTCGATGAAGCCGCCGACGTTTTCGCAGTTGATCTCACGACCGAGGCGTTCCGGGAAAAGTTCCAGCATGGCGGCGCGTTCCTGGCGCTGGTTCTGTTTCCATTTCATGAAAAGAATGGTCATGCCCCAGACAAAGAGGAAGGTTTCCGCATAGTTCACCCAACCACGCTTAAGAAAGATCGAGCCGACGCTGCTGTTGATGAAAGGGATCAAGAGGGCGAGGAAACAGGCGGTGAGGACGATCCCGATGCCGAGGCTCTTAAGGAAATTGACGTTGGCATGATCCCGCTCGTCCCAGCCGGTGCGCTGCGGTTTCGTCCGGACTGATGCCGGGCTTTCCACTGCGGTCTCCGCAGCCGGCACGTCGAATTTACCTTGGCAGGCAGGGCACTGCACAGGTTTACCGAAGAGTTCGGGGGTCGCGGCGAGATCTGTTTTACAGTGCGGGCAAGTAACTAGCATGGGATTTTTGCGGTTGCAGGCAAATTCTTTCATTTCCAGTCCCCGCTAGGCGAGAAAAATTAATTGGGTGTGTATCTCTGCTGCCTCATCAATCCGCAGGCGAGATCTCGATGACTCCGCTGATTTTGAGGCTCCGCTTTTCCGCCACAGCCGATTCCAGCAATTCCTTGAGACGTGCGCTGAGATCCCGCAGCTCTTCCAGCCGCTCCTCGGATCGGGTCTGCCGTGCCCTGTCCCGCTCCGAGTGGCTGTGGCGCTCCAGCGTGTGATAGTCGATCTTGCCCTTCACCATCGCCCCAAGGATGCGGCTCGCGTCCTCAGCCGTGAAGACCCCGTTGATCAGTTGGAATTGCTGCGGCTCGTTCATGTTCATCTATTTCACGAATTCCATGTCGTATTGTCCAGCGGTTCCTTCGGGCTGTTTTAGCTTACCCGGCGGCTTGTGTATTGTGTGAAATCCAGAACCATTTCACCGCGCATGCCGCCGCTCGCTGATCCACGTGAGGAGCATGACCCAGAGGGAAAGGGCGAGGCCGAAGAGGGGGATCTGGAGGGTGCTGGGGAGGGAGTAGAGGATGGAGACCACGGGGATCCAGACGCCCCAGTTCGCGAAGACGACGGGCACCATGACATCGCGGGCGTAGGCGCGGGTGAAAAAGCGGCGCGTGCCGGCGAGGCGGTATCCGTCGAGTTTCCAATCGTAGAGCCAGCAGGTGAGGGGAGTGGCGATGAAGGGCGAGTAAAGGAACTGGTCGCAGAGCACCTTGGCCACCACGACGGCGGGACTCGCCTCCGCGCCGAAGACGAGCGCCTGCGTGCGGTAAAAGGCATCCACCAACATTCCCATGCCGCACCAGAAGGGGACGGTGAAAAGGAGGTTGGTGAGGTTTTCCCGGCGCGCCCGGCCTTTCTGGAAAGCGAGGATGCGCATGACCTCCGGAATGACGGCTCCCGCGATGATGGCGGAGAGCGCGGAGTAACCGAAGCCCCAGCGAAGCTTGAGACCGGCCAGCCGTGACATCAGTTCCGTCAGCGGCGGGTGGAAATAATAGCCGAGCAGCAGGGCGAGCATGAAAGCCTGGAGGATCAGGGCGGGGACAAGGTTCGCCCGCGCGGCGCGCAGGCCGGCGATCCATGGGGCTTCTCGGTTTCTTGTTTCCACACGCGCAGGCTGGCCGGGATTTTCCATGGCGACAATGCGTAATACCAAAGCTCCCTAGCAACTAGACTTTAACTCAGAGCGCCAGCGTTTACCTGATCACGCATCCAACTGTGGATCATCGGGCGGATCTTCTCCGGTGCCGTCCATTCTTTCGCCACGGCAATGAGA
>JBJONG010000007.1:0-143661 GCA_046051965.1 Verrucomicrobiota bacterium
GACGGTGGCCGTCCGCAACTGGCCCAGCGCACTGAGCCACTTCACCATCGAATTTGCCGACCGCATGCCCAACAACTAACTGCCTATCGGCGGAACCCTACTTACACAAAAAATCTTACACTCCCAATGGCATTTGAAACTCCTCCGTGATCTCCGTGATCTCCGTGATCTCCGTGATCTCCGTGATCTCCGTGATCTCCGTGGTGAAATGAGCTGGAATCATCTGTAACTCCTGATTTCGGGTTCACCGCACCCCGCGCAAGGCCGCCTACGACGGCGGGGGATTTCAGATCCGCCCCGGGATGGTGATGGCGCCGCAAAAAACTACGCGATCCCGTAATTCCGAAACGGTTCGGATCGGGTAGGATGTCCCTCGTCAGCCGCCATCCCCCTGGCGGCGGGCGCTTCCCCCCACCCCCCCATGAAAATCACCAAGAACGCACAACTGTGCCGAAAATCCGGCATGACTTTGCTGGAACTCACCGTCGTCATCCTCGTCCTCCTTTCCCTCATCGGCATCCTGTTCATCGGGGCGCGGGGATGGAAACAGGGAACGGATCGCGCAGGCTGCATCCTGAACTACCGCATCACCCAACAGGCGGTGCGCTCCTACCAGAACATGTATGGCTACTCCTCGGGTCAGCCAATGGATATGTTCGATAAGATTATCGGTCCGGACAAGTTCCTCACCGAACCAGAGTGCCCCTCGGGCGGCACTTACAGATACATCACCTACATCCCGTTGCCCGGAGAGCTGGCCATCAAATGCTCACTCCAGGACAGCGGCAAGCATTTCCCGGAAAGGGTCAGCGATTGGTGAGAGCGCTTAGCGGGCAAGTGGAGCGGCGAGCTGTAGAAGCGACGGATCGATCTTGTATTTCCGATGAGCCACCTCGCCGATGGGTACGTGGCCATAGGCTCCGTCCTTGTACACCATGATGGAATTCGTCCCGCCGGCTGAGAGGGAATCGACGGCGGCTATGGCGAATTTGTAAGCCATCATACGGTCATAGACGGTGGGCGAGCCGCCGCGCTGGACGTGGCCGAGGACGGTGAGGCGCGCCTCCATGCCGATGGAGTCGTTGATGTAGCGGGTGACGTATTCCGCCATTTTCGTGCCCTCGGCGACGACGGCGATGATGTATCCGCGCCCGTCGGCGATCTCCGAGGAGAGGCGCGCGCCGATACTGTGGAGATCATATTCAATTTCCGGAATCAGGCATATTTCGGCTCCGCAGGTCAGCGCCGAGGTGAGGGCGAGGTAACCGCAGTGACGACCCATGACCTCGACGACAAAGGCTCGCGAAAAGGAGGAGGCGGTGTCGCGGATGGAGTCGATGGACTGGCGGATGACGTTGAGGGCGGTATCGACGCCGAGGCAGTAGTCGGTGCCGGCGATGTCGTTGTCG
Organism: Verrucomicrobiota bacterium; assembly: GCA_046051965.1. Lineage (GTDB taxonomy): Bacteria > Verrucomicrobiota > Verrucomicrobiia > Verrucomicrobiales > Akkermansiaceae > Luteolibacter. Next base: position 1,410 of record JBJONG010000007.1, read on the forward strand.
ATGGTGGCGGGGATGCCTGCGAAGGGGATCTGGAAGTCGGAATAAAACTGGTTGAGGGCGCGGAAGGAGCCGTCGCCGCCGATGACGATGAGTTTCCCGATGCCGCGCGCCTTGAGGTTTTCGTAGGCTTTTTTCCTAACCTCGATGTCGAAGAACTCGGGTGAGCGGGAGGAGCGGAGGACGGTGCCGCCCTTGTGCATGATGCCGGAGAGGCGCTCGCTGGTGGCGGGGAAAATGCGATCCGCGACGAGTCCTTTCAGGCCGTCATAAACGAGGAAGGGCGCGTATCCGCGCTGGGCGGCATAATCGGCGGCGCATTTCACGGCAGGGTTCATTCCGGCGGAGTCTCCGCCGGAGGTCATGATGGCGAGGCCTGTTTTTTGCATAGCGGTCATGGCAGATGACCGATGGTTCAGCAGTTTCGATGCCGTGATGCCTTACTTAGCAAGCCAGAAAGTTCGCGATGAGGGCGAGGCCGGCATCCTGGCTTTTCTCCGGATGGAACTGGCAGGCAAGGACTTTGCCCTTCTCAACGGTGGCAACGAATGTGTCTCCGTCGTAATCCGTTTCCGACACAGCCCATGTTCCGTCCTCAGGGACGGGGTAATAAGAGTGGACAAAATAGAAATACGGCTCGACTCCGAGGCCTTGCCAGAAAGGGGATTCCGGGTTGGCGGGCTTTGCGCTGTTCCAGCCTATCTGGGGGATCTTGCGGCCCGGCGAGTCTTTGAAACGGACGCAACGGCCTTCCACGATGCCGAGTCCCGCAACGCCCGGAGCTTCATCGCTGCCCGCAAAGAGGATCTGGTAGCCGACGCAGATGCCGAAATAGGGCTTCCCTGCGGCGATCCATTCGCGCAGGGGGGCTGCGAGGCCGCGGGCGTTGAGGCGCGCCATGACATCACCGAACTCGCCCTGGCCGGGGAGGATGAGATGGGAGACACCCGCAAAGCCATCCGGCGAGGCGATGACCACGGGATCGTGGCCGAGGGCATGGATGGCGTTGTGGACGCTGCGGAGGTTGCCCCCGCCGTAATCGACGAGACCGATTTTCACAGGGATTCCTTGGTGCTGGGTATGCCTTTCACGCGGGCGTCCTTTTCGCAAGCTTCACGGAGAGCACGGGCGAGACCTTTGAAAATGGCCTCGGCGATGTGGTGCCCGTCGCGCCCGTAGAGGAGCTCGACGTGGATGTTCGCACGGAGGTTCGAGGCGACGGCTCGGCAGAACTCCTCCACGAGGGTGAAGGGCATGTTCGGCGCGGAGGGCGTCCCGGCCGGGGCGCGGAACTCCAGGTGCGGGCGGTTGCTGAGATCCACGACGACGCGGGCGAGAGTCTCATCCATTGGAAGGTAGGCGCAGCCGTAGCGGCGGATGCCTTCCTTGGTTCCGAGCGCCTCGCGCATGCACTCGCCGATGACGATGCCCGTATCCTCGATGGTATGATGAAAATCGACTTCGATATCGCCCTGGACACGAACCTTCAGATCAAACAGCCCGTGTCTGGAAAACAGGGTGAGCATGTGGTCGAAAAAGGGGATGCCTGTTTCAATATCCGAAATACCCGAACCATCGAGGCCGATAGCCAGTTCAATGTCTGTTTCCGCTGTCTTGCGGCTCCGCTGTGCATTCCTGTCCGTCATAACCTTTCGCTCACTCTTCCGTCAAACCGGCGCGTTTGTGTAATTTTTCGAGATAGGCCTCAGGGAGGTTATTCTCCTTCGCTGCCTCAATGATTGTTTTCTTTTCCAAATCATCTGTCGCAGCTTCGAGTTTTTCCCAAGCCGTCCGGTATAATTCCGAAAGTAGCGTATCATTTTCAGTCTCCAGCTTATCAAGTCTTGCGATCTCCGCCGTGGCTTGGCGTTGCGCCTCTTCGAGGGATCCCTTGTGGTAGGCGTTCGGTGTGATCCACTTGATCTTTGCTGTTTTTTCCTGCTGCAAGCGCTCCTCGAGTTGCGCTTGCTCAGCCTCCAGAGCGCGCAGGGATTTCGCTCTGCCAGCGGGCGACATCCGGGCGAGCCCTGCCTCCCTTGCGGCCAAGCGGCTATCGATACTTGATAGGCTTTCAGCGAGGCTCTCGCTGTAAGCTCCCAACACCTGCAACATCAGTGATGCGAGACCGGCGTGCCCCTCCGCCGTGCCCAAGGCTGTTTCGTAGGAGTCAAAACCCCTCAGTGCGCCGAGGTAATCCCTACGAGCCACGGCGTCACGGATCTTCTTTTCCGCGATGAGCGCATCATATTCGTACGCGTTCGCTTCGTATTCCTCAGCGTCGATGATGTCTTCACCCAATTTGAACCCGCCATCTTTGATGAGAAGCAACTCCTCTTCCAAGATACCGATCATCTCCTCGACTTTCTTGTTTTTGGGGCTTTCGGGAAACGCCTCAATATAGTCTTTCAACTTCTTGATCCGATCCTCGTATTCTTCCTTAGTGAGCAGTTCGGGTGCCGGGGTGAGATCCGCGATCTCCACGAAGGCCTTTTCAAATTCCGGAGTTTTCTCAATCCTGACCACGTCGGCACGGGGTATCATTTTCTCATCGCGAATCCGGGATGTGACATGAACCTCAACCACATAATTTTCCCCCTCCTCACGCAGAACGGTTCCCTCGATCTTTTCCCCGTTTTTCATGGTCAGCACATCCGCACTGGTGGAAAACGCGGAAAGAAGGCCACAAGCGACTGTAAATAAAAGGATTCGGAATCTCATTTCTGATGAATGGGTCTTTGGTATGGTGCAAGGTGAGCGCTTTTTCCATTCATGGCAAGGATGGAACACGGACATCGGCTACGGACTTGACTTGGCTTACCGCCCCGTCAGGAGCAATGCGTATCGCTTCGCCGGGCTTCGGTATGAGATGGGGCGGATCCGAAGGCAGCGCAATGCGACGGTTTACGCCTTTGAACGGGCTTTTGGCCAGTGCTTCTTTCAGGCTGTCGGGAGAATCCTTATCAAACACATAAGTATAAGAAAAACTCCGCATCAGAGCCGCTTGAATCAGATCACTATGAAGAATGGGACTGTGGATGGCGGCCATGGGAAAGGTGCCGAGCGTTTTTCCAAGCGCTGGCACGAGGGGTATGCCCAGAGCCTGCAAACGCGACTCCGACATGGAGAGAAGCCCCAGGGTGGACTCATCGAAAAGCATGACCGGATCCGTGATCGGCAATCCTGTGAAATCCGCTTCCCGCGGACTCTCCTTGACGAAGGTCTCGGTAAAAAACTCCTCGTAAACAGTGCTGGAAAGATCACCAGCCCATAGCAGCCATTCCCTTTTAAGGGTCACTGACTCGACATCAAGCGCCGCTTGGATCGCAACACCGTAAACGAATGCCCGTGCTGCCAGAAGACTGTCGGCACCATCCCCCGGGTATATTCTCAGGCGTGGACCTTCCCCGAAATACTCCTTCGCCTTCACCAAGGTTTCCGAGGCGAGATCGCGGTATGCGACTTCTCCTGTGATCCGGTAGGCTGTCGCATAAGCGGAGATCATCCTGAATGTCGCAACAGCGTGCGGTTCCTGATCGATGGAAGGCTGTTCCATCCGCTCGCCCCTGACTTTCCGGAGCTTGGCCTGCGCGCTTTCCAGAAGTTCTTTCGCCTTGGCAGGATCGATGTTCAGCACCTTCGCCACTTCCTCAGAGGATTTTGCAAACGCAATGCTGTTGCCCCTGAAATGCTTGCGCAACGGGTCGAGTTCGGAGGGTAGATTCCCGCTCTCCTTCATACCGGAAGCGAGCATCCAGACCGGCAGTTCCTCAGGGCTCAACATGTCGCGCACATCCTCATACATCCAAAGCCATTTCCCCTCATCGCCGGCACTATTCGAACCGAACTTGAAAAGACCTCCCTCCGCCATGTAATTCTTCGTAACGAATTCAATCACACCCATCGCCCTGTCCAACGCGCGCTTTTCACCGGTAGCCTCATAAGCGTTCAAAAGGCTCACTATGACCCGTGCTTGGCTGGAGCAGTCCTGACTGTAGATCGGAAACGACCATGAAGAGCCGCGCCTGGAATTGAAAACACCGCCCTCCAAGGGATCGAACATCGGGCTGACCAAGATATCGTCCAAAAGCGAATCAAGAACCTTGAGCGATCTGTCGCGCTGCTCCTCCGGCAAGCCTGGCAGCCTGCAAGACATGGAAAGCACGTCCAAAACACCGACGGGAAACAACCCGCCAGCCTCATCGAAGGTTCGGGACAAAGGATCGTAGAGCGAAGTAAGCTGCCGAAGGGCGCGCTGAGCGTCCGCAGCGGTTTCCTCGCTGATTTCGACCGACTTCAACCGCTCCAGTATCCTCTCCTTGCGGTTCGCCTGGTCGAGGCGGCTATTGGTCATGATGTATTCAGGATCATCCTCCCACGTGCGAGCCACCATGTTGTGGGACTGGGCGAAAAGCTCGGCTGCGGAACCCCGCTCCATGCCTGGAAGCGGCATCCACGCGATAGGATTCCCCTCCGGAGTCATCCAGACCATCAGCGGCAGTTGCAGTCCGCTTCCGATCTCCGCACACAGCTCGCCGCTAAGGATGCCCATTTCACGGATCGCATCGCCATCGATAAGAACCGGGACATAGGTTGAGTTAATCAATTCCAGCGCCGAGGCATCCGCCGACAGGCTGTTCAGTATGTCTACGAACGAAGGCTGCTGGGGCATGGCAATCACAGCCAGGATGAGACGTCGCGAATGATCCGCCATCTCAAGACTGGCTTTCGTCCATGGTTGCCAATGAATCGGAGAACTGACCTGCGAAGTGTAAACCGACCCCGGCAGGCCGCCCAAAGAATTTGCGCCGGGAATACCCCAGACATCCCCATCCACTTCCTCATCGGGCATTTGCTCATCAACCACCTTTTTCTCGCCGCAACCTGCCAACAACGCAAATCCCGCGAGTGCGAGACCGGAGATGAAGAGTCGCTTGTGCGAGAGGATGGGCATGGCTTCTTTCGGGGAGCATCCATAAATCCCAGTCACTTGCCAAGGGAAGAAGAAAAGACTTCCGCTGCGTCCTGCTGGCGGTAATCTCCGCCAAGAATCTCTCCTTAAGCCGCGTGATCAGCATCGCCATCTCAAGTCAAAAGGGAGGTGTGGGAAAAACCACACTTTCCATCAACCTCGCCCACGCCTTCGCGCGTGCCGGATTGAATACGCTGTTAGTGGATGCCGATCCTCAGGGTTCTGTCGGCCTGTCCCTGACCCGTCAATCCCGCCTGCTCTCCGGTTTCTACGATTTCCTGGCAGATCCCGGCATCCCTATGGAGCGTCTGATCGTCCCTACCCGGCTGGAAACATTCGCACTCGTCACAGCAGGGCAGGCCAGCGATTACGAGGCGGGAAACGGCTCCTCGGGTTCCCACCTCGCCCGCGTCCGCGCCTTTCTCCGCAACGCCGCCGCCCGCCGCTACGACATTTGCCTGATCGACACCGCCGCCGGGCTGTTCGGAGTCACCAACGACATCATCGCCTCTGCCGACGCAATCATCATCCCACAGCAAGCCGAGCCGCTCGGCATCCGCTCCGTGCCGAAACTTTTGGAAGGCCTAAACCGCCTTCGAATCATCAATCCGCGCCTCAACGTCCTCGGCGTCTGTCTGACCATGATCCAACATGGCCTTGCGGAAAGCACTGAGGCGGCATCCGCCCTCCGCCAGCTCTTGCCCGAGGAAATGCTTTTCCAAGCATCCATTCCGCGTGACGAAATCTTCATCCGCGCCAGTGCGAAAGGACTGCCTGTGGGTGTGTTGGAAAATGGGCAGGGCGCGGAAACTGTCTTCGATTCACTTCGCGCGGAAGTTCAAGCCAAGCTGGCAAGAGCCCGCGCGGCGGCCACTTACCAGCCTCACTAATGGATCCCGTCAACCCATGGCTAGACCCTTCTGAAGTCCGGCATCTCGCCGAGCAGCTGCTGCGCCCTGTCGCGCCTGCCCGCCTATCTGCGGCAGATCCCGGTTTCGACGCGGCTTTCATTGGTTTTACGTCAGGCGGCGTAGCCACTCCACCGCCTAAGACGGCGGAACGCCCGGTGACCTCCGAGCGGATAAACACGCCCCAAGCACCTGCCGTTCCACCTATTCCGCAAGCCATTGAACCGGTTGCGCAATCCTCCATATCCGCCACGCCTCCACCTGCCGCCACACCTCCACCTGCCGCCACACCCGTTTCCAACCCCGCACCCGAGCCACCGCCCGCGCCGCCATCGCGCACCCGTTTCCTGCAACGCGTCCACATTTTCAGGGATTGGCTGACGAAAAATTTCCAAGCCACCGATATCTTCATTCTCGACCGCGAAGGAAAGGTGATCTTCGATGAGAGCGGCCACGGGCGGCTCCATTTCATGGCGCGGAACCTCGCCATCGCCTCCCGCGGATCGGGAAATATCCACGTGAAAATCGGCCCTGGAGCCATCCTGGAGGTGATCCCTTGTGAAACGGCGTATGGCCGCATCGTCCTCGGCGCATTGGTGCCGGATGCCCTGCCCGTTGATCACGTTCATACGATCACGGAGGTGCTCATACAGACTGCCTCACCCGCGTAACGGCAATGATTCTATGAAATGGCAAAGTCACTCCAATCATAGCACCAGGCGATTTTGAGTTTTGAAATTTCATCCGAAGGTTCACACGAGCGGCTCGACGCCTACCTGGCCGGAAAGCTTGCAGACCTTTCCCGATCCCGCATCCAGGCGCTGATTCGCGAACAATACATCCTCGTCAACGGCAAGCCCGCCAAGCCCCGCGATTCCGTAAAATCCGGGGATAAAATTTCCGTCGTCATCCCAGAGGCCGTTCCGGACATCGCCGCACCGCAGGACATTCCGCTCGATATCCTGTATGAGGACGAACACCTCCTCGTCATCCACAAGGAGCATGGCATCGTAGTCCACCCCGCCCCTGGAAATCCCGACGGCACCCTTGTCAACGCCCTCCTCCACCATTGCAAAGGCAAGCTCTCCGGCATCGGCGGGGTAGAGCGACCCGGCATCGTGCACCGCCTCGACAAGGACACCTCCGGCTGCCTCGTCGTCGCGAAAACCGACACCGCCCACCAATCCCTCACCACCCAGTTTTCCGAGCGCTCCACCATGGAAAAGCTCTACCTCGCCGTCACCCACGGCATCCCGCCGAAGGAAAAGGACACCATTTTCACCCACATCGGCCGCCACCCCGTGAACCGCCAGAAAATGGCCGTCATCACCCCGCCCGCCGGCAAGACCGCGATCACCGATTACGAAACGCTCGCTTCCGATCCCGCCACGAAAACCGCCCTTGTCCTCTGCCACCTCCACACCGGCCGCACCCACCAGATCCGCGTCCACATGCACCACATCGGCACCCCCATCCTCGGCGATCCGATCTACGGAAAAAAACACGAACTCCCCACCCCGCGCCTCATGCTCCACGCATGGCAGCTTTCCTTCGACCACCCGGTTTATGGAAAGAAACTCCACTTCACCGCCCCACCGCCGGGCGATTTCACGCCATGGCTGGATCTCAAGGGTTGCCAGGCGACATCCTCGCACCAAAAAGACCGCAAGCCATAGCGATCGGAATCGCGGAAATGGGCATGAAGCCCGATAACTTTGGCCGGCCGGAGCTTACTCAGCGCACAAATTCACGTTCCCAGCACGGCTCGCCGCACTTTGCCGAGCGGCCTGCCCAGAAAGCGCTTCGCCAGCTCCTCGAACTGCTCGGACAAATCCGTCAGGTAAATCTCCAGCTTGCCCTCGCCAGATTTCCCGCTCAGCAGATCCTTCTCTTCTAACAGCTTCTTCAGGTGCTCCGCGCAGGTCGTCGCGGAATCCACCAGCCGCACATCCGGCGGCAGGATCTCGGTGAGCAGCGGGATCAGCAAGGGGTAATGCGTGCAGGCCAGCATCAGGGTATCGATGCCCTTGTCCATCAGCGGCTCAAGATATTTCCGCAGGATCTCCTTCGTAACTTCTTCGGAAATCCAGTTCTCCTCGATCAGCGGCACCAGCAGCGGGGTGGCAATGCCGTGGATCATCAGCCCGCGTTTTCTAGTCGCGAGCTCATGCTGGTAGGCGTGGGAACCGATCGTCCCGCGCGTCGCGATGATCCCGATGCGATCCGCATCCGCGTTCGCCAAGGCAGCCTCCACACCCGGCTCGATCACGCCCATGATCGGCACCGGGCAGTTTTTCCAAAAATCCGGCAGCGCGTGCGCCGTCGCCGTGTTGCACGCCACCACGATCGCTTTCACGCCTTTCGAGAGCAGGAAATCCACATCCTCCGCCGCAAACTGGCGTATCGTCTCAGGACTCTTCGATCCATAAGGCAACCGTGCCGTATCGCCCAGATAAACGACATCCTCAGCAGGCAACAGGTCGCGCACCGCGCGCACCACAGTCAATCCACCGACACCCGAATCAAACAAACCCAACGCCGCTTCTTTCACAGGCGGGATTCTTGCGATCCGCGGCGTTTCATCAACCACCAAACACGCTCAATCCTCGGAGAGCACGCGGACGATGTCGCCGATCGTGTGATGCGCCTCGATCGGGTGGCGGAGCTCCTTGTCAAGGATCAGCGAATAGCTGTTCTGACGCCCGACACGCTCGCGGACGAGATAACCGCCCTCCTCCAGATCCGCAATGATTCGCTGCACCGCCCGCTCCGTAATTCCTACTTCCCGCGCGACCTCGCGCAGCGGTCTGTCTGCGTTCTTAGCTAGGCATACCATGACGTGGGCATGGTTGGAAAAAAATGTCCAATGCGATGGTTCCGACATGGCCGCGCCAATTTAGTCTCAGCGACACCTGGAACGCGACAACTTTTTCGCGACGATGTTCCCAACATACAAACCGACTGGAGCAACAAGCACTTAAAGCTCCGATTACAGTGTGGCAGAACTCCGCCCGAACCCGGAACCGCTAATAACCGCGCAACCAAGTCTTCCTTGAAGTTTGAAGTTTAAAATTTAGGGTTTCCCGCAATGTCTTCCTGCGGCCCGAAAATGAACATGGATCCCACCCTCCACCGGGAGAAAAAACCGGATTGGATCAAGGTGCGCCTGCCGAACAACCCGGCCTTCTGGTCCACGAAATCGCTGATCACCGATCTCAAGCTCGTCACCGTCTGCGAGGAGGCCCAGTGCCCGAACCGCTGGGAATGTTGGGGCCAGGGCACCGCCACTTTCATGATCGCCGGCGACAAATGCACCCGCGCCTGCGGTTTCTGCGCCGTGAAAACCGCGAAACCCGACGCCCTCGAATCCGACGAGCCCGCCCGCGTCGCCGAAGCCACCCGCCGCATGAACCTCCGCCATGTCGTCATCACCGCCGTCGCCCGCGATGATCTCCGCGACGGCGGCGCCGAGCATTTCCGCGAAACGATCCGCGCCGTCCGTGAGGCAAACCCGGACATCATCATCGAAGTCCTCGTCCCCGACTTCAACGACCGCGACTGGGCGCTGCAGATGGTCATGGACGCCCGCCCGCACATCTTCAACCACAACCTCGAAACCGTCGAACGCCTCACCCCCCTCGTCCGCTCCCGCGCTAAATACCAGCGCTCCCTCATCGTCCTGAAAAAGGCCAAGCAGATGGTCAGCGGCAACGTCGCCACGAAATCCGGCATCATGCTCGGCCTCGGCGAGCGCCGCGAGGAAATCCTCACCGCCATGGACGACCTGTTGGAGCACGATGTCACCGTCCTCACCCTCGGCCAATACCTCCGCCCCACCCCGAAGCACCTCCCGGTCGTCGAATACATCCACCCGGATCTCTTCGCGGAATACAAGCAGATCGCCCTCGAAAAAGGCTTCCGCCACGTCGCCTCCGGCCCGCTGGTGCGTTCATCCTACCACGCCGCCGATTTCCGCCCGGAGCTCGATGTCCTCCAAGCCATCGAAACCGACCTCCGCGCCACCACCGGCCTCGAGCTCGGCCCCGAACATCTACCCCTCCCCGCGCTCAAACCCTCGCTTGTCTCTTGAGGAATTCTTCACCGCAAAGACGCAAAGGCCGCAGAGGAAACGCAGAGCCAGTCCACATTAGGGTTTAAAGTTTAAAATTTGGAGTTTCCATGCCTTGGCTCATCAAATCCGAACCCGACGTCTTCTCCATCCACGATCTCGAAAAGGTCGATCAGGAACCCTGGTCCGGCGTCCGCAACTACCAGGCGCGGAACTACATGTGGAAGGAAATGAAGGTCGGCGATCTCGCGCTATTCTACCACTCGAACGCGAAACCGCCCGGCATCGCGGGCATCGCCAAGGTTGCCTCCGCGCCCTACCCCGATCCCACCCAGTTCGACAAAAAATCCGAATATTTCGACCCCGCCGCCACCGAGGAAAAACCCCGCTGGTATCTCGTCGATTTCGCGCATGTCGCCACTTTCAAGGAACTCCTCCCCCTGGAAACCCTGAAGGCCGATAACATCCTTTCCGAAATGCTCGTCTGCCAAAAAGGCACCCGCCTTTCCATCACGCCCGTGGAGAAAATGCATTTTGACCGTGTCCGCAAACTCGCAGGATGCCAGCGGCTTCGATCTCGCTGACGACGAGGCGCTGGGAGATCGTGGACCTGTAAGCAGAATAGCGGGATTTCAGGCAGGGCAAGATTGGTCTGGCAGACCGCTGACCCCGTTCCGTTTTTAGGGGAACCTCCAGATTGCGCGGAATACGCGCAGTCTATGGCAATACGTGCGATGCGGGATTTCCGCCGTCCTGCTCCACTCATGGCGTGAACGTGCTCGCCGTGACCATTCTCGTCAGCTCCTGCCTCGCGGCGATTTTCGTCGTGTGCTTCGCCATCGAGTCACGCCGCGCGCGCCGCCCGTCACTTGAGCATGATTCGCTCATCCCCTTCGACCCACCTACGCCGAAATCTCCCAAACCATGACCACCCAAATCACCTACGACGACAAAACCGTCCGCCGCTTCATGACCGCCTCCATCATCTGGGGGCTTGTCGGCATGCTCGTCGGCGTCCTCGCCGCGACCCAGCTCTCGTTCTGGCAGATGAACGGAGCTTTTCTCGATCCTCTTTCCAAGGCGATCAACGGGCTGAACCTTTGGGGCTGGAAGCCTCTGACATGGTTTCCGGTATTTGAAGCCGACGGCCTGTCCTACATCACCTACGGCCGGATCCGCCCGCTGCACACGAACGCGGTGATCTTCGCCTTCGTGGGAAACATGGTCTTCGCCGGCGTTTACTACTCCACCCAGCGGCTCTGCAAATGCCGCACCGCTTCCGATCTCCTTTCCGCGATCCATTTCTGGGGCTGGCAGCTCATCATCCTCTCCGCCGCCATCACCCTGCCCGCCGGCCTCACCCGCAGCAAGGAATACGCCGAGCTCATCTGGCCCATCAACATCGCCGTCGTGGTGATCTGGATCGTTTTCGGAGCGAACTTTTTTTGGACGCTGGCGAAACGGAACGAGAAATCCCTCTACGTCTCCCTGTGGTTCTACATCGCGACGATCGTCACCATCGCGTTGCTCTACGTCGTCAACCACCTCTCCATCCCCACCTCGCTCACCCATTCCTACCCGCTCTTCGGCGGCGTGCAGGATGCGCTCGTGCAATGGTGGTACGGCCACAACGCCGTCGCGTTCTTCCTCACCACCCCGATCCTCGGGATCATGTATTATTTCATCCCGAAAGCGGCGGAGCGCCCGGTCTATTCCTACCGCCTCTCCATCATCCACTTCTGGGCGCTGGTCTTCATCTACATCTGGGCGGGTCCCCACCACCTTCTCAACACCGCCCTGCCGCACTGGCTGCAGATCCTCGGCATGCTGTTTTCCCTGATGCTCTGGGCACCCTCATGGGCCGGCATGCTCAACGGCCTGCTCACCCTCCGCGGTGCGTGGGACAAGCTCCGCACCGATCCCATCATCAAGTTCTTCGCCGTCGCCGTCACCTTCTACGGCATGTCCACCTTCGAGGGGCCGCTGCTCTCCATCCGCGCGGTGAATTCGCTTTCCCACTACACCGACTGGACGGTCGGCCACGTCCACTCCGGCGCGCTCGGCTGGAACGGCTTCATGGCCGCCGGCATGTTCTACTGGCTCGCCCCGCGCCTCTGGAAAACCAAGCTCTGGTCCACCGGCCTTGCCAACTTCCACTTCTGGATCGGCCTCGTCGGCATTCTTCTCTACGTCGCCTCCATGTGGGTGGCCGGCATCACGCAGGGCCTCATGCTCGCGGAAACGAACCCCGGCGGAGCCACCCTCAAATACGAATTCGTCGAGACGCTGCGCCAGATCAATCCGATGTATATCCTCCGCTCCATCGGCGGCACCTTCTACCTCCTCGGCTTCCTGCTCTGTGCGGTGAATATCTTCATGACCGCCCGCTCCGGCAAGGCGGTGGATGACACCGCCGAAGTCACGTTGTTGGAAAAAGTGAAAAAGGACACCATGACCCTCGGCGAGTCCCTGCGTCAGGATCCGGTGATCTACGCCGTGCTTGCCGTGGCGTTCATGATCCTCTGGTTCCTCCTCCCGCACCACGCGGACAAGGCCGCGCTCGCCGTGACGATCATCCTCATCACCAAGGCGGTCATGCTTTTCAAAAAGGACAGCAAATCCTGGTCGCATTACTTCGACAGGCTGCTGGAAAACTACCTGCCCTTCACCGTCCTGATCTTCTTCGCAGTGGCGATCGGCGGCGTGGTGCAGATCATCCCCTCGCTGCTCGTGAACAAGGCCGCGAACACCGAAGAGCGCCTCCAGGTGCCCTATACCCCGTTGGAACTCGCAGGCCGCGACATCTACGTTTCCGAAGGCTGCTACAACTGCCACTCGCAGATGATCCGCACACTCGTCCCCGATGTGATGCGCTACGGTCCGACTCCCGAGCAGGGCTACAGCCGCATGGGCGAGTCGCTCTATGATTTCCCGCACCAATGGGGATCGAAACGCACCGGCCCCGACCTCGCCCGCGAAGGTGGCGCGCTCGCCGCCGGATCGAAATCCATGCGCGTCGGCCGCCGCGACAACCTCTGGCACTTCAACCATTTCTGGGATCCCCGCCAGACTTCGCCAGGCTCGAACATGCCGCCCTATCCCTTCCTTTTCGACACCAAGGCCGATTTCAAATCCCTGCCCAAACGCATCGCGACCATGACATTTCTCGGCGTGCCGTATCCGAAAATGAGCAACGACGCCATCGAGCAAAGCGCCCGCGACCAGGCCATGGAAATCTCCGCCGCCCTCGTCAAAGCCGGTGCTTTCATCCCCGATCAAAAGGAACTCACCGAGACGGAACTCATGCGCCACCTCTCGGAGACCAAGGTCGTCGCCCTCATCGCCTACATGCAGAAGGTCGGCGTTTACGACAAAGTCGATCACACCCGCGAATCGAAAACCCTCGATCCCGACACGATCCGTGCCGCCCGGGAAACGCAGGCGCCCTCCACCACATCCAACCGATAACCTCCAATCCCTTACCGCCATGCTCAAACGACTCATCATGGAAGACTGGGCGCTCATCGTGCCCATCATCTCCTTCGCCGTCACGGCCACCGTGTTTTTCACCGCCGCCATCCGCGCCCTGATGATGCCCAAGCCCCGCCGCGAAGAACTCGCCCGCATCCCGCTGGATTGAAATTTCAAATCCCAAAATTCTAATTCAAATGTCAGACGAACCCGAAATCCGCCGCGCCCAATACGCCCAGAAAGATGGCGAGGTCGTTCTCCGCGACCACGTCTACGACGGCATCCAGGAATACGACCAGACCCTGCCGAACTGGTGGCTCTTCATCTTCTTCGGTGCCTTGCTGTTCTTCTTCGGTTACTGGATCGCCTACTACCAGTTCGGCTGGTCGAAGACCGACGCACAGAAAATCGAAGCCGCCATGGCGGTGATCGCCGACGCCAAGGCGAAAGCGCTGGAGGAGATGCTCGCCAAGCTCAACGACGAAGCCCTCGTCAACGAGTGGGCCACCGATCCCGCCATCGTCGCCAACGGCGAGATGACCTTCATGGCGAACTGCATCGCCTGCCACGGCCAGGATCTCGCCGCGAAAATCGACATCGGCGGCGGCCAATCGGTCAACCTCCCCGGGCTTTCCCTTACCGACGGCGAGTGGAAATACGGAGCCAAGCCCATGGATATTTTCAAGCTGATCAACGAGGGCACGCCCGCCGACAGCCCCGGTCACAACGGCGCGAAAATGGAGGCTTGGGGTCAGAAAATGCCGCCCCTCCAGATCGCCGAAATGACCGCGTTCATCATTTCACGCAACCAAGCCGAATTCTCCAAATAAACACAACACGAACATGAAAACCACCACCGCAACCCTCGGCCTCATCGGCCTCGCCACCTCTCTGGCCACCGCCGGCACCGTCCTCACGGAAGCCGCCCCCACCTCGGACGGTTTCGCGAAGGCACGCCGCCCCATCACGAATCCCACGTTGTTCGACCTCGCGCTGCCGACAACCAACATCCACCCGCTTTTCCTGAGCCACCGCCTTCCGAACACGGTCAGCCCCGGCGTCGCGGCTGGTGGCGATGTGCAGCTCTACGCCCTCCAGTTCGAGATCGCGTTCAACGAGCGACTCTCCCTCGTCGCCACCAAGGACGGCTACGTCGATTTCAACGCCAACGGCGCCCTCGACGATTCCGGTGGCTTCGCCAACCTCGGAGCCGGTCTGAAATACGCCTTCATCCTCGATCCCGTCTCGCAGACCGCGCTCAGCGGCACCATGACCTTTGAGCTTCCCACCGGAAACTCCGATGTCCTGCAGGGCGAAGGCAACGGTCTGGTCAACCTCATCCTTTCCGGCGTGAAACTCGTGGACGACTGGCAGTTCGCCGCCGCGACCGGTGCGCAGATTCCTTTTTCCAACGAGCAATCCACCAACGGCTGGATGAGCGCCCACGCCAGCTATGAGCTTTGCTCCTGGTTCATCCCGCTCGTCGAGCTGAATTGGTTCCACGTGATTGATCCCGGCAACGGCACCGGTAACTTCCCGAACCAGGTGGGCGGCGCCGTCCCCGGCGTCATCCCCTTCGAGGGTGGCGACCTGTTCAACCTTGGTGCCGTTAACTCCGGCCAAAACCGCGACTTCATCTCCGCCGCCATCGGTTTCCGCTCCCGCGTCACCGAAGCCGCCACCGTCGGCGTCGCCTACGAAATCCCGCTCACCGATGACCAGGACAGCCTGATGAAAGACCGCATCACGCTCGACCTGATCTGGACGTTCTGATCCGCAGAATTAATATTTACGACAGCCCGATCCTTTCGATCCGGGGGCATCCGCCGCCGCGATTCCGAATAGATCGGGCTGTTCCGCGTCGTAGATAGATGATGGAAATGAAGGTCGTCATGCTTGGAATCGCGGGTTTCGCGTTGGTTGGATGCGCACCGGCGGAGTTGCCGAAGAGTTCTCGGGAGGGGAGTCGCACTGCGGCAGGAAACGCGGATTTACGCTTGCCCTCACAATGGGGCAGCAAGCCGGCAGACCGCACGCGTTGGTGGGACGGGCCGGAGACACGGTATCCAAACTCCGGCTACTACTCCAGCGAGGACAGGTGAGCTGCCGCCACTTCCGGGAGAGACGCCATGGCTTCCTCGATGCGGGGGTTGATCTTGTGCTCGACCGTTTCCACGGCGACGCGGATCGCGTTGCGTACCGCCAAGCCGGTCGAGGAGCCGTGGGCGATGATGACCACTCCGTTCACACCCAGCAGCGGACTGCCGCCATAGGTCTCGTAGCTGCTTTTTGCCTTGAGTGCCTTGAAGGCGCCCTGCGCAAGCAGTGCGCCGGCCATGCGGAGAGGGGTTTCCTTGATCTCCGTCTTGAGCCATTTCGAGACCGCCTTCGCGGTGGCCTCGACGCTCTTGAGGACGATGTTTCCCACGAAACCGTCGCAGAGGACGATATCGAGCTGGGTTTCGAAAAGATCATGCCCTTCCACGTTTCCGATGAAATGGATGCCGGGCGTGGCTTTGAGCAGTTTGAAGGTTTCTTTGGTGAAAGTGGTGCCCTTTTCGTCCTCCTCCCCGTTCGACATGAGGCCGACCTTGGGATCTTTCACGCCGAGAACATACTTCGCATAGGCGGTGCCCATGATCGCATAGGCGACAAGATGCTCGGGCTTGGATTCCGGATTCGCGCCAGCGTCGAGGATGTTGCAGATGCCGTGCTCGTTAGGCAGCGGCGAGGCGATGCCCGCCCGGTCAACGCCTTTCAGGCAACGGAGCTTGAGAGTGGCTGCCGCGACGGCCGCGCCGGTGTTGCCGGCCGAGACGAAGGCGTCCGCCTTGCCTTCTTTCACCAGATCCATGGCAATGCTGATCGAGGAAAGCTTCTTGCGGCGGACGGATTTCGCACCCGGTTCCGCCATTCCGATCACTTCCGGGGCGTGCACGATACTCACCCGCTTGTCGTTGAGATTCAGCCCGTGTGCGGCGGATTCTTGGCGGAGAACGGCCTCATCGCCTACAAGATAGAGGTGACTCAGCTTAGGGAAATCCCGCAGCGCCTCCACAGCTCCGGCGATGTTGATCTGCGGGGCGTTATCGCCTCCCATGGCATCAAGTGCGACCTTCATGTAGTTTGAGGAGTGTGACTGAAATAGGTTGGATTCCGGGTACGAAGAAAAAACCCTCGCCAGTTTTCCGGCGGGGGTTCAAGCGTGATTCCGTGGGGAATTCTATCAGAACGCCTCCACCTCGAGGACTTTGCGTCCGCGATAGGTGCCGCACGAAGGACATGCGATGTGGGATGGAACGGTGGCTCCGCAATCGGAGCAAGCGCTGAAGATCGGCGCTTTCCAGCGGTTTGCACCGCGGCGCATTTTCTGGCGGCTTTTGGATTGACGGCGTTTTGGTACGGCCATGGTCGTGTTCTATTGAGGTTGATCGGTGAGTCCCGTGAGATTGTTGAGGGCAGACCAGCGGTCGTCGCCCCCGTCGCGGGGCGGAGGACTTACCTCATCTTCCTGGGACTTGTCCACCGCTAAATAACGGGAATCGATTTCACAGGGTTCCGGGACGTCGCCCTCGTCGCAACGGGGGTCGGCAGGAAACTCAATGAGGACTTCCTCGCGCAGGGCTTCAGTGACATTCAGACCGGAGGCGCTGCCGCTTTCCACGGAAATGGCTACCTGCGGAAGGCGGATGGTTTTAACAAAGGGCTTCAGGGTAACGACACAGGTAAACTCGAAGGGCGCGGAGAGGCTGCCGGTAAGGAGCAGCTCGGATTCAAAACGTTGCGCCCAGAGATCATATGCCAACGGGCCGACAGAGCGCGCGTCGCCTTCTGGAAGGTCGAAAATCGAGCCGTCCAGCTCGCCGGAGAAAGCTCTGCCCTCCTCAGGGAGTGAGGGCAGATCGATAACAAGGGAAGATGCCATGCGCTCAGGCTAATTTTCAATTTTCAAAATTCAACCTTCAAGAAAAAGACACGCCGCTGTAGCGGATGCGTGTGCAAATTCTTGGATCATTTTTCCCATGACGCTTCCGCTCAGGATTTTTTCCGACCTCCACCTCGGCCATCAGGCATCACGCATTGATGAGGTGGAGAAACTGCGCTCGCTTTTCCGTGGAGCGGGCACGGTGCTTTTCAATGGCGATACATGGGAGGAACTCACGCCGCCATGGCGCGAGCGCTCCGGGGAAATGCTCGCCCGGCTCCGCCGTATTCTTGTGGAGGAAGGCTGCGAGGCGATCTTCCTTCCGGGGAACCATGACCCAGGTTGGGAAGGCAGCGGTTACATGGAACTCGCAGAGGGCAGAATCGCCATCACGCATGGCGATGCCCTGTTGCGAAACGGCGCACCTTGGAAGCGCGAGATGCTCAAGAATCCGGAAGTCATCGATGAACTCTGGAGCCTTTTCCCGCACGCGGCCAAGGAGATCGGGAGTCGCCTCGAACTCGCCCGTGCCATCGCCGGGCGCATGGCGACCATGCATCCCCCTGCAGGTCGCAGCTTGTTTGCCCGCGCGCTCGATGCCGCTTTTCCTCCACAGCGTGCACTGCATATGATTTCCGCGTGGCTCGATCAAGGGAGCCACGGAGCGCGTTTCTGTGAAACCTATCTCCCGCAAGCGGAGATTTTAGTCGTTGGTCATTATCATTGCCAGGGCATACGCAAGGCACGCGGCAGAACAGTGATCAACACCGGCTCATTCGTCGTCCCAGGTCCAGCGGGATGGGTGGAGTGGGACGGCATGACCCTTTCTGCCGGACGAGTTTGCGAAGGGGGAGATGCATTCATGATGATGCCCGAAACAGCGGCATGGAAATTAGTTTAGAAATCTGTAATTTTTAGCTTGTGTTACATTTTACGTTTATTTGAATTACATGCTAAAAATTTGAGTCGCTTTTGTCACCAAGGCTGCTAGTGTGACTTTGTTATGGCAACCACCACTAAAAAGACCCGGTTTTCCCGGCGACTCCCAGACCACGTGACCGATGAACTCTGCAACGTCCTTGCTGAAAAGAAGGTGTTCGGATTCAACGATCTCTTCGAGAGAGTGTTCGAAAACTTGAAACTGCGCAACGCGGTGAGCGGCGGCGAGGAAATGCTCCGCCTTCGTTCTTACGAGAAGCTTCAGAATCTTGTGAACCGCGGCCTCGTTGAGAAGCTTGGCAAGGAGTACAAGGGCACTGCCCGGGTCCACGAAGCATCAAGCGCCTACGCAGCCGCCCAAGAAGCCGCTGCCGCAGAAGCCTGATCTCCAAACCCAATTTCCTGACAAAACCCGCGCCGCAAAAACGGCGCGGGTTTTTTTTCTACCCAAGGCACGCCCCAAGCTCTACGAACGACCCCAGCCGCCACACTGCCATGCCCGAAAACTACCTCCCCGTCCTGTTTCAGGTTCTCATCGCCATCGGCTTTGCCGTGACGACATTGGTTCTGAGCGTCGTCTTCGGTCGCTCCGCACGCCGCAACGCCACCAAGGACAGCGCCTACGAATGCGGCATGATTCCCATTGGCGAGGGCGCACCGCGCTTCTCCGTAAAATTCTACCTCGTCGCGATGTTGTTCGTAATCTTCGATATCGAGGTTGTTTTCATGTATCCATGGGCTGTGCAGTTCCGCGACCTCGCCATGCACCATGGACCAACCGCCTTGGCAAGCATGGCTGGATTCGCAGGTATTCTCGCGATCGCTTACGTCTATGCGCTCAAAAAAGGAGCGCTGAATTGGAAGAGCTAAAGTCCCACCTTGCCGGAAATGATCCACCACGTCGTCTATCTCCAGTTGAACGACAACGTCGGCAAGGCGGAGCTGGAGCAGATGGTAAGAGCCAGTCGCACATGGCTGCTCAAGATTCCGGAGGTGCTTTCCGTCAGATCCGGACGCAACCTCGATCTCGAATCGCAATGGCAGTTTTTTTATTCATTCGAAGTGGAGTCGAAGGAAAAACTCAACCTGATAAAGGAAGACGCCTTCCACCTGAAATTTATTGAAACTTACATCAAGCCGCATACGCGACATCGGTTTGAACTGATGTTTGAGTTGGATCCCTCGCGAGACCTGAAATACTCGTAGGAACAAAGGCCGCAAGTCAGCGGGAAATTGGTACGATCCAAGCTTGAAAGGGTAGCCGGTCGCGGGCAGTTTCCGCAGCCGGTTTAACCGCTGGCCAAGCAGAAAAATGGTCTCACCGATCCACATACCCGATAACGCTCCATTCACTCCCGAACAGCGCCTATGGCTTGGCGATTTTCTCGCTAAAATGCTTGCCCAGCCGGGCGCAGCAGTTGTCAGCACGAGTCCGCCTGTCCCGGTGACCGTTCTGTTCGGGTCACAGACCGGCACGGCGGAAGGCCTGGCTAAGAAATTGGTGAAAACCCTCAAAAAGGGAAATTTCGAACCGAGCCTCCAAGACATGTCCACGTACGAGCGGACAAGCCTGCCGAAGGAGAAAAACCTCCTGATCATCACCTCCACTTACGGCGATGGCGAGCCGCCGGACTCCGCTTTGGAGTTCCACACATGGCTGATGAGCGATGCCGCGCCAAGTCTCGCGGAAGTCAATTTCTCCATCCTCTCCCTCGGCGATAGTTCCTATCCCGACTTTTGCCAGTGCGGCATCGACTTCGACAACCGTCTCGCCAAACTCGGCGCAAAGCGCCTTTACCCGCGCGTGGACGTCGATGTCGATGCGGACGTCCCCTACGCGGAGTGGTCGAAGGCCGTGATCGCACTGCTGTCTTCCGAAACATCCGCAGCCTCCCAGATCGCGACCATCGATGAAGTCGAGGAGGGCGGCTTTTCAAAAAACCACCCTTTCCCCTCCGCCGTCCTGTCCAACTACAACCTCAACGGCCCGGGATCGAAACAAACGAACCACATTGCGCTCTCGCTGGAAGGCTCCGGCCTGACCTACGAGGTGGGCGATGCGCTCGGGGTCTTTCCGGAAAATCCCGCCTGCGTGGTCGATGAAATCATCGCCGCGCTGCCCTTCAAGGCGGGCGATGTGCCCACTTCCACCGGGGAGGAGGTGAGCCTCCGTGAGGCGCTGATCCGCCACTATGACATCGGCACGATCAACAAGTCGCTCATCACGAAATGGCAGAAGCGCAGCGGCTCGCCCTTTCTCCGCTCCCTCGTCGAGGCGGATGACAAGAAAGCCTACGAGGATTTCTGCTGGGGCCGCGATCTCATCGATCTCGTTCTCGATCACCCGGCCGATTTCTCCGACGGCGAGGAGTTCGTCTCTGTGCTGAAAAAACTCCAGCCGCGCCTTTATTCGATCGCCTCCAGCCCGGCGGCGCATCCCGGCGAGGTGCATCTCTGCGTGGGCATCGTGCGCTACGAAAGCTACGGCAGGAATCGCGGCGGCATCTGCTCCACCTACCTCGCCGACCGCCTCTCGGCCGATACGAAACCCGGCGTCTTTGTCCACACGAACAACGCCTTCCGCCTGCCCGCCGATGGTAAAGTGCCGGTCATCATGGTCGGCCCCGGCACCGGCATCGCGCCTTTCCGGGCCTTCCTTGAGGAGCGCAAGGCCACCGGTGCGGAAGGGAAAAACTGGTTCTTCTTCGGCAATCCGTACCAGGCCACCGATTTCCTCTACAAGGATGAGCTCGAAGCGTTCCAAAAAGACGGCATCCTGAGCCGCATGGATCTCGCTTGGTCGCGCGACCAGAAACAGAAAATCTACGTCCAGGATCTCATGCTCAAGGAAGGCGCCGAGTTTTGGAAATGGCTCCAGGACGGAGCCGCCTTCTACGTCTGCGGCGACGCCTCCCGCATGGCCAAGGACGTGGACGCCGCCCTCCACACCATCGCCCGCGACCACGGCAAACTCTCCGAAGAGGAAGCCACCTCCTTCATCGCCCAGCTCAAGAAGGACAAGCGCTACCTGCGGGACGTGTATTGAGGATCCGGCAAGTGTTTCGTGGCGTTTCAGCCAACACTCTGGAAAACTGGGCCATGGAACTCCTGCTCAACCAAGCCATCTACCGCCGCGTGATCCTGGAGCTTCTGCCCCAGACACAGAAGTTCCTCTGGATCGTCACCGCCGACATCAAGGACTTGCACGTGCCGAAAGGCCGCCGCTTCGTGCCCTTGCTTGAAATCCTCTCTGATCTCATCGAAAGCGGAGTCGTCATCCGGCTGATACACGCCAAGGAACCCGGCCCGCGTTTCCGCGCCGACTTCGACCGCTACCCGAACCTCATCGAGAGCGAGCTGTTCGAGCGCATCCTC
This sequence comes from Verrucomicrobiota bacterium, assembly GCA_046051965.1. Lineage (GTDB taxonomy): Bacteria > Verrucomicrobiota > Verrucomicrobiia > Verrucomicrobiales > Akkermansiaceae > Luteolibacter. The sequence goes on from JBJONG010000007.1 coordinate 23,063, forward strand.
TGCCCGCGCATCCACACCAAGGCCGTGGTGATCGACGGCAAACAGGCCTTCATCGGCTCCGCGAACCTCACCGGCGCCGGACTCGGCGCGAAGGGCGAGCACAAGCGCAATTTTGAGGCAGGCATGCTCACCGAAGACCCCTCCCACCTCCGCGAACTGATGGACTGGATCGACCAGCTTTATCTCGGGGAGTTCTGCCTCAAGTGCCAGCGGCGGGCGGTGTGCCCGGATCCGATCGAGTGAATCCCCGCCTTTTCCGCGCCGCTAGATTTTTCACGTCCTCCAGGATCAGGTAAATACCAGGCACCAGGAACAGCGTGATGACGGTGGCGAAGAGGATGCCGAAGGCGAGGGAGACGGCCATGGGGATGAGGAATTTCGCCTGCACATCCGTTTCCAGAACCATCGGCATGATGCCGACGAAGGTGGTGACCGAGGTGAGCAGGATGGCGCGGAAACGGCGGCCGCCGGCGGCGAGGGCGGCGTCGTGGATGCTGCCGGATTCGTCGCGGTGGCGGTTCACGTAATCGACCATGACCAGCGAGTCGTTGACCACGACACCGGCAAGGGCGACCAATCCGCACATGGACATGATGCTGAGGTTCAGGCCGAGGAGGGCGTGCCCCCAGATCGCGCCGACGAGGCCGAAGGGGATCACCGCCATGATGATGATGGGCTGGGCGTAGGAGCGCAGCGGGATGGCGATCAACACATACATGGCGATCAGCGCGCCGAGGAAACCGATGCCGATTTCCCGCACGCTGTCGTTCTGGTCCTTCTGCTCGCCCTCGAAGCCGAAGCGCACGCCGGGAAATTTCCGCGGGATTTCGGCGAGGGTTTTTTCCGTGTAGGCGGCGACGACCTCGTTCGCGTTCACGCCCGTCTCGACATCGGCCGTGACCTTGATCGAGCGCTGGCGGTCGGTGCGCTCGATGACGGCGGGGCCGCGACCGGGTATTAGCTCGATGACTTGGAGCACCGGCACCTCGTCGCCCTGCGGGGTGCGGATTTTCATTTCCTCCAGGCTGGCGAGGGTGCGGCGGTCGTCCTTGGGGAAACGGACCATGACCTTCACCTCATCGCGCCCGCGCTGGAGGCGCTGGACTTCGTTGCCGTAGAACGCGTCACGCACCTGCGCGGCGACATCGCCGAGGCGGAAACCCATTGCGCGGCCGGCGGGGGTGAGTTCGCCGAAACGCAGCTCGTCCTTGCCCGCGCGGTTCGAGTCCGCGATGTCGATCACGCCGTCGAAATCGCGCAGCCCGGCCTTCGCGAATTCCGTGGCCGCGATCAGCTGCTCAAGGTCGTTGCCGGTGAGGGTAAGGTCGATCGCGTTTCCCGCGTTCGCGGTCTCCGCCTGCACGGTGAGTGAGACGACGCCGGGCAGTTCACCGACCAGGCGCCGCCATTCCGTAACGATCTCCTCGGAGCCGATGGTGCGGTTTCCGGAAGGCGTGAGTTCCAGGGTCACCTCGCCGATGTGCGTCTGCTGCGGCGGGCCGTTGAGTCCGATTCCGGTTTGGAAAGGTTGTGTCCCGGCGCTCGCGAGGACGTGGGTCAGGATGTTGCTGCCGTCCTTGGTCTTGTATTTTTCCGAAAGCTTCATGGCCGCCGCCTCGATGCGTTTCACGACGGCTTCGGTTTCAGAGAAAGGCACGCCTTGGGCGAGCTCGACCTTGGCGCTGAGGATGTCGCCCTCCACTTCGGGGAAAAACCGGAACTGGATGAATCCGGTGCCGACGACGGTGAGCGTGAGCACGAGCACCGAGATGAACGCGGCGGCGGTCACGTAGCGCCACCTCAGAGTGACGCCGAGCGCGGGCTGATAGACCTTTTCCACAAACACTTCCAGGCTATCCGCGATCCGGCGCTGGAGGCGGAAAAGAGCGTTCACCTTCTTCGTGCGGTCGGTAGGAGCGAGCAGGGCGAGGTGGGAGGGTAGGACGAATTTCGACTGGAGCAGGGAGAACGCCAGGGTCGGGATCACGACGAGCGGGATGTTCGGCCAGATCTTTCCGCTGACCCCGCTGAGGCCGAGCATGGGCGTAAAAGCGACCATAGTGGTGAGCACGCCGAAGACCACCACGGTGCCGACCTCGCTGGTGCCTTTCCATGCCGCGACGCTGGGATGCTCGCCCCTTTGGATGCGCTCATAGACGTTTTCCCCGGTCACGATCGCATCGTCCACCACGATGCCGAGCACGAGAATGAAGGCGAAAAGGGAGATCATGTTGATCGAGATGCCAAGGAGGGGCATGAGCCAGATCCCGCCCGCAAAAGAGAGCGGAATCCCGAGGGCGACGAGGAACGCGAGCGAGGGGCGGAGGAAAAGCGTTAGCACGCCGAGCACCAGCAGCAGTCCCGTGATGGCGTTGCGCTTGAGGAGATCGAGGCGGCCTTGGAGGTAGCGGCTCTGGTCGTTCCAGATGGAAAGCGTGACGCCCTCCGGCAGGGCTTTTTTCGAGTCCTCGACGTATCGCCGCACCAGTCCTGCGAGCGCGAGGGTGTCCTCGCTGCCCACCCGGAAGACATTGATGACGACCGCGTTTTCCCCATCGAAACGGCTGCTCAGATCCACGTCCTCGAAGCCGTCGATCAGCTCCGCGACATCGCCTAACAGAATCTCGCCGCCCTGCGCATCGGTTCTGACAGGTATGCCCGCCAGTTCCCGCGCCTCGTATTTTTTTCCCAGTGCGCGCAGGATCACTTCACCGCGCTCGGTGCGCACGGAGCCGCCGGGCAGGTCGAGCGTGGTGTTCCTCACGGCGGCGGCGATGTCGGAAAGTTTCAGCCCCAGCTTGCGCAGCTTTTCCTCGGAGACCTCGATGGAAATCTCGTACGGCCGCGTGCCCGCGATCTCGACTTGGCTGATGCTTGGGGCGCCTGCGAAGATCCTCGCGAAAAAGGTTCCGAGGCTGGAAGCGGGCGGCGGATCGTAAACCAACAGGTCATCGCGCACGCGCTCGGCGAGTTTGCGGAGCGTGGTCTCATCGGTGTCCGCCGTGAGGGTCACGCTCATCACCGGGTTCTTGATCAGGATCTCCTCGACGACAGGCTCCTCGGCCTCTTCGGGAAAGTTGTCGATGGCATCCACGCGGGATTTCACATCGCCCATCACGTTGCGGACATTGTAGCCGGTCTCCACCTCGACGACCACCGACCCCACGTTCTGGGAGGCGGTGCTGCGGATTTTCTTGATGCCCTGGAGATCGGCGATGGCCTCCTCCACCGGCACGACCACGCCGCGCTCCGTTTCCTCGGGTGTGGCGTTCGGGTAGGGGATGCTGACGGAAACGGCATCCAGCGCCAGATCGGGGAAAATCTCCTTCTTCAGTTTGAACCACGTCGCGAAGCCCGCGACCATGACGATCAGCATCAGGAAATTCCCCGCCACATGGTTGCGGCTCCACCATTTGACGGCGTTCATTCGTCCTCCTTCTTGGCATCCGTCTCGATCTCCACCTCCATGCCGCTCACAGGCGCGGAAAGCCGCGTGAGCACCACCCTGTCGCCCGCCTCAAGGCCGCCGCTGACCAGCGCGGTGTCGCGGGTGAGCCTGGGGATCGTGAGGTCGCGGAAAATGATTTGATTGTCCTCGCCAACGACCACGGCGCGGCTCCCTTCCAGCAACGCGCGCCTCGGGATCTCCTTCACATCGTCCAGCGTTTTCCCGGCGATCTCCGCGTTCACGAAAAGCCCGACCGGTGGCAGCGGGAATGCCGATCCCTCCGTGGGCAATACTTTCACCGCGATATGGGCGGAGAGGGTTTCCCGCGCAATCTCGGGATCGACACGCGCCGTCTCCGCTTTCCAGAGAAATTCCTCCGCGCCGATCTTGCCTTTCAGGATGACCTCGCCGGTGACCTTGCCGTCCGGGTCGCGTGCGAGGAAACCGAAGTCCTCCAGGCTCAGGGGGAGGCGCACCTCCAGATCGCCGCTGGCGTAGAGTTCCGCGACCATGGTGCCGGGAGCGACCACCGCGCCGACCTCGGCATTGGCGGAACGCACGCCCGCATCGAAGGGCGCGAGGATTTCCGTGCGCTCCACATCGCGCCGCGCCTTCGCCGCCGCCTCGATGGCGGATGCCGCGCTTGCCTCCGCCGCCGCCAAGTACGGCTCGCGTAGTACCAAAGGGTTGAGCGGATCGCCGCCGCTGCCGAGTTTCGCCCAATCGAGCTTCGCCTGCTCCACACGCGCCTTTTCCAGCTCCAGCGCCAGCTCCGCCTCCGTGCGCCTCACTTCCGCTGCCGCCAGCGCGGCGCGAAAATCCGCCGGATCGATCTGCACCAGCCGCTCGCCCTTTTTCACCACGCCGCCGCGCTTGAAAGCAGGCGAAATCTCCATCACCCGCCCGCCGACCTCCGCCGCGAGCATCGTTTCCCGCGCGCTCTCGACCACGCCCTGGGTCAGGATTTTCACGGCGTGATCCGCCTCCGCCACCACGATGATCTCAACCGTAGGGACGACGCGCTGCTTCACGTCCTCTTTCGCGACGCGCTTGTTGATGACCAACAACACGATCCCCAGCACCGTGAAGACGAGGATCGCGAGGATCAGCACGAACGACGCCACCGCCTTCACCTGTTCCTTCCGGTCTGTTTCAGCTCGTTCGTTCATGGTGTCATTTTTCTGCTTTGAAATCCCCGCCCAGCGCGAGGTGGAGATCCACGCGGTTTTCCAACCTCATGCGGCGGATGGTGGCGTATTGGCTGGCGGAGTCGATCTGGAAGGTCGTGGCCTCGATCAGGGTGAGGACGTCGCCGGTGCCAGCGGAGTATTCCTCGCCCGCGCGGGTCGCGGCTTCTTCGGCGAGCGCGGCGGCTTGTTTCGCGGCGCGTTCACGTTCGGCGAGGTATGTTTCGGCGACGATGGCCTGCTCGACCTCGCCGAAGGCATCGAGCACGGTTTTGCGCAGGATCGCGGTGTTCTCGCGCTCGCCCGCCTCCGCGCTTTCGATTTCCCCCTCGATACGGCCGCCCTCGAAAATGGGTTGCGTGAGGCTGCCGCCGATCGCCCATACCTTGCCATCGCTGCGCACCACATCGTAGATCGACTCGCTGACGGTGCCGCCCGATGCGGTGAGGCTGAGGCTGGGGAAACGGGCGAGCTTGCGTTCCTTCACGCGGCGACCGGAGGAAGCGAGGCCGCGCTCTGCGGCGAGGATGTCGGGACGGCGTTGGAGAAGCTCCGAAGGCAGGCCGGCGGGCGTGGCACCGGGAAAAGCGGGCAGGCGAGCCCCCGCCGCGAGTGCGCCGGAAGGATATTTCCCCAGCAAAATCTCAAGCTGCCGCAACACCCGCTCGCGCTCCTGGCCACGCTGCGCGAGAGCGGCCTGGCGTGTCGCGCGCTCGGCCTCGGTGAGCCGCACTTGCGAGGCCGTCCCGCCGCCATCGGCGAGCGCGCGGTCGAAGCGCTCCCGCACCGCATCGGCCAACACACCTGCGGCCTGCACCGCCGTTTCGGCCAGCGCGACTTGTTCATTTGCTTCGCCCAGCGCGAGCCATGCCTTCGTCACCTGCCCGGCCAGCGAAACCCGCGCGGCTTCGTATTCGTATTGCCGCGCCTGCGCATCGGCGATCGCCGCCTCCTGCCCTGCCTTGGCGCGACCCCAGACATCGACCTCCCACGCCGCGCTCAGGTTTACGCCGAGCTGCTGGTTCACGTTCGATGGTGGCGCACCACCGCCTCCGGGAAAACCGATGTTGCTCTGGCGGTTCCTGCGCCCGTTCCCGTCCAGGTCGAGGCTCGGCATGCGGCTCGCGCCCGCGATCTTCGCCTCCGCTGACGCGCGATCCACCCGCGCCGCCGCCGCTTTCAGATCCTGGTTGTTGGAAAGCGCCTGATCCACCAGCCCGCGCAGCTCGCCGCCACCGATTTTCCCCACCCATTTCCGGTCGATCCCCGCCCGCGCCTCCTTCGAAGCCGCCCATGAACCCGGCGCGCCCGCCTCGCCCATTCGGCTTTCCGGGGAAACCGCCGCACAGCCGGCGAGCAACAACGCCGCCATTCCCGTCACCGCATTTCCCGCCAGCATTCGCACCGCCCCCCAATCGCCGCTACAGCGCGGAAAGTCAAATCCGGCGATTGCCCGCATCGTATTTGCACAGCGGCGGCGTTTCATTATCATCCCCTCCATGAAACGCTGCCCATGGGTGCCTGAGGACAAACCGCTTTACATCGAATACCACGATACCGAATGGGGCGTGCCGTCCCGCGATCCGCGGCACCTCTTCGAAATGATCTGCCTTGAGGGTGCGCAGGCCGGGCTTTCATGGTGGACGATCCTCCAAAAACGCGCCCGTTACCGCGAAGTTTTCCACCACTTCGATCCCCGCCGCGTCGCGAAAATGACCGATGCGGAACTCGAAGCCCTCGTCACCGATCCCGGCATCATCCGCCACCGGGGGAAAATTTACGCCTTCCGCCAGAACGCCCGCGCCTGGCTGGAGCTCGCCGATCCCGTGGAGTTCCTCTGGCAATTCGCGCCCGCGCAAACGAAACGCAAGCGCCCCAAAACCATGGCCGATTACGCCGCCAAAACCACGGAATCCGACGCCATGAGCAAAGCCCTCAAGAAAGCCGGCTTCAACTTCGTCGGCTCCACCACCATGTACGCCTTCATGCAAGCCACCGGCATGGTCGATGACCACTCGGCGGAGTGCTTCAAATCTCAAACTCCAACCCTCAAGGAAGACTGGGGTTGAAGGAAGAGGTTCACCGCAGAGGCGCAAAGGTCGCTGAGGGACGCGGAGGAAGACTTGGATTGTTGGGTAGGACTCTGAGTTTAAACCTGGAAAAATGAATGGGTTGGCTCCGCGCTCCTCCGCGACCTCTGCGCCTCTGCGGTGAAATTCCCCCTTTCCCGAGGAACGCCGGATCACCTCCCCGCCACCGCCACCATTTCCATCAGCTTGGCATTGAACTCCTCCGCTTCGGCGAGTCTCACGATGGGGATTTCCATGCGCCACCTCCAGTAGAACGGGGTGATGGCGGGCACGTTGATGCGCTCGCCTTCGATGTCATCACTGCGCAATTCCGAATCCATGGCGAGGAGATCCTGGAAAGGGAAGATCGCCCACATCGCGGGGGAATGGAGGTGCTGGGCGAGGATGTGGCCCACCGTTTCCGGAGCGAGATCCTCCTCGGGAAACGCCTTGCCTAACATTTCCCAGGCGTAACGGGCGCGCGCCTTGTAGTCCTCGCGCCACCAGCCGCGCAGGGTGGACATGTCGTGGGTGCCGGTGGTGCAAACGCTCATGTAGGGCATGTGCGCCGGGTGTCCGAACTCCCTCCCGCCATCCTTCGGCCAGCGCTGGATCTCCAGCGAAAGGATGCCGAGCATGCGCATCACTCCGGGCACGCAGGCGGGAACCATGCCGAGATCCTCGCCGCAGAGCAGCATGTCGCTCGCGCCGCGCATCGCCGGGAGCTTCTCCATCGCCTGCGCCTCCCAGAAGCTTTCCTGACGGCGGAAAAAGTAATCCACGTATAGCTCGTGGAGGCGGCCTTGCGTATCAACGTCGAGCGCCTTGAAAGAGGCGGTGTCCTCCATCGACATGCGCGGGTGATACTCCGTTTCCCCGACCTCATGGAAGAGCACCTCGGCGACAAGATCCATCAGCGCCGCGCGCACCCAATCCCGGTTCGCCCAATCGCCGCCGCCGAGTTTCGCGAAGTGATCCGCGATCCGGCGTTGGGTGGAAAATTCCTCCTTGAGCGCGAAACAGCTCATGCCCTTGTCGACCAGGAAATCCCGTGCCACCGCGTCGGTCAGCTCCCCGAAGGTTTGCTCCAGGTTTCTCCGGTGGATGTAAGGCGTGCAGAAACGCTCGCGGTCGAAGGCGATCCCGCGCTCCGTGAACTCCGATTCCTTCACCGGCAGCGCAGGATCGAACCATCCCATGATGCCCTCGATGTGCTCCTGCGGCACCTGCCAGATGCGGAAAAATCCGAGGATGTGGTCGATGCGGTAGGCATCGAAGTAGCGGCTCAGTTTCGCGAAGCGCGCCCGCCACCACGCGTAGCCGTCCTTTTTCATCTCGTCCCAATCGTAGGTCGGGAAGCCCCAGTTCTGCCCCTTCACCGCGAAGGGATCGGGCGGCGCTCCCGCCTGCGCGTTCATCTTGAAAAGGTGCGGCGAAACCCAAGCGTCCACAGAATCCCTATCCACGCCGATGGGCAGGTCGCCCTTCAGCGCGACGCCGACCGACCGCAGGTGCGCCACCGCGTCCGCGAGCTGGCGGTCGAGCTCGTATTGCAGCCAGATGAAATACATCGCCTCGGTGCTGATCGCGAGCGACTCGGCTTTCTTCGGATCGTAGGCCGCCCACTCGCCCCATTTCGAGAAATCGGCCGTGCCGTGCTCGTCGCGCTTCACGGAGAACACGGCGTAATCGAGCACCCAGTCGCGGTTGCGTTGCAGGAAATCGAGGAAGGCCTTGTCGTGGAGGATGGCATCGTGGTGCTTGTCGAAAATTTCCCGCGTCACCCGCCATTTGACCGCCATCACCGCCTCGTAATCGACATCCTTGAGCGCGTTCAGCCGTTTCCGATCCGCCGCCAGCGCGGCCGCATCCACCGGCAGATGGCTCATCAAATCGAGCCGCAGGTAAATCGGATGCAGGGCGAAAACGCTGATCGCGGAATAGGGATAGCTGTCCGTCCAGGTGCGCGAGGAGGTCGTGTCGTTGATGGGCAGGATCTGGAGCATCTTCAGCCCCGTCGCCGCCGCCCAATCGCCCATCGCCTTGAGATCCACGAAATCGCCGACCCCGCAGCCCGCCTCGCTCCGCAGGGAAAACACCGGGATCGCCACCCCCGCGCCGCGGAACCTCAGATCCGCGCTGCGCCGGAAGCGCTCATCGGAAACGACCACATGATCCGCCTCCGTGCGCGGAGCGAGAACACGGTTCGCGCCGTCCTCCAATCTCACGGCGGAACCCTCCGATGTACTATAAAGCCCGTATTTGTAATCCACCCGCTCTCCGGAAGGCAGCTCCACCTCCGCTTTCCAAAGGTTTTCCGAAACCTCCACCATCGGCACCGCGCGGGCATACTCCCATCCCCCCAGCGCGTCATGCCCGCCGATCACACAAGGCACCAACCCCTCCGGCAGCAAAGCCATCTGGAGGACAAACTCATGATTCCCGTTCCCGGAAACGAACTCCCCCAACTCCCTCGCCCCTTCGCCCACCACCTCGAAAACCTTCGCCTCATAGACCCGGTCATCCGTCCCCGCCGAGCGCCAATCGTCGAGGAAAAGCACCTTTTGCGGAGTCTTGTCACCGCCCTGCCATTCCCGCACCCCCGCCTCCCGCAGCGCGATCCCATCCCGCTTGTAAACATAGCCATACCGCAGCGCCCCGCCATCATGTTCCACCCCCACCTCCCAATGCCCCTCATCCGCCCAACGCATCGGCAATTCACGATCCCCCTCCCCGGACTCCACCTCCAGCCAAAGCGATTCCCCCACCACCGTCCTGTAAGCCACCCGGAACACGCATCTCATGGCGGAAAACTAAACCGCTGCCGCACAAAACCACCATAGGAAAAGCGAGGCGATCTCCTCCTCCCCCCTGAAAAGTTCGCCTTAAACGGACTCCAGCCGATCATAATCCGCCTGACTTGGCATGAATCCCTGATATGCCTTTGCGAATCCTAACAAACCGTTACCTTCAGACCACTTGCGGGCGGCGCTGTGGCCTGATGCGATGTGTTCATCATGAATGTTTTACTTGTCGAAGATGAGCCGCAACTCGCCGCACACGTGGTGCGTGCCTTGAAACGTGCCGGACACTCGGTGGATCACGCGGCGGATGGGCCGTCCGCGGTGAGCACCGCCATGAATCGGCATCATGATCTCGTGGTGCTTGATGTGAACCTGCCCGAATTCGATGGGTTCGAAGTGCTCAACCGGCTGCGGGCCGCCGGTCTCCCCGTGCGGGTCCTCATGCTCACCGCGAGGTCGGAAATCGGTGATCGCGTGACCGGCCTGAAGGCGGGAGCGGACGACTACCTGACGAAACCTTTCGCACTGGAGGAGCTCCTCGCGCGGATCGAGGCGCTTGGCCGCCGCAACGGGGCATCCGAATCGGCAAATGTTCTTCACGTGGGGGACCTGTGCCTCGATGTGACCAAGCGGCGCCTTACCTGTGCCGGCGAGCGCATTGAGCTCTCCCCGCGTGAACTTGAGGTTCTGCAGATCTTCATGAAGGAGCCCGGACGGACGTTTTCCCGCGACGAGATCTGTGAGCGCATCTGGGAGCGCGAGCACGAGTATGACACACGGACCATCGAGATCTTCATCATGCGCCTGCGGAAAAAAATCGACCGCAAGGATCAGCCGTCCATCATCGCGACCGTCCGCGGCATCGGTTATCATCTCGACGTTCCCGTCTGATCGACCTAACAACGGCTCCAGCCATCCACCCTTGCCATCGTGACGAAATGCGGTTCCCTGAAATTCAAGGTGGGTTTCTACTCGGCTCTCCTTACGATCGCCGCGCTGCTCACCGGTGTCGCCGTCCTGTTGCCCGAGGTGCGCCACCAGCAGATTTCGGATCTGGATGCCATGCTGGAGAGTGACGCCCATGAGCTGGTCCGCGATCTCCAGAATTTCCGGGGAGCGCAGATCGATCCACGGCGTCCGCTGACGCTCAAGTTCATACCCCTTTCCCTGCGTGGCAGATACCTGGTCGTGGAGGGGCCGGAAGGCCAGACCCTTTATCAATCCGCCAATCTCCGCGGAACGAAGCTGGAGACGATTCCGGGAGTGGAAACCCGGGAGCTCTTCGGCACCCCCTGTCGGCTGGTCACCGTCCGGCGCGAGCCGTATCTGATACGCATCGGGACGAGGCTTGGCACGGTGGAACGCTTCCAACACTACCTGTTAAGGGGATTTTTTACGGCCGTTCCTTTCGTCGCACTTGTCGTTTTCCTAGGGGGCTGGTGGTTGGGGAAACGTGCCGTGGCACCTGTGGCAGACATCACCCGGGCTGCGGAAAACATTACCGCGGAGAATCTGCATGAGCGACTCCCGGTTCCAGCTACCCGTGATGAGATCGCCCGCCTCACTGCCGTGCTCAACGGCACTTTTGATCGCCTGCAGGCTTCCTACGAAGTCGCCACCCGATTTTCGGCGGACGCGTCCCATCAGCTCAAAACCCCGGTGGCCGTGCTGCGTGCCGGGCTCGACCATCTCGCCGCCACGATCGACAGCTCCCTGACCGTTGAGATCGAGGGTTTGCGCCACCAAACGCGCCGCCTCACCGCGCTCATCGATGATCTCCTGCTGCTGGCTCAATCCGATGCCGGGCGACTCATCCTGGAGGCGGAGGAAACGGATCTCGCCCCGCTCATCGCCTCCGCGCTGGATGATCTCGATGTGCTGGTTCATGATCGCGGCATCACCGTCCATCCGGATCTCGCCGGGCGGCTATCCGCCCGCGCAGACCCGCGCCGGATCAAAATCATTCTCCAGAACCTGATCGAGAATGCCGCGAAATACACTCCGGACGGTGGAATCATCCGGATGACCACGTCCGTCGTGAATCAGGAGGTGGTGATCGTCCTTGCCAACAGCGGCGCCCTGATCGCGGATGATGACCGTACCGCCATCTTCGAGCGGTTTCGCAGGGGCGCTGCGGTGGGGGAAAACATCCGTGGCCATGGGCTGGGGTTGAACATCGCCCGGGAACTGGCCAAAGCCCACGGCGGGGATCTCCGCTACAAGCCAACGGAGGATGGGCTCAATGCGTTTTGGCTCACGCTTCCTCACTTCGGCTGATATCCGCGCCCTTGCACCTTGCCGAGCGTCTGTTGCGCGGAGTTCGGAAGCGTGGACCAGCTTGATTGCAGCCACTCCTGCGCGGAAGCATCATCGCGTTTTCTCCATTCGGCGAAATACCTGGCCAGGGCGGCATCACGGGCGACTTCCGAATGCATGTCCATCGCCAGATCCATGGCCTCCGGTATGGCTTCCTGGCTGAGGACATCCGCAAGGCTTTGCCGCGCCTGATCGGCATATGGGCCGCCCTGGGTTTCATCAATCCACTCCCGCAGGCCAACCGGATCGGTGCCTGCCCAGGAGTACATGGCGCCGGAAACGCCATCCGTTGCGACATCCGCCGGGAGGGAACCCAGCCAGGCAAGGGCGTCTTGCGGTGAAATGGCGCCCCAGGAAGTTCCGATGTTGGAAATGACCTGACGACGCATGCTGGCATCGGAAATGGATTCGCTCCATGCGACGGCGGCGTGGATGTCGGAGGCGGCCCAGACGGTGGCGAGCGTGGTGGCGGCCTCGGTTTTCCCGGGACCCTCGGCCATGTTCTTGACCCACTCGGCGGCGGCGGCGGGATCGGTGGTGGACCAGATGTCCGCGATGGTGATGGCAAGCGCCGCGTTTTCCCCCGAGTCCACCTTGTCGGAGAACATCTCGGCGGCGGCCTTCGGATCGTTGTATGCGACGGTGTTGGCGATGGCCACTTCCGCGGTGTCACGTGCCTTGCCCGGGGGAAGAGTCCTCGCCCATAACAACGCGGCGGCGGGATCGGACTCCGCCCAGACGCCCGGCAGGGCGCTGAAAAGCGGTTGCGAGGTCAGGCCGGTGGAGGCAAGCCAGTCAGCGGCTTCCTGCGGATTTCGCCGGGTCCAGCCCATCATGAGATCGGTCAATGCACGCTCTTTCAGCGGCCCTGCGAGGCTTTTCTCAGCCCACAACCAGGCCTCGCGAGGGTTATCCTCCCCCCATTTCTGGATGGCTAAGCCGATGGTGTCCGATTGGAGTTGCCCGGCTTCAAGCGAACTGATCGCGTAATTCAGCGCCCCTTCGGGATCCTCCTCGGCCCATTTGGCGAACACGCCCCGGAGATAATCGGCGCGGTCTTTTGCGGATGCGATACCGCTTGCCGCATCCAACGCGCCATATAGGTCGTTTTCCGCGTTTTCACCACCCGATGCGCGGAAATGGGCCGAGCGGTCGAGCGCGCCGAGCGTGAGGGGATCGACGGAGCCAGGCGCTCCGTTTCGGCCACCGACCCGCTCGTTGAGCGCGATATTGCGGGTCGATGGCCTACGGTTCGAAAGCCCCTCATGGGAGTTCGCGAAAGTTTCCGCCGATGAATCCCCGGGGGCCAGCGACCATGTCACCGCAGCACCTGCCGCAGCGCCAAGGGCGAGCAGCGATGCATTGGCCAGCAAGGTTCCGTTTCTAGGCAGCTTCATCAACACGGACGGACTCTAAGGATCTTTCCACACTTTCGGCAACCTCGACTCCGTAACCATCCTGTTACTCTCATGCTCTGGCAAGACGCTGACCGTTTGGTTACCCATCAGGAAACTTTTTTGGAATCATGTTTCTCCGCAAAATCCTCTGTCTTTTCATCATCCTGATCAGTCCCTGCGCCGCTGATGAAGGATGGTCTTTCACGGTTCTTCATGCTTTCGTAAAGCCCGGTGCCAACAGCGTTGCCGCGCTCACCCGGCACACCGACGGGCGTTTCTATGGCGTCGCATCATCGGGTGGTGCAAGCGGGGATGGAACGATATTCCGGATAGGTGGCGGAAAAATCGAAACTCTCCATCATTTCGCGGCGCTCCAAGGCAGCGCCCCCGCCTCCGCGCTGGTATCGGCAAACGATGGTTTCCTTTACGGCACGGCCTCATCGGGCGGAACGGGCGGATTCGGCACCTTGTTCCGATACAATCCGGGCAATGGGAGTTTCAGCAATCTCGTCGAGTTCACAGGCGGAACCCAGGGTTCGGTGCCCGATGCGCTCGTTTTGCATACGGACGGAAACCTTTACGGAGTGACCCGTGCGGGAGGCCTGTCGGGCCAAGGAACCATTTTCAGGTGCTCGCTGACAGGCACGCTGACCACCCTGCATTCCTTCAACGGCTCCCAAGGCTCCGATCCGTGCGGCCCGCTGGTTTTTTCAAACGGCAACTTCTACGGTGTTTGCCGTAGCGGCGGCGCATCCGGCAACGGCGAAGCGTTCCGAATCAGTCCGGCAGGTGTTTTCAGCCCGCTGTTTTCCTTTTCCGGCAGCGGCGGCACCCGCCCCGGGGCGACTCCACGCGGCGGACTCATGCTGCACTCGTCCGGCAAGCTTGTCGGAACCACCGAATACGGCGGAAGTTCCGGTTTCGGCACGGCGTTCACGCTCACCACTGCGACCGTGCCCGCCTACGCAACACTGCGCCATTTCACCGATCCAAGCGGCTCCCAACCTGTGGGTGGGTTGAGCGAAGGAAATGACGGCAACCTGTATGGCTGCGCCGCCGCAGGTGGCACCAACGGGCTCGGCGGCCTTTACCGCCTCTCCCTCACCGGCGTCCACTCGGTTCTGCACCATTTCGCCGGCGGGAATGGAGCCACACCACAGTCCGGCCTTGCCAAGGATCCATCCGGCGTCTTTCACGGCATCACCAGCGCGGGTGGCCCCGGGGATTTCGGTATCGCATTCCAGCTCACGACCGCAGGCGCGTTCACCCTCGCGGCAAACCTTTCGCCGGCGGCCGGTTTCATGCCATCCGGCGCACCGGTGACGGATGGAACGGGCCGCTGGCTCTTCCCTGTTGCACGCGGTGGCACGGGAGGAAACGGAGTGATCGGATCTTGGGATACGGCCACAGGGAAACTCAGCCCCCACAGCCTCAATACGACTGTCGGCGATACACCTGACGGTGCGCTTACTTTGCTCAACGGTATCTTCTACGGCGTATGCGCGCGCGGCGGCGCCTCGGCCCGGGGCACGGCATTCACCTTCAATTCGACGACTGGCGCGGCGCTTCTGGCTTCCCACTCGACCACTGTCGGCTCCCTTCCTGACGGCCCGCTAGTGGCTAGCTCCGGCGGGCTTTTCGGTCTCGCCCGGGAAGGCGGGGCATCGGCTCGCGGCAGCCTCTATCGTCTCAGCACCGCCGGCATCCAAACCCGAATCCTCTCCTTCACAAGTGCCACCGGCGTCACTCCCGGCCGATCGCCTCTCGGCCCGGTGGCTCTCGCCTCGAACCAAGCGTTCTACGGTGCATACGCCGGTGATGGGGTCGCCGACCACGGCGGCATTTTCAAGGTCAATGCCCTCGGAGCCTACAGCCAGATCGCCGCTTTCCTTCCCAACGGGCCGCGTGATCCGCAGGGAGGCCTCATCACGGCGACGGATGGTTTCATCTACGGCACCTGTAGTGGCGGAGGCGCTTTTGCCGCCGGCGCCATCATCCGCATCAACCCCGGAACGGATACATGGGATGTCGTCGCATCATTTGTTCCGGTTGCAGCATCCTCGCCTGTAGGCCCGCTTCTCGCCACCGCCGAGGGCTTCCTCTACGGCCTCACCGCCAGCGGGCACGCTTTCCGCTACAAGCAGTCCACCGGGCTTGAGATTTTGGCTCATCTCGGCGCCAGCGGTCTGGCAACGGATGAATCGAATCTCACCCATACCGGAGGCTTGTCCCTTCTGCCCGATGGCTCCCTGCTCGTCACCATGCCTGGCGGCGGAAACGGCGGAGGCGGATTTTTGGCGAAGCTCGCGCCGTCCCTATCTCTCGCCTCATGGAAACTCAGCTTCCTCGGTGATGCCGACGCCCCCGATCTGGGCGATCCCGATCATGACTCCCTTCCCAATCTCGTCGAATACGCATTGGCCACCCATCCCAAGTCATCCGATCCCGCCCTCCCGTTCGAATATGTGAACGGCCGCCTTGAAATCCTGATCAACCGTGATCCCGCACGTTCGGATGTGACGATAGTATTGGAAGCAAGCTCCGACTTATCCGGTTTATGGACACCTCTGGCCACCTCCGTTTTGGGTCAGCCATTCACAGGCGTAGGTCTTATTTCCGGCGACAACAGCACCCCCGGCATCAAGTCCGTCCTGTTGCGTGACACACTCGCCATCTCCGGCGAACCCCGCCGTTTCCTTCGCTTGCGCGTCAACCGCTGACCCAATCCCAACCATCTCGTTACGCCAATGATTTTGCCAAACCCCACACCCACCCGCACGGTGATCCCGAGCGCAGACAGTAAGACGAAAACAAAGAACCAACTACCATGAAAACCAAATCATCAATGATCCGCTCGGCAGGCCTACACTGGATTGCAGCCGCAGGCTTCGCCCTCGGCTCCCTGACCGCGAATGCCGCCGAAATTGCCGACCTCGACGGGGACGGCATCCCCAACATGGTCGATCCCGACATCGACAGTGATGGCATCCCCAACGCCCTCGATGACAACATCGATGGCGGAATCGCCAAATCCGGCCCATTCGCCGGACAATATCTCGGCGATCACATCAACAACGACAACCCGGCTGAAAAGGACATCGACGACGATGGCCAAGCAGACGACTCGCTTGGGGAAACCGACCTCGATGCCGATTCAAAAACCGACGACAACCCGTCCGAGTCCGACATTGATGGCGACCGCCGCGAGGATGATATGCCGTCCGAACTCGACCTTGATGGCGACGGTCGAAACGACGACAGCCTGGGCGAGGACGACATCGATGGCGATTCTCTCGATGATGACGACCTGATGGAGGATAACATCGATGGCGACAGCCTCAACGACCTCAACGATGACGATATCGACGGCGATCACCGCGGTAACAGCGGAAACCTTGACGACGATACCGACGGAGATGGCCTGGTGAATGCGGATGACAAGGATGATTCGGACGGGGACAACCTCTCGAACCGCGATGATGATGATGATGACAATGACGGCGACACCGACGAGGATGACGTCGATCACCACGGAGAGGATGATGAGATTGAAGTCCAGATATCCCTCACACCGACTGTCAACGCACCTAACGGCAGCCGCTGCCGAGTGAAAATCCAGCGGATGGCCACCGGGAAAATTGAAATGGACATCGATGGTCGCGATTTCGGCACGGGATCATTCACCGTGGTTCTCGATGGGAACCCGATCGGCCAGCTTACAATGCAAGGGGACGCCGAAAAGAACGACGGTGAGGTGGAATTCGAAACGAACGCCAATGGTGCCGATGAAGTCAACCTGACCATCGATCCGATCGGGCTTCCCATCCAGTTGGTAAAAGCCGGCCAAGTTTATTTTACCGGTATCGTTCCCACACCTCCTGATGCCCCTGCAGGCGGCGACGATCAGGGCAATGACAATGGCGGCGGTGCTTCCGTAACTGCCGGCCTCACTCCGGAGCCCGGTCTCGGCAGCGAGGCCTCGGCCGAGGTTCAAATCCAATTCGGAGTGGCTGGTGCCGCCGGATTCGAGATTGAAGCCGAGGCGATTCCCGAGGGAGCCTATCAGATCAAGGTCGGCGGCATTCTGCGCGGCACGTTGGTGGTCGCGTTGGTGGATGGCAAAACCTACGGCAAATTGCGATTCGAAGTCATCCCTGATGGTGCGGGCGAGCTGCTTCTCGATTTTCCCGTTGCTGGTGAAACAGTTGCCATCATGAAGGACGGCGTTTCCTACTTCAGTGGAACGGTACCAACCATGCCTTGATAGCCATTTGCTTCTCCGCGAATCCAAAGCCCGTCTTCCAAATTACGGAAGGCGGGTTTTTATTTGTTGGGGAAGGCAGATTATGGCCGGTTTCGGTTGGCCACATACTCAGATTGGAATGGCAATCGTGAAAAGCCATCGCAAGCGATATGGAGGATGGCATTGGGGGGATGAAGAATCATGAACTCCCAAAAAACCATGCCACCGCATGGAACACGCCCGCGAAGAGGACGAGTTCCAGCGCGCCCATAGCGAGCAGGCGATTCATTCGCGCATCGGGCGGGAGGGTCAGGACTCCCCAGATGATGCGCATACCGATCGCGAACACCGGCACGCTGGCGATCAGGAACATCGGTTGTTCCAAAACAAGCCAGACAATCCCTAGGAAAGCCGCGCCCTTGATTTCCAGCCAGATCACCGCCGCCGCCGTTTTTCCGCCGAACCTTACCGCCAGCGTCCGTTTCCCCACGAGCGCGTCGCCCTCGCGGTCGCGGAAATTGTTCACGGAGATCAGCACCGCCGAGAGCAGCCCGATCTGGCCGCCTAACAGGATCGCTTCGCGCGGCCATGTGCCGGTCTGGATGAAAACGGTGCCCATCACCGCGACGAATCCGAAGAACAGGATCACGAAAACCTCGCCCAGCCCGCGGTAAGCGAGCGGAAACGGCCCTCCGGTATAGCCGTACGCGAGGAACAGCGAGGGCAGCCCGATCGCCAGCATCAGCCAGCCCCGTTCCATCACGAGGAAAGACCCGAAAAACGCGGCTCCTACTAGAAAACCAGTACCCAGCCCCATAACCTGGGCGAAGGTCATCTCGCCCGTCCCGGTGAGCCGCCTCGGCCCCGTGCGACCCTCGCCGTCCGCGCCTTTTTTGCCGTCCACGGCGTCGTTGTAAAAATTCGTCGCGATCTGGATGCACAGCGCGCCGAGCAAGGTGCAGACCCACAGCCACGCGTCGAACGTGCCGGAAAGTTTCCAAGCCAGCACCCCGCCCGCCCACACGGGAACGATACCCGCAGCTAGGGTTTTGGGCCTTGCGCCGGAGAGCAGGGCTTTGAGAAAGGTTCCGTATGTCATCGTTCGGAGGGAGTGAAGGAGGGAAAGAGGGACCAGGCGAATGGAAAATCGGCGCTGTTGCCATGGAAGAACGCGGAAACCAATTCTCCCACTGATCACCGCTCACTCGGCACTGATCACTTCCTACGGCACCCTCGGAAACTTCGAGAAATCCGGCTTCCGTTTCTCAATGAACGCCTCTTTCCCCTCCCGGCCTTCCTCGGACATGTAGTAGAGCAGGGTGGCGTTGCCGGCGAGGTCGAGCAGGCCCATCTGGCCGTCGCAATCGGCGTTGAGGGCGGACTTCAGGCAGCGCAGGGCGAGCGGCGAGTGGGCGAGCATTTCACGGCACCATTGGAGCGTTTCCTTTTCGAGATCGGCGAGGGGGACGACGGTGTTCACGAGGCCCATGTCGAGCGCCTGCTGCGCGTCGTATTGGCGGCAGAGATACCAGATTTCCCGCGCCTTTTTCTGGCCGACGATGCGGGCGAGGTAGCTGGAGCCGAGGCCGCCGTCGAAACTTCCGACCTTGGGGCCGGTCTGGCCGAAGCGGGCGTTGTCCGCCGCGATGGTGAGATCGCAGACGATGTGGAGCACATGCCCTCCGCCGATCGCGTAGCCCGCGACCATCGCGACAACCGGCTTGGGCAGGGAGCGGATCTTTTTCTGGAGATCGAGCACGTTGAGGCGCGGCACCCCGTCGCCGCCGATGTAGCCCGCGTGGCCGCGCACCTTCTGGTCGCCGCCGGAGCAGAACGCGAGATCGCCCTCGCCGGTGAGGATGATCACGCCGACCCGCGGATCCTCGTGCGCCATGTCGAAGGCGCGGAGCATTTCGGTGACCGTCAGCGGTCGGAAGGCGTTGCGCACCTCCGGGCGGTTGATTGTGATCTTGGCGATCGCGCCATCGTCCGTCGTTTCGTAACGGATGTCTTCGAAGTCATGTTTGGAAATCCACATCGCGGCGGAATCTTGCCCGCGATCCATCCGGGAGCAACCGTGAAAAAGGAGATGGTCTCACAGCGTACCGTATTACAAAAGTTTCCGCCCAACTGATTCGTCTAATCCATGTCCGGTTGCGAAGGAGCTTCCAGCTTGAAACGGATTTCATCCCATCTACGGCTGCCGCCCGAAAAAAATCAATGGAGGGGAAAAGACTTTCCATGAGCTGTTGAAATCTTCACGAACAAGCGTGGGATCGAAGGCGCTACGATACCGCCTTGCCTTCGACTCGCAGCTTGCGCAGCGGGATCGCCGAGAGACTTTGCCCCGTAGCAGTGGGAATGACGACCGCGAAATGAGTTTGGCTCTGAGGGAGGGCGAGTTCGGCAGCCTGATGCTGGTTAGGCTCTACCGCGATGGCAAGCAGACCACCTACGACATGACGAAAGAGGAGAATCAAGCCATGCTGCTAAAAAAGGAGGACACCATCGAGGTGCCGCAGTTGCCTGGTTGCGCCGATCATTGAGGCTGCGGAGCGCCGCCCGCGTTTCCCCCGGCGGCGCGGCGGAAACGGGATCTGGGCTTCACCACATCGTGCCCGCGACAGCCTCGTGATTCTCAAGGTTTCCCGGCGAGGAGGGGGAAAACCCGTTCCACCGGCACGGTTTCCTGCTCGAAAATCCCTTTGTCACCGCCGCGCAGGATGTTTTGCAGTTCCTCGCTTACGTCTTCCATCGCCGGGTTTGCGATGAGCCGGGCCAGGGTTTCGGTTTCCGCAGGGGAAAGGGCGATGCGCTGCGGAGCGGGCCGGTGCTCCATGAGGATGGGGCGGAAATTTCTGCCCGTTTTTTCCCGCAGGTCGCGGAGGATGTCGAAGCCTGAGGGATCGCTATCGCCGAAGTGGAGGAAATCCATTTCCGGCAGGCGTGCGATGAGCCGGCGCACGGCGGAGCCGGGGAAGCTGGTCTGGATGAGGAGGACTCCGGGGTTGCGTTTCGCGAGTTCCATGAAGACATCCTCGTTCTCCACGGTCAGGCAGATGCGGGCGGGTGTGGAAACATGGCGGGCTTCCGCGATGTTCGTTTCCGAGAGGGTGTAGGTGCCGGGGAGGGCGGAGAAATCGATGCGTGAGTCGCCGATTTCCAGGACGAGCGGCCCGTGGAGGTTCACGGATCGCGGTTTGTGGAGGATGCCGAAGGCTTCCAGCGAGCGCTCCCCGGTGATTTCGCCGAGCGCCGTCACCAACCTCGATTCCAGCGCTTGCAGCTTTTTCGAATCCCCGCAAATCCGGGTGCTGGCGTAGCGGATCAGCGATTCCCCCTGCCAGTTGAGCACGCCGGTGAGCGCATCCATCAGGTCATGGTTGCCGGTTTTTGAAAAGGGCTGGAGGGACGCGCCGGAGATGGCGCGGGAAGCCAGCGAGGCGCACCAATCCTTCCAGGCAGTCGCCCATTTTTCCGGGATGCTTCGTTCAGCGCATTGCTCGAAATAGCGGGCGAGTTCCTCCCGTTCGCGGGTGGGATTTGTCTTCCCGATTTTTGAAAACAACCATTCCTCACCGCCCTCCGCAGCGAGCCGCACGGTCAGTGGCAGTCCGGATTTCGGATGCCGGTCGATCCGGAAAATCCCGCCCGATTCGCTTTCCGCAAGGCGCAGGGCGTTTTCCGCAAGCTCGCGTTCATCGTCGTCCCCGGCGTGGGCGAGACGGAGGAATTTTTCGTAGTCGATGGTGAAATCGCGCTTCCTCAGCGCGGACTTTCCGTAGAGCTCGGCGAGGGTTTGGAAGAGGGGGTTCATCCGATCTGCCAATCTTCCAGTGTCAGTCCGGGAACCCTTGAGAATTCGCGGGAATTGTGTGTCACCAGGATCAGTCCCAGAGCGAGGCACTGGCCTGCGAGTTGGAGATCGTAAGGGCCGATGATTTTTCCGATCTTCTCGAGATGTCCCCGGACTTTGGCGGTATGCAGCGCTGAGTCCCAATCGAATGGCAGCAGATGAAATGCGTCCAGCAGCCGCTTCACTTTCACCGCTTCCCTCCCGGGTTCCGAGCATTTTTCGACCCCGGAAAACAGCTCGAACACCGTCACCATCGAGATCGCGCAATCGTCGGGTGTCTTGGAGGAAAGGTGGTGGCGAACGTTCCCATCCCCCCGCATCAGCCGGATGCAGGCGTTGGTATCTAGCAGATATCTCATTGGGAAAAATCCGCGCTGGGTGGGGTCTTCCCTTGCTTGGGCCGGCTGAAGGCGGGATCTGAAATCAGGATGTCGTCGAAGAATCCTTCCGGCCACTCGGAGGATTTCACCGGCTCCAGGATCAAGCCATCACCGAGGCGGCGGATGGACACCTCCTTCGAGTCGAAGCGGAGTTCCTTCGGGATACGGACAGCCTGGGAGCGTCCGTTGAGAAATACCGTGGTTGTCATATCTGGGATATGCCAAAGCGAAAGGCCGGTGTCAAGGCGACACTACCCCTCGATGCCGGTTTCCCTGATCCATTCGCGGCCTTCGTCGGAGCCTTGAATGTGGAGCTTTCCGTTGGTAGCCACAATGTGGATGGTTTGCCCCGCAGTGACATTGTCCCCAAGCAACGCATCAGCGATCAGCGTGCCCAGCATCCTATCCACCGCCCGCTCCAGGTTTCGTGCGCCATATTCCTCGCTGTAGCCTTCCCGTAGGATCAAGTCCTCGGCGCTCGCATCCAGCTCTACCGTCATTCCGCGCTCTTCCAAGCGCCCGTTCAGCTCCACAATCAGCTTTCCTAAAATCTCCCGCGCCGTGTCAATCCCCAGCGGTTTGAAAGGCACGATCTTCGTCAGCCGGTTCACCAGCTCTGGCCGCAGATGTTTGCGGATCGCCTCTTCCCATGGAGCGTGGTCGTCTCGCCCACGCTCTTCCTCTTCCATCCCAAACCCCATCCTCCTCTTCTTCGCCACCCCACTACCCAGATTGCTCGTCAGGATGATCACAGCCTCGCGGAAATCGCATTTCCTGCCCTGCGCATCCGTCAGCGTCCCTTCATCGAAAATCTGGAGAAACAAATCCAGCACCTTGGGATGCGCTTTCTCGATCTCATCGAACAGCACCACGCTGTAGGGATGCGTGCGGATCGCGTCGCTGAGCTGGCCACCCTCGTCGTGGCCGACGTATCCCGGCGGGGAGCCGATCAGTTTGGAAACGCTGTGCTCTTCCATGAACTCGGACATGTCGAATCGGATCAGGCGTTTCCCGTCGTGAAACAGGTTTTCCGCCAGCGCCTTGGCCAGCTCCGTCTTGCCTATGCCGCTCGGGCCAACGAACAGGAACACGCCCACGGGTCGCCCCGGTCTGCCCAAACCCGCCCGCGCCATGCGCACCGCCTCCGCCACGGCGGAAATCGCCTCCGGCTGCCCCTTGACCCTCTTCCCAAGATCCCCTTCCAGCTCCATCAGCCGCGCCCCCTCATCCGCCGTCAGCGTCCCCACCGGTATCCCGCACCGCGCCGCCACCGCCCACGCGATCTCTTCCCGCCCCACCACCAAGTGGCTGGGACTTGCAGTCCCAGTCCGTCGAGGGGACATCCTGTCCCCTCTGATCTGCGGCGGCGAAAGCGTCCCAAACCTCACCGCCGCACAAGCCTGATCCACCAGATCCAGCGCCTTGTCCGGCAAGCGGAAATCCGGCAGATACCGCACCGACCACTCCACCGCCGCCCGCAACGCCGTCTCCTCCAGCACCACCCCGTGATGCGCTTCCAGCCTCGGCCGCAGCGCCAGCAGGATGGCCACCGCCTCATCCGCGCTCGGTTCCTCAATCCTCACCGCTTGGAAACGCCGTTCCAGCGCGCCGTCCTTCTCGATGGTCTGGCGGTATTCCCGCGTCGTCGTCGCGCCGATCACCCGGATCGCGCCGCGCGCCAGCGCGGGCTTGAGGATGTTCGCCGCGTCCATGCTGCCGCCCGCCGATCCGGCTCCCAGCAGCAGGTGGATCTCATCGATGAAAAGAATGGGCTTGGGTTCCATCGACGCCTCGCGCACCACCGCTTCCAGCCTTTCCTCGAATTCCCCCCGGTATTTCGTCCCCGCCACCAGCGACGGCAGGGAAATCTCGATCACCGCCGCCTGTCCCAGCGCCTCCGGCAATTTCCCCTCCGCCATCCGTTGCGCGAAACCCTCGATAATCCCCGTCTTCCCCACACCCGGCTCGCCCACCAGGATCAGGTTGTTCTTCCGGCTTTGCAGCAGTACTTGGGTGATTTTCAGCATTTCCTTCCGGCGACCGATCAAAGGCGGCAAAGCCCCCGCCGCCGCCAGCGCGGTAAGATCCCGCCCGAAGCGCTCCAACGCGGATCTCTTCTTCGGCATCTCCTCGTCCTCAGCAACGCCCCGCACATCCTTCTTCCTCTTCTCTTGTGTCTTGCGTTTCGGAGTCTTCTGCCTCTCCCCAAACAAGCCGCGCAATACCGCAGAAGGATCATGCCCGAGCTTCGTCACCGCCGAGGAAACCAACGGATCCCAACGCTCGACCAAGGCCTCCAGCAAATGCGCGGGGCGCAAACGTCCGTCATCCACCGCCGCGGATTCTCCCGCTTGTTTGAAAACTTCCCGCAAGGCCGGACTCCGGTGCAAAGGCCGGGCAAACTTCCCCGCCCGCTTCCCAAGCTCCGCCCGTATCGTCCGGCGCAGTTGCTTGGGCGAAAGACCAACCCCGGAAAACGTCTCCCGCACTTCCAGGAAATCCGCCTCCACCTGCCCTTCCATCGCCTGAAGCTCCGGACTGCCCGCATCCAGCAGATCGGACACCGAAACCTCCACAGCCTTGCAAATCCCCACCCAAAAATGCGCGAGCCCGATCTCGGAAAACCCCGCATACGCGGCTTCCGCCTCGGCGAGGCTCCAGGTGATGTCGATGGAGGGGGAGGTCATGAGTTGGCTTTATGTTCGAAGATGACCTCTAGTCGTGGGAAGATTGAAACTAGGCTCTTCCCGCCCGAATCAAGCACGAGAACCCGATCAAAAGGGCAGCGATCCATGCTCGGAGATCCTTCATCCCCAGACCAAGAATCAACCTCCTCAAAAATCATCTGACTCCATAGCTTCGAATAATAGTCGGGCATTTGTAACCCCATAATCGAAAATAAAATGATCAACCAAGAACCTGGTGCATACGGCTTACCAAATTTCTGATTAACCACTTTCCTAAAGGAGATAAATGGATCGTCTATAACATGAATGCTGTACCCTCGCGGATTCGGGTGCGCCAAACGGTTTTTTATTTCATCATGACGGCGGCGACCCTCTTCGATACATTCTCCGATCTCGACGTATTTGGATAATTCCCCATCAGAATTCATGATTTGAAAATCTGGAAGTGGAGGAGTGGCGGGTAGAGCAGAAAAATAATCACAATCGCCATTCTGCATGAGCAGTTTGAATGTTCTACCGAGAACCCACCACTCACGATCTAGTTTGTGCTTATTTCCAAAAAAATCCGCACCGGAACCCTTTCTTAGCTCTTCGACTCGTATTAATTCTTTATCAATATTCTTCATTACTTAAGGGTCATAGAATTTACTTTCATTAGCAAACTTCTCCTCTGCGGATGTCTGGAGAATCCAGAGATGTCACCAATCATCATTAGATACCTGCGAGCATCATTCAACAGCCCCTCACTGATTGCCAGTTCAGCCTTGCCCATCAGACGCGCGAATCTCGTCGAATCGTGTGCTAAGTCTTCGCCGGAAATCGGTGGAGCAAGGACCGGGGTCAATCTGCGCTGTGTGCTAAGCTCCCAAATACGTTCGATCTCAGGAATTTCCTGCGGCACGGCTATCTCGCACGTTTTTTCAAGGCTTTCTATAGCTTCTCGCGTGCTGCCGTCCAGATACAAAAGGCAAGCGCGATAGAGCCATGGCCGATATTCACCGAGGTCGAAATGGGTGACCTGATCCAAGCGACGCAATAACGACCGCGAAAATGCACCCGCTGAAGAATGCTCAAGCAATGCCGCATTGAAGTTGGCTTCTGGATGTAGAGGATCGACGGCCAACGCCTCATCCAGAAGTCGGTTGACCGCGGATATATCTCCGAGATCAAAGCGGGAAACCGCACGATTGTTCAATGAATCCGCAGAAATCAATTCGAGATCGGGTCTTGTGGCAGGACAGGAATCGCCAAAATGATCCTCGTAAAGTTCACAGATCTTTCCCGCGATCTCTGCAAAATCTGAAAGTCGGGCGTGAGGATCAAACTGTAGGCATTCTCCCAGCAATTTCGCGAATGATACGGGCATAGCAGGTATGCGGTATGCTTTCCCACCATCGTCAATTAACTGGCGAAGCACCGCGCCACAGGCGGCTCCACTCTCCCATGTCACTCCTCCTGTGAACATGGCCAGCATTGATGCTGCCCAACTCCAGACATCCGCTGTTGTTGCTACTGGTTGCCCTCGTATTTGCTCCGGCGAGGCAAAGGCCGGTGTTAAGCCAGAAGCCTTTGCGTCCAACTTGGACGGGTGGAAAGCTACCGCTAGTCCAAAGTCGGAAATCTTACAGGTTCCGTAAGAAGTCAGCAGCATGTTTCCCGGCTTCACATCGCAATGCAAAAGCCCCTCGTCATGCGCCCGCGCAAGCCCCCAAGCGGATGATGCGGCGATGGTAAGGATTCTCGCGAGGCATTCCTCTTCCTCACCTGAATAAAGGCTCCGGTTTGTGATCGCATCCTGTAGGCTGCCATCAGGGACGAACTCCGCGACCACGCACGGCAGTTGATCCATAACCTTCGTGTAGTAGCAGGTAGCTACATGGGGATGCAGCCCGATGCCCTCCCATTTCGTACACTCTTCCTGAAACTCGTCGATTTGATCTTGGGAACATAGGAATTCAGATCTCGGATGCTTGATGGCGACTTCAATGTTCCAAGCCAGATGGCGGGCACGATGGACAAGTCCCATTCCCCCCCCGTGGTAGGTTTCAATCACTTTGAAACCGTTCTCAAACATTGCTGCTTCTGGACTATTCATTTGAAAGAGCTTCACTAGCCAGTCTGCCAATTTCGACCGCACGGTCACTTTGATGAGAGCCTGCGGAAGCAAGAAACGCATTCTTTTGAGCCTCTTGATAATCTCCACGGAGCAGGGCACTTTCCGCCAAGACTTCAAAACCGACTGCATTCGGTGGATTGAACAAAATTAGAGTCTCGGCAGCTTCCTTTGCCCCCTCGTGATCGCCAATCGATAGGCTGCATCGAGCCTTCAAAACCAGCGCATCCTCAGAACTGGGATCGATCTCTAGGGCAAGTCCGCTATCGACATGGCTCTCAAAAAACTGATCCAACTGGTAGTTACAATGGCTCCTCAAGGCGTAATCAGATGCGCTTACTTTGAGTCCAAGGTCGATCAGATAGTTGATCTCACGGATGGCTTCCTTCCACCGCGCCGCCGCCGCATTTTCGTAGGCTCGACGCCTGAACTCGGTCGCAGCCTCTTTGATGTCTGGTGTCCGGATACGGCGAATCACGTCTGGATTGATCGACCGCCGGGCTTCTTGATGCTGCCCGTGCAGACCACGCTTTTTGTCGATCTCGGCGATACTCTGGATTTTCTTGAAAGCGCCAGCGGCTTTCACAGATTGCGCGGATTCTGCGTAGTGTGAAAACCAAGGAATACCGGACTTCTGGTATTGCTCAGGACTCACAGGTGAACTGAGAGGCTCAAGTCCCGTAATTGCCTGATACATCTCGCTGTTCACGATGTGGATATCGATAAAGCGCGATCTCTGACTATCCCATGCTTCAATACCATAACGGTCTTTGAGTATCTGTTGCTGCAACCGGCCTCCGGCGGCAATACCCATTTCAGTATGGATATGGGTAGATGGGGAACTGTATAGTGCGCCAGAACATTCCTCAGACGAACCTAGGGTTGCAATCTTACGTGGTTCTATTTCAGGAGCCAGATCTGTCTGCTTGGTCTCCGAATCTAATTTTTCAGCTTTTGGGGGCGGATCAATTTCATCGCGAAGGCCGAGTGAACTGAGATTACTGAAAGATCGTGATCTTATAGTGGTAAACCACGGATCTTCAGCGAATTTTACACGCACCAGATTTTCCACAAATTCGAAAAATCTCGTCTTGAAATCGAAGTAGATTCTACAGGCATGATCCTTATCAAGCCCAGTGAGATACGCCGCACCATACGCTGTTGCACCAGTCCGAATTGAGTTCACAATGGTTCTGCACAAGCGGTTCGTCTGCAGTAGCATTGCTTCGAACTCCGATTTTGAAATACGGACAACTAGATCGATCTTTTTCTCAACGCTGTAATCCGGTTCGTCGAAATATCCATCTTTTGGTTCGAAGATTTCTAACTGAAATCCACCATAGTTTTCTTCATCTGTGATCTGGCCTTCAACTGTGTAGCCCTGCCCGAGAGGCATGGCAACAAACTGCTTCACGATATCTTTTCCAGAATTAATGCCATCGAGCCACTTCTGGTCTGGGATTACGATGTAATCCTGCTCTTGAGGGGATAATCTGTTTTCATAGGGCTTGCCGGTGATTGCGTTTATTCTGCCCACACAAACCTTCGATATCGCTGGGTGGGCTTGCTCGCCCTCGAATTGCAGGAATAAAGCCTCACGCTGATAAAGCGGAATAAAGAATCCTCCCCTTTCCAGCCAATCTGCGGGAACGGTTTCGGCAAAGTCCTCCACGCGGTGGATCGGAAGAGTCCCAAGGCTTGCAGGCAACGGGTAATCATTTCCATCTTCAGGAATACGGAGCGTTCGATGGAAAGAAATTTGGCTTTTACGACCGATGCGCAAAGCGACGCACGTGCCATTTGCGTCCTTTACCGCGATTAGCGGCGGCAGGAATTTTTTCTTATCTAAGTCAATAAATCTTTCTGTAGTGACTGTTTGCTTTCTATTAAAGTCAGCCACTGCATACATAATTATTTTTTGAATGTAACCAACTAAACAGAGCAAGTTGCGCAACACGTATGCTTCTGGATCAACTTGATTCGCCGCCAAAACCTTCCTTGTCTCTTCATAGCAAAAAGTTGTGGGGCGTGGTAGTAACACGCTGCCGCGATACATGAAACTTATATCATCTCTACTACTTCCTCCCAATAGCTCACGCAGATTTTCTGAATCTGCTAATTCCACGACGTTGTCTTGAATATAGGTTTTTTTTTCGAGAGTCTTTATACAAACCAAAGATTGCTCGGTGAATTTCTTTGAAATTTCTGAATACCAATTATTGCTTTGCGGTAGAGTTTCAAGATTATTGCCAATGTCATGCTTATCAATAATGTAAGATTTAATCAGGTTTGTCTCAAGAAATTGAAGATATTCTAATGCTGCATCCCATTTTCTTGATTCCACCAGATTGATAATAACCCTAGTTTCGCAAAATCGACTTTGAGAAATTTCAATTAAATGTTCACGGTAATTCTTATCATCGCTTAACCAGCGAAGTTCGCTTTTGCTTTGATGATATAGAGCGCTAATTTTCATTCTAGTCTTTAATACGGTTCAGGCGGAAAATCGTCAACCTGGGGGAGCGGGGAGGCCTTCGAAGAAGACATCGATGGGGATCAGGATGCCGTATTTCTGGTGGATGAAGTTTCCGGCATGGACGTCGTGCATGCGGATTCCGGTGGGTACGTGCTGGAAGACGAGATGGAGGTGAAGTGGGCGGTGGGCGGTGGTTTGGGGTTAGAGAGAATGTGGGCGAGGAGCTGGCTAAAGTGTGTAATGGGTATTTAAATCGTGTAATTCACCGTGAGCATTACACCTATTATTTGTTCATTACCCTATTTTTCTCCATTTGGCGGAGCGACCGCGGCCGAGGCATTCGACGAGATTGGATTTTTTGAGGTCAAAGAGGACATGGCGGATCATGTCGCGGCTGACCATGGGGCAGGCTTTTTCGAGGTCGGAGAGGCTGAAATCTGCGATGAAGGATTGGATGGCGTGCTGGACGGTTTCGGTTTTGCTGCCGCGACCGGAGCCGATCCTGTCGAAGCGTGCTTCGAACTCGGAATAGGCGGCGAGCAGGGTGCCGAGGAAGTATTCCGTCCAAGGCCAGACATCGTGTTTCCCCTCGTGCCATCCTTGGGACGATAGATAGAGTGTCTCGTAATAGGATTCCTTGGTTTTCTCGATGATGCGTTCGAGGCTGATGAAGCGCCCCACTTCGTAGCCCTGGTGATAGAGCGCAAGCAGGGAGAGCAAGCGGGCCATGCGGCCATTCCCATCGGCGAAGGGATGGATGCAGAGGAAGTCGAGAATGTAGAAAGGAATGAGAAACAAGGGATCCCAAGTCCCATCGCGCCGGGCATCGGCAAAGTGGTCGTGGAGAACGCGCATGGCGTCTTCGGTGAGATGCGGGGCTACGGGCTCGAAACGAACGCGCTTGGTGCCATCCGGCAGGGTTTCGCGGATTTCATTGGAGGAAATTTTCCAATGACCGCCATCGTCCCCGGCGTATTTTAGGAGGTCGCGGTGGAATTGGAGCACAACACGATCAGCGAAAGGAATGTGGGCATGATTCTGATGGATGGTATCGAGCACGTCGCGGTAACCGGCGATCTCGCCTTCTGTGCGGTCGGCGGGTTCAGCTCGTGCGGCGATGAGTTCGCGGAGTCGTTTGTCACTTGCTGCAACGATGCCTTCGAGGCGGTTGGAGGATTCGGTGCTCTCGATCTTGGCGACCTGCCTGAGGTTTTCGAGAATCTCGGGCGCTTGTTGTTGGTGAAGTTGCTGCCGTCCTTGATGTTCGCCCAAGCGCCGCAACAAGCCGGCAACACGGGGCGGCATGGCGAGCGCGGCGAGGAAGGATGGTTGTAGGGATGACATGCTGGGTAAGAATTGAAGTTCCGAGATTAAGATTGAGGAGCCGAAGGTCTGAAAGTCTTAAAATCGGATGAAGAGCGAGTGAGAATGTGGGCAATCCTCCCACACTCCATGAATACGGTTCAGGCGGGAAATCGTCAACCTGGGGGAGCGGGGAGGCCTTCGAAGAAGACATCGATGGGGATCAGGATGCCGTTTTTCTGGCGGATGAAGTTTCCGGCATGGACGTAGGCAAATGGGAGGTGAGAAGGGATCAGGAAAGAGGCTGGTGGAGTGGCGGGGTTCATTTAAGGCGCTTGACGCCGCTAGCGGAGAGGAGGGTTTTCATCTGGGTGATGGCAATGTCATTGAGGGTGGTGAGGCGTTCGGGTTGTGGCAGGCCTTGGCGGATGAGGACGGAGTTGAGGCTTTCGAGGTTGGTGAGGACGACGAGTTGCTCCAGCGGGGCGTGATCCCGGATATTGCCCTCTGCGGATGGATGCGCATCGCGCCATTGTTTGGCAGTCTGGCCGAAGAGGGCGACGTTGAGCAGATCCGCCTCGCTGGCATAGACCGCGCCAGTCTGTGCCTTGGTAATGGACGGCGGGATGAGGGTGTCCTTGATCGCATCGGTGTGGATGCGGTAGTTGATCTTGGCAAGGGTGCGCTGGAGGTTCCAATCGAGCTTGAGTCGGTCGTTTTCCTCGTCCTTGAGGCGCTGGAATTCCTTGATGAGGTAGAGCTTGAATTCCGGACTGAGCCAAGAGCCGAACTCAAAGGCGATGTCCTTGTGGGCGTAGGTGCCGCCACCGTAGCGCCCGGCTTTGGATTGGAATCCGATGGCTCCCGTGGCCTCGATCCACTTTCTCGGTGTGAGCGAGAACCGGTTCAACCCGGCCTGATTTCTAAAGGTCTCGAATTCGATACCTTTAAACGCCGGATTGTGAATCTGTTCCCAGATGCCGATGAATTCGAGGGTATTGCGGTTGCGCATCCAGTTGTAGATCAGCACATCGTCCCCGAATTTTTTCGCCATGTCGGTCAGCGAGATGTAGTCGCCCGTGTCATGCGAAACCACGGTGATGGCGGCTCCTTGGACATCGATGCTGCTTTTCTTGGTTTTGCTCATGGGATTTCAGGTTGGGGAGACATCTGCTGTTTAATTCCATCGAATTCGATGGAATTAAAATCGGGGCTTTTGGCGTGTGAGTTCATGGTTGTTTTGTAGCGTTTACCGAATGGAGGCTAGCAGTTTCCCCGCATCGGCGAAGCGGTCTTTCGGATTCCGGAGGAGGGATTTGTCGATGGTGGCGGCGATTTCCTTCTGGAGGCCGGGCATGCGGTCGCGGAGGGGGACGGGGTTTTCGTTGAGGATGATGTCGATGGGGTCGCGGCTGGGATCGAAGCGGTAGGGGAATTTCCCGGTGAGGAGCTGGTAGAGGGAGGCGGCGAAGCTCCAGACATCGGAGACGGGTTTGACGTATTTGAAGTTGGTGATCTGCTCCGGCGGCATGAAGACGGGGGTGCCGGCGTAGTTGCCTGTGAGGGTGTTGCCGCTGAGGCCGGCTTTCTGGAAATTCTTGGCGAGGCCGAAGTCGGAGATTTTCGCGATGTCCTGGTGGATGAGGATGTTCTGCGGCTTGATGTCGCGGTGGACGAAGCCCTCCTTGTGGGCGGCGGCGAGGCCTTCGAGCGCCTGGAGCGCCCATGGGCGGAGGGTTTCCCATGGCAGGGTTCCGCCGTGGCGACGGGCGGCATCGGCCAGCGAGCCGCCATCGCAGAAGTCCATGACGAAGAAGAAGGTGCCCTCGTCGGAGCCGCTGTCGAGGAAGCGGACGATGTTCGGGTGGCGGAGCTTGGCGATGACGGCCATCTCGCGCTTGAACTGCTCGACGGCGCGGGTGTCCGCCTGGGCGCGGGAGAGCATGATTTTCACGGCCACCTTGTTGCCTCCTTTGCTGGGGCGGGCGAGATAGACCGCGCCGCAACCGCCGCGACCGAGTTCGCGCTCGATGGCGTAGTCCTTCATCTGGAACATCGCCTCGCCGGGCTGGCCGAAGATCAGGCGCTGCAATGCCTCGGGCGAGAGGCCGGAAAGATCACCTTCCGGCAGCGCGGCATTCACCTGGCGACCGCCCGCATCGTCCCGGATGAGCGAGACCTCGATTTTGGTTTTTCCGACCTGGATGCTGTCGCCGTGTTTCAGATCGATGTTCGGGTAAACGCGTTTCGCGCCGTCTTCGGGCGTTTCCCCTTTCTCGCGGCCACCGATCTTTTTCCCGTTGATGTGGGTGCCGTTCATGCTGCCGAGATCGCGGAGGGCGGCTTTCGGCGGGCAGGCTTCGAGCAGAAAGTGATGGCGCGAGACCTGCGGGTCATCCGGCAGGCAGAGGTGGCAATCCTCCATGCGACCGAGCAGGAAGGTATCGTGTTCGGTGAGTTCGAAGACACGGGCGGTGCCGTCGGGGTTGAGTGTGAGGAGGTGGACGGAGGACATATTTCAAGTGCCGAGTGGGAAGTGAGCAGTGAGCAGTGAGCAGTGAGCAGTGGTAAGATTTTATGGATTACGGTTGAGGGGGAGAAACGTCAACTTGTGAGGGAACTTGCGGCTGGGTGCCGATGCTGCTTTTCAGGAGACCGAGGGTATCGATGCCGTGTAGTCCCATGGCGGCGAGTTTTTCGCGAAGAGTGGTTAGGGCGGCTCCGGCGAGTTTGTGGGCGGCTTGTTTGGAGATGCCGAGGGATGCGCCGATCTCGGTGTAGGATTTGCCGTCACGGATGCCTTCGGCGACTTTGCGAAGGCGGGGTGAGAGGGAGTTGATCGCCGTTTCGAGGCGTTTGCGTGATTCGAGGGCTGCGGCGAGATCGGGTAAGGAAGCCCCTTGAGCGGGAACTTGCTGGATGCGGGCTTCCGGAGTGGTGAACTGCGTGGCCGGAAGATCGAGATCGTAAACGTGATGCTGGTGATGGCGCACTTGCTTTTCGTAGAGATCGCGGAGGGCATTACGCATGGCGCGGGCGGCGTAGTTGGTGAAGTCGCCTTTATCGGGATCGAAAAGGCGCGCGGCGTTGGCCAGGGCCTCCTGCGCGGCGAGTTCGATCTCCGCATGGGGTAGGCCGGGGATGTTGGAGAACTCGCGGGCGATTTTCGCGGCGAGGGGTAGGAGTTCGATGGTTCGCTCTTCGCTCACAGGTAAAAGCTACCAGACCTCAGCCTTTTGCAGCAAGCATTGCCGCCGCACTACCGAACCTTGATCCCAGCCGACAGGATCGAGAGCGTGCTTGGGACACAAGCGAGCGCAAATTTCATCCCTCGATGCCTGTTTCCCTGATCCATTCGCGGCCTTCGTCGGAGTCGCGGAAGAGGACGACGGGAACGTTACGGACGCCGACGCGGGTGCCGCGCCGTTCCTCTTTGCGGGTGATGATGATGAGCTCGTCGCACTGGCTGAAGGCGTAGGGGATGTTGCCGGAGGACATGGAGAACATGCCCTGGAGATCGAGTTCCGCCATGGCCTGGAGGCAGTTCTGGATGCGCTCGCCGGAGAGCTTTGAGAAGGCTTCGTCGATGGGGACGAGGGCGAGCGACGGCTCCTTGCGGCGCGCTTCGTGGCGGTTGTAGGCGTGCAGATAGCTGGCGAGGATGGCGACGAAATACGGGCTCTGGTTTTCCCCTCCGGACATTTTTCCGCTCTGCTTATCGACGCTGACCGGCTTCCCATCGGGATCGCGGATGTCGGTGACGAGCAGGTCGTAGTCGAAATACTGGCGGTAATCCAACAGCCGCGCGGCCTCCGGGCTGTTGGCGTTCTGGACCAGGGTTTTGAGGAAAACCTGGAGCGCGTCCTTCAGCTCGCCGCCCATGCTGGCGAAGAAAAGCTCGTCCTCGTGGTGGAGGGCGTTGAGGTCGATCAGCTCCCGGTAGATGCGGAAATCGGGGTTCGGTTTTTTATCGATCTTATAGCGGTCGTGGCCGATGGGGCGCTTGAGCTGGTGGTTGAGCAGGGAGATGATGTTTTCCACGTTCTTGATCGCCTGCTGCATGCGGCTGAGCACCTGGGTGCGGAACAGCGATTCCCAGCGCTTGCGCTCGGCGGCGGATTTTTTTTCGAACTTGGGAATGTCCGCGTGCTCGATGGCGGCGAGGATTTTTTCGTAGGGCGCGGTGTCGCTGCCGTCCTCCGGGAGGTCGTCGAACTTGGGGTGGAAGGCGTTCTTGAAATCCAGCATCGCCACTTTCAGATCGCCGATGGTCTGGGTGGCGAGCAGCTCGGCGGCGGCGGCGGCTTTCGTAAACTCCCGGGCGCGGACATCGGCGGCGTGGTGGAAATCGATGGCCTCCTGCTTCCAAGAAAGGTAGCGCCCGTGGTGGAGGTGGATGTCGATGCGGAGCTTGGTTTTCGAGAAATCATCCTCGCGGCGGGAGGCATCCTCCTGGCGATCTGCCAGGTCTTTCTCGGCTTGGGAAATCTCGCGGTGGCCGCCTTTTCGCAGGATGGATTTTTCCTCGGTGGCCCATGCGGAGGCTTGTTCCTTGAGTTCGTTGATCTTGTCCTCCAGCTCGACGAGCTTGTCGTTGGCGATGGCGTTGATCTGGGTCATCAGCGCTTCGTGATCCGCCTGCTTGCGCGGCAGTTCCTCGACGCGCACCAGCTCGGCGGCGACGTTCGCGTGATCCGGGATGGCTTTCTCGCGGGCGGCGAGGAGCCGCTCGATTTCGCGCTCGACGGGCTCCAGGCGGCGGAGCTTCGCCTCGATTTCAGCGAGGCGCAGGGTCTTGATTTCGAGCTGACGTTTCAGGCCGTTTTCGCCGATGAACGGTGTGCCGTCGTAGGCGAGCGGGCGGGTGAGGATGCCATCCCGCTTGATCAATCCATCGGGGCGGATGGCGGTTTCATGGCCGGACATTTCCTTGGAATCCGAGACGCGGATGAGGTCGCCAAAGGCTTGGTCGATGAAGGCGCGGGCGACGGGATCGCTGCAATCGAAGACGGTTGCGAGGGATTTTTTCTCCGGTTTCGGTTTTGAGGAAAGCAGATGGGCGGAGTCGATCAGGCTTTGCGGGCCGGCCTTTGCGAGGTCGTGGGCGCTGAGCTGGTCGAGGATTTTCGCGGCGCTGTCGTGGTACTCGGGGGAGACGATGACGGCGAATTTTTCCGCAAGGGAAACCTCGGCGGCGGGTCGCCAGGTTTCGTCGTTGATTTCGCAAAGCTCGCGCAGGGCGCGGGGCGGGGTCTCGCCGGGGGTGAGCGGGAGGGCGTCGCGGAGGGCTGTTAGAAAGGGCTGGGGGACGGGCGGCAGGCCGCGTTTGAGGGAATCGATCTGGGTGTCGAGCGCGGATTTTTCCGAGCGGAGCTGGCGCAGTTCCTCGGCATCGGAGCGGAAGCGGTCGCGGAGCTCGCGGCAGAGCTTGTTGGCGGCATCGGCGAGGAGGCCGAGGGTGTTGGAGGTTTCCTCGCGCTCGCAGCCATCGAGCAGTTTGATCGCGTCTTCCAGCGGGCTGGTGAAAACCTTCGGTTCCACGGGTGCCTTCGCCATTTCCTCCATCCACTTGCGGGCGTCCCTCAGGCGGCTGCCTATGCCGCTGTCGATCTTGGTGGAAATGACGCGGAGGCGGTCGATTTCCTCCTCCAGCTTGCGGATGCGGGCGGCGAGGTCGTTGTAGAGGCGTCCTTCGCTGGATTCGTTCAGCAGCGCGGTGAGCTGCTCGCGCTGCTCGGCGGCGTTTTTCATCAACTCGCCCAGCTCGGTGAGGCGGGCTTCGTCATCGGCGAAGTCGGCGCGGAGTTTTTCGAGTCGCTCGGTGTGGAGGCGGACGGCTTCGCTACTATGATCGTAGTGGTTCTCGGCGGCGAGGTAGGTGGCGACATCGCGGTCGCGCTCGGCGGTGCGCAGGGTTTCCGAGAGCCGGCGGACGGAGAGGAGGCGGTCGAGCTGGTTGCGGAGATCGCGGAGTTCGCGCTCGTAGGACTCGAAGTCGCGGAAGCTGGAGATCACGTCATCGACGGGGACGGCCTCGTTGGGCAGGACGAACTGGCGGCAGAAGTCGTCGAAGCTCTTGAGGTTCGTAAACGACATGGCGCTGGGCAGCAGCCGTTCGAGCACGTCCTTGTTGAAATTGAGGTGGGAGGGGTTCGCCATGTCGCGCAGGTATTCGCGCGAGGAGGTGAAGATGCGCCCGCCCTTGGATTCGATCATCGCCTTGAACTCGGCGAGCGAGCTGGTGCGGGATTTCCCGTCCTCCGGGGAAATGGAGAGGAAATCCTCGCGCTCCAGGGGTGCGGGGCAGAAGAAAGGGGTGGAGAAACCGTCGTTTTCCGAGGTGTTGCGGAACTCGAAGCGGATGCCCCAGGTTTCGATGCGAGGTTCCCGCCCGCCATCCCCGGAAATCTGGGGCCAGGTGAATTCCGCGCCGATGTAGGTGGTGACGCCCTTGTCGTGGAAGTATTGCGGCTGGCCGTTTTCCTCGCGTTTCGTATCGAGCAGGCAGTAGCCCTTGATGGTGCGGTCGCTGCGCCCGCCGGTGGCGGAGCGGTTGAAGTGGTGGCGCGCGCGCTCCGGGCCGACGAGGACGAGCATGAGCAGATCCATGAGGATGGATTTGCCCGATCCGGTGACACCGGCGAGGACGAGGTTGCCCTTGACCGGGAGGCTGTCGCGGTAGCCGTACCAGTTGAGCGCGTGGATCTTGGAAAGCTGGATGGCGCGGCTCATGCGGTTTCCTCCTCTACTGTGTCCGTAGTAATTTCATCGTCGGCGGAGAAAGCGGATGCGGCGGCCGTCCAGTCGGCGAGTTCGCGGAAAGGGACGACGCGGCGGATGGCGGGGAGGACTTCGATGCCGGAATCCTCGAAGGGTTCGGCGGGTTCGAAGCGGATGAGGTTGAAGCGGGCGGCTTGGCGGAGGATTTCCCGCATGCGTCCGCGCGGGAAGACGCCGATGGCATCCGGGATGAGCTGGTCCTGGATGAGGCCGTTGAGTTCCGCGACGGAGAGGAAAGCCTGATCCTGTCCCTCATCGCGCCAGCGGACATCGCCCGCATACCAGAGGGCGAGCCAGACGAGGGTGGCGTCTTTCGGAAGTTTCAGGCGGAGCGCACCGCTGGTGGGGATGGCTTGGATGAGGCGTTCCTCGTGGACGATCAGCACCTCAAGCCCGACGAGCGCGGCGGCTTCCTTTACCCACTCGAAATACTGGCGGCACCAGTGGTAGAGGGCGGACTTCGAGTTTTCCAGACCCGTGATGGAGCCGGTGGCGAGGAGTTCCTGGAGGGCTTCGCCGAGGCGTGCGCGCTCGCCCTCCGGCAGGCTGATGAGGCCGGGGGCTTCGGTGGTTTCGGGTTCGAGGATCATGGAAGAATTTTTAACCACAGATGAACGCAGATGGACGCAGATGAAGCACCCAAAGGGCATGGAAAACGCAGATCGAATTGAAAAACATTAAATCTCTTCTCTTACATCTGCGTTCATCTGTGTCCATCTGCGGTTCGATTTCTGGATGGTAAGGTCATTTCTTGATTATGGAGAAACGCTCGACCTGGCAACCTTCGAGGGTGTCGAGGGGTGGGATGGTGGTTTCTGCGGTGAGGCGGTCGGGCTCGAGGCGGTAGCGGGCTTCGGCGGATTCGGCGTGGAGGAGGAGGGAAATGAGGTCGGTGAAGCCGCTTTCCCCGGAGATGGCGAGATCGGCGCTGGCGATGCGGGTGCCTTTCGCTCCGGCGAGGGATTTCACGAAGGTGTTGGCGCGCTGGACGGT
Organism: Verrucomicrobiota bacterium; assembly: GCA_046051965.1. Lineage (GTDB taxonomy): Bacteria > Verrucomicrobiota > Verrucomicrobiia > Verrucomicrobiales > Akkermansiaceae > Luteolibacter. The sequence continues at coordinate 61,114 of JBJONG010000007.1, forward strand.
GAGGGAATCGCGGAGGGCTCTTCCCATGCCCGCTTTTCCGGCCTCGCGGTCGCCATCGTCGGCGGTGTCCTCGAAGGCGTCCTGCTCGATGGAGGCGCGGCGGATGGGCGGGGAGTAGAGGGAATCGAGGCCGGCGGGGAGCTTGACGGCGGGCAGGCGGAAGTCCGGCAAGTCTAGTAGTTCGGAGGCGCTTTGGGATACGCGTTTCCCGGCCATGAGGCGGTTGACGGTTTCGAACAGGGCCTTGATCTCGGTGCGGCGCTCGCCGGTGACGTCCTGGAGGTAGCGGAAACGGGACAGCGAGCGGCGGGTGAAATCGGCGGTGCGGCGGTCGATCTCATCGGCCATCGGCAGGACGCGCTCGACCAGGGCGATGAGTTCGTCGAGGGCGTTGAGCACGGTGCAGCGTGCGGTTTCCGCGGACATCGCGGGATGGCGGCGGAGGACTTCGGTCTGCATTTCCGAAAGGGTGGCGGAGCAGCCCATGAGGCGGTTGGCGATGCGGTTGACGGCTTCCGGCAGGCGCAGGGGGAGGCGGGCGCGGACGAGCTCCGCGTAGCAGGCGTGGGAGATCTGCTCGGAGTAGTCGTCGAAAACGGTCTCGAGATTCCCTTTCAGCGTCTCCTCCTCAAGCTGGCGGCGGGTGAGGCGCTGGACGGATTTCTGCATGGCGCGGAGTTCGTTCAGGCCTTCGCGGACGCTGGAGAGGCAGTTTTCCACCGTCTGCCAGGGGCGCTCGGAAAGCTCCGTCTCATCGGCGAGCATGGCGCAGACGGCGATGAGCTTGTCGGTGAAAACGGCGGCATCCGGCCATGCGATTTTCCGCAGCGCGGTGATGAGGGTGGCTCCATGCGCATCGAAATGGATGGTGCGCCGCCAGTCCCGGCGCGGGGGTTCATCGAGCCAATGGCATTTCAGGAGTTTTTCCAAAAGCAGCCGCGCCTTCTCGCGGGGCGTGCCTGCGGCCTCGCTGCCGTCCTCCTCCTCCAGCTCGAAGTCCGGATGGCGCTCCAGGGTATCGGTGATGAGCAGGATGACCTCCTCGCGCGACATCCCATCGGGCCGGTCGGCGGCCTCGGCCTCCAGCGCGTCGAGGGCATCCACGTAGAAGGGTGCATTGCGCCCCGCCAGGACACGGAAAAACCCGGCACCGCGGGTTTCGCGGAAAAGGGCGGTGGAGAGATGCTCGGCGGGCATTTGCGGTTTCAAAGAAGCTGGAAGCCTGCGAGTTTCGCGGCTTTGCGATCCAAGGTGTGGGTGGGGGAGATGGAGCGGGACTTGTTCCGGGCGAGGATGAGGCAGTCGGAGAAATCGGCGGTGGAGTCCAGGAAGAGGTCGAGGGCTGGGCTGACGAGAATTTCGTCTTCGACGAGGATGGAGGCGGTATCGAGAAGTTTGCGGATGAACGCGGCGGTCTCCATGCGGGAGTAACCGTAAGTCCGCCCCAAAACCCAGGAGAGTTCCGTGAGAACGATGACGCTGACCCAAGCGGGATGCTCGTCGGAAAATTTTTCCGCCATGAGCTTTTCGACTCTGGCAAGCTGGCTCAGGTCATCACGGGTGGCGATGCGGACGAGGATGTTGGTATCAAGAGCCTCCATCACAAGCTCCCTGTGCGATGCCTTCGTTCATTTCCTCTACAGTGTAGCTGCGTTTTGCCCGTGGGAGGATGTTCATGAGTTCCTCCAATGTCCCCTTTTTCCTGGCGGGAGATACTTTGATTGAAGTCCCTTCGATTTCAAAATTCAGCTTGTCCCCGGTCTGGAGATTGAGCTGTTCCCGGATTTTCACCGGCACGGTGACTTGGCCTTTGCTGGTGAGGGTTGCTTTCATTTCTTACCTAGGGTAAGGATTTCTGTATGGGAGTCAAGGGCTGGGCTCGCGTTCTGGAGAACGCGGCTCCGGTTTCAATGCGCGGCCAGCCAGTTTTTCCCGGTGCCTTTCTCGACGAGGATGGGGACGCCGTGGGGTAATGGCAGGGCGGTTTCCATGATGTGGAGGATTTTGGGAACGAGTTCGGTTTCCTCTTCGGGGGCTAGGTCGAAGACGAGTTCGTCGTGGACTTGGAGGAGCATTTTGGTTTGGTACGGCTTTTTGCGGAGGAGCTCGTCGATGCGGATCATGGCGATCTTGATCATGTCGGCGGCGGTGCCTTGGATGGGCATGTTGATGGCGGCGCGCTCGGCGTTCTGGCGGCGGCCGGCGTTTCCGGAGGAGAGATCGGGGTAATAACGGCGGCGGCCGGAAAGGGTTTCGGCGTAGCCTTTTTCGCGGGACTCCTGGATGGTGCGATCCATGTATTCCTTGATGGCCGGGTATTCGCGGAAATAGGCGTCGATGAGCTCGGCGGCTTCGGCGCGGGGGATGGCGAGGCGCTGGGAGAGGCCGAAGGCGGAGATGCCGTAGATGATGCCGAAGTTCACCATCTTCGCGCCGGAACGCATGTCGCGGGTGACTTCCTCGGGGGTGACTCCGTGGACTTTCGCGGCGGTGATGGTGTGGATGTCGGCTCCGTCCTGGAAGGCGGAGATCATGGTGGGATCGCAGGCGAGGGCGGCCATGACGCGGAGCTCGATCTGGGAGTAGTCGCAGGAGAGGAGGGTGAAATTTTTCCGAGGAACGAAGGCCTGGCGGATCTTGCGGCCGGACTCGGAGCGGACGGGGATGTTCTGGAGGTTCGGATCGGAGGAGGCTAGGCGGCCGGTGGCGGCGAGGAGCTGGTGGTAGTGGGTGTGGATTCGGCCGGTCTCGGGGGCGATGTGGTTGGGGAGGGCGTCGAGGTAGGTGGATTTCAGTTTCGTGGCTTCGCGGTATTCGAGGATTTCCGCGATGATGGGATGGATGCCGAGGAGGGTGGAGAGGGTTTGCTCGTCGGTCTTGTATTGGCCGGTGGCGGTTTTCTTGGGCTTGTCCAACAGCTTGAGGTGCTCGAAGAGGATCTGGCCGAGCTGTTTCGGCGAGGCGATGTTAAAGGGGGTGCCGGCGTGGGCTTCGATGGATTTCGCGAGCTGGTCGATGCTTTGCTGGAGATCGACGCCGATTTCCCTGAGCGCGCCGGGATCGATGGCGATGCCCTCCATTTCCATGCGGACGAGGACGGGGAGAAGCGGGGATTCGATTTGGGTGAAAATGGTTGCCTGTCCTGATTCCTTGAGGAGAGGGCGGAGTTTTTCGGCGAGCTGGAAGGTGACATCGGCGTCCTCGGCGGCGTATTCGGCGAGGGTTTCCAACGGGATGGAAAGCATGTCTAGGTTCTTCGTGGGCTTTTTCGTTTCCGCGAAGGCGAATAGGTCGTCGGTTTGATTGACGATTGATGATTGTGGATTGCTGATTTCCGTGAGTTTCACGGGGGTGTAGCCGAGGTGGATTTCGGAAAGGTAATCCATGCCGTGGCGGCGCTCGGGGGCGACGAGGGTGTCTGCGAGCATGGTGTCGAAAAACGGGCCGGTGACGCTGATGCCGTGGGAGTGGAGGATGGAGAGGTCGAACTTGAGGTTGTGGCCGATTTTCTCCGAAGGACTCAGCAAGATGGATTTCAGATTGCTGATTGTTGATGGTTGATTGTCGATTGGGAGATACCAGCCTTCGTGGGCTTTCCAGGAGAAGGCGATGCCCAACAGCTTTGCGGAGTGGCGGTCGAGGGAGGTGGTTTCGATGTCGAAGCAGAAGGACTTTTGCGCGGCGAGGTTTTCGAAGAGTTCGGCTTGGAGGGATGGGGTGTTGGCGAGGTGGTAGGTGTGGGGGACTTCCTTGATGGTTTTGAAGGTTTCGAAGAGGGTGGGGGTTTCGGGGGCGGTGCTTTTTCCGGATGGCTGCGGACCAGAGTCCGAGCTCCATAGGCGCTTGGTGAGGGAGCGGAATTCGAAGTCGTTGAAGAGTTGTTTGAGGGCTTCGTCGTCGCGTTGGGAGAGGATGAGGTCTTCCCATGTGACCTCGACGGGGACGTCGGTGATGATGGTTGCGAGTTCCTTGGAAAGGAGGGCTTGGTCGGAGTTCGCCTCGACGTTTTCCTTCTGCTTGCCTTTGAGGGAGGCGGTGTGGGCGAGGAGGTTTTCGATGCTGCCGAATTCGGAAATGAGTTTCTGGGCGGTCTTCGGGCCGATGCCGGGGATGCCGGGGATGTTGTCGGAAGCGTCGCCCATGAGGCCGAGGAGGTCGATGATCTGGTGCGGCTCGGCGACGCCCCAGATTTCCGGGAGTTGTTTGAGGCCGATGATTTCATGGTCGGTGCCCTTGCGACCGGGCTTCCACATGAAGGTGGTGGGGGAAAGCAGCTGGGCGAAGTCCTTGTCCGGGGTGACCATGTAGGACTCGAAGCCCTCGGGTTCGGCGCGTTTCACAAGGGTGCCGATGATGTCGTCCGCCTCGAAGCCGTCGATTTCGAGAACGGGGATGGCGAACGCACGGCAGAGGGTTTTGACGTGGGGGATCGCGTCGCGGAGTTCCTCCGGCATCTCGTCGCGCTGGGCTTTGTAGGCGGGGTAGAGGATGTGGCGCGGGGTGGGTGCGGAGGTGTCGAAGGCGACTCCGATGTGGGTGGGTTTTTCCTTTTCGAGAATGGCGAGGAGGGTGTTGATGAAACCGTAGAGCGCGGAGGTGTTGACGCCTTTGGAGTTGCGGATGGGGGTCTGGATGAGGGCGAAGTGGGCGCGGTAAACGAGGGCCATACCGTCGAGCAGAAAAAGGCGGTGCATGGGCGAAACTCTAAATTTTAAACCTTAAAGCCCAAGGGCGAAATTCTGTCCTTGCTAGATGAAAGTTGGACACGCCCGATGGCGTAATATGCGACACTAATCGCGCCTATTGGGTTGCCGTTTTTTTCAGCCCGCGTAAAGTCCACAGAAATATGAAACGATTTTCCTCGAAAACCCTGCGTCCACTGGCTGCGTTGGCCATCCTATTCGCTTCATCCTGCGAGAAGAAATCGAGCGTCGCAAGCAACGCTGCCGAAGAGGGTGCAGCCGAAAAAAAACCGACGGCCGTCGCCGCGCTACCGGACAAGATTTCTTTTAACGAACACGTCCAGCCGATCCTGGCAGAGTATTGTTACCACTGCCACGGTGCGGATGGAGGCACGCGCAAACCGGATAAAGAGCCGCTTAGATTAGATATGGAGGAGCATGCCTTCGCCATGCGGGACGCGGGAGCGCCTGTAATCATCAAAGGTAAGCCGGCGGAATCCGAGCTGATCCGTTTGATCAAATCCAAGGACATCGCCGAAGTGATGCCACCGCCGGAAAGCCATAAGACAATGGGCCAGCGCGAGATCGCACTTCTTGAAAAATGGATTGAGCAAGGCGCGGAATACGAAGGTCACTGGTCTTACGAGCCGGTGGTGCGTGCCGAGGCTCCGAAAAACGAGTGGTCCAACAAGCCGATCGATGGCTTTGTTTTCGAAAAACTCGCGGCAGCCGGACTGGAGCCGAACGCCGATGAGAATCCGCGCCGCTTCCACCGCAGGCTTTCGCTGGATCTCACCGGCTTGCCGCCTGAACCCGCCGAGACGGATGCCTTCGAGGCGGCTTACGCAAAGGACGCGGAGGCAGCCATTGCCGCCGAGGCCGACCGCTTGCTTGGATCGGTCCAGAGCGCGGAGCACTTTGCCCGGCATTGGTTGGATGCCGCCCGTTACGCCGACACGCACGGCATTCACATCGATAATTACCGCGCCATCTGGCCTTACCGCGATTGGGTGGTTCGGGCTTTCCATTCCAACATGAAATGGGATCAGTTCACCATCGAGCAGCTCGCCGGCGATCTCCTCCCCGACCGCACCCTCGATCAGCACGTTGCCACCGGTTTTCTGCGCAGCCTCGCGACCACTGGCGAGGGCGGCGCGATTCCCGAGGAATACGAAGCCATCTACGCCAATGATCGTGTCGATACCATGGGCGGCATCTGGCTGGGCATGACGGCGAGCTGCGCCTCCTGCCACGACCACAAGTTCGACCCGCTTTCCACCAAGGAATTCTACGAGCTGACCGCCTTTTTCCGAAACAACACCATGTCCGCTCTGGATGGAAACAACGCGCAACACGCGCCCGCGATCTTCGTCCCGCTGGAGGCGGACAGGCAGAAGATGGCGCAGATCAAGAGCACCATGAAGGATGTGGACGCGCGCATCGCGGCACGTCGTAAGGCGGCGAATGGTGATTACCAAACATGGCTCGCCACGGCAGGACAGGCCGCGACGCAGGAGACCGATTCCACGCTCTCCATTCACCTTCCGCTCACAGAAGCCGAAGGGCCGATCAAGGGCACGGTGAATGGCCAACCGCAGGAATGGCCGACGACCGCCGCCCGCATCGACGGGCCGCTGGGCAAGGCCATCACCGTTTCCGGTTCTGACATTCCGCTGGGAGACATCGGTGGTTTTTCACGCGGGGATCAGGTCAGCTACGGCGGCTTCATCCGCATCGATGGCGATGTATCAAAGGTCACCGGGGCGTTGATTGCGAAAATGGACGTCCCGAATCATTACCGCGGCTGGGATCTCTATTTCGAGCAGGGCCGTCCCGGGGCGCATGTCATCGACACGTGGGACAAGTCCGCGAACAAGATGACTTCCAGTGAGTCGCTGAAGGCCGGCACATGGCACCATGTCATGATTCTTTTTGATGGAACGACAAGCGGCCACCAAGCGATGTCGATCTTCCTGGATGGCAAGCGTGTGCAAAGCGGCACGCTTCCGAACACAGTTGGTGGCACGATTGAAAACACAGTGCCACTGCGCCTCGGAGCGCGCGAGGCCGGTGATTCGAAGATCGGCGGCCAGGTCTCGTTGCAGGACTTCCGTTTCTATCGGAAACTCCTTAGCGAGGCGGAGATTTCCCATATCGCAAACAGAAAGATGATCGGCGACTGGGCGGCGCTCCCTGCCGATCAACGCACTCCAGAGCAGAACAAGGCTCTCTTCGAGCACTACATCACCACCGTGGATGCTCCTACCTTGGCTCTTTTGCGCGAAAAGGATGCGCTGAAATCCGAAGAAGCCGCGATCACCGCGCGCGGTTCCGCCTCGCTGGTTTATGAGGAGAAAAAAGGACAAGAGCCTTTCGCGCACGTGCTCACGCGCGGAGCCTATGCCGACAAGGGTGAGAAAGTTTTCCCGAATACCCCCGCCTACCTTCCACCCATGCCGGAAGGCACGCCGAAGAACCGCCTCGGCCTCGCGAAATGGCTCAACGATCCCAAGAATCCCCTACCCGCCCGTGTCACGATGAACCGTCTCTGGTATTATCTTTTCGGAGCAGGGATCGTAGAATCCAACGGCGATTTCGGCATCATGGGAGCGCGCCCGACGCATCCGAAGTTGCTCGATTGGCTGGCTTCGGAGTTCATTGCAACCGGCTGGGATCATCGCCAAATGGTGAAGACCATCGTCACCTCGCGCGCTTACCGTCAGTCCGGCTCCGTCAGCCCTGAGAAATTGGAGAAAGACCCTTCAAACGCCCTCATCTCGCGCGGCCCGCGTACCCGGCTCGAGGGCGAGCAGCTCCGCGATCTCTCGCTCGCGGCCTCCGGCTTGCTGTCGGCCTCCGTCGGCGGCCCACCGGTCAAGCCCTACCAGCCGGAGGGTATCTGGGAAGCTGTTGCCATGCCGCAGTCGAACACCAAGGACTACAAGCGTGACAACGGAGCCGCGCTTTACCGCCGTTCCCTCTACACATTCTGGAAACGCACCGCCGCGCCTCCAACCATGGAGATTCTTGACGCGCCGTCCCGCGAGAAATTCTGCGTGAAACGCGACCGCACCAACACCCCGCTCCAGGCGCTCGCGCTGATGAACGATCCGCAGTTCGTGGAGGCTGGTAAAATGCTCGCCGCGAAAGCCCTCGGCGCCCACCAGACCTTCGACGAAAGGCTCGATCTGATGACCCTCCGCCTGATTGGACGGAAGATGGAAACAGACGAGCGCGGCATGGTGAAAACCACCCTTGATGCCGCCACCGCATACTACACCGGCAAACCCGAGGAAGCACGTCTCGCCCTCACCGTCGGTGAAACGAAGCCGCCCGAAACCATTCCCGCCGTGGAACTCGCCGCATGGTCCCTTGTCGCCGGCCAGCTCATGAATCTCGATGAAACCTTGACCCGTTAGAACTACCATGAATCCCGTAGAAACCATCAATAACGCGCTCACACGTCGCCAGTTCTTCCGCAAATCCGGCACCGGGCTCGGCGTTGCCGCCATGGCCTCCCTTCTCGGAGAAAACGGCTTTGCCGCAGGTCAGCCCATGGGCAACATGACCATCCCGCAGTTCGCCCCGAAGGCGAAGCGCGCGATCTACATCTCCCTCATCGGAGCGCCATCCCAGCTTGAGACCTTCGACTACAAGCCGGAGCTTCAGAAGCGTTTCCGCGAAGACCTCAAGGACTACCTCGCCAAGCAAGGCGAGCGCCTCACTGGCATGACCGCCGGCCAAGGGGCGTTCCCGCTCGCGCCTGCACGCTTCAAGTTCTCCCAGCACGGCCAATCCGGCACATGGATCAGCGAGCTTTTGCCATGGCACGGCAAAATGGCGGACGACATCTGCGTGATCAAATCCATGCACACGGACGCGATCAATCACGAGCCGGCCAACCAGCTCATCTGCACCGGCTCGATGGTCAACGGCAAGGCCTCCATGGGCTCGTGGTTGTCCTACGGTCTCGGTGCGATGAACAAGGACTTGCCCGCCTTCGTCGTCCTTCACGCGAAGCACACCTCGCCGCACTCGAACGTCCAGGCCATCTCCTCCCGCCTCTGGGGTGCGGGCACACTTCCCGGGAAATACGCCGGTGTTTCGCTCCGCTCACTCGGCGATCCCGTGCTATTCCTCAAGGATAGCCCCGGCATCCCGCCCGAAATGCGCCGCAGCATGCTTGATGGCCTCGGTAAGCTGAATCAGAAATCCTTCGAAGCCGTTGGTGATCCGGAAATCCAGACCCGCATCCAGCAATACGAAATGGCCTTCCGCATGCAGAGCTCCGTGCCAGAACTCGCCGATCTCTCCGGTGAGGCGGAGCACACCTACGCCCTCTACGGGGAAGAGAGCAAAACGCGCGGCAGCTTCGCCAACTCCGCTCTCATGGCGCGCCGTTTGCTCGAGCGCGGCGTTCGCTTCGTGCAGATTTTCCACCGTGGCTGGGATCAGCACGGCGATCTCCCGCGCGACATCGCCTCCCAGTGCAAGGACGTTGACCAAGGCTGCTACGGCCTGATCCAGGACTTGAAACAGCGCGGCATGCTGGAGGACACCCTCGTCATCTGGGGCGGTGAATTCGGGCGAACCGTTTATTCCCAAGGCACCCTCACCGAGACAAACTACGGCCGCGACCATCACCCACGCTGCTTCAGCATCTGTATGGCCGGAGCCGGGGTCAAAGGCGGCCAAGTCTATGGGGAAACCGATGAGATGAGCTACAACATCACCGAAAACCCCGTCCATATCCGCGATCTCCACGCCACCATCCTCTACGCCCTCGGCATCGATCACCTCCGCCTCACCCACAAGGCACAAGGTCTCGACGAGCGACTGACCGGAGTCCTTCCCGCGAAGGTCATCAAGGATCTGTTTGCGTGAGGTCTGCGGGTATCACTTGATCGGATTGACCGACTTGATCCCGGGAAAGCGGCGAAATCCCGCTCGTTGTTAGGGATCGTGGCGGAATGTCCGCGACCGCGCGGCACGATGAGGGCATCGGTCGCGAAATTTCCGCCCATGCCCGCCTTCTCCAGCAGGCGGAAGAAGAGTCCGCGCCGCAAGGCATCCTCCGTCACCTGCCGTAAGGTGCGCCACGGGCGCTGCGACCGCCCACGCAGTTTCTCAAGCACGGCGCCATGGTTGCGGATTTTCGTTCTGTCAAGCCGCCTGGCTGGCACATATCCGGCGTGCGATGGATGTTCCACGCTATGCTTGCCGAGATCGGAGTCGCATATCACCGCTCATTTTCCGCCTTCTCCACCGGCAGGTCGCTGCGCATCAGCTCGTCCAGGGTCTGGACGTATTCCTTGGCGCGGCTGACGTATTCGGTGCGGTTGTGGCGGTGGGCGGCCATTTTGCGAACCATCTGCTCGTCGTTCTCGCGGTAAAGTTTCGCGATGCGCTCGGCGGTTTCGCGGGGCATGCCGAGGTGCTCCATGATGTCGGCGCTCATCACCAGCGATGAGTCGAGGGTCTCGCGGTAGATGTTTTCCTCTCCCAGCTCCAGATACTCATACGCCTCCAGACGGCTGAAGGCGCGTAGGAAAAGGCGGAGGTGCGGGAAGCTGTGGCGGACGGTGTGGATAATATGCGAGGCGACCTCGCCATCGCGCAGAGCCACTACGAGGATCTTCGCTTGTGCGGCTCCGGCGGCGGCGAGGAGGTCGGGGCGGGTGGCATCGCCGTAAAAGACCGGGATGCCGATAGTGCGGAGAAGTTCGATCTGATCCTCGTCGCGGTCGAGCACGGTGCAGGCGATTCCTTGAGTGCGTAGCAGGCGGCCGACGGTGTGGCCGTAGCGGCCGAAGCCGCAGATGATGACAGGCGATCCCTCGTCCTCGACATCCGCCTCGCGGGCGGTTTCGTCGCCGGCCTTCGGGCGGCAGGCGAGGCGTTGGCTGGCCATGATCATGAGCGGGGTGAGCGCCATGGAAATCGCGACGACGGCGGTGAGCGTGCGGCCGGTTTCCGCATCGAGCACGCCGCCCGCCAGCGTGATTCCCAGCAGCACGAAGGCGAACTCGCCGCCCGCCGCCATCGAGCACGCGAAGAGCAGGGAGGCGTCGCGTTTCAGGCCGTTGAAATGGGCGAGCACGAAGAGTACGATGCCTTTCAGGAACATCAGCCCCGCCGTGAAGCCGATCACCGCCGTGAGGTTTCGCCCGATGTGCCCGAAGTCGATCCCGAGGCCGACGCCGATGAAGAAGATCGCGAGCAGGAGGCCTTTGAACGGGGCGAGATCGCTCTCCAGCTCGTGACGGTACTCGCTGCTGGCCAGCACCACGCCCGCCACGAACGCGCCGAGCGCCGGGGAAAGCCCGACCATGGTCATCAGGATCGCCACGCCGATCACAAGCACCAGCGCGCCCGCCGTGAACGCCTCCCGCTGCCGGGTTGCGGCGACCATGCGGAACAGCGGCCGCGCCGCCCACCGCGCCAGGAAAATCACCAGAAGTACGGCACCCACCGTAGAAAGCGCCTGCGCCCAGCCCGGCAGGTTCGCGAGGAAATCCAGGCCGTGGTGCGCGGCGGAGCTTTTTCCCACAGGCATCGTGGCCAACAGCGGCAGGATCGCGATGATGGGGATCACGGCGATGTCCTGGAAAAGGAGCACCGCGAAGGAGCCTTTCCCCGCCTCCGTCCGCATCAGGCCGCGTTCGCTGAGGGTTTGCAGGACGATGGCGGTGCTGGAAAGGGAAAGGATCAGCCCCACCGCGAGCGCCGCTTTCCAACCCATGCCGAACGCCACCGCCGCCGCGCCGATGGCGAGCGTGGTCACCAGCACCTGCAATCCGCCCAGCCCGAGGATGCTGCGCCGCATTTTCCAAAGCATCGCCGGCTCCAGCTCAAGGCCGATGAGGAACAGCATCATCACCACGCCGAATTCCGCGAAGTGCATCACATCCGCGCTCTGACCCTCGATCATCCCCAGCCCCCACGGCCCGATCACGATGCCGACAAGCAGGTAGCCGAGCACCGCGCCCACGCCCAACCGCTTGCCAAGCAGGATGGCGGCGAGCGCGGCGGTCAGATAGATGAAAGCGTGGAGAAACATCGCCTGGGTATCCATAGGGGGAGAAACGTCGCGCACAGTCTGTCGCGGAGGGCGCGGGGATCAACGGGCAATTCGTGCCAATTTTCCGAGCGGATATGCGCAGGCTTTCCCCTTTCCCAACGGACTCCGCCCGGTGTAGTGTGAGGTATGAAAAAAATCCTCGCCGCCGTTGATTTCTCGAACGTCACAAGCTCCGTCGTATCCGCCGCCGCCGAAATGGCGAAGGCCTTCGGAGCCGAGCTGCACCTGCTCCACGTCATTGAGCCGGAGCCGACTTACACGGCCTACGGCTTCACGCCGGATGAGTTCCCTGCGATCCATACCTTTCATCAAGACACCCGCGTCCGCGCCCAAAAAACCCTCGACGAAACTGCCGCGAAAGTCGCCACAGCGAACCTGAAGCCCATCACCCACCTCGGTGACGGCAGCCCGCTGCACGTTCTGGCAGAAGCGGTGCATACCATCGGCGCGGATCTCGTCGTGCTCGGTTCCCACGGCCACGGCGTGGTCGCCTCCCTGCTGCTCGGCAGCGTAGCGGAAGGAATGGTGCGGAAATCCATCGTGCCCACCCTCGTGGTGCCTGCAGGAAAAGCGGAGTAAAGCTTTCCGGAGCAGGTGTGTATCCGCCCGCTGTATCCGGGTCTTTCTGTGGGATCACGAACCGGATCTTGATCTGAGCGCGATCACCATCGGTGAGCCGCGCGGCGGCATTGGGAGGCTTCGCTCCGGAAAGCGCAAAACCGTCCTCCGCCCTCGGTCTTTTCACCCTGTTTTCCGTCACCCAAATCAAATTGCCTCACGGCACCGCATCTGCTGGCATGCTAGGTATGAAGTTGGCCATTCTTCTCGCCCCCCTGCTTTTCCTGCCACTCGCCTATTCCGAGATCATCGGCGTGGAGCGGTTTGATTACCCGGACGGCCCGATTGCCGAGAAAAACGGCGGCACCTTTTGGGATTACGATAACGTCTCCCCGGCGCACACCGGCACGGCTTCCAACTGGGACAGTCCCTTCGGCACCCCCACCGTGACGAGGGGTAGGCTGTTGACATCGGACAACAGCGTGGCCAAACGCGAATACAACGGGGATGACGAAAACAGCGGCGCGGTGAATGAGGGCAACGTCGCCAAAAAAGTCTATTACCGCGTCTCCGTCACCACCGGTGCCACCGTGGGGGAAAGCGATTACTTCGGTTTCAGCTCGCTCGATTTCGAGGAAGAGAGGCTCTATTTCGGTAAACGCGGCGGCAGCACCACCTTCGGCGTCGAGGAAGTGGGCGTGGACGGGAGCAATGGCTCCGCCACGATCCAGCCGGATACAACGTATGTGCTCGTGGCCATCGTGGATTACGCGAACGATTTCATACGGCTGTATGTGAATCCCGACCTCAATGTCGCGGAACCGGGTCCCAGTTCCGCAGCGGCCTCCCGTGACTATTTCGGCACCAACTGGAGCACCGCCGTGCGCTTCTCTTCAGACACATCCGTGAGCTGGGATGATCTCGTCGTCGCCACCACATGGGAGGATCTCGGCCCTGCCACCGACCCGGCTCCCATCATCGCCGCGGACTACGCCGCCATTACCAATACCACCTCAGGCCAGCAGGTGGCGGGATTTGGCTTGCCCGGCAGTGTGGCCCGCCATGGGGTCACATCCTTTCCGGTGCTTTGGGATGACACTGGCCTAGCCTTGATGGCGGCAGGCCGGTATGAGGATGGCACGTTTCCCGCAGCGGCCCGCGCCGTAGTGTGTGCGCACGACGGCATCCTGACAAGCACCGGCGCCCCCCCCACCGCCGACACCGCTTCGATGCTGAACCTCGTGGAAGCCGCCGCGAAATGGGCCAGCCGCAAGACCAATCCGTCCACCATCACCGTGGGCTGCGGCGAAGGCATCAGCAATGCCTTCTGGGCTGACAGAGGCTACTCCACGAAGTCGGTGTCCACCGCGATGCTTTCCTCCACGAGCGATCTGAGCGGTGTGGACGTATTCGTTTTCCATTTCCACTCGGGCTACACGGCCTCTGCGCTGGCAAAAATCCAGGCCTTTACGGCCAATGGCGGCGGCATCGTTTGCGGAGCCACCCCATGGGCGCTCACCACAGGTCTCACCGATGCGGCCAATGTGCTGACCCCCTTCGGCCTGACGCTCGATCACTATCCTTATTGGAATATAATCGAACCACTGGGTCCACCCGCACTTGATTTCACGGCCACTGTCAGCACTACAGCTCCATCCACTCTCTACAGTGCGCTCAAAGGCAGCGAAGCTCTGATCCGCGAGAAGGCGGGAACACGGAGCATGAGTCTCCTGGAAAAATCAATCGCGGCGAATTCCATCAGCCAAGTGATCGCGCTGCGGAAGGATATCGCCCTGCTCAACTCACGCCTGGAGACACTCGATTCCTCCTACGGCATCATCGCACCGACCGCGGCAAATCCGCTGGAGAAGGCATCACAGCCTGTGGAAGCGATGTTGGCCCGCTACCAGTCCGGAAAGTATGACGCGCTCACTCCGGCACAGCTCTTCGCCCATCCGTGTGCCGATGATTTCCCCGGCGCACCACTGGCCGGCGGCACGGTCAGCCGCAACATCTCTGTGAATGGAAACACGTCCGCTGACTTCTACATGAACCAAGGGGATAAGCCCGTGCGTTTCGAAACCGGGGTTTATGCGGCTCCCGGAGCCACCATCACGGTGACCATTCCAGCCAACAAGGTGGCGGCGGGACTACAGGCGCATATTTCTCCCAACGGGACGGAGGACGAGAGCTGGAACCAGGACACCTGGACGTTTTTCCCCAAACTCTGGCGGCGTGTCCCGCTCACGGCCACCACCACCCAGACGGGACATGTCCTCGGCGGCCTCGTGACCATCCTTGTTCCCGCAGGCTCGAACCTCGGCACTTTCAATGTTTCGGTCAGCGGCGGCATACCCGCGCCAACCTTCACACTCGGCGTGAATACCGAGGCGCAGTGGAACAATACGCTGAAAAACCACCCGGCGCCCTTCGGCTTCATCCGCACGGACAAGCTCACCATTTACGTGGAGCGCCAGCAGCTCGCCGCCCTCTCCAATCCGCTTGCCGTGGCCAACCACTGGAAAACGGTGATGGACACCGCCGACGAATACTACGGCTACACGCCATGGCGGAAACGCGGCGAGGCCATGTCCAGCTCCAGATACGTATCAGCCGGCCTTGCCTATGCCGGTTATCCCACGGAAAACGGCTGGGGCACGGGCGGACAAGATGAGTTTTTAAATCATGCCGTCGAAAACGGGTCTTGGGGAAACTATCATGAGCTGGGTCACGGCTATCAGGACAACTTCGATGATGCCTTTGGCATCGCCACGCATGCCGAGGTGGATGTGAACCTGATGCCCGCCATGCTCTTCAGCATGGTTCACCACATCAGCCCGTGGGAAAATAAAGTCACCCAATTCTACAACGCCGAGACCCGCAATGCCAGCCGCGCCGCATTCATGGCAAGGCCCGCCGCGGAGCAAACATGGGACCATGCCTGCGACTTCAATCAGACGGTGGCTGCTTACGATTTCTATTTCACCATCGGAGAAGCCTTCGGCTGGCAGGCCTACCGCACCGCGTTTTCCCGCCTGATGAACTACCTGCAGAACCCGGCGGCTTCGACAGACACCCCGCTGAAAAACCTCAACCCCAATGATCCGAACTTTAAGCGCAATCGCTTCTACATCCTCTTTTGCGACGCTACGGGGCGTAATCTCGACATCTTTTTCCAGCGCTACGGCCTCGGTGTGCCGGGACGCGGTTACGAGATTTCCGCGTCTGCTAAAAATCACATCGCTGCCAAAAATTATCCCGTCTGGACCGACTACACGCCGCCCACCGCCATCATAAGCCCGCCTGCGCTGAACGCTCCGCGAAACTTCAACGGCGTGATCCACACCTTTGGCGTGGAAGACGTCGATCCGGGCGAGACTTTCACCTACTCTCTTTCTTCGGGTAACGCGGACGGGGCTTTTGCGATCGATCCGGTGACCGGCGCGCTGCGCAGACTTTTGCCGACCACCGAAAACAGCCGCACACTCTCCGTGACCGTCTCCAGCAATGGTCTGCCCGTCAATGGCGAGCGCCACTCACTCACCAGCGACGTCCAAATTTTCAATGATACCATCGTTACCAACCTTGGGGATGAAGACGACGGCGACAGCACTCTGAGCGACCCGTCGGATATTTCCCTGCGCGAGGCCGTGAAGTATTCCCTCTCCGGACTCATCACCCTCCCGCCCGATCTTTCCGGAAAAACCCTCACCCTCACCCATATCGATGGCGACATGGAAATCAACACCAGTCACGTAACGATCGATGCCAGCGCCCTGCCCGGCGGCATCACCTTGCATGGGAACAACACCTCCCGGCATTTCTTTGTCGGTAGCGGAAAATCCCTCACCCTGCGCGGCCTCACCCTCACCGGGGGAAATGGCAGCGGTGTGAATACCTTCGTTGGCGGCGCGATTCTCAACGACGGCACCCTGACTATGACGCGGTGTACCCTCTCAGGCAATGCCACCAACTACTCGGGTGCGATCGAGAACACTGGCACCGCGACCCTGACACAGTGCACGCTCTCCGGCAATTCCGCCGACACTAACACTGGCGCGATTACCAACTCCGGCACTCTAACGTTGGTGCAGTGCACCCTCTCCGGTAATTCAGCCCCGAGTTCCGGCGCGATTGCCAATTTCGGCATGCTGACGCTGACAAACACGATCATCGCCGGAAACAGCGCATCGTCCTCTCCGGATTTTTTGCAAAGCGGCACCATCACCCGCAACGGCGTGAACCTCATTGGAAAACTCGATGGTTCCGGCCTCACCGCAAGTGACACCGTCCTCACTGGCGACCCCAAGCTCTCCCCCCTCGGCTACTTCGGTGGGCCGGTGCAGACGATGCACCCGCTCATCGGCTCCCCGGCCATTGACGCGGCGGGCGAGACCGATCCCGGCGGCACGGATGCGCGGGGTTTCCCGAGGTTCGTGGATGGGAACTCCTCCAGTCCCGATGCGCAACTTGACATCGGTGCGGTGGAAGCCGGGCCGCTCCGAATGGTCAGCTTTACCTCCGATCCTGGTAACTCAAGCTCTTTGCGGGGCAGGATCGCCAGCTCGGTGGAACCCGGTGCGCGCATCGGATTCCTGACAGACCCGAACACGCCCATCGTCCTCGGCTCGGAACTCAGCATCCCCGCCACCGCCAACGGCCTCTTCATCGACGCCTCCAACCTCACCGCCCCCGTCACCATCTCCGGAGATAACCTGTTCCGCGTGTTCCGCATCCCCGCCGCCGCCACCGTGGCCATGCACTCGCTGCGGATCGTGAATGGCATCAGCAATAACGGCGGAGGCATCCTCAACGCGGGCACCCTCTCCCTCCTCCACTCCACCCTCAGCGAGAACGATGCAGCCACCGGCGGCGGCGGCATTTACAACGCCGGAACCCTCGCTATCACCAGTTCCACCCTCAGCGGGAACTTGGGAAGCCTCCGTGGCGGCGGCATTGACAACGCCGGAACCCTCGCCATCACCAGCTCCACCCTCAGCGGGAACGATGCAAATGGCAACGGCGGCGGCATTTACAACGCCGGAACCCTCGCCATCACCAGCTCCACCCTCAGCGGGAACAGCTCAAGCATCGCCGGCGGCGGCATTTCAAACGCCGGAACCCTCGCTCTCAATCATAGCATCGTCACCAGCAACACCTCAGCTAACCTTTCCGGCACCGCTCCCACCGGCAGCCAAAACCTCACCACTGGCGATGCCATCCTCGCCCCCCTCGGCAACTACGGCGGCCCCACCCAGACCATGCCCCCTCTCCCCGGCAGCCCGGCCATCGATGCCGCCCCCAGCAGCACCCGCACTACCGACCAGCGCGGCTTCCCCCTCTTTGGCGTGCCGGATATCGGTGCTGCGGAATTACAGGGCTTCGGCCCGATCCCGAACCTGAACACCACGGAAGACACCGCCGTGACCTCCGCGCCCTTCGCGGTGGGTGGGATCGGCGTGCTTGTTGGCACGTCCAGCAACACCACCTTGGTGCCCAACGCGAACATCACCTTCAACGGCAGCGGAGCCACCCGCACCGTGACCGTGACACCGGCTCCGAATCGGAGCGGGATCACCACCATCACCGTCCAGGACAGCTTCGGAGCACCGCAGCTCACCTTTACCGTCACCGTCACTGCCGTGAATGACGCACCGACGATCAGCGATATCCCCGACGACAGCCTCACAGAAGACAGACGAACCGGTGTCTTGAACTTCACGATTGGCGACGTGGAAACCGCTGCCACCGCCCTCACGCTCACCCGTTCCTCCAGCAATACCACCTTGGTGCCGCTGGCGAACATCGTCCTAGGCGGCAGCGGAGCCAACCGCACCGTGACCGTCACCCCCGCCGCGAACCAATCCGGAACCGCCACCATCACCGTGACCGTCAGCGACGGAACCGCCACCGCCAGCGACACCTTCGTCCTCACCTTCGTCCCCGTAAACGACGCACCGACGATCACCGGCATCGCCGACCGGACCATCAACGAAGACACCAACACCGGGGCCGTGCCTTTCACCATCGGTGATGTGGAAACCGCCGCCACCGCCCTCACGCTCACCCGTGCCTCAAGCAACACCGCACTGGTGCCGCTGGCGAACGTCGTCCTCGGCGGCAGCGGAGCCAACCGCACTGTAACCGTCACCCCCGCCGCGAACCAATTCGGCACCGCCACCATCACCGTAAACGTAAGCGATGGCGATGTCACCGAAATCGCCAGCGAAACTTTCGTCGTCACCGTAAACGCCGTAAACGACGCACCCTCCTTCACCAAGGGTGCCAATCTTTCCATTGTGAACAATGTGGGAGCGCAGACCGTGACCGGCTGGGCCACCGCCTTGAGCGCGGGGCCGGCGAACGAAAGCACGCAGACCTTGGGTTTCACCGTCACAAACAGCAATAACGCCCTCTTCACCGCACAGCCCGCCATCGCGGCGAATGGCACCCTCACCTTCACACCCGCCACCACCGCCGGCGGCAGCGCCACCGTGACCGTGCGGATCAATGACAACGGCGGCACCGCAAATGGCGGCGTGAACCAGAGCGCGGCGCAGACTTTCACCATCACGAGCACTTTCCCGACCTTGGTAACCAACAACGCGAACACCGGCACGGGCTCCCTGCGCCAGGCCATTGCCAACGCCGCGATCAACCCCGGTGCGGAAACCGTGACCTTCGCCCCCGGCCTCACCGGCACCATCGTCCTCACCAGCGAGATCCCCATCACGGATACCGCCGGCGTCACCATCGATGCCACCGCCCTGCCCGCCGGCCTCACCCTGAGCGGAGGGAACACCACCCGGCATTTCCAAGTGCAGGCCGGGAAAACCCTCACCCTGCGCGGCCTCACCCTCACGGCTGGTAAAGTCACCGGCGAGGGCGGTGCGGTTCACAACGCAGGCACGCTGAACCTTGATCGCTGCACCTTCTCGGGAAATGCCAGCACCTCAAATGGCGGCGCGATCGCTTCCATCGGCACGCTTTCGCTCACCAACTGCACCCTGAGCGGTAACTCCGCCTCGGGCACGGGCGGCGGCATCTTGAGCAACGGCACAAGCACCGTGCTCTTCTCCACGATCAGCGGAAATACGGCTGTCGAGGGTGGCGGCGTCTCCACCCTGCAAACGTTCCACCTCACCGCCAGCATCGTCGCCGGAAACACGGCTACCACCGCTCTTTCCAACATCAAGGGACCCCTCACCACCAACGCGCAAAACCTCACCACCGGCGACCCGCTCATCGCCCCGCTGGGTGCGTATGGCGGCCTCACCTTCACCATGCCCCCGCTCCCCGGCAGCCCGGCCATCAATGCCGCCACCGGCCGCACCCGCACCGCCGACCAACGCGGGTTCCCCAGCGTCGGCTTCCCAGACCTCGGCGCAGCGGAATTCCAAGGCAACACCGACCTCCGCCGCTACTGGAGCACCGATTGGGACGGCGATAACAGTCCTTTCGGCCTGGAATTCGCCCTCGGCACCAACCCCCGGTCAAACGATCCCGTGAGCCCGAACAACCTCGTCCTTTCCGCGGCAGCGAACGGCAATCCCGTCATCACCTTCGGGCGCAACCCCGCCGCCAACTCCACCACCACTTGGCGCCTGACCCGCTCCACCACCCTATCGACAGGCAGTTTCACGGAAATTTTCCGCTTCTCCGGCCCCACCGGCACCGGCACCACCACCGGCAGCACCTTCAGGGCAACTGCCACTTCCTTCCAAGTCACCGATACCACCCCGCCCCCCGGCAAGGCCTTCTACCGCATCGAGGCCATCTCGCCTTGAGAATCGCCGCGCGCCGTCTGTGTAAGCAAGAACTCATCGCAGAACCCAAATCGGCCAAGAAGCCATTCGGGTGGCCTTTCTGGAATCATATCATTGCCGTGATTGGCATATTCGCGGGTCCGTCAGCGACCAAGACTACCAAGCAAAAAAAGACCTTATCAAACCGAAGCAGAATTAATCTCCGCCAAATTGGCCTCGCTTTTTACGAGTATGAAAATGAATTCGGCGAATACCCAAACGAGGAAATTGCTGCACTCATCACAAAGAAATCTCCCAAGCCCCCGACATCCGCTACCCAGAATAAGGAGAGCCGCACTTCCAGCCGACTATCCTTTTTTCAATCAGATCATCACGGATGAACAGAACGGGAAATGCAAAGCACCATCCGTGTAAATCCGTGCCATCCGTGGTTCATGGCTCTTCTGCCAATTTGGAGCCTGAGTCCAGAATGGCAAGAATGGAGCTTTAGCCCGACACGTTGAGCGCCGCTTTCAAAAACGGAGCCGTCCGTGAAATCTTCGACACCGCCACCTTCTCCGGCGTGCCTTGGGCGACGATTTCCCCGCCGTCCTCGCCGGCTTCGGGGCCGATGTCGAGGATCCAGTCGGCCTCGGCGGCGACGGCCATGTGGTGCTCGATGACGACGACGGTGTGGCCTTCGTCCACGAGGCGGTGGAGGATGTCGATGAGGCGTTTCACGTCCTCGAGGTGGAGGCCGACGGTGGGTTCTTCGATGAGGTAGAGATTGGAGATCTGGAATTGGCGATTGGTCATTTGCGCTTTCGCGCCGCGGCCTTTGATCAGCTCGGAGACGAGCTTGATGCGCTGGGCTTCGCCGCCGGAGAGGGTGGGCGAGGCTTGGCCGAGCTGGAGGTAACCGAGGCCGGTTTCGGCCATGAGTTTCAGGGGATGGGCGATGCGCGGCTGGGCCTCGAAGAAGGCGGATGCTTCGTCGATGGTCATGGCGAGGACTTGGCCGATGTTTTTCTCGCGGAAATTCACATTTAGCCTTACGCGACCGTTGCCCTCAGATCGAGGACAGAGAATCTCTCCAAGGTTTCACGAAGCGGGTATGGAGTTTCTCGGGGATTGATGGATAGACTCGCTAAGTCGGGATACTACTTGCTTGCCGGCTGCTGTGCTTGCACGATTGGTTGTGTGAAACGAATAGTCTCCATCATTTTTTCACTGTCTATACTCATCTCTAGTCTCCTTGGGGCGGTTCCCGAGCCACTTAAATCAACAGTTGTCATCACCTTCTCGAGGGAAGGTGGTCTCGGATACACGGAATCTGGCTACCGTTTCACCTGTCCCTCAGGTAGGCTAGGCGCGGGCAATCCCATTAAAGGCGGAGGTGAATATCCTGAAGGTATCTTAAGTATCCCCAGTGACAATATCCCTGTCACCCTCGCTCAGGCCGATGGGCAGGAATTCTCAGTGATTTCATTGGATGTCGCGGAATACAGTCGATTCGCTATTCCTGATAAAGTGATATTCAGGGGGGTTAAAAATGACGGAGAAGAATTGATCCTTCGTTTTGTTCCAGACAAGATTCTCGATTCTGCGAATTCTGCCAACGATTTTGAAACCGTGGTTTTCCCGGATAATTGGACTAACCTCATCAGTTTCCAATTCCTCAGCGAAATCGTTCGTATCGATAACGTTACTCTAAGCGGGTTGACGCTTGAAAGCCACCACCCTACCCATTCGCAAGTGGTCATCCCCGAACTCCTGGGTGTTCTTGAGGAAGGATTTTCGTACAACCAGTTTTGGGTGGACGGTATCCAAGGATCTTCCGTATCGATAAAAAAGCAACGTTATATATACGATCCGATTTATTACGGGATTTTCGACCTCCAGACTGGTGATTACGCATCAATTACCGGGAATTCATCTTCCACAGGTAGGAACGAAGCAACTGGTGAGGTGGCATACATTCAAAACAATTCTCTTTATGTGGTTGGCCAAGAGGAACCGGTAAAAGTAGCCACCTTGGGTGAGGATAACGTTTCCAATATTCGTCTCCCACGCCCGGGAAACGGGAAAGCCCTCTTTGTGAACGAATGGTTTGAGGGCGATGAATCTTTTGCCGTATTCATTGCTGGGCCGGACGGAGTGGTATCCGTTTTAACACCGGATACGGTGCTGCCAAATGGTAAAACGCCTCATTATTTCCCGAATCAAGCATATTTCACCGGTAACAGTTTTGCTGTGGATAGCTCCACCGGAACAAATGATCGGCGATACCTTGTTTCGTTTGGTGGTGGCCCGGTATTACTGAGTCCTGCAGCTGGAGATAGCGTTCCTGGGACATCCCTGGTAATTGCCAGTCGTCCGGAACTGGAGTCTTTCAAGGACTCAGGTGCAGTTTTCGTGGCAAACACCACTGGTGGAAACGGCGAGCTAGTGAGGATCAGCATGGGCACTGCGGGGAATTTGATTTTCACCATATTTATGTCTCCTCCTTCGGGTGCTACCACAGTCCTGCCCGGAGCCGGTTATCTAGAACGAAATCAGAAATCCATCCTTTCAGGCGACCATCTGGTCACATACGGCCCGATGGAGTGCTCCGATATCTCCGCAAATAATGAATACGGAATGGCTGTCACGACGCCGGAGGGTATGAAATTTCTCATGATCCGTGAGGGCTGGGACGTGCCCGGACTAGGGCGAATCGCGTCTGTATCCGAGAGTGCATATGTGCATGGCGGTTGGTTCTACACCACGGTGAGAGCCGAGAACGGTTTTCTCGGTCTCTTGAGATGCAGAATTCCCGATACCTACCTTTCGCCTTCGATAGGTGAATTTCTGCCACGCAATGACAAAACAGTTCGTTTCATGGTTCACGGTCTAAGCCATGGCAAATCATATTTCATTCAAAGGACAAAAGATCTAGGAGGGGCATGGGAAACAATATCAAAATTCTCCGCTGGATCCCCTTCCAGATCTGTACTTGGAAGCTTTCAATATAACGGAAGCGAGTTTTTCAGGATTATGGAACAAGATTGAGCGGGAAACTGTCATACGGATGATTATCGAAAAGATAGGCGACTTCGAGTTTTGTTATTTTATTATTTCAAAGCACTTTTCAAAAACGGAGCCGTCCGTGAAATCTTCGATGCCGCGACTTTCTCCGGCGTGCCTTGGGCGACGATTTCCCCGCCGTCCTCGCCGGCTTCGGGGCCGATGTCGAGGATCCAGTCGGCTTCGGCGGCGACGGCCATGTGGTGCTCGATGACGACGACGGTGTGGCCTTCATCGACGAGGCGGTGGAGGATGTCGATGAGGCGTTTCACGTCCTCGAGGTGGAGGCCGACGGTGGGTTCCTCGATGAGGTAGAGATTGGAGATCTGGAATTGGCGATTGGTCATTTGCGCTTTCGCGCCGCGGCCTTTGATCAGCTCGGAGACGAGCTTGATGCGCTGGGCTTCGCCGCCGGAGAGGGTGGGCGAGGCTTGGCCCAGCGGGAGGTAGCCGAGGCCGGTGTCGGCCATCAGTTTCAGGGGTTGGGCGATGCGGGGCTGGGACTCGAAAAAGGCGGAGGCTTCGTCGATGGTCATGGCGAGGACTTGGCCGATGTTTTTCTCGCGGAACGTGACCTCCAATGTGGCGGGGTTGTAGCGCTGGCCGTTGCATTCCTCGCAATGCACCCAGGTGGAGGGGAGGAAATCCATCTCCAGCTTGATACGGCCGTTGCCCTTGCAATCGGGGCAGCGTCCGCCCTCGGTGTTGAAGGAGAAGCGGGAGGCGTCGAAGCCGCGCATCCGCGCCTCCGGGAGCTGCGCGAAGAGGGCGCGGATGTGGTCGAAGACTTTCACATACGTCGCCGGGCAGGAGCGGGAGGTTTTGCCGATGGGGGATTGATCGACTTCGTAAACGGCTTTGATTGCTTTCTCGCCGCTGACTTTCTTGAAGGGTTTCTGTTTGGCCTGCTTGTTGAAAACCGCCGCCACACACTGGTGCATCAAGGTCGATTTCCCCGAACCGGAGATTCCTGTTAGAGCGGTGAGGCGACCGAGCGGGATGGCGGCTTCGATGTCCTTGAGATTGTTCGCGTGGCAGCCGGTGATTTTCAGGAAAGGGTGGGTCTTGCCGATGGCACGGCGGGAGCCTCGGGTGGGGTGGGAGATGGGGTTTGTCAGCGCGCGGTAGGTTGGGGAGTTTGTCAGTTTGGAGTGTTCAGTTTTCAGGGAAGACTTCGGTGCGCGCTTCTTCTCTTCCCTTGAACCTGAACACTGAACACTAGCAACCTGCGGCGGCTTTCCTTCGTAAACGATCTCACCGCCCAAACGTCCCGCTCCTGGCCCAAGATCGATCAAATGATCCGCCGCTGCGATCGTGTCCTCGTCGTGCTCTACGATGATGAGGGAGTTGCCTTGGTCGCGGAGGGCGATGAGGGTTTTCAACAAGGCGGCGTTGTCGCGGGGGTGGAGGCCGATGGTGGGTTCGTCGAGGACGTAGAGGACGCCGCGCAGGTTCGAGCCGAGCTGGGCGGCGAGGCGGATGCGCTGGGATTCGCCGCCGGAGAGGGTGTTGCCGGAGCGGTTGAGGTGAAGATAGCCGAGGCCGACTTCCTGGAGGAAACTGAGGCGTTGGGAAATTTCCGGCAGGATGTCGCGGGCGATGAGCTTTTCGCGGTCGGCGGTGAATTTGAGTTTTTTGAAATGGGCGGAGGATTCGTTGATGGAGAGGCGGGAAATATTGGATATTGGATATTGGATATTGGATATTGGGGATAAGAGCCGCACGTTGGCGCCGACGGGGTTTATGCGGGAGCCGTGGCAGGCGGGGCATTCGACAAGCTCGTCGTCTTCCATGCGGTCGATGGCGCGGTCGGCGTCCATCTCGGCTTCGAGGACGGAATCGAAGCGGGAGGTGTCGAGGTATTGGCGGCGTTTCGGGATTTTTCCGTGGCCACGGCATGTGCCGCACCAGCCGTGGGGGGAGTTGAAACTGAAGAGGCGCGGGTCGAGTTCCTCGAAGGAGCGGTTGCAGGAGGGGCAACTGGAACTGGTCGAAAGGAGGATGAATTTTTTGTCGGCGGTGAAGAGTTTGAGCAATCCCTTCCCTATGGTCAGGGATCGCTCGATTGAGGATTGAAGATTGCTGATGGAGGATTTGGAAATTTCTCCCACGACAACATCGATGTCATGTTCGACGAAGCGTTCGAGGCGGGTGAAGTCTTCGGCTTGCTTGAACTGCTTATCTACTAGAAGCGTGGTAAATCCGTGCTTGATCGCCCACTGCGCGATTTCGGTGTGGTAGCCCTTTTTTCCCCTGATGAGGGGGGCGAGGATTTTCACGGGGCCTTTCTTCAGCTCGGCGCGGATCGTGTTTTCGATGGCGGCGAGGGATTGCTTTTCCACGGGAACCTGGCACTCGGGGCAATAGATCGTGCCGAGCTTCGAGTAGAGTAGGCGGATGAAATTCCAGAGTTCGGTTACGGTGGCGACGGTGGATTTGCCGCCGCCCTGCGAGACGCGCTGCTCGATGGCAACGGTGGGCGGCAAGCCTTGGAGGCTGTCGATTTCCGGTTTCTCCAACTGCTCGGCGAACTGGCGGGCGTAGGCGGACATGGAGTCGAGGAAACGGCGTTGGCCCTCGGCGAAAAGGATGTCGAAGGCGAGGGTGGATTTCCCGGATCCGGAGAGGCCGGAGATGACGACGAGCTGATCGCGCGGGATCTCGACGGAGATGTTTTTCAGGTTGTGGTGGCGGGCGCCGCGTAAAGAGATGGATGATTGATGATTGTTGATTTTGGATTTTTGATTTTGGGCGGGGCTTTTGCTTGGTTTGGATATTCCAAGGGCTTCGCGGATGTATTTGGCGGTGGGGGTTTGGGCTTTAGCGATGGTTTCCGGGGTGCCTTGGGCTACTAGTTGGCCGCCGTGCTGGCCGGCTTCGGGGCCGAGGTCTAGGATCCAGTCGGCGGATTTGATGACGTCGAGGTTGTGCTCGATGACGAGGAGGGAGTGGCCGGAATCGACGAGCTTCTGGAAGACGGAGAGGAGGTTCTGGATGTCGGAGAAATGGAGGCCGGTGGTGGGCTCATCCAAGATGAGCAGTTTGCCAGTTTTCAGTTTTGAGTTTTCAGGAAGAGAAGATGAGAGAAGCTGGCAGAGTTTCAGGCGCTGGGATTCGCCGCCGGAGAGGGTGTTGAGTGGCTGGCCGAGCTTGAGGTAGCCGAGGCCGACCTCCACGAGAGGGGCGAGGATTTGGATGATCTGCTGGTGGCGTTTCGCGTGGGAGGGCGGCGCGCCATCGGTGTTTTCGTAGAATGCGATGGCTTCCGAGACGGTGAATTCGAGGATGCCGTGGATGGATTTTCCCCGGTAGAGGAATTCCAAGGTGGAGGGTTTGTAGCGCCGCCCCTCGCAGTCGGGGCAGGTGACGTATAGGTCGGAGAGGAACTGCATCTCGACTTTCTCGTAACCGTTCCCGGCGCAGCGGTCGCAGCGGCCTTCGCCGGAGTTGAAGGAGAAGAAGCCGGTCTTGAGATCGCGGGCTTTCGCCTCCTCGGTGCAGGCGAAGAGCTGGCGGATGGGATCGAAGGCTCCGAGAAAAACGGCGGGCGTGGAGCGCGGCGTGCGGGCGACGGCGGTCTGATCGACCAGCTCGACGCCGCTGAGATACTGGGTTCCCAGTAGTTCCTTGATGGGCGCGGGGTCGCCGTCGGTCTCGATGCCAAGCTTGCGGGCGATGTTGAGGTAGAGGATTTCG
Organism: Verrucomicrobiota bacterium; assembly: GCA_046051965.1. Lineage (GTDB taxonomy): Bacteria > Verrucomicrobiota > Verrucomicrobiia > Verrucomicrobiales > Akkermansiaceae > Luteolibacter. The sequence goes on from JBJONG010000007.1 coordinate 87,942, forward strand.
TGGGCGAAGGTGGATTTGCCAGAGCCGGAAACGCCGGTGAGGCAGACGAAAAGGCCGAGCGGGATTTCGGCATCGAGCTTGCGGATGTTGTGGCGGGTTGCGCCTGTTACGGTGAGTTTCTGTTTGCCGGGCTTGCGGCGGGATTTCGGGACGGCGATGGATTTTTCGCCGGTGAGCCAAGGCAAAGTGCCGAGTGAAGATGGATTGCCGATTGATGATTGATGATTGTGGATTTTTGATTTGGCATCGCCGTGGAAGATGATGTTTCCGCCGTGTTGGCCGGCGCCGGGGCCGATGTCGATGAGGTTGTCGGCGGCCTGCATGACGGTCTGCTCGTGTTCTACTACGACCAAGGTGTTTCCCTTGTCGCGGAGGCCGTGCATGACGCCGACGAGGCGGTCGATGTCGCGGGGGTGGAGGCCGACGGTGGGTTCGTCGAGGACGAAGAGGGTTCCGGTGAGGGACGCGCCGAGGCAGGTGGTGAGGTTGACGCGCTCGACCTCGCCGCCGGAGAGGGTGCGGGTGGGGCGGTCGAGGGTGAGGTAGCCCAAGCCCACTTGTTCGAGGTAGTGGAGGCGGGAAACGATTTCTGTTAGGACGAGCTTGAGGGTGGAGTCGGAAGTGATCAGTGAGCAGTGCTCAGTGAGCAGTGAAGAGGCGAAGGGGAGGAGATCGCCGATGGACATCGCCCAGAGGTCGGGGAGGGATTTGCCTTCGATCTTGAAGCAGAGAGATTCGGGTTGGAGGCGCTTGCCGCGGCAGGCGTCGCAGGTGGTGTAGGAGCGGAAGCGGGATAGGAAGACGCGGACGTGCATCTTGTAGGCTTTCGTTTCCAGCCAGTCGAAGAACCCCTTCACGCCGTACCAGCCGCCGGATTGCCAGAGTTCCTCCAGGTCTTCGGGGGAGGTTGTCCTACGGTCTCCGTAGTAGATCCATTCGCGGATGTCCTCGTCGAGGTCTTCCCATGGTTCGCTGATGTCGATGCCGCGTTCCCTGCAGTTGCGGATGAGGTCGCGCTGGCATTCCTCGCCGCGGTCGCCTTGGAAGGGTTTGATGGCTCCCTGTTTTATGGAAAGCGTGGGGTCGGGGACGGATTTTTCGAGGTCGATGCCGATGACGCGCCCGAAGCCGCGGCATTTCGGGCAGGCGCCGACCGGCGAGTTGAAGGAGAAGAGGGCGGGGGTCGGGGCGCGGAGGGTGAAGCCGGTTTTCGGGTTCGTCCAACTTGTCGTGAACGACTCCGAGATCGTGGATTTTGGATCGTGGAGGGAGGCGTGGCCTTTTCCGAGGTGGAAGGCGGCTTCGAGGGCTTCGAGGAGGCGGGATTGGTTGGCGGGGGAAATTTTCAGGCGGTCCTGGATGACCTGGATGGCGCGGGGGATTTTGGCGGGCGGGGTGGCATCGGTGCGGATCGTTTCGCCGTTGATGAGGACGCGGAGGTAGCCTTGGGAGCTGAGGAAGGGGAAGAGTTCCCCGGGGTTCGCGTCGGCGGGGACGGGGATGGGGAAAGTGACGAGGATGTCCTCGCCTTTCAGGTTTTCCGTGGCCCATTTGGCGGCGGATTCGGGGGAGTCCGGGCGGATCTCATCGCCGGTGTTCGGGTCGTATCCGGTGGCGAGGCGGGCGAAGAGGAGTTTCAGGTAATCGTTGATCTCGGTGAGCGTCCCGACGGTCGAGCGTGTGGTGCGGACGTGGTTTTTCTGCTCGATGGCGATGGCCGGAGGGATGCCCTCGATGGAATCGACGAGCGGCTTGTCCATGCGGTCGAAGAACTGCCGGACGTAGGGGGAAAAGGTTTCCACGTAGCGGCGCTGGCCTTCGGCGTAGAGCGTGTGGAAAGCGAGCGAGGATTTCCCTGATCCAGAGGGGCCGGTGACGACGGTGAGTTTCCCGAGCGGGATATCGAGGTCGAAGCCCTGGAGGTTATGTTGGCGGCAGCCTTTTAGGGAAATGACAGGTTGCTTGTCCTTGGTTTGCTTCTTTTTCGGCACGCGGCAGACTATGCGCGAAAAGCCGCGCCGCCAGTGGAAGTGCGGGATGAGGAAATTTTTCGGAGAAATCCGGGGATTGACAGTCGGGGGGTGAACGCGTAATCAATCGCCTCCCGTTGCAGGACAACGGCGGAGTAGCCAAGTGGTAAGGCAATGGTTTGCAAAACCGTCATTCGTGGGTTCGATTCCCACCTCCGCCTCCACTGCTTTTTAGCGGTAGGATTCAGTCCGCGATTTCCTGGATCCAGATGTTTCTGAAACGGACGGGGTTGCCGTGATCCTGGAGGGAGATGGGGCCTTTGTCGGCGTGCTTGGAATATTCCGTGGCGGCGTGGGGGCCGTTCCAGCCGGTTCCACCGGAGAGCTCCACGTCGTCGTGGATCACGTGGCCGTTGTGGATCACGGTGAACCGCGCCTTGCGGGTGACCTTTCCGGCCTCGTCGAAGAGGGGGCGTGTGAAGGTGATGTCGTAGGTCTGCCACTCGCCGGGCGGGCGGCTGGCGTTCACGAGCGGTTTCTTGCGACCATAGAGGGCACCGCACTGGCCGTCGGGGTAGGTGGTGTTTTCGTAGCTGTCGAGCACCTGGACTTCGTATTGGCCCATGAGGAAGACGCCGCTGTTGCCGCGGCCTTGGCCGGAACCCTCGGGCTTGGCGGGAGCGGCGAATTCAATGTGCAGGCGGCAGGAACCGAACTCCTGTTTGGTGCGGATGTAACCTGCTCCGCGCACGGATTCCATCGCGCCGTCCACGAGTTTCCATTTCGTCGGCTCGCTTTGCATGCTCGACCAGTTTTCGAAAGAGGCCTCGGTGCCGTCGAAAAGGACGGTGGCTCCCTTGGGCGCCTTGGCGGCTTCTGCGTCGTAGGGCTTAGGCGTAACGATTTCCGGCTGCGGTTGTTTTGCGGGATCCTCTTCGTGGACTTTCACACCGTCGATGAACATGTATTCGACTTTCTTGCCGTTCTCCTCGCGGATCTCCTTCGTGATCACGGGTTCCTTGGCGAACGCGGTGGCAGACAGGGTGATAAAGAGATGGGGTAGTAGCAGGGTTTTCTTCATGCCCTGATCACAACGCCCCTAACGCACCGGGTCAAGGATGGGTTCCAGCGAGTTGCAATGGTGTGTAAAAACTGGCGGGTTATTTCCCGCCGAAGAGGCCTTTCAGTCCGCCGAGGAGGCCTCCCAGTCCGCCGAGATCGGGGGTGTTGCCGGCCAGCACGTCGTCCAAGGTGGAGTGGAATTGCTCCGGCAGCTTTGATTTTGCGAAATCAGCCACGGTTTCGATGGCCTTGGCGGACATTTCCTCGCTGAGTCCGATGGAGGTGAGGCGCGTTTTGAGTTCGTTGATCATGATCTTGGGAAAAAGTACCGGGGACAGGACTCGAACCTGCACAAGCTAGCTCACTTGATCCTAAGTCAAGCGCGTCTACCAATTCCGCCACCCCGGCGAGGAATCGAGCTTGGCGGCATTCAGGGCGTGCCGCAAGCGCGGAAATGGGGATGATTTTACGCAGCCGGATTCAGGATGCCGGTTCGATCCCGATGGAGTGCTCGGCTGGCCGGATGGTTTCTTTGAGTTTTTCCATCAGCTTGGCGCGTTCTTCCTCGGTGCGTTCGAAAGTGCCTTCCATGTCGGCCTTGCCTGCATCGCCGTGGACGAGGGTTTTGATTTGTTTTGTCTCGAAAGCTTGCTTTGCCGTAACGGCGGATTGGATGGCTTGGAAAGGAGCGACGAGCGGGTTGTTGTGGAACTCGGCGGCGAGGTTGATGCCATTTTTAAAATCAGCGGCGGTGAACGTTTTTGACTCCGCGCCCCATGTGACCTTATAGCTTTCCGCTTTCGGGTTGGAGATTTTCAGCAAGAAGCGGTTGAGCTCCGCATCAAAAGGGACGAGTGTCATGCCGGCGCGGAGTGATGCATCGCTATCGGCGGGGCCGGGGCCGGGTGCGAAAGGGAGGCGGGTGCTGCGGACGGTGATTTTCCCGTTGGCGGTGGAGAGGATTTCGTGCCCGCCCGTGGCGGTGGCGGTGCCCGCTGCGCTGTCAAATGTGATGGAGCCGAGATCGCCATCGACGCCGAGGCTTTTCAGGAAGGCGTAGGCCATGATCGCATGACCGGCCCAGCCGGGGTGGACGCCGTCCTTGCCGGAGACTTGGAAGGCTGCGCCGAAATTTTTCTTCGCTTCGAAATCGGCGTTCAGGGCGGGGCTGTAGACATCCGCGAAGCCAACGCCCTCGGAGCGTGCGACCTCAAGGGCGATGTTGCGGAATCGGGAGAGGGCGAGGTTGAGTTCCTTTTTCGTGCCTTTCGCGGACTTTACCCAGTCGGGCACGGAATCGATGATGCCGGATGAGCCGATGACGTAGCGGGTGCCCGCCGCCTTGAATTTCCTGGCGATCTTCGTCTGGTTGTCGCGGTATTCTCCGGCGATGGCCTCGTCGAAAGGGACGTAGCGGAAATCGTTCATGCCGTAGCAGGAGGTTGCGACGGTGGGTTTGAAACGGAGGACGTCGTTGTCCATGCGTGCGAGAAAGCCGCTGGCCTGCTCGCCGCTCCAGCCATATTGGCGGCAAGTGATGCCGAGTTCTGGCAAGCAGGCGGTGAGGTAGGTCTCTACGAGCACCGAATACATCTTCTGCTCGGTGATCGAATCCCCGCAGATGGCAAGACGGTCGCCTTTTTTCAGTGTGACCGACGAGGCCGGGGCGGGGGTGAGCTTGTAGTCGGAGAGATCGGTAGGGAGCGGAGGAGGTTCCTGCGCGCATGAGAGCGACGCGAGTGAAAGGAGGATGGCGATGGTTTTTCTGAGCATGCGGGGGCGACGGTAGCGAATGCGACGGCCTTGCAACAACCCGAATCTGGGGTGCCATGGCAGTTGGGAATTTCGTGGAGACAAACGGGGCGATCCGGGGCATTCTATGGCTGAACGGATGGCAAACAATCTATCGAAAGAATGGAAGCGATGGCTGGCCGAGAACGGGCCGCGGCTTTTGCTGTTTGCACGCAGCTGGGGAAAATCCCGAGAGGATGCGGAGGATCTGGTGCAGGACTCGATCCTGAAAATGTGGCATTACCAGCAGGAGGAGGAGCGCGGTGGTGGCCCGCCGGATCTGCCGCTTGTTTTTTCCACGATCCGCTTTGCCGGGCTGATGCTGCACCGGTCTGAGAAGCGACGCAGGAAACGCGAGGAGGCGATTGTTTACCTTAACGATTTCCAAGATGTCTGGCTGGATCCGATGATGGAGGATGACGAGGATGCCGTGCGCTTGCGCGATGCGGTGCAAAACCTCAGCGACAAGCTCCGCGAGGTGGTGGTGATGAAAACCTGGGGCGGGCTTACTTTTGCGCAGATTTCCGAGGTGCTCGCCGTTTCCCCGAATACGGCGGCTTCGCGCTACCGATACGCGTTGGAGCAACTGACATTGGATCTGAAAAGGATGAAGGAGGAACGTCATGCGTGAGGTTGATCCATGTGATGAAATGGAAAAGGCGCTGATGCGGCTGATGCCCACCGCGCTCAGCAAAACCGTCCAGGAAGAGATGGATGCTCAAATTGACGAGTTGGCGGGCAGCCATGCTGTGCTCCGGCATGATTTTTCACGCTGGGCGAAATGGCTTGGCGGGATGGCGGCGGCGGTGGCCATCGGTGTCTTTGCGTTTCCCTTCGGCGATCAGGTAGCCGCTCCCATTGCGGGAAGTGCTGGGGATGACGGGATGGTCTTGATTGCCGAATTGGATCGTGTGGAGAACGTGCGCGACGAAGGGCTTTTTGTGGATGCCGGAGGTTCGGCTGTGAGGAAAATGAGCGTCCGGGTGGTGGGTGAAAGCAGGATTCTGGATGAGGAAACCGGCATCGAGGTCACGCTCACCGAACCACGTAAAGAGATGTATCTGCTGCCCGTCAGCGCCTTCTGAAATGCGTGCCTCCGTCCATTTCATGTGGTTTGCCCTGCTCTTCGGCGGGCTCGTTCGCGCTCAGGATGACGCAGCGGTTGCGGTTGTGAAACAGCCTGTCGGCGAGCCATGGTTGGGACTGAGCGTTTTCAAGCCGGATGATGTCACCACCACCCAGCTTCCTGCGCTGCCACCGGGCATTGGTTTTGTCGTCAACGAGATTTCCGAGGGGGGGCCGGCTGAGAAAGCGGGACTCCGCAAGCATGATTTGTTCTGGAAAATGGAAGACCAGATGTTGGTGAATGAAGGGCAGCTGGCGACCCTGCTGAGGCTTTTCGCGCCTGGCGAAGAGATCACGGTATCTGTTTTCCGCGAGGGGAAATCGCTCGATCTGAAGGTCACTCTCGGTGAGGACAGGGGTGGCGAAGGTGAGGCAGTGCGGCGTATCCTGGTGGATTCCGTGATACGCCCCGACGATGGCGCGATGCGTATCATGGATCTGGAGGGGAAAAAGGCCATGGTCACCGACTCCCGGGGCAGCGCGGAGGTGACCCGTCGCGACGAAGGTGATTTTGTCCGTATTGTGGATAGCGGGGGCAAAGTGATTTTCGAGGGATTCGCTGGGGATCATCCCGAACATTCCTCGATACCGGAAGGTTGGCGCAAGCAGGTTTGTGCGATGCGTCGTGGCCTCGACCACGCACTCAGCGCCACCCCGGCTCCCATGCGGTTGCCACGCCCGAGGCTCGTGATGCCGGAGGCCGCCGAGTAAGTTTTTCCCGCCCGATCATGCCACCGGCACGAGCTTGTAGGGATGGGTTTTGTTCGAGTTCCAATGGGCGACGTAGAGGTTGCCTTCCGCGTCGAGACCGACGTCGTGGCAGTTGAGGAAGGGTTTCGGATCGATGTTCCGGTAAAGGGCGGTTTCGCCCTCCGCGCCTGCAACCGGCGGGGTTCCGCCGATGAGGGAGACGGGTTTGTTTTCCTTGTCGAGCACCATCACAAAGCCGCGGAAATCATCGCCCCACTGGAGGCGGCCGGAGTTGATCACGGCGAAGAAGACGTTCTCGCCGTGGATGACAGGGCGGCAGATCCATGCGCCGGGGAAATCGATATGTCCGAGGTTTTCACCATTGAGTGAGAGGGTGAAAAGCTTGTTCGCCGCGCGCGAAGTGACGAGCAGCTTCGGATTCGCAGCGTCGCGGTTGTCGAACGCGACACCGTGAATGCAGTTGAAACCTTCATGGCGGTAGCAGCCTTTCACAGCGCCTTTTGCGTCGTAGTGAGTGAGCCAATTTGAGCCGTAGCCATCGGCCACGTAGATATCGCCGTTGACCGGGTTCACCGCCGTTTCCGTGGGGCAGAACTGATCTTCCTTCTCGTATTTCCCGGTCTCCTTGGGCCAGCCGAGGGTCATTACCTCGTTGCCTTTCATGTCGAGCTTGACCACGAGACGGCGCTGGGTGTCGGTGAGCCAGAGGAACTCCTCGCCGTTTTCATTGGAAATGTTCAGCCCGTGGATTCCGGGGTAGGTGGTGCCGAAGGTGCGGATCACTTTCCCGTCCGGTGAAAATTCGATGAGATTGTTGGCGGTGTTTGTCGTGCAGAGGATCTGGCTGCCGGACTTGGTACGGGCGAACTCATGGCAATCCGCCACCTCCACCGGGCTGCCATCGCGGAGGAACGACCAGCCCTCGACCTTGCGGAAACGGAATTTCCCCTGCCCGAGGACGGACGGATCTGCGTCTGCCGCAGAAGCGATGCCCGCCCCGAGCGGATAAGCGGCGGCAGCGGCGAGGGAGGTTCCGAGAAAACGGCGGCGGCTGATTGGGTCTGCTGTCATAAGAGGAAGCTTTTACGGGAGGATTGCGATGTCCAGTTCGAACACGCCAATGGGAATGCGTTCAGGTGTCGGGTGGTGTTGGAGCCTATTGCTTAAACATCGGATCCTCGGGATTTCCGCGTGACAACAGGTAGGCGATGAGGTCGCGGAGTTCGTTGGCGGATAGGGAGTTGATCAGGCCGGGAGGCATCTGGGAGATGGAGGATTCATCGATTGATTTCACGTCGGAGTAGTTGATGACCACGGGCTTCGCCTTCGGATCGGCGGTGTGGACGGTGACGATGTCGCCCTCGGTGATGACGAGGCCGGCGTGGGTCTTGCCGTTGTTGAGAGTCACGGTGGAGGAGCCGTATTGGTCGGAGATCACTTTGCTTGGCTCGATGATGGCTTCGAGCAGGTCGCGGGTGCTGAACTTGTTCCGCACCGTGGTGAGATCCGGGCCGATGGAGCCCCCGGAGCCATCGAAGTGGTGGCAGGAGGCGCAGGCGGTGGCGTGCAGGAGGTTGCGGCCGGAGTTGAAATCCCGGCCTTGCATCGCGCCCTTTTCCTCAACAGCGGCGAGGGCGCTGGCGACAGTCCATACTTGGCCCGGGCCTTTCGGCGGGGTGATGGTGAAGTCGGGCTTGGCGGCGATCTTTTCACCGGTGAGATCGGCGAGGGCGGCGCGCTCCGCTTCGGATGCGTTCGCAAGAGCCTCGCTGCGGATGTTGGTGAGGAAGCCCGCGTAACTATTGCCGCCGGAGAACTTGCCGGCGTTGTTGAGGAACGAAACGTATTCGCGGCGTTCCTTGATGGTCCAGCCGTAGCGGACGTTGCGGAGGATGAACGCGTATCCGATTTCCTGCGCCGGGGTCGGGTTGTCGAGGAGCTTGCGGATGCTGCCTCCATAGCGACCGTTGCGTGCGATCAGTTCGAACCAATCCGGGGCGATGGGTTTCGAGGGCTTGCGGATCAGCTCCATGGTGCGGGAGACGACATCGGGCGCATCAAGATAAACGAGGATCTGCGCCAGTTCGGTGTTGAGGCTCGGGCTTTTGGCGGGGAAAAGCGCATTGAACTCGGCGATGATCGACGCCTTTTCCGAGGCATCGGGTACGCCTAGGCGCAGGAAGGTGAGGCTGTAGGCGCGGAGGAGACCGAGCAACTGACTTTCCTCCAAGCTCTCCGGTGATAGCTCCAACAGGGAGGCGATGAGCGCGGATTTGTATTGCTTGTCATTGCTGCGCGCGAGGGCGACGGCGGCGGTGATTCTGGCCTGGGTGTTTTTCTCAGTGAAAACTTTCGACGCCCATTCCGCAGCCGGCTGTGCCTCGATGGCGACGCGGGCGGCGTTGCGGATGAAGCGGTCGGTGCTGGCCAGGTGCGGCCATGCGGTGGCGACGGCATTTGGATTTTGCTTGCCGTGAAAGGCTTCGAGGGAACGACGCAGGGCGCGTGCTTGCGCGGCTTCCGGCGGCCCGTCTCCGGTGGGGGCGGCGGTGGATTCGCTGCCGGTGTAAACGACGCGGTAGAGCGCGGACTGGGTGCCGCGACCGCCGGTGGTGAAGTAGAGGGCGCCGTCATCGCCGATGACCGCATCGGTGACAGGGAGAGGTGCGCCGGAGATGAATTCCTCTGTCTTGGCCGTGTAGCTCGCGCCCTGCGGTGTGAGGTGGATGGCGTAAATGGTGCCGAATGTCCAATCGAGCGCGAAGATCGCGTCCTGATATTTCGTGGGAAACTTCGCTCCCGTGCCCATGACGGTGCCAGTCGGCGAACCGGGGCCGATATCGACGACAGGCGGGAGGCTGTCCTCATAATAGTTGGGCCAAACACCGCTGCCGCTGCGCCATCCGAAATCAGCTCCGCTGGTGGCGTGGCAGATGCGGGTGGGGCGGTACCACGGCATGCCCATGTCCCATTCCATGTCCGAATCGTAGGTGAAAATGTCGCCGAAGCGGTTGAGCGCGATGTCATATTGGTTCCGGTAACCCATGCTTTGTACGAAGTAGTTTTTCCCGTCCGGGGTGGCCTTGCAGATCCATCCACCGGGCGCGAGAACGCCTTTGGCGTGGCCGTTCGCGTCCCAATCGCGTGGCAGGAGATGATCCTCGCTCCAGGTGGTGGTGGAGCCTTTGACGAACTCTTGGGGGAGTGCGGTGTGGTTGCCGCCGACGACGAGAAGATTCTCCCCGTCCTTGTCGGGAATGACGGCGTGGTTGCCGTGCTCGCCGCCACCTTTGGCTCCGCCGAGATCTCCCTTGGCATCCGGCATCCCGTCGTTGTTCGTGTCGGTGGCGGTGAAAAGGCCCGCTCCGGTGACGTGGGCGTAAAGTTTGCCGTGAGCCCATGTCAGACCTTGGGCGCCGGAGATGGCGACAGGGATTTTTTCCACATCCACATGGATCGCATCCTCGGTGTCTTTCACGGAAATCCGGAACAGTCCTTTGTCTCCCTGATCGGATGCGATGAAGCGGCCTGCGGCATCCTTCGTGAGCGCAACCCATGAACCCTGCTCCGCGGCGGGCACCGTGTAGAGAAGCTCGGCGCGGAAACCTGCGGCGATTTTCAGCTTGTCGGGATTGAGCGCCGATCCGCCGCCCGCCTTGTCACCGGGTATGCCCCATGGCGGTGCTCCGAGGGCGGCGATTTTTTCAGGCTGCTGCCATGCGCTGTCGTCGAAGCCGGCGGTTTGCCAGCCGGCGGCTTCGGTCTCGGAGACTTTCCAACCGTCGTTTCCGGTCATGATGATTTCGCGCGCGCCGCCCTTTGAGGTGAGGATCAGCTTCGCGATCAGACCGGCCGCACTGTCCTGGTTCTCGGCCTTGATGGCGATCACGTTCTTTCCGGTTTTCGCGAGATCCGCGAGGACATTGATGTCAACCGGATTGCTCCATTCCTTGCTTTGGGCAAGCTGTTTGCCGTTGATCCACAGCGTGAACACATTGTCACAGGTGACGACGAGGCGCGCCGATTCGAGGTTTGCGGGCGTATCGAAAGTGGTTCTGACGAACTGGATTTTATTCTGATCCTTGCCCCAAACCCAAGAGGGAAGCGGCAGCTCATTGAGGATATCGCCCCTGCCTGCGGACTGAGTCTGGCCGCTGACGATGATTTTTTTGGGCGGAGCCTCCGCCGCACCGACGAATGGAACGGCGAACGAGGAGATGAGCAGGGCGGAGATGAGGTTTTGCATGAATTCTGGGGCGGCTGGTTGAATGTAGGTTCACCGGTGAGTTGAATACTTACGCAGGTGGGTAAATTTTGCGGAAGCGCGAAATTTGCTCCTCAAATCGCTCATCTGCAAGAGCAAGGGTACCTGTCTAAGTGCAAACCCGGATTTCACCACCGACCGCCTCGATCCGAAACATTATCCCATGGGGATTTCCCCCGGACAGCAGTTTCACGGTAATCAGCGTTCCCGGCATCCGATCCACCGCCCGCTCTGGGTTCCTCGCGCCGTATTCCTCGCTTTAGCCTTCCCGTAGGATCGAGTCCTCATGCTGGTGAGGCGGAAGGAAACAAACATAGCGGACAGTGATTGCAACAATGTCATTTTCGATTGGCGCGGGGGCGGGATGACTGGAAAGGTTCGCGGCGCATGATCCGGAAGCTCCCCTTTTCCCACGAAGGCACCGACGCCGATGTCCGGCGGCTGGCGGGGCTGTTAGGAGAGGTGTTCGCGCTGGCGGGGCTGCGGCTTTCCGGAAAACTCGCGGTGCTCAATCTCGCCTGCGGGCGGGCGGATGAGACGGGGGCGCTGGCGGCGGCGGTGGCACCGGCGGAGATCGGGTTTTACCTCGGCATGGATCTGCGGGCGGATGCGATCGCGGAGGCGCGGAAACGCTGGGAGCTGCCGGGCGGGGAAATCGTTTTCCGCGAGGGCAACGCGGCGATGATAGGCCGGATGGAGAGCTTGCCGGAGTTCGACATGGTCTTCATCCGCCACCAGAACTACTGGCACGAGCCGATGGTGTGGGAGGGCATCCTGGAGGAGTCGTTGGCGGCGCTGAAGGAAGGCGGACATCTCGTATGCACGTCGTACTTCGATCTCGAGCACGAGCTGCTGGTGGCGAGCATGAGGGCGCGCGGGGCAAAGGTGCTGGCGAACGTGCGCCATGCGTTTTCACGCGAATTGCCGGATGCGGCGGGGAAGAGCGTGGACCGGTGGGTGGCGGTGTTCGGGAAGGCCGGAGGATGAAGCTGCTCCCCTCATTCCGGATAGCGGATGTCGGGGGCTTTGCCTTTCCAGATGGGGTTCTTGGGGGAGAGGAGGTTGATGCCTTTGGCGTCGTAGATATGGCTGTCTTTTGCGATGTCGTAGGTGCGGACGGAGTTGTCGATGTGGAGGATGATGGCTTTGCCGTTGAAGGGCTTGGGGTCGAATTTCGTGGTGCCGGGGATGAGGGGGGTGAGGACGATGGGGGTGAGGGGGTCGTCTTCAAAGGAAAGACCAGCGATGTAGGACATTTCGCATTCTCCCGGTTCCAAGATATGCCGTGAGACGATATTCTCATCAGGTCTATTATTGCGATTGATTCCTGCGTGGAAAATCCGTTCAGTCTGGACAATTCCTGTCGTGAACAACTGACGGAAAAGAGCGTTGGAGGACATCCCATTCAGATGGATATCTGTGTCAAATTCCGCTTTTACCTGTGAAACGGTAGATTCGTCGGGAAAGGCTCCAAAATCGGATTCAAACTCGTAAAGAACAATACCAAGTTGGCGGGCATTTTTAAAACCTTCTTCCCATGGATCGTGTCCACGTTGCCTGATAAATAGGGGGGCTATCAAAAAGGCAATCGCAAGCAGAAGGCTTGCGACAATGAATCCGTAGAACACCGGCTTGAACCATTTAGGCTGGCGATTGAGTAGTTCGGGAGCGGGTGGGAGAGGTGGCTCTTCGGTGTCCATGGGGTTTTATGGAGCTTGGGTTTGGTTCGGAGCGCTGGGGAAGCCGGCCGAAGGCGCGGCTCTCCATTATAAGAGCTTCGCCCGCAGCAGGTCGGTGACCTGTTTGGGGTTGGGTTTGGTGGGGGCGGATTTCATGACTTGGCCGGTGAGGAAGTTGAGGAGTTTTTCGTTGCCGGCTTTGATGGCTTCGACTTCGGCGGGGTTGGCGGCGATGGCGGCGTCGATGAGGGCTTCGAGGTCGCCGGAGGAGGTGGGTTTGAAGCCGAGGTCATCGGCGATGTCTTTGGGGGCGCGCTGCGGGCTGGTGAAGAGAACGGTGAAGACTTCCTTGGCTTGGTTGGGGGCGAGCGTGCCGTCTTCGACGAGGGTGAGGAGGGCGCGGAGTTGCGCGGGCGGGACGGGGCACTCGGAAATGGTGAGGGCTTGCTCGTTGAGGGTGCCGAGGAGGTTGTTGATGAGGAAATTCGCGGTTTTCTTGGCGGGGATGGAGGGGTGGTTGGTGGCCTCGAAGTAGGCGGCGAGTTTGCTGTCGGCGGTGAGGACGGCGGCGTCGTAGGCGGTAAGGCCGAAGTCGGTTTCGTAGCGGGCGATTTTTGCCAGGCGCGGCTCGGGGACATGTTTTCTAACCGTTTCCAACAGCGGGGCGGTGGCGATGGGGAGGAGGTCGGGGCAAGGGAAGTAGCGATAGTCGTGGGCGTCTTCCTTGGTGCGCATGAGCTGGGTTTCGCCGAGTTCGTCGTTCCAGCGGCGGGTGGATTGGATCTGGGGGATGCCGGCGTTGAGTTCCTCGGTCTGGCGTTCGATCTCGAAATGGATCGCGCGGCGGATGGCGGAGAAGGAGTTGAGGTTTTTCAGCTCCACCTTCGCGCCGAGGGGATCGGATTCGTTTTTGCGGAGGGAGATGTTCACGTCGCAGCGGAGGTTGCCTTTTTCGAGGTCGGCGTCCGAGGTGTCGCAATCGTGGAGGATGAGCTGGAGGGAGCGGAGGTAGGCGAAGGCCTCCTCGGCGGATTCGAGATCCGGCTCGGTGACGATCTCCATGAGCGGGGTGCCGGCGCGGTTGAAGTCGATGAGCGAGGTGTTGGCGAGGTGGGTGGATTTCGCGACGTCCTCCTCAAGGTGGATGCGGTTGAGGCGGACGATCTTGTTCGGGGTCTTGATGCTTTTCCGGGCGTCGGTGGGATAGCAGTCGTCGAAGAGCGGCACGCCGCCGCCGATGCAGAGGGGGAAATCCATCTGGGTGGTCTGGTAGTTTTTCGGCATGTCCGGGTAGAAGTAGTTTTTCCGGTCCCAGCGGGAAAACTCCGGCGAGCCGCAGCCGAGGGCGAGGCCGGTGAGGAGGGTTTTCTCGATGGCGCGCTTGTTCAGGACGGGCAATGCGCCGGGGTAGCCGAGGCAGACGGGGCAGGTGTTCGTGTTCGGGTCGTCGCCGAAGGAGGTGCGGCAGGCGCAGAACATTTTCGTGTCGGTGTTGACCTGGGCGTGGACTTCGAGGCCGATGGTGACTAGATACATAAACTTTAAATTTTAAACTTTAAGCCTGAAGGAAGACTTGGGTTGTGGGGAAGAGGTTCACCGCGGAGGCGCAGAGGCCGCGGAGGGACGCGGAGGGAGACTTGGCTTGTGTTTTTAACCGCGAATGAACGCGAATGGACGCGAATGAAGATGGGTGTTCTGAACTCATTTTCTCAACATTTTCATAGGACTGGCTCTGCGATCCTTTGCGGCCTCTGCGTCTCTGCGGTGAAAATTATCATCCTAAGTTTTCGATGCGGAAGACGACGGGGGTGGAGTTGACGCAGTTGAGGGATTCGATTTCGGTGAGGGCGGCGGTGAGTTTTCCGAACGGGCAGGAGTGGAGGAGGAAGACCATGTCGAGGAATTCGGCGTCGGGGTTGTCCGGGTTCACGGGGGAGTGGGTGCCGGAGATGCCGATGGCGTGCTTGGCGAGGACGGTGGCGATTTCGGCGATGGTGCCGGGGCGGTCGGTGACATCGAAGCGGACGTAGTAGGCGGTGGTGGTTTCGGCGATGGGGACGAGGTTTCCTGTTTCCCGATATGGCAGGAAACCGCGATGGAGGGCGGTGTGGGCGAGGTCGCGGGCGGCTTCGACGAGGTCAGCGACGACGGAGGAGGCGGTGGGGCCCTGGCCGGCGCCGCGTCCGTAGAAGAGGGATTCGCCGGCGGCGTCGGCGTTGACCGAGACGGCGTTGAAGACTCCGTTGACGGAGGCGAGGATGTGTTTTTGGGAAATGAAGGAGGGCTGAATGCGGAGCTCGATGGAGCCGCTTTCGTGCTCGCGGACTATGGCGAGGAGCTTGATGACATAGCCGAGGGATTTCGCGAAACGGATGTCGGCGGGGCGGACTTGCTCGATGCCGGAGACGTGGACGTTTTTCGGGTCGATGGGGAAACCGTAGGCGAGGGTGGCGAGGAGGATGGCCTTGTGGGCGGCGTCCCAGCCATTGACGTCGAGGGCGGGATCGGCCTCCGCGTAGCCGAGCGCCTGGGCTTCGCCGAGGGCGGTGGGGTAGTCGATGCCGCGCACGGTCATTTGCTCGAGGATGTAGTTCGAGGTGCCGTTGATGATGCCGGTGAAGGAGTGTATCTGGTTTCCGATGAAGGAGTCCTGGACGGTCTTGACGATGGGTATCCCGCCCGCGATGGCGGCCTCGAAGAAGATCGGGGTCTCCATTTTCCGGGAAATCGCGAACAGCTCGATGCCGCGCTCGGCGAGCAGGGCTTTGTTGCCGGTGACAACGGGTTTTTTCGCGAGGAGAGCGGCGGCGACGATTTCGAAGGCGTCGGTGGTGCCGCCGATGAGTTCGACGACGATATCGACGGCGGGGTCGTTGACGAGTTCGCGCCAATCCGTGGTGAGGATTTCCGTGGGGACGGCGGAGGTCGTGGCGCGGGTTTTGGCGGGATCGCGGACGAGGATTTTGGTGATTCCAAGAGAAACTCCGTTGGCGGTGCGGTCGGAGATCAGCTCGCCGTTTTTCTCAATCGTGTTCCATACGCCCGAGCCGACGGTGCCGAAGCCCGCGAGGCCGATTCCCAGTTTGTTGCAGTTGCTCACGCGGGGAGGTTGAAACTTTAAATTTCAAACTTCAAACTTCAAAGTGACCTTGCTGTCCGCCCGATGTGCGACTAGAAGCTACGCAGTGATGCGTGACAATGCATCACTGCGCATCCTCCCGCTCACAGCCAAAAACACCGCAACCCCTTGGATGAACGAATTTCAGCACAATACCACTTCGACTTCCGGACAGGACAGCAAAGCGCCATCGGGAGAAAGGGAAATACAGTCGAGCAGCGAGCAGCTTGCTCTGCCCTTAACCGCATCCGAACGAGGGGAATCATGGAAGCGGCTCAACTCGCTCCACCGGGCGAATCGCTTTCGGTTGATGTTTGGACAGCCGCTCTTGTCAGACGCACAAGGGAGTGGGAACTCCCGTTGATTTCCCTGGAGAAGCTGGGGATTTGTCATGATGACGATGGATTGCAGTTCAGCATTTCCGGCCTGATTCCGTTGCCTAGTGGTGCTGAGGCCAGTCCCTATCATGACCCTGAGTCGGACGCGGTTTACAAGTTGTTCGACTTGCGCCCGAACGGCTCGCTTGGGAAAAAAATTTCCCTGGAGCTGAACGATGAAGGTGAATTTGAAGTGGTTCTAAAGGATGCGGTTCTAAGGGACACGCTTGAAAAATTACAGATCCTCAACGAGGCCGGCGGGCATCCGACCGAGATCGTGGGTTTGTCGGATAACGGTGATTACCTGATCGCGAAGCAGCCATTGGCGCTGCCGATGGTCGATTACGCGGAGGACAAGGCGAGGGCAATCCAGGCGCTTCGGGGGATCTTGCCCGAGGCCACCCGATTGAGGCGGCAGGTTGTGGTGGTCTGGCTGTATGACCAAGGTTGGCTGATCGACGATTTGCACGAGAGGAATATCATGCGATCCATCGAGAATGCTCCCACGATCATCGACGCGCTTGTGGGGCCGGTCACTCCGCTCGCGTTTCGGAAGCTGGCCTGGCTGAGAAACGCTTGTGAGGATGCGATGTTTTTGCGGAAAGGGGAGGCTTTACCGATGAGGAAAGGACTCGGGGGCGTCGATGATGACGAGTTGTAGGCAAAGGGCTTGTGGGGTAATGAAAAACCCAGGGCGAGGCCCTGGGCTGGTATGGTGGCCCTTTCAGGGCTTGGCGGGCGGCGACCGGAGATCGCCGCCACGGGTCATCAAGGCTATTGCTGTTTGGAGATCGAATCGCGCATGGTCGTGTCGGCTTTGACGTTTTCCATGCGGTAGTAATCCATGACGCCGAGGTTTCCGGAGCGGAAAGCTTCGGCGAGGGCGAGGGGGACTTGGGCCTCGGCCTCGACGACCTTTGCTTTCATTTCCGCGACGCGGGCGATCATCTCCTGCTCGAGTGCGACGGCGGCGGCGCGGCGGATTTCCGCTTCGGCCTGGGCCATGTTCTTGTTCGCCTCGGCCTGGGCTTCCTGGAGCTGGGCGCCGACGTTTTCGCCGACATCGACGTCCGCGATGTCGATGGAGAGGATCTCGAAGGCGGATCCGACATCGAGGCCGCGGGCGAGGACGACCTTGGAGATGGAATCGGGCGATTCTAGGACGCTCTTGTAACTTTCGGCGGAGCCGATGGTGGTGACGATGCCCTCGCCGACACGGGCGATGATCGTGTCCTCCTTCGCGCCGCCGACGAAGCGGTCGAGGTTGGTGCGGACGGTGACGCGGGCGCGGACTTTCACCTGGATGCCATCCTTGGCGACGCCGTCGATGGTGGTGCGGCCGGTGGCGGGGTTCGGGCAGTCGATCACCTTGGGATCGACGGAGGTGCGGACGGCTTCGACAACGGATTTCTCGGAGCCCTTGGTGGCGAGGTCGATGGCGCAGGCGCGGTTCCAATCGAGGCCGATGCCGGCTTTCTGGGCGGCGATGAGAGCTTGGATGGTGGGGAGAACATTGCCGCCGGCGAGGTAGTGGGCTTCGATTTCGTTGATGTCGATCTCGATGCCCGCCTTTTTCGCGGTGATGCGGCTATCGACGATGGGGCCGTAGGGCACTTGGCGGAGACGCATGGCGATGAGATCGGAGAAGCCCACGTATGCCCCGGCGAGCCATGCGCGCAGCCAGACGCTGAAGAAGGAAAAGATGATGCCGAAAACGACAAGACCAACGATTACGAGGACGATGAGGAGGATGGTGGATAGGTCGGGCATAGCGGTGTTATGATTTGGTTCTTACTGTGAGTTGGAAATGGTTCGCGTCAACGACTTCCAATTCGCTGCCGGGATTGATATGGCCGGACTGTGAAACGGCTTCGTAGCGTTTCCCACCGACAGTCACATATCCACTGGGCGAGAGGACTGTGGCGGAAAGGGCGGCTTTGCCAATCAAATCCCGCGCGTCGTTTTGGAGAGCAGTGGCTGTGGCGGTGATTTCGCGGCTGAGGAAGAATCGCTTCCCAATGCGTGTTTTGGGCAGGATCTTGAATTCGATGAAGAAAACGAGGGCACCGACAAGGATGCTGGCGACCACCGCGATCAGGCCGCCGTCGGAGCCATAACGCACAAAAGAAAGGATGCAGCCCGCGAGCAGCAGCACCCCGCCCGCGATGCCGAGAATGCCGCCGGGCACGAGGACTTCCACCGCGAATAGGAAAATACCGAGGGCGAAGAGGAAGATGATCAGGGTCACTGGGGGGAAGCTTTAAATTTTAAACTCGAAATCTCAAGGAGAGGTTATTCGTAGTGCGTCCAGAGTCGGAGGACTTTGATGGTTTTTTGGTCTTCGATCACCTGGTAAACGAGGCGATGCTGAATGTTGATGCGGCGGGAGTAAGAACCTTTGAGGTCGCCGACAAGGGCTTCGAAGGGTGGTGGCTCGGCGAAAGGATTTTCGCTTATGATTTCCAGAAGCTGCCGGGCTTTCGCGGCGAGGGGGGTGTTCTTGAGCTTCCGGGCGTCCTTTTTCGCTTGGGTGGTGTAAACCAGCTCGTAGCTCACAGGTCGATCTCCTTGCTGCATTTTTCGACGGGTTCCGCCATGCCATGTAGGATGGAATCGCGCATGCCCGGAATGGAGACGAGGTGGAGGGTTTCCTGAAGCGCGCGCCAGTCGCTCTCTCCCAGAAGGATGGCATTGCCGCGTTTGCCAGTGATCTGGATGGGTTCGTGGCTTTCAAGTGCCGTGTCGATGAGCCCGTAGATGTCAGAGCGCGCGGAGGTGGCGGTGATGGTTTTCATGGGGTGAGCGTGCGGGAAAACGTGCGCTTTGACGGATTGGTTATCAAGGGAAATAACGGCTTATTCAAACTGCTTTCGTATCCAATCCGGATTCCTGCGGCAGTCGATGACCGCACGCACATCCGCCGTTTCGTTACTGAATTTGTAGTAGATGGCGTAGGGGAAAACACGGCTGATCATCCTGTGATGACCGTGAACCATACGGTGAATCCCTGCTGTGACGGACAGGCCTTCGATCTCGGCGAGAAGGGTGTTTTTGAAATAGTCTCCCAATCCGATTTCTTTCCGCTCGTAATATCGATAGCCGCGGTTCAGGCCGACGACGGCGGTATGGGATAGCTTGATGGTGATCACTATCGTCCAATCATGTTCCTTGCTTCTTCAAGGCTGTAAAACTTCTCCCCGCCCGCAAGCACCCTGGCTTCGCAATCATCGAGAATCTTTTTGTGGGATTCCGGGATGTCGGCGTCCTCAATCTCCTCACGCATGTCCTCCCACAATGCCTCGAGAATTTGGAATTTTTCCCGAATGGGGAGTTTTTTGATTTCCGTGATGCTCATGTCTGGAAATTAGCGGCTGGGAGGGATTTTGCGAGAAATTAGATCGCCTCGACGGTCAGTTCAAACTCGCCGACGGAGATGACTTTCACTTCGGTTCCCGGCGGGGCGGTGCCGAGGGCGAGGCGGGCGTCATAGCGTTTGCCGCCGATCTCGATCTGGCCGGAGGGGAAAAGGGCGGTGACGGCTTGGCCGGTGGCTCCGATGAGGGAGGGTTGGCTGCGGGCGGCGGAGGCGAGGGTGGTTTCGCCGCCGATGGCGGATTCGAGCACCATTTTGCCCCAAAGGCCGCCGCCGGGCATGTAGCGAAGCAGGAGGATGAAGATGACGACAGCGCCAGCCAGACCCGAAACCAGATTCACGAGCGGCTTGAACAGGAAACCCGAGTCCCACTCGATGGGTTGGTCAGGCCAGATGTCCGACATGCCCCAAAGCAGGGAGCCGAGCATCAGCAGCGCGCCGGGTATGGCGAGCAGCATGAAGCCGGGGAGGAAAAACAGGTCGATCATCACGAGCGCGAAACCGAGGAAGAAAAAGAGCGCGGCCTCATGACCCGACAGGCCGGCCGCGTGATGGCCGAAGAAGACGATGGCGAGCAGGACTCCACCGCCAATGCCGAACACGCCGAAGCCGGGTGTCTTGAACTCGATGAAAAGCAGCACCAGCCCGGCAGCGAGCAGTAGCGGTGCGATACTGGTGATGTACTGGGCGATCTTTTCCGACCATGTGACCTCCAGGCGGACGGTGCTGTGATTGCCTTTTCCGAAAAGGCTGTCGAGCAGGCCGTTGATGTCCGGAGAGATGCCCGCGCCGAGCAGTGGCTGGCCGGGATCGCCGTAAACTTTCATCGCTTCGGTGGCGGTGAGGGTGAGCAACTCGCCTTCCGGTTTGATGATTTCCTCGCCGATCTTGAACTCGAAATCGGCGTCGATCATCGCGGAAAGGACATCGCCACGGTGACCCTTGCCGTCGGAAATGGCGCGGACGCGAGCTTTCAGATAGGAGACGACTTTCTGTTTCATCGTCTCATCGATGTCCTCGCCGCCGCCGGTCACGGGAGCCGCAGCGCCGATCACGGCACCCGGCGCGAAGTGGATCTCATCCGTCCCTGCGGAAATCAGCGCACCGGCGGAGATCGCCTCGCTGTTCACGTAGGTGATGACTTTTCCGGGAAATTTCTCGATGGCCTTGAGCATGTCGAAGGTGACATCGAGGCGTCCGCCGGGGGTCTCCATATCGAGGATCACGGTGTCTGCGCCCTGCTCGATGGCCGATTTCAGGCCGCGGCGGAGGATGTGGAGTTCAGGCGGCGCGATCTGCTCACGGATGGGGATGATGACGACCTTATGCTTCTTCCCGGCGGCGGCCTGCTCCTGTGCAGTGAGGAGGCCGGGGAAAAATGCCAGTAGCGCAGGGAGGATGCGGAGGAGGTTTCTCATCGGGTGGTGCGTCAGTTATCGCCGGGCGTGAAGCCCATGACGATGTCGAATTTTACAACCAGTTCCCCGATTTTGCTATCGGGAAGGGGTGCGAACTCATGGATGATGGATTCGCGCTGCTTGGCGTCCTTCACCCGCGAGAGCAGGCCGTCCTTGTCGTTCTGAGGCTCGCCCTTGATGTAGAGCTGGGTCGTCCATTTTTCGCGGCCTTTCATTTTCACCGCGAAATGGATGTGCGGGGTGCGGCCGGGGTAGGCGACGGGCTTGATCGTGCGGAAATAGTATTCGCCGCTGGTGCCTGTTAGAAAGCGCCCGAAGCCCTGGAAGTTTGAATCGCGTTTCTCCGCACCGGCGCTGCCCTTGTGGAGATAGACGCCGTGGTGATCGACCTGCCAGATCTCGACGAGCGCGTTGCGGATCGGCTCTCCGGAGGGGCCTAGGATGCGGCCGCTTAGGTGGGTGATCGCGCCCACGGAGGGGGTGAGGCTGTCGTTGACGATGATGAGGTCGTTGTCGGTGTCGAGCGGGAGATCGACGGGGTAGAACGGCCCTTCGGTCTGTTTTGCGGTTTGCGTGAGCGCTTCGGCAAAGGCTCCGGGAATCCACAGGCCGGCGGCACCGAGGGTGAAATTGCGGACGAAGCGGCGGCGGGAATGGTTCTGATACATGCTTTTTTGCAAACTAGCTGCCCGCCGCGCGAAATCAATCCCGCAAGACAGCATGGTTGCGCGGGCTTGGGTTTCCCTCCATCCTCTGCCGCGTGGCGGATGTGATGAAAAAGGCGTTGGTGAAACCTCCCGGCGCGGCGTTGAAGGAACACTTCGGCTTCTCCCGTTTCCTCGACGGGCAGGAGGAGGTGATTTCCGAGATCGTTTCCGGCAAGGACGGGCTGGTGGTGATGCCGACGGGCGGGGGAAAATCCCTGTGCTTCCAGATCCCGGCGCTGTGTTTTCCGGGCGTGACGCTGGTGATTTCCCCGCTGATCGCGCTGATGAAAGACCAGGTGGACGCACTGCAGGCGCGGGGGATCGCGGCGACGCTGATCAATTCCACCCTGTCGTGGCCGGAGCAAAAGGAGCGGCTGGACGGGATGAAGCGCGGGGATTTCAAGCTGGTGTATGTGGCTCCGGAGCGGTTCCGGGCGGAGAGTTTTCTGCGGGCGTTGGAGGGAGTGGAGATCTCGCTGTTCGCGATCGACGAGGCGCACTGCCTCTCGCAGTGGGGGCATGATTTCCGGCCGGACTACATGCGGTTGGGGAAGGCGCTGGATAAAATCGGTCGTCCTCAATGCGTCGCGCTCACAGCTACTGCGACTCCCGTAGTTCGCGAGGACATCCTGAAAACCCTGGGCCTGCACGAGCCGTTCGAGCGCGTCAGCGGGTTCTCGCGGCCCAACCTTTCGCTGGCGATCACGCCGGTGGAAAAGGCGGCGCAGAAGGACGAGCGGATGCGGGCGGTGATCGCCGCGCACAAGACCGGGATCATCTACTGCGCCACCCGGAAGAAAGTGGATCTCGTTTCCGAAACGCTGGCGAGCTGGGGCATGAAATGCGTGGCCTACCATGGCGGCATGGGCGATGCCGAGCGGGTCAAGGCGCAGGAGATTTTCATTTCGAAAAAGGTCGATGTCGCGGTGGCCACGAACGCCTTCGGGATGGGGATCGACCGCGGCGATGTGCGGTTCGTGATCCACTACGAAATCCCGGGAAGCGTGGAGGCTTACTATCAGGAGGCGGGTCGAGCGGGTCGTGATGGAGAAGCGGCGGTTTGCGAGCTGCTGTTCAACTACGCCGATACGCGAACGCAGGAATTTTTCATCGACGGCGCGAATCCCTCCGCGACGACCGTTCGCCAGATTTACCAATACCTGCTCAACGAAGCGGACAAGAACCACGAGGTGTTCCGCACGCTGGAGGACATTGCGGAGCATGCGGATGTGAAAAACTCCATGGCCGTGGGCAGCGCGCTTACCGTTCTGGCGCGGGGGCGTTTCATCGAGCGTTTCGACGTGCAGGGGAAACGGATGCGGGGCACGCGTTTATTGAAGCCCGACATACTGACCCGCGATCTCGCGCTCGACGAGAAGGCGATGGAAGAAAAGGACACCCGCGACCGCGAGAAGCTCAAGGCGATGGTCGAGATGTGCTACGCGCGGACGTGCCGCCAGAAGTGGATCCTCGAATACTTCGGCGAAGCGAACGCATCGACCTGCGGGAATTGCGATGTCTGCCGGGAGCGCAGCGCGGGGGATTTCCGCAAGCCGACCTTGGAGGAGGAGCAGATGGTGAGGAAAGCCTTGGCCGGCGTGGCCCGCATGTCGCGGCGCGGATCGGAGGGCTGGGAGGGGATTTACGGGAGGGGAAAAATCATCCAGATGCTTTCCGGCAGCAAGTCCCAGGAAATCCTCAACAACCGCCTCGACCAGCTCACCACCTACGGCATCCTCTCAGGCAAAACCACCGGCTACCTCAACGCCCTGTTCCGCTCGCTCGCCGAGGAGGGGCTGGTCATCACCCAGACCGGCGAATACCCGCTCATGACCCTTTCCCCGCGCGGCGAGGCGGTGATGCTGGGCAAGCAAAGTTTCGAGCTGCGCTGGCCGGATGAGATCGCGAAGCCCGAGGGGCTTTCGGAAAAGGAATACGATCCGCAGCTTTTCACCATGCTCAAGGATCTGCGCTTCCGGATGGCGAAAAAGGATGGCGTGCCGCCCTACGTGGTTTTTTCGAACAAAGTGCTCGAATCACTCACCCGCTACATGCCCTCCAGCGTCTCCGAAGCGATGGCCATCCCCGGCATCGGCGAGGGGAAAGCGCAGACCTACCTGCCGCCGTTTTTGGAAATGATCCGAACCTACCGGGCGATGCGCTGAATCACTCGTCGCGGACGATGATCGCGCGCTTCGGCGGCTCCTGCTGATCGGTAGGGACGCTTTCCTCCTCATCCGGCTTTTCTTGTCCGGATGCCAGATCTTCAGGTGCTGTCGCTTCCGAGGGCACGGTAACGTCCGGCTTGGCCGCGGTTGAAGGGACAGGCGACGGAGTCTTGGCATGCTTGCTTTCGAATTCCTTGAAAAGCTCCATCCCTCCCCACACCAGCCCGCCAGTAATTAAGATCAACCACAAAGCGGCCAGCGAGCCTCCTCCCCCACCCTTCCGCTGCCTTTCCCGCAAAACCGGCGGCGGCGGCTCTTCAATCTCGATGATCAAGTCAGCAGAATCACCGTCGATCATTGGCGTGGGAATCAAATCATCGATCCATGGACTGACATCCAGACCCACGTAATCGCCATACTGCTTCAGGAAACTGCGTGCATAGAGCGGACTCGCGAAAAAGCCGAAGTCCTCAGCCTCGAGAGCTTCAACCACAGCCCGCGGCAGCTTGGCGCGATAGACAGCGTCATCGATGCCAAGGCCCGCCGCTTCGCGAGCCGCACGCAGTCTTTTTCCGAGATTCTGTTCCATGCTTCCGCCGATCCAGGGGGATGAAAGCGTAAGTTCCGGCAAGTTGCAAGGTGGGCTGGTAATTCGGGCGACAATTCCCGGATTCGGCGGCTCGGCATCAGTAGCTATTGCCTTGACGCTTCTGAGCTCCGAGTCCTTCATCGGGCGACAACGCACCTACCATATGATCCACTCCACATTCCCCCTCCCGCGCATTGCTACCTTCGCGCGACACTTGGCCATGATCGCCATGGTTCTCGCCGCTACCTTCGGCGGGCAACTTTGCGCACAGGACTTCGAAGGGAAAAACATCACCGAAGTCGCTGTCCGCTACCGGGGTGCGAAAACGGTGGACGAGGCAAGAATCCGCAACCTGATGTCCACCAAAGCGGGCACGCAATATCGTGCGGAGCGGCTCGACAACGATATCAAGACCCTTTTTGAATCCGGACTCATTGACGATGTCCGATTCCTCGCCGAACCCGTTGGCGCAGGTGTCCGTGTCATCGCGGATGTCCTCACCCGCCCCACCATCAACGGGGTCGGATTCGTAGGAGCCACCGTCTTTTCCGACCAGAAGCTCGCCAAGGAAACCAAGCTGAAATCCGGCGGTTCAATGAGTGATTCGGATATCTTGGAGGCCCGCCGCAATATTGAGAAATACTACCAAGGCTACGGCTACCCGGACGTCGTGGTAACACACCGCATCCAAGACACCGGACAAGCCGGCCTTTCCGACCTCATTTTCGTGATCGACGAGGGTTCGAAAAACGAAGTCCGCAAGATCCGGTTCGAGGGCAACACGGTTTTCACGACCCCCGAGCTTAAAAAGGAGATGAAGACCAAGGAAAAAGGCTGGTTCTCGTGGCTCACCAAGTCCGGGCGCTTCGAATCCTACCAGCTCGACGAGGATCTCGACGCCGTTCTCGATTACTACCGCAGCAACGGTTACCTCCGCGCCAGCAGCCCGGGCATGCGACGCGATCCGGTCGGCGACGGGCGCGTGGATCTCGTCATCCCGATCAATGAAGGCGAGAAATACACGGTGGCCGGAGTGAGCTTCGGACGCATGACGGTTTTCAAGCCCGAGGAACTCTACCCCTCCATGACACTGGTCGGAGGCGATGCCTATTCTTCCGCGAAAATGCGCGATGACATCAAGACGATCCGCAGTTTCTACGGCTCACGCGGATATGCCGACGCCCTCGTTTCCCCTGACATCAAGGACGCCGGCCCGAACCGCGTGACCGTGAAATATCAGATCACCGAAGGCTCCCGCTTCAAGGTCGGGCGCGTGAACATCCAAGGCAACACCAAGACGAAGGACAAAGTGATCCGCCGCGAGGTCCCGCTCAAGCCCGGCGATTGGTTCAACACCGTGGAGCTTGAAACGACCAAAGCCCGCTTGGAAAACCTCCAGTATTTCGCCGATGTCCAGGCCACCGGCAACCCGGGCGGCTCGGGTTACCGCGATGTCGATATCCTCGTCGAGGAGCGCAATACCGGATCGGTCGGCGTCGGTGTCGGCTTCAGTTCCATCGATAACGTCGTCGGTTTCCTGACCTTGGAGCAAAGCAACTTTGACATCATGAACCCATGGAACTTCACCGGCGGCGGACAGCGCTTCGGCATGAATCTCCGTGCCGGTTCGGAGCGCAGCGAGTTCAGCGTGTCGTTGGTTGAGCCATGGTTCCTCGACCAGCAACTCGCACTCGGTGGCGAGCTTTTCTACCGCCAGTCACAGTATTTCAGCGATGTCTATGAGCAGACCAACGTGGGCGGCTCCATCTACGTCCGCAAGCCGCTGACCGAGAAATCCTCCATCAAGCTTGAGTACCGACTGGAAGAAGTCGGCATCGATGTGGATGCTTCCGGTGCACCCCCTTCCGCGTTCGCCGCTGAGGATGGTGATTACCTTCGCAGCGCGGTCACCCTGAACTACCTCTACGACAACCGCGACAGCACCATCATCACCCGCACGGGCGAGCGAATCGACATCGCCCTGACCATGGCGGGTGGACTGTTCGGAGGCGATGTGGACACGCTTACCTTTTCCGCCCAAGGCGCGAAATACTGGAATCTGAAATGGGACACGATCCTCTCCGTGAACGGAGAAATCGCCTTCGTCGATGCGATCAACGGCAACGTGCCGATCTTTGAGCGTATGTTCCTCGGTGGCGGCAGGACGCTCCGCGGCTTTGAGTTCCGCGACATCGGCGGCAACCGCGACGTTCCCACCGGCGAGGTGCTTGGCGGACAATCGCTCGCTTTCATGACTGTGGAATACACGGTGCCGATTATCGAGACGGTGCGCGGCGCGGCGTTCTTCGATGCGGGCTTTGTCAACACAGCCTCATGGGACATCGCACCAGAGGATGTTTACAGCGACGTCGGCCTCGGCGTTCGCCTCAAGCTGCCGATCAGCCCCGTCCCGCTTGCTCTCGACTACGCGTTTCCAGTCAGTGCTCCTGACAGCGCCGCAGACAAGGGTGGCCAGTTCCAGTTTTACCTGAACTACGAGTATTAATCGGCAACGGCCTTCTTTCGGATACGGGATACCCTTTAAGGAGTATCCCGTTTTTTTTATGATTCACGCGCCCTGCCTTCCCGCTTTTCGCGGGCTTTGCGGAGGGATCTGATCGTCACGCGCGGCCTGAGAAGGAACCTGCCCGCCAGCCAACCAGCCAGAGAGCCGCCGAGGTGGCAGGCATGGTTGATCTGGAAAAGTCCGGGGATGCTTTCGCCCCACTTCGCGCCAAGCCGAGCCAGCGGACCGGTATCGAGGCCGGGATGGAGCAGGGCGAGAGTGAGGTTCGCGAGGATGATGCCTGCCCCTAGGGATTTCCCGCTGAGAAAAACCGGCAGGAAGCGTGATTCCGGAGAAAGAGTGGTGAGTAGCACCAGAAAAGCGAAGCAGAGTGCGGAGGAGCCAACGAGTGTTTCCGGGTTCACAATGCCAACGGGCGTGAGCAGAAGGAAAACCAAGCCTCCTGCGAGCGCGGCAAGCAGGGCGACGCTGCGGAATGTCCTTTTCCCGACAATATGCTCGATCTTGGAGCCGAGCAGGACGATGGCCGCGCCGTTGAGGAGCAGATGCTGCCAGTTCGCATGGATGATCGCGTAAGTGAAGGGCTGCCAGAAATCCCCGGCGAGGAAATACGATCTCGTCAGGCCTAGCAGCGCTTGCGCTTGAGAAAGCTTGTCCGTCCCATAGGGATCCGGCGGTACGGACAGATTCCAAAGCACCGGCACGGCCTGAATGATGATGAGCGTTCGGATCAGCTGCCAAGTCGCAGGTGCGCTGCGTAACTGCCTGAATCCCCTACCGAACCTACCTGACGCCGAACCCATCGCCATCAGGGTTTCGGGAGAGCCAGGGGGGATCATTTAACTTTCAAATTTTAAATCTCAAAATCCAATGATGGAAATTAGCGGAGCAATCTTCATTGAAGTTTGGAATTTGAAGTTTGAAGTTACTCCTGATGCCTCGCCCTCGGCTCGCGTTTCGCGACGGTTTCGCCGCCGGGCGCGGTGACGAAGGGGCCGCCTTCCAGCGGCGCGACACCGGTGAAGGCCACGTCCGGCATGTCGGTGGGACGCCCGGCGAGCGGGAAGTCCTTGCGCAGCGGGAAGAACGGGTAGCCCTCCCACATCAGGATGCGCTTGAGGTTCGGGTGGCCGGAAAAAGGGATGCCCATCATGTCCCAGACCTCGCGCTCATGCCAGTCCGCCGCTTTCCAGAGATGGATGGCGGTGGGCACGGATTCGTCCTCGGAAACCTTGGCCTTGAGGCGCAGATGGCGTGTGTCGTCGAGAGAGGCGAGCTCGTAAACGACCTCGAAACGCGGATCGTCGCCGAAATGGTCGAGCGAGGAGATGTCCAGCAGCAGCTCGAACCCTAGCTTCTCCTTGCAGAGCGAGAGGGCTTTCGGCAGCGCTTCCAACGAAACGGAGAGCGTGGTCTCACCGCGGAATTCGGTTTCGGAAAGCAGGCCTGCGCCGAGCGTTTCGCGCAGCGCGGGTAGATCATTGGCAAGGGCGGCGGACATCTGGCTAAAGGGGTTCGTGGCTTACGCGTTTTCCTCGAAAAAGACTCGCTTCTGGTCTTCCGTCGAGTGCTCCTTCTCGATTTTCTCCTGGAGCTTCATCAGCCCCTCAATGAGGGCTTCGGGACGCGGCGGGCAGCCGGAAATGTAAACATCCACGGGGATCAGGCGGTCGATCCCTTGCAGAACGGCGTAGGAGCGATACATCCCGCCGGACGACGCGCACGCGCCCATGGCGATGCACCATTTCGGCTCCGGCATCTGGTCCCAGACGCGTTTCACGGCCAGCGCCATCTTGTAGGTGACGGTGCCGGCCACGATCATCACGTCGGATTGGCGCGGTGAAAAACGCATCACCTCCATGCCGAAGCGGGAGATGTCGAAACGCGAGGAGGCGGTGGCCATCAGCTCGATCGCGCAGCAGGCCAGACCCATTGGCATGGGCCATAGGGAGTTCTTGCGCATCCAGTTGATCGCGGCATCCACCTGCGTGAAAATGATGTTGCCCTCGATCTTCGAATCGTAAGCGGCGTGGGTGGAGGTGGTGTCGATGGTTTCCATGGCACTGGGGCGGGACGGCGGGAGCTTGGTGCCAACCAGGCTTTGTCTCAAGCGGTTTGTGGGAAAATTTCCCTTTCCTCAGGCCAGCCGGAACGGCTCGGCGACCTCGAACCATGGCGTCGGCTCGGATTGGGTGGCGCAGTGGAGGGCGGTTTCGGTGTGACCGAGCTCGCGCAGGCACTTTCCGAAGAGTTCGGTGACCTTTTTCGGGCAGTTGCAGTCCGAGCTGAGGTGGCCGAAGACGATCTGCGAAAGGCCGGGATGGGCGATCTCGCGGAGCAGCTCGCCGACCTGGACGTTGGAGAGGTGGCCGTGCTTCGAGGAAATGCGCTGTTTGATCGACCACGGGCGTTTCGTGTCCAGTTCGAGGAGTTCGTCGTCATAGTTCGCCTCCACGAAAAGGGCGCTGAGGCTGCGCAACCGCTCGATCATGCTGCGGGTGACAAAACCCGCGTCGGAAACCAGGCCGAGGCGGTTCGCGGCGTTCCCGATCACGAAGCCGACCGGATCGACCGCGTCGTGCTGGATCGCGAAGGTCTCGACGGTGAGGTGCCCGATGGTGAAAACCTGCCCGGCCTCGAAGGTTTTCCAAACCGCCCCGGCAATGCCCTGTTCGCGGACGACATGGGCGGTGTCCCGCGTGGCGAATACGGGGACGGGTTGTTTCTTGAGGAAATTTTTCAGCCCGCGGACATGATCACCGTGCTCGTGGGTGAGCAGGATGGCGGAAAGGGATTCCGGCTCGATCCCCATCTGCGCGAGCCGCAGGCAGAGTTGTTTCGCGCTGAGTCCGGCGTCGATGAGCAAACGCACGCCGCCGCATTCGAGAACGGTGGAGTTTCCGCCGGATCCGGAGCCGAGGACTGCGAATTTCATCGGCTCATTCATAATGGTATCTCGCCTGCGCGACCTTCACCGTATCCCCTTCCACCCTGTAAACGAGGCGGTGCTCGTCGTTGATGCGGCGC
Source organism: Verrucomicrobiota bacterium (assembly GCA_046051965.1). Lineage (GTDB taxonomy): Bacteria > Verrucomicrobiota > Verrucomicrobiia > Verrucomicrobiales > Akkermansiaceae > Luteolibacter. The sequence goes on from JBJONG010000007.1 coordinate 117,848, forward strand.
GACCAATAACCGCTCAGCGCATGCCTCAGCGGCTCCGGCTTTCCGATCCCTTCGTGCGGAGAGCGGCTGATGTCTTTGAGCAGGTCGTTGATTCGTTTCAGCATTCTCTTATCGGTGTGCTGCCAGTGGAGATAGTCGTCCCAGCCTTTTGAGGAAAACTGGATGTTCATTCCGTGAGTTCGGCGAGTGACTTCGTGACGCCGCGATTCCCTTCCAGCTCGGAAACGGAATCCAGCAGTCGCCGGGCGTTGGCGGGCGAGCGGAGCAGGTAGGCGGTCTCCTGCAGCGATTCGTAATCCGCGAGCGACAGCATCACGACGGCCTGGTCGCGGTTCCGGGTGATGATCACGGGATCGTGGTCCGCGCAAACGCCGTCCATGGTGGCGGCGAGATTTTCGCGGGCGGCGGTGTAGGTGATCGCTTTCATATGGACAGCATCATGTCCAGATTGGTGGGTTTGTCAAAACATCACAGCTTGGAAAGTTCGTAGGAGTCCTTCCCGTCCTTCACCGCCCAGCCCTGCGCCGCGAGTTCGTCGCGGAGCTTGTCGGATGTGGCCCAATCCTTGGCGGAGCGGGCGGCCCAGCGGGTTTCGGCGAGTCCGTGGATCTCGGTGGGGATGTCTGGCGTGGCGGAGGAAATTTCCGGAAGGGTGATGCCGAGCGCGCGGAGGATGCGGTTCAGTCCCGCGAGGGCGGCGGCGGCTTCCTTGCCGGTGAGTTTTGATGCCTCGCGGAGACCCGTGAAAATCCCGCCGAGCGCGCCGGGGGTGTTGAGGTCGTCGTTGAGCGATTCCCACGCGCCTTGGAACGGGCCGAAATCGGCGGAGGTCAGCGCCGTCTCGCCGCCCATGTTTTCAGCGAGCTTCGCGGCGGATTTCGCGAGTTTCGCCAGCGCTTCCTTCGCGCCGGAGAGCGATTCCAGGGTGAAATTGAGCTGCTTGCGGTAATGCGCGCCGATCAGGACGTAGCGGACTTCCATCGCGGTGAAGCCCTTCGCCTCCAGATCCGCGAGGGTGTACATGTTGCCGAGTGATTTCGACATCTTGCCGCCGTCCACCAGCAGGTGCGTGATGTGGAACCAATGCGCCGCGAAGTGGCCGCCGCACGCGCATTCGCTCTGCGCGATCTCGTTTTCATGGTGGGGGAAAATGAGATCCACGCCGCCGGAATGCATGTCGAAGGAATCGCCGAGGTATTCGCGGATCATCGCCGAGCACTCGAGGTGCCAGCCGGGCCGGCCTTGCCCCCACGGGGATTCCCAGAAGTTCTCGCCATCCTCCTCGCGGCGCGCTTTCCAAAGCACGAAGTCGGAAATACTATCTTTCTCGTACTCATCGGCGTCGGCGCGGGTGTTCTGGGTTTTCCCGAGATCGAGCTCGCGCTCATCGAGCCGCGAGAGGCGTCCGTAGTTCGGAAAGGAGGAGATGCGGAAATAGACCGAGCCGTCGTCCGAGGCGTAGGCGTGGCCTTTTTCGATGAGCTCGGCGATCATCGCAATCTGCTGAGGGATGTGCTCGATGGCGGACGGCTCGATGTGCGGCGGCTGGCAGGCGAGCGCGGTGCAATCGGCGTGGAATTTCTCCGTCCAGATTTTCGTGAAAGCCTCCAGGGTCTGCCCGGCCTTTTGAGAGTCACGGATCGTCTTGTCGTCCACATCGGTGAGATTGCGGACATGCAGTGTGGGCGTGCCGTTGGTCTCCAGGGTGCGACGGAACACATCCTGCAGCACGAAGGTGCGGAAATTCCCGATGTGCGCCGGCCCATAGACCGTGGGGCCGCAGCAGTAGAAACGGTAAGTCTTCCCATCGATGGGGCGGATTTCCTTTTCCGTGCGGGTGAGGGTGTCGAAAAGACGCATGGCGGCGTTGTAGGCAAGCCCCGCGGAAGAGGGAAGGCGAGATTGTGGCAAGATGGATGGCAGGGAACGCGAGTCTGTGACTCGCAAGCCCATGAACGGAGAAAGAATCAGGCCTTCGAGGCTTCCATCTTTCGCTTCCATATGGGCATGCGGGTCACAGGCCCGCGTTCCCTGCGGTGGGCTTGTGGCGGAGTTGAGCGCGTAAGGCCCATCCCGGATCATCAGTCCTTCGCGATGTAATCGATCACCATCAGCTTCTCGATGACGGGAAGCGAGGTTTCCTTGAAGGCGACGTGGGCGGGATGCGGGAGGTAGGCTTCCAAGCCGGCCTTGTCCTTGAAGGTCATGAATACGCAGTGGGTGAAGCCGTTGTCCCTGCCATCGCCGGCCGCGCTGGTGCCCCACTCGAAATCCACGATCGCATCGATTTTCGCGGGCAGCTCGCCGAAGGCTTTCTCGACCGCGGCCACCTGCTCCGGGGTGGCGCTTTCCTTGAACTTGAACATGACGACGTGGCGGAATTCACCGCCGGCATGGGAAACGGCGCTGGTGAGCAGGATCGCGATGGGGATGAGGAGTTTCAACATGGGCAGAGATTGCACCCATTTCCCCTCGCGGCCAATCACCGGTTTTTGAAATTACCTCGGGCGCGAAAGCGATGGCCGCCGGTTTGGAGTGGCTGCCACTGATCATGCCGGCCGATGCGAGAGAACGGGGGACAACATGTCCCCCCGACGGACTGGGACTGCAAGTCCCAGCCACACTCAATCCTTCGCCGTGTAATCGAAGACGAGCGCCTTATCGAGGATGGGGATGAGGATTTCCTTGAAAGCGACGTGGGCGGGGTGCGGGATGTAGGTTTCCAGCCCGGCCTTGTCCTTGAAGGTGACGAAGAAGCAATGGGTGAGGCCGTCGTTCTTGCCCTCGACGCTCTCGCTCGTGCCCCATTCGTAATCGGTGATCGTGTCGATTTTCGAAGGCAGCTCGCCGAACGCCTTTTCCACGGCGGCGATCTGCGCGGGCGTGGCGGTGTCCTTGAACTTGAACATGACGATGTGGCGGAATTCGCCACCGGCTTGGGAAACGGCATTGGTAATCATGAGTGCGATAGGGATGAGGAGTTTCAACATGCGCGGAGCTTGCACAAGTTTTTCGGCGCAGCCAATCACCAGTTTTTTGAAATCAGCGGCATTTCCCCTTTCCGCCAAGCCCCTCCCGTGTCTCGCCACGGCGGCGGGGTCAGCCTCCAAACCACCCGAAGCTGCGGCTTCCCTCTCCGCGATATCAGGGAAGTCACCCATACCCTCCCGCCAAGTCCTCAACCCGCCTGATATGCGCAGCTGTCCCAACGAAAAGCCTTGATCTACCAACGATTCCCCCCTTTTCTCCAGATAGACTTCCCTGCCGGATATCCCCGAGTTCGGGGTTACGAATAAATCCTGTTATGCGAAGAAAATAGCCCGACTATGGACGCCCGCGACAAAAGTAGCTTCACGCTATCCGACATGCTCTTCATCGGTGGGCTATCCATCGCGGCGGTCCTGATTCCTGCCTTGGTGGCTTGGTTGCACTTCGTCGATAGAGTGGTAGTTGATCGCTCCCCCTTCCAGTTGACCGTCGCCATACTCGTGACGTTGTTGGCAATGTTTCTCGTCGGATTCAACCTCTACACTTCATTCCTCCGACCATGGATGTATCGGCGTGCTCACGGTGACTACAACGGCTACCAATATGTTTCAGGCGCTCCAGCTCTTGGTAGCATCCTCATAGCCATCGCGGCACTCTTTCTGCCCAGTGCTTCTTGGATCGGAGGAGTGCTTCTGGCACTTTATCTCATGGATCCGGGTGGGATTCACGTTGCGGCATTTGCCATGCTAAGAGAGTGCTTCACAGACACCAAAAAGACGCATAATCGGGTCCCGGGGAGTGATTAGCTCCCCGGTCCCACACCACCCTGCGTACGGCTCCGTACAGGGCGGTTCCAATCAGTTGCCCTGAGCTTGCTCGGGGTAGTAAAGAGCGATCCAGATTGCTCTCATGTCAGGAACCCCTTGTTCCTCCAGCCAACGGTTGTTCAGCGCGTATCGCACCAGTTCATTCTGACTCATCCGCCAGTAGCCTTTCCGGCTTCGTGTCGCCATGTGCACTTTGTCAGGATCTGTTCCTAGTGCTAACAGGTGACGGCGGCGCGTGCGCGGTTGTTTCCACTGCTTCCAATAATACAACCTCACCCTCCGCCTGACCCATACTGACAATGCCAGCACCTCCTTGTAGGTGGAGCTGAGTTTGTAGTAGTTGAGCCAACCACGGATATATTGATCCAGTTCGCCGATGACGACCTGAACTTTATGTCCACGGTTGCGGCTGGTGATTTCACGAACCCGTTCCTTGAAGCGGTGTTGCGCTTTGTCCGTCCATGCCAGTTTTGCCTTGTTGTTCAATCGGTAGCCGAGGAACTCACATTGTTTCAGTGGCGCGGCGCGGCTTTTGGCGCGGTTGACGATCAGTTGCAGCCGTCCTTCGCAGTATCGGGTCAAGGATGCCAGCACCCGCTTCGCCGCGTTCCCGCTTTTCACCATCACGATGAAGTCGTCGGCGTATCTCGCGAACCTGTGTCCGCGTGATTCCAATTCCTTGTCGAGCGGATCGAGCGCGATGTTGGCTAACAGGGGTGACAACGGGCCACCTTGCGGCACTCCCAGAGGCGTGGCCTCAAGGGTGCCATCGGGCAGCTCCACTCCCGCCGTGAGGTAGCTGCGGATGAGTCCGAGGGTCTTGCGACAGCGGACTTTTCCTAACAGGGATCTCATCAGGCGGTCATGGTTGACCGTATCGAAGAACGACTTGAGGTCGCATTCCACCGCATGGCGGCGGCCTTCCTTCCAGCTTTCCTCCATCCCGGCGACCGCCATGTGGGCGGAGCGACCGGGACGGTATCCATGGCTGCTTTCGCTGAAACCCGCTTCGAAAAGCGGACCCAGCGCTTGTGCGACGGCTTGCTGGATCACGCGATCCAGCACCGTCGGTATGCCCAGCGGGCGCTGTGTCCCGTCGGGCTTCGGAATATACACCCGACGCACGGGCGCGGGGTGGTAGGTTCCGTTTCTGATCGCTGTGGCAATCCTCGGCCAGTGCTCCCGCGCGAACGCGGGGAAGTCCGCGACGGTCATGCCGTCGATCCCCGGAGCGCCCTTGTTCGCCTTCACGCGTTTCCACGCTTGGGCGAGGTTTTCCGATTCAAGGATTTCCTCGATCATGTTTCGTTCCTGAGGGGCTCCATGCTTCCCTCCGTCACGGCTCCCAAGCGCGCCTCGCCGTCTGGCGTCATCGGTTGGCTTGTCCGTGGCGGGGTCGATCCCCTCCTCATTGGTTCGATCCTTCATCGGGTGAGGCCTCCGGTGTCGATGTTTAAACGGGCATCTTCCAGCCCCCGGCTCATTTCCGCGATTACTATGATCTCTGCTGACTTCTCATCCGCTCGCGCGGGTGAGATTTGCCTGCGGCCATCTCCGCTGCGCTCCGGTTCCCCGGGTAATTGCACGTTGCTCCACCGCACTGCCGCCGGATTTACCTCCACGGGCATACCAGGCGATTTCGCTGTGTTGTGCCAGCTCATCGCGCCGTGTCGGCCTTCTATCCGGTTCTTGTCCATCAGCTCGCGGTTTTCCCATAGCCTTCCTTCACGCGGCAGGTCGCCCTTCCGCGCTTGGCCTCTGGTGGTGGTTTCGTTTCATTTCTGGTATTTCCACAGGGGACTTGAACCCCATTTACAACGTGCCCATGCTGGGCACACACAAGGCGTGAGTGGCAACCGGCGATAACGTCTCTAGTTGAATCGAAGCTTGATCCCGCCGGTGCCACCACTCTACGTTCTGCAGAAACTTTCATGCATCATCTCATTGTCTTAATCTCCGCGCTAATGCTAGCTGCGTGCTCAATGACACCAGATCCTTCCCGTTCACTGAAGGAGGCCAAGGTCGTCGAGGGACCGTTGATCATCCAACGTGGATCCGATTACTTTTTGCGTTACCGACGTGCAACGAGTCCCACCGATTACACGTTGATCCTTCCGGTAGCCTACAAGCAGGTGGGGGATGCTGGATGCTATTATTTCTACGGTCCCGTAAGTGGATTCTACTATGGCCAGATGGTCGAGTATCCGCTGGTGTACGACAAGGGGGCGACGGACCTAGCGCGGACAGGAAGAATCTACTGGCTCAATCCAGACGGAACCAAAATCAAGATCCCAATCAAGCGCGGTCCATTATGAAAAAGACGCAGAACACGTCGTGGGTGGCAACGGCGGATAAGCTCCCCCGTTCGCTTCGCTCTGTGAGTCCTGCGCCGCCGTGCCACCACATTTAACGTTCTGCAAGAAATGAAGATGCTCATCATCCTCGCATTAACTGCCTCGACGGGGTTGTCTCAGGCGCAGGCCGAAGATGCTGCCGTTCCGCCGGAGATGTGGGAGGCTGCGTTTCGTGGTCAGGGGCAGGCTGTTTGGGATAAGTTGCGCAAGGGTGATGGAAAAGTCACAGCAACCGAAGTGATAGAAGAGAGTTACAAGGGCGGATCGCACCATGATGGTGATCGACAGCTCGCCACAGCTGTCTCGTTGATACAGCTGCCAGATGATCCAATCCCTGCTCTTCGCAAGATGATGTTGGAGGAGAAGCCAGAGCGGAGAGCGTTCGCGGTTCTTGTTGCGGGGATGTTGGGCGATGCTCGTCTGGCAGCGGACATCACTCGTTTGAGTGCCGATGCTGCTACTCTGGGGCAGTTCTCTGGTGATTGGTTCTGGGACACTGTCGGCGATGCCGCGAAGTCGGCCACTCGTTCATTGGGCGATGGCGGTGTTGCGGCCAAGATGTCCGCAGGTGGGACGCGTATCTCCGCATGGTTGACGCTCAATAATCAAGCAGTAGAGCAAGTCGGCACATCCAACGGTGGGTGACGCTGGAGTTTGAATTCGGGCTTCCTTCACCGCCGCGTATGGCCTATATCGTTCTGCTAGAAAATGAAGCTCCTCATTATCGTTGCCGGTTTCCTGCATAGCTCGCTGCACGCTCAGCTTCCGAATCGCGTTGAGCCGAGCATTCCCAATGTCTGGAAGGAGAAGCCAGAAGAGTTCAAAATGGATTGGGGCGATCTCAAAATTGGAACACTCGGCTACCGAATTGAATCTACGGATTTCGAGAAAGAACCCAATCGACAACTTGTCGTCATCCTCGAAGGTGATGGAACTGGCTTCGATATCGTCGAAGTTCGGGGTCGGTATACCACTCAAAAAGAGATCGAAGAATGGTCGCTCTACTATCACGACGGATCTCCGTGTCTCGCGCAAGTGAAGAGGTGGAACAAGATCTCGATCGATGGCGAGGAGTTGGGCGAGGGACTGTCGAATGTGGCGACCTTTCTTGCAAAGGACGGCCAGTTTGCGATCAACGGTAAGGACGAGACTGAGCGCATCGAAGATATGACGGCTTTCGCAGAGGATACCCAGGCAGAAGAAGCCGGCACCGGGCAACCCGCTAGCCGCCCTGAGTCAAAGTCGGAGGGTGGCGACAAACCTCAAACTGAATCGGAGGGGCGCTCCCGGTAGCGGGTGCCAAGCCTCATCGTTCGGCAATATATGAACACGCAACTCGCAGAAGTCATCTTGGTGTGGCTTTGGCTTGGATTTGTTGTCCTTGCGCTTGCAGCCCGTTGGCGGAGGGATGCCCGTCTGGCTCTCTTGGTTGCTCCGTTCCTCTTTTCTTATCCAATCTCATTCGCTTGGTATCAACTGTGGTGGGATTTCGGATGGAGCGCACCGCCTCGGTTTCTTCATGGGTTGCCCGGTGTCGATGGAGAGGCGAGCTATGATGCGACGCACCTTGAAATGCTATCCTTTCTGATGTTCACCTTTGGGTTTATCGCTATAGTTGCGGCATACCTACGTAGCGGAAAAAAGAAGCCGCACAAGTCGGCTCATACGACGGCGGGAAGTGCTCCATTTTGATTCCGAGCTTCCCACTCCACCGTGCATGGCCTATACGTTTCTCTCATGATAAGCAGGTAATGGATGAACGTTTGCCGGCATTCACCACTTCGTGAAATCGCCTTTCAGGCCGGGATTTTTATAGGGCTGGAGCGCTTTGGTGGCTCCGAGGAAATTTTTGATGCGGCTGGTGAGGTCGCCGGTGATTTCGGGCTGTTCGGCGGCAAGGTTCTTGGTTTCGCCGGGGTCAGCTTCGAGGTCGAAGAGTTCGGTGCGCTCCGGCCACTGCCATTGGATGAGTTTCCATTTCCCGGCGCGGACGGCGGTGCCGGGGGAACCGCCCTGGTTGCCCCAATGCGGGTAGTGCCAGAACATCATGCGACCCGATGGCGCGGTGTCGGGCTTTTCCAGAAACGGCAGGAAGGAGACACCGTCCTTGTGCTGATCGGGAAGCGGGTCATGGCCGGTGGCGGCGAGGAGGGTGGGGAAATAATCGGTGGAATAGACGGGCTCGGCGCAGGATTTTCCGCCGTGGCCGGTGGCGGGGTTCCGGACGAGCAGCGGGACGCGGATGCCGCCCTCGTAGAGCCAGCCTTTTCCTGCGCGGTAGGGTAGGTTCGAGGTCGGGGAGCCTTCGGAGGTGGATAGGCCGCCGTTGTCGGAGGTGAAGACGACAAGGGTGTTTTCCGCAAGGCCGCTTTCCTCGAGCGCATCGAAGACCTGGCCGCAGGCGACGTCCATCGACTCGATCATCGCGGCGTAAACGGCATGGGAATGGACGGTGCGGTTCTGGCGCGGCGGCTCGGGGGCAAAGGTGTCCCCCAAGCCCAGGCGCTGGCGCTTTTCCTGGTATTTTTTCACCAGATCCTTGGGTGCCATCAGCGGGGTGTGGACGGCATACATCGGGAAATAAACGAGGAAGGGCTTGTCCTTGTTCGCCTTGATGAAATCCGCAGTCTCCCGCCCGAGCCGTTCGGTGAGGTGTTCGCCGGGCGGGCCGTCCTTGATCTTCGGGTTGCCGTAGGGGGAGAAATACTTTTTCCCGCCGTAGGGGCCGCCGCCCCTGCCGCCGCCGATGTTGATATCGAAACCATGGTCTTCCGGGAAATTCCCCTCCGGCCCGAGGTGCCATTTCCCGGCGAAAAAGGTGGCGTATCCGTGCTTCTTGAAGGCCTGCGCCAGCGTGGTGGTGCCGTCCGGCAGGCGACCGAGGTACGGGGCGGGCCAGAGCGGGAGATTCCTGCCCTTGCCGGATTTATGGAAATCGCGCGCCGGGTCGTAGTTCTCCGGGATCGCGTCGAGGAACTCGTTGGGCGCGCCGAAGTAATCCGTGTTCCGCGTCCGCGCGGGGCTCTGGCCGGTCATGATCGCGGAGCGGGTCGGCGAGCAGACGGGGCAGCTTGAGTAGCCGTTGGTGAAATTCACGGCGGTCTTCGCGAATTTCGCGAGGTTAGGGGTTTCGTAGAACGGATCGCTGCCGTCGAGGTTCACATCGGTCACGCCGAGGTCGTCCACGAGGATGAAAACGATGTTGCGCGGCTTTTCGACGGCGTGGAGGAGAGGGATGAGGAGAAGCGAGAGGACGAGGGTTTTCATCTCCGCGACTCTGGCGTAAACCGGGAACCTGTCAAAGCGGCAAGGACGAGGCCGGAGCGAATCCATTTTTCCGCATTGAAAGAGTGATTCATAACAATTACGGTGTGCGTATGTTGAAACTGGACAGGATCACAATTCACGCCGACAGGATGAACGGTCAGCCCTGTCTGCGCGACCTGAGGCTGACCGTGAGGCGCGTGGTTGAAATCGCCGCGCTCTATCCTGACCGGGCGGAGCGGAAGGCGGAGTTCCCTGAGATCGAGGACGAAGACGTCCGCCAAGCCCTGCGCTATGCCGCGCTGCAACTCCCCGATGGTATATCTCCCCTGAGTCCCGATGCGCTGGTTGCTTGACCAAGGGTTGCCCCGCAGCGCCGCGAAGCATCTGAATGATTCCGGCCATGATGCGATGCACACCGGTGATATCGGAATGGCGTCGGCAAGCGATCCATCCATCCTGAAGCTCGCCGCAGAAGAAAACCGAATCATCGTCACACTGGATTCGGATTTCCACGCTCTGCTTGCGGTTTCGGGGTCTGTGGAACCCTCTGTGATCCGTATCCGTGAGGAGGGCTTGAAGGGCGAGGCGCTGGCACGGATCGTTTCCGCCATCGCCCTGCAATATGAGGTCGCACTCATATCCGGATGCGTCATGAGCTATCATGATGGGAAAGTCCGTTATCGCTCGCTCCCGCTCTGAGTCCTACCCGGGTAACCGGCAAGCTGCCAAGCCTTTCCGATGCTGGACAAACCGCAATCCCTCCCCGAACATCCGCGCCCGATGTCCGAGTTAGCGAAAGCGTATGAGCCACAGGCCGTGGAGGAAAAATGGTATGCCGCGTGGCTGGCGGCAGGTTGTTTCCGTGCCGATGAGAATTCCGAGAAGGAGCCCTATTCCATCGTCATCCCGCCGCCGAACGTCACCGGCATCCTGCATCTCGGACACGTGCTGAACAACGCGATCCAGGACATCCTCGCCCGCCGCGCACGGCAGGAGGGGAAAGAGGTTCTCTGGCTCCCCGGCACCGACCACGCGGGCATCGCCACGCAGGCGAAGGTCGAGCGCGAGCTGCGCGAAAGCGAGGGCAAGACCCGCCGCGACCTCGGCCGCGACGAGTTCCTCAAGCGCGTCTGGGATTTCAAGGACAAGCACGGCGACATCATCATCAAGCAGCTGAAACGCCTCGGCTGTTCCTGCGATTGGTCGCGCGAGCGTTTCACCATGGACGCGGAATACACCCGCTGGGTCAGCCAGGTGTTCGTCGATCTTTTCAACGAAGGCCTGATCTACCGCGGCAAGCGGATGGTGAACTGGTGCCCCGTTTCCCTCACCGCCCTCTCCGACGAGGAGGTGATCATGAAGGCCTCGCGCTCGAAGCTTTTCACCATGAAATACGAGCTCGCCGACAGCCCCGGCGAGTTCATCCACATCTCCACCACCCGCCCGGAAACGCTGATGGGAGATGTCGCCATCGCCGTCCATCCGAAGCATCCGAAATACGCGCAGTGGATCGGGAAAATGGTCAAACGCCCCTTCCCCGCCGCCGAGATTCCGATCATCGGCGATGAAATGGTCGATCTGGAGTTCGGCACCGGCGCGTTGAAAATCACCCCCGCCCACGACAAGGTCGATTTCGAGATCGGCCTGAAGCATGGCTTGGAAATCATCGACGTGCTGCATCCAGACGGCACGATCAACTGCCCCGCGCTCCCCGAGCTTCATGGCCTCGACCGCTTCGTCGCCCGCCGCGCCGCCGCCGCAAAGCTGGAGGAAATGGGGCTGCTGATCGGCATCGAGGAATACGAAAACAACGTCGGCTACTCCGAGCGCGCCGATGTGCCGATCGAGCCGCGCATTTCCATGCAGTGGTTCCTGCGTTATCCGGAAATCGCGAAATCAACCGAGGCCGTAGCCTCCGGCGAAATCCAATTCCGCCCCGAGCGCTGGGCGAAAACCTACGCCCATTGGATGGAGAATCTCCAGGACTGGTGCATCAGCCGCCAGCTCTGGTGGGGGCATCAGATCCCGGTTTGGTATCGGAAAGACAAGCTCGACTCCCTGAAAAACGCCGAGTCGCTCGAAACAAAGGATGCGGAGATCGGTGATATCTACGTAGGAGTCGAAGCCCCCGCCGAAGGCGACTGGATCCGCGACGAGGACGTCATGGATACCTGGTTCTCCTCATGGCTCTGGCCGTTTGCTACGATGTCTGACGTAGGTGAAAACTCCGCCACCCTGAAAAAGTTTTATCCCACGTCGGATCTGGTAACCGGCCCTGACATCATTTTCTTCTGGGTCGCGCGCATGATCATGGCGGGCTATCGCTTCGGCGGCGGGCTGCCGTTCAAGAACGTCTATTTCACCTCGATCATCCGCGATCTCAAAGGCCGCAAGATGAGCAAGTCTCTCGGCAACTCGCCCGATCCCATCGACCTCATGGACAAGTTCGGGGCCGACGGCCTCCGCTTCGGTTTGATGCGCATCGCGCCGGTGGGAGCCGATGTGCGCTTCGATGAATCCTCCGTGGAGGAAGGCCGGAACTTCGCCAACAAGCTCTACAACGCCTGCCGTTTCCGCCAGATGGATGGCAACGAGTTCGTCGCGCTGCCAGCACTGAAAAGCCTGCCTGTTTATCACATCCTGGTGATGTCGAAGCTCGACCAGCTCGCCGAAGATCTCAAAGGCATCTATGCCGAATACCGCTTCGGCGAGATCGCGCAGCGCCTCTACGAATTCCTGTGGAATGATTTCTGCGACAAGTGGCTGGAAGCCGTGAAAGCCGACCTCCGCGAATCCGCCACGCCGGAAGCCCGCGCCGCCGCGCTCGGCACCTTCGATGCCGTGATGAGCCGTTATCTCCAGCTCCTACACCCCTACATGCCTCACGTCACCGAGGAACTTTCGGAGCGCATGAACTACGTTTCCCCAGGTGAGTTCGTGATGAAAAAAGTCCTGCCGGAGAAACCTTTGCTCTCAGAACTTTCCGCCGCGGAAACCGAAGCCGCGCAGAAACAGGCCGCCGCGATCTACGAGACCGCCGGCCGCCTCCGCAACCTCAAGGCCGAATACAACCTCGGCTCCCGCAAGGACGTGCGCTTCGTCATGAAAGGCGCGGTGGCATGGCTTTCCAACGAACTCAACGTCCTCGCCCTCCTCGCCGGATCTACGGAGATTCTAGTAGATGATTCCTATGAGGCTCCGAAAGGCACGCCCGCCGCCGTCACGCCTGTCGGCGAGGCTTACATGCCGATGGAAGGGCTGATCGACGTCGAGGCCGAGCGCGCGCGCATTTCCAAGGAGATCGAGAAAATGCGCATCGAGGTCACCAAATCCGAAGGCAAGCTCGGCAATGCGTCCTTCGTGGATCGCGCCCCGCCTGAGGTGGTGGTGCAGGAAAAACAGCGCCTGGAGGATTGGAAAACGAAGCTCGCCCAACTCGGCGAAATGCTGGAGGCTCTGAAATAAACGATGCCGATTCGCAACGATATCCGCAGTGGCGATGCCGACACTCCAAAGGTGGAATTGCCCGCACGTCGCCGAACCATCATTGTGGAATCCATCTCCAAACCGCTGGAGCGCCAGTCATTCGCTCCCGTTTCGGCGAAGCCTGCCCCCCCCGCGCTGAAGAAAGGTCGGCGGCTGCCTGCTTCAAAGAGCGGGCACGAAGAAGACCGGGTAGCATTGATCCGTGCACCGCGGGCCGAGACAAACCATGGCAAAGATCCAAAATCCCGCGCATACATCCGTGGGATACTCCACACACACCCGTGGTATTTGCGCTTCGGGGCTGTTTTCAGCCTACTCCTGATCATCAATCTTCCCGCTGCCGTGATTTCCACCTTCCTGCTACTGGTATCGGGAGAACATCCGGAAGTTTTCGGTTGGGTGCCGGGGTGGCTCCTTGTATTTCCCATCGCCCTGCCTCTGACCAGTTTCGGTTATCTCCTCTGGGGCATGACAGGGAAATGCCTTGTATGCAAACAGCGGCTTTTTGCCCGTAAAGGTGCGCTCAAGCATGTGAACGCTCACCGCATCAGGCGGCTTGGTTTTATCATCCCGCTCTGCCTACACATGCTGGTCTTTCATTGGTTTCGTTGCTCTTCTTGCGGCACACCCGTCCGTTTGAGAAAATAGGTCATGAACATCTCACGCTTATTTTATCCCACACTTTTCGCCGCATGCATCTTGGCATCCTGCTCGGATGAGGCGGAAATCAGCTTGGATCCTGTCGCACCGCCACCGGGAGTGGGCCCGAAAATTCGTGAATCAGCCGATGGCGGCGTGCGGGTAAATCCGGGCGGCAACGCCCAGCCATTGCCGATCAATGTGACACCGCAGAATGACATCGTTTTCACGGATCCCGACAATCCCGACGCAGGCATCCCGGAACTGGAGAGCCTCATGTCGGCACCAAAGCGTGGCCCATGGGAAGAAAGCGAAACCATTGCCCGGCAGACAGCCGCCCGCGAGGGCAAGCCCATCCTCATCTGGTTCACCGACTCCGCCCGCAGCCCCATGTGCAAGATTCTCAGCGCGGAGCTTTTCTCCAAACCGGAATTCGAAAAATGGGCGGCGGAAAACATCGTCCGCATGCGGGTGGACACCAACGTATCGGCGGATGATCCCGACCTCTCGCTCGACGAAAAAATCACCCGCGAGACCGAAATGAAGTCATACGTCGCCCGCTTGAAAAAGCGCTATCGCGTCCTCGGCCACCCGTCCGTGCTGATGCTGAATCCCAGCGGGGAAGTCATCGAACGCTTGCGAGGCTACAAGCGGGGCGATGCGGATTTCTTCTGGGGCCTCATCAAGCAGAACACCATCGCCGCGCAGGTCTCCACCGAAAAGTGGCGGAAGAATCTGGAGGCCAAAGGTTACCGTGACTGGCACGGGGAAAGCGGGCGGAAGGTCTTCGCCAAGCTCCTCTCCTACTCCAAAGGCACGCTCATCCTCATCGAACCCGGCGGCGAGCGCTTCCGGACACAGGAAAACAACCTCTCCAAGGACGACAGGAAATGGCTGGAGGAGCAGAAAGCGCTGCGCGGCATCGAATGAAATTTTCCCTCATAGCCATCCTGCTTTGCCTCGCCTCCTGCGCACCACATCGCACACCCGAGGAGGCGATCGCGACCGCGATCACCTACACCGATCTGGAGTGGATGCCGGACGAGCGCCACATCCGCCATGGCAAGGATTTCAGCGGCATCACCGTCCACACCCCGGACACAACCCTGTCCCGACACGGCGATGACCGCGGTTGGTGGCAACCCGGCGTCCCCGCAAAAGGGATGGCATACAAATGGGGCGGCTTCGATACCCCCGAAAGTTTCCTGCACGGCCTTCGCGAAGGGAAAAAAGCGGGCGACATCGCCAACTCCTACAAAATTCGCCTCGATAACGAGGCCATAAGCAAGGACAGCGTCGGCGTCGATTGCTCGGGCTTCATCTCGCGCTGCTGGGGGCTTCCCAAGCATTACTCCACACGCGATTTCCCCACGATCAGCAATCCCATCGCATGGGAAGACATGCAGCCGGGCGACATCATCTTGAAAAAAGGACACGTCCTCATGTTCGCCGGGCGGCAGGGCGGTTATATCATCGGTTTCGAATCCGGCCCGATCCCCACATGGCGGGTGCGACGCTGTGCGATACACATCGATTATCTCAAAAAAGACGGCTACTCGCCATGGCGCTACAAATACATGACCGCGCCCAGACCTGTCGAAGTGGAGCCTCATTACGAAATCGATTTCCTCATCGATCGCTGGTAATCGGGCATGGAAAAGCTCGGCGAAAAACATGACGGATGGGCGCTAGTGACCGGCGCCTCGTCCGGCATCGGTCGGATGTTCACGCGGAAACTCGCTGCCGCGGGTTTCGTCTTCGTCATCGCCGCTCGGCGCTTCGGTTTATTGGTGGAACTGCGCCGTGAACGATGCGCGACCACGGCGTGCGGGTGCGCGGCCTCGCAAAGGGAATACGGGTGAGAGATCACGTTCGAGAAAACGGAAGAACGGCGCAACCAGCGGGATGCGGAGGCCTCTGCCAACTTCGCCTTGATTTCCAGCTCCCAGCCGCGTTCTTTAAAGGCGCAACGCGTGAGGGGCATTAGCTCAGTTGGTAGAGCGTCTCGTTCGCAATGAGAAGGTCAGCGGTTCGAATCCGCTATGCTCCACATGTGCGCTTTCAGAGCCTTTGCAGTATGCGGACATGTCTCCGCACTCCAGGTCTTGAATGGCGCATCCGTAATGACGCTGCTATTGACGGAGTGTGGAAAGCGCATGATGACGCAAAGGTATTCCCTTCAACTGGCTGTCGGCGAGGCGCTGGTGCTGCCGATGGCGGCGTGGATTTTGAAAAACCCGACTGCGGGCAGGTTTCTCCACGCCACGGGAAGCGATGCGGAGACGGCGCGGCTCGCTGGGATCAAAGTGGTCACCTACGACGCCGACGCCCACCCGAACCTCAAGGCCATCGTCGCCGTCTGCTCGCCCGCCGTTCCCGGCGCGGCGGAGGCGGTGAAACAGGCGGGAAACTCAACGAGCTGCAGGTGGAAGGCGACAGCGTGATCCTCGGCGAGCCGCAGGCTTTCATGAAGGGGAACATCGACGGTTTCGATTTCTGATCCGCTTCACGCATACGGATTCACCAGCCCGGTCCCGCAGCGCATGGAATCCGGAGCCGCGTTCCCCGGAACGCGGGCGCGTAGCTGTGACGGAGCAGTTTGACAGAACACAGGAATACAGCTAACCGTATTCCCATGAAAGCCACCTTGGAGATTCCCGATGAACTCTATCGCAACGTAAAGGCACGCAGCGCTTTGGAAGGGCGTCCCGTCCGGGCGGTCGCCGCCGAACTTTTCGAAAAATGGCTCTCCGGGGAAATTGAAACCACAGCCAAATCCTCCGAACCCGCCTCCCTTCCTGCGGAATCGGCCAAAGCCTACCCTTGGCTGAAGATCGCGGCGAAATATCCGACCGGGGGAGTGAGTTATGAGATGGATGACATCCGTGAATCCATCGCCAACGGACGGAGCAACACCACCGCCTTCTGACAACCATGGCCTCCTTCTCCCTCGATACCTCCTTCGTCCTGCGCATCCTCACCGAAAGCCCGGACTCCCAATTGCCCGCTGCGCTCTCCTTCTACGAAGAGCAACGCCAATCCGGAAACCCGCTCTTCATCTCCGACCTCGTGCTTTCCGAATGCTATTAGGCGCTCCAGTTCCATTTCGGCTTCACCAAAGCCGATGCCCTGGCCGCGCTCAAAGCCCTGACCGCGAAACCACCCATCACCATCACGCCCTCGGCCAAGCTCGTCTTCGGTCTCCCCAACCTTTCCCAAACGAAACCCGGCTTTATCGACCGCCTCATCCACGGAGCCGCCCATGCAGATGGCCAGACCCTGGTCACCTTCGAAAAAGCCGCGAAAAAACTGCCCGATACATTGGTTCTCGCAGCGACCTGAACTGACTACCCGAAAAACACGGAGACTCTCCTTACAGATCTTGAGGTTTCGACCAAGACCTCCGTGTTCTCTGTGCTCTCCGTGGTTGGAATTCTCCCGCCAACCCCATGCCCCATCCATGCACGCCACCTCCCTTTTTCCACAAGGCGGCTTGCGTAACATCGCCATTCAGTTTCGCACCAGTTGATTGCGATGGATGGAGAGGAAAGACTGGTCTGGAAGTATGCCGTCATTTGGCAAGCTGAGGGCTTTGCCCTCGAAAGACTCGAAATGGTAAGCGATCGATTCAGCGGGCAGCAATGATTTCAATTTCGGGGAAAGGACGAGGCGCAGATCCTCATCGAAGCTGACAAGGTGACGGTCGAACGCCGAATCGTGCAGGCGGTTCAAACTGATGCCGTTCCTAACATTAAGGCGTTCCGCCGCGTGTCCGCTCCAAGGCATGATGTGGGAAGCGACGAGCAGTTCTCTGACCGGTAATCCTGTCAGGGCGCAACGGTTGTCGTAGTTGTTGAGGACGATGTCGCGGAAATAAGCTTGGCCTCGCCGTTGTTTCGCCGGGCGGATGGTTTCCGTTTCGCCGACAGGCGGTGCCGACACACGGATCACGCCCTTGCCGGGAACGACCTCGGTGGTTTCGCTTTCGTCCACAGTGAAGAGAGCGTCGAATTTTTCCTGAGCAGTGGGGATCAGCTCGGCGGGGTTGGTGTGGTATTCGTCCCACATTTCACGATCCAGCTTGCTGGCGTTGGGCATACCTGAGATACCCCGCAGCTTGAGCGCCAAGTCGAGCGAAGCGAGATTCACGAGCTTCAACGCAACGGCGTTTGCAGTTCGACCCATACGTTTGGAGAGTTCGATAACCACCTTCTGACGCGCGTCCATCTGCCCGTAACGAAGCTTGTGATAGAGATTCAACACAATCAGCAACTCCTCCCTTGTCCATCTCACGCTCTTGGCCTTCCCCATTCCCGGATGATGGCGGCTTTCCTTGGCGGGGCGAGTTAGAAATTGTAGCTGGAAATGGCTCTTGCGCCTCCGGATGTACCTGGCCAGGTATTCTCGGCGATGAATGTTCCGCCCGAGGAAGTTGACCCCGCAGCCGTGTTCGCCATTGCCAGCTCGCTTCGAACAGCGTGCGAAGAGAAGGTGAGACATGATCCCGATCTAAACCTCTCTGAGGCTTACAACGGGTGGGATCAGTTCACGAGGGAGCTGATGCGGGTCGCGGTCATGTTCGAGGAGTGGGCTTGCATGCATGTGGCCTTCGACAACTTGGAGGATACGTGGTCGTATTATCTGGAGAATTGTTTCGGGGAGGCGTGTCTTGCGGTGATGGATGCCAGCGCGCTCGCATCCTTTGGCGCGGACGACTGCCTGCGGGTTGCCTTCCGGCTGCGGCTGCCGGTTTGGGAGAATGGCGAACTGCCGATTCCGGTCGATGTGGTCGTGGACAACACCTGCGCGGATTCCGCATTCAAGGCCTTTCGCATCCAGACAGTGCGTGATCTTGTTTCAGAGCCGCTGGTTGTCCCCTACACGGATTCCGACCGTCCGTTCGATGAGAATCTGGGAAAGAGGTATTTCGGGATCTACGGCATCGAAGAGGACGGCTTTATGGAGCACATCGCGGATCGCGGCAGTTATGGCTTGGCTAGGGAGCTCGTCCTGAAACTGGTTCCCGGCGCGGTTTGCGCGGAGAGAGTGGTGGGGTTATGCCCGCGAAGTTAAAGAGGGCTGGAGGAAAGAACTGAAAGCCTACGCTGCCGAGGCATGGCGACGCAGCGGGCTTACAGAGCTGGATGATTGCGAATCCTGCCAGATGATATCCAGAGAGTGGCTGACAAAAGCCTTGTCCGTGTTTTGGGAATGGAAGCCGCCAACGTACTCCAAGCCCTCACCCCAGCGGATTCACCAGACCGGTTTCGCGGATGAAGAAGTCCGGGTTGAGATCGGCTAACGGGGCGCGGAGTTTCTCGATTTCGGCGGCGGGGCCGTGGACTTCGAGGCGGGCGAGCTCGGCGAGTTCGAGGAATTTCCCGAGAAGTTCGCCGACGTTTCCGAGGTGGGCCAGAACGCCCTCCGCGCCGATGTAGGCCTCGCGGCAGAAGGCCATGTCGCCGTTGCGGGTGAAGTCGTAGTAGAGGCAGGCCGGTTCGGTGGAGGTTTTTTCCACGAAGGCCGGCATCAGCGCGGTGAAGGCTTCGAGGTTGCCCTCACGGATCTTGAAATACGGATGGAGGCTTACGGCGTGGGATAGTGCTTCGGACATGCAGACAAGGGTAAATCGGGAGGACGGGAAACAAAGGGGAAATACCGCCGCGTTAATTATTTTATAAGTCTTAACTATTTTCTGGCCAAGGTGGCCGGGGTTTTGCTAGAAGGAAATACATGTTGGAAGAATGGATCGCTGCAAGCCGTGATCGGTTCACCGGAGCCGACTTCGAATTCCTCAACGAGGTGCTGGCCGGAGGGCAGAAGCGCGTGTGCATGGCCAAGCTCTGGGAAGACCCGGACGCGCTGCGGGAGATGCTCGATCTCAGGGAAGTGCTGCGCGGCCTGCTCGATTCTCCTTCCGCGCTGCGGGTCTCGCCGGATTTCTATTTCTACGTTCTCGTTCGCCACGCGTTCATGCAAGCGGACATAAGTAATCCGGACATCGCGGATTATGTGGCAGGTGTGCTGGCAAGAAGGGTCGGCGTGCATGCGGACGATCCCTTGCAAGACATTGCGCGGGGCTACACGCATGCGTCGGATTTCCTGGCGGTGATTTCCACGGCGCAGGGGAAAATGAAATTCCATTTGCAGGTGGCGGCGGGGAACCAGTTCATGGTGCTGACGGGGCTTTTCCCCGGCTTCATCAGCAAGCGCAACGAGCGCTGCGGCGCTCCGGATCTAGGGTTTTACGAATCCTTCGCGAAACGCGCCTTCCAAGGCGCGGCCGACAACCCGCACGCCTGCGGAAAGATTCCCCGTCAGCTCCTCGGCGAGCTGGCGGAAAGTTTCCCCGTCGCCCGGCAATCGCTCAACCGCGTGGCGGAGGAGTTTGTATTCCTAGGGGATTGATCACGGTTTTTCCCAAACGACCTTGTTGAAACGCCAACCGTCGCCGCCCTTTTTCCAGACGATGGTAACTTCAAAGGTGCCGTCAGCGGGGCGAACGGAGCCGACCTCGATGTGACCTTCAGCGAGGAAACGGACGGTGGCGGTGTCGCCGGTTATGGTGATATCGCGGAAGGCGGTGACATCGAAGCGCGAGTCTTTCGCGTTCTCGCAGATCCATGAGAAGGCGGATTCCAACTCGACCTTGTCGAAGCTGCCGTTTGCGTCCGCGACATCCGGGATGACGAGTTCCACATCGGGAGCGAGCAGGGCGTTCATGGAGAACACCTTCGCCTGTCGCAGCGGGCCACCGGAGCCTTCGCTGAGGGATAGGACTTCCATGAGGTGTTTGGTGCGGCGCATGACGACCTGTTCCGGCGAGAACCACCACATGCCCAGCGGGATGAGAAGAGCGGCGGCGATAAGGGTGATCCAGAGTTTTTTCATCGGTTTCCAGAGAAAGCTACCGGCAGATCGGCGATGAACAACAAAAAGCCTCCATCCGAGGCGGGCCGGATGGAGGCTGAAAGCGGGTTGCGCAGAACGTCAGGTTATGGCTTCACCGGCTCAGGCTTTTTCGCCCAGACCTGACACCAACCCCCGGCGGTGACGAGCTTGCCTCCGAAGGCCCCGCACGGACCGGACGCTTCGCCGGCCTTGCCCGTGTAGAGCGCGCAGTTGTCGCACCGTTGCTCGGGTTTGTGCATCGGATACTTGGTTTGATCCACCTTCGTGGTGTCCTCCTTGTAACCGAGCGCGATCGCGACAGGATCGGATTCTTCAAGCTTGGCGGGCGGTGGCGCCTGGCCGAATGCCCGACCACAGAAAAGAGCGGGAATGGCGGCGGTGGCGGCGAGTTTGCGTAGGAAATTGCGACGGTCGTTCATGGTGGTGCAGGTGTTACGTTTTTACGCTAACCTATCTTTCGCCATGCGCACCCCTTGAAACGCGCGAAAATGCGGAATTTTTGAAGCCAGGCCTCCCATGGATGAAAAGTTGGTTCCGAGACCTACACCCGGCGGAATGTGCGTAAAAAATCCGTCCGGGTCATTACGCGGGCAGGATTTCCCAGCCACGAAGGCATTTCACAGCTTTCCGAAAACGCCTGCCGCCGCGCACGCGTCCTTCGCGATTTGTTCGCGAAGCCCATCCACGGATGAGAATTTCTTCTCACCGCGCAGGAATCTTACAAAGCGCACGCGCAGACGCTGGCCGTAGAGATTGCCGGAAAATCCGAAAACATGCACCTCCAGCAAGCGCTCGCCGCCGCCGACCGTGGGTCGCACGCCGAGGTTGGCAACGCCTTTCATGCTGCCATCCACTTCCACCGCCCACACTCCATCGGGGGGAAGCTGCTGGTCGCCGAGGCGCAGGTTTGCGGTGGGGAAGCCGAGCTCGCGGCCCAGCTTGCGGCCTTCGATGACCGTTCCGGAAACCTCGTAGGGACGGCCTAACATTTTTTCCACCGCCTCGAAATTCGCATCCCGGATTGCTTGGCGGATGCGGGTGCTGCTGATCCGCTCGCCATCCCACATGACGGGCGGAACGGCGATCAGATTGAAACCCAGCTCGCCGCCCATGCGCCGCAGCATTTCCACATCGCCCGCGCGCTTGCTGCCGAAGCGCCAGTCCACCCCCACGGCGATCGTAGCGACATTTCCCGCACAGATTTCCCTCACGAATTCCTCCGCGCCGGTCTTCGCGAACTCCGAGTCGAAACGAATCACGAGCAGTCCGTCCACGCCCAGCGCCTTGACGATCTCCGCCTTGTCATCGAGCGTGGCGAGCAGTGAGGTCGGCGCTTTTTCCGGCGCGATCACGCGGATGGGATGCGGGGAAAACGTGACGACAAAAGCTTTCCCGCCAGTCTCCCGCGCCGCGTTGACCGCTTCCGCGATGACCGCCTGATGCCCGGCGTGAACTCCATCGAAAACACCCAACGCCAAGTGCAGCGGCGCGTCCTGTGCCGCCAGTTCCGCGAATGTTTCGATACGGATGGGCATGTTCGTTCAGGCGCCCCGCATCAGCGAAATTTCCGCCAGCGAGATCAGTGATTTCAGCAACACACCCGGATCAGCCTCCTTGAGCTGCGCCACGGTGACGGAGCGATCCAGAGTGAATTTCCCGGAGTTTGTCCGCCGCAACGCGCTCAAATGCGCGCCGCAGCCCAGTTTCTCGCCGATGTCGTTGGCGTAGGTGCGGACGTAGAAACCCTTCGAGCATTCCACGCGGAAATCGATTTCCGGCAGGGCGATGCGCGAGATCTGGAAGCCCGTGACGCGCACCGGCCGCAGCTTGCGCTCCACCTCCTGGCCTTTGCGAGCGAGCTTGTAGAGCGGCACGCCGTCCATCTTGATCGCGGAAACCATAGGCGGGAGCTGCTCGAAATCTCCGGTGAAACTCTCGAACGCGGCCTTGATCTCGGCCTCTGTGTAATTTCCGACCTCGCGTGTCTCAACGACCTCGCCCTCCTTGTCCTGGGTGCTGGTGCGGGTGCCGAGGGTGAGCGTGCCCTCATAGACCTTGTCCTCGCTCATCAGCAGATCCTGGATCTTCGTCGCCCGCCCGACCACGAGCATGAGCAGCCCGGTCGCCATCGGATCGAGCGTGCCGCAGTGGCCGATTTTTTTGGTATTTAGCGCACGCCGCCCGATGGCGACGACATCATGCGAGGTCATGTCCGGCGCCTTGTCCACGAGCAGCACGCCACTTGGTCCGGTGTATTCTTCTGGTTTGTTTCTCATCTTAAAAATTTCAGTCAGGGTGGCAACGCAATGCCGGAAGATTTTCAACCGCAGATGAAGGCAGATTCACGCAGATGAAGAAAATGAATTCTACACCTCCCATGTGATCTCTCCATCTGTGTTCATTTGAGTCCGGCTGTGGTTTGTTTTCTATTCGTTTTGAAGCGCCTCGTTGAGGGCGGCGAGGACTTGTCCCCTTGCCTGCTCCAGCGGTCCCGCCATGCGGATGCCTGCCGCGAGGGCATGACCGCCACCGCCGAATTTCGCGGCCACGTTGCAGACATTCACCCCTTTGTCTTTCGAGCGCATTGAGACGCGAATCTTGCCGCCCACAAGCTCTTCGAAAAACGCGGCCACGCGCACGCCTTTCACGCCGCGGATCAGGTCGATCAAGCCTTCGCTGTCGTCCGGTTGGAGGTTCAGCGAGATCCGTGTCGCGTCGCGAAGTTCCCAATGTGCCAGTTTCCCGTCAGGGGAAATCTGCAGCGTGTTGAGCAAGGCGCGCATCAGCTCCAGCTTGCGGAACGGGTTGCTGTCATAGGTATCGACATTGATTTTCCCGACATCCAGGCCACGCCGGATCAGTTCCGCCGCCATTTCATAGGTCTTTGCCGTCGTCGATCCGTATTGGAACGAACCGGTGTCCGTCGAGACCGCCACATAGATCGCGTCGCGCGTTTCCGGCGGCAGCGGCATGCCGAGCGCGCGGATCATTTCATAAAGAATCTGCCCCGTGGCGGGGCTGGTCGCGTCAATCACATTCACGTCGCCGTAGAGCGGATTGGAAATATGGTGGTCGATGTTCACCCATAAATCCGCCTTCGAGGCAGCGTGCAGTGCGCCATCGCCGAGTCTGGGTTTCGTCGCTGTATCCAAGGCAATGGCCACCTGCACGTCCAGCGGCTCGCCGGGCGGGCGGGTGATGATTTCCGAACCTTTAAGAAACTCCATACTCTCCGGCACGCCGTCTTCATTGATGAGATGGACGGTTTTTCCCATCGCCATGAGGGAAAAACCCAGTGCGAGCTGCGATCCGATCGCGTCCCCGTCCGGGCGCACATGGCTCATGATCACGAAGCGGGTGTGCTCAGCGAACACCTTGCCCGCCGCTGCGAATCCTGCGGCCATCGTTTTTCCATCCCGATCTTCCATACTCATCATACCCCGCTGCCGGGAAGGCGGATTCTCCCCGCCTGCCCACCTGTGACAAGGACAAAGCCCGTCGCGCTGGATCAGGTTCCTAGACAAGGGAACTAGCAAGATTTTCGACCACGGATTTCACAGATGATCACGGATAAAGACCTTGGGTTGGGCTGGATACCGCCATTATTGGAAACCCCATAGTGAAAATCAGACCTGAAATTTCTATCCAATCCCTTCTTATCCGTGTCCATCTGTGAAATCCGTGGTTCAAAACTCCAGATTTTTGTCGCTATCTCCCTAGTGCAGGAACCCGTCGCGCTGGATTCGCACAGGGCGAGCCGCTTGCCCGTGTCGCGACGGCCACCGGCATGGATTTTTGCCGTCTGTGCCGTCAGGGCGATCATGTTAGGGAAAAACCGTACGAATTGAAGAAATGAACCGCAGATGAACAAGATAGACGCAGATAAAAAGGAGAAAAAGGACTGGAATTCTGCATGATGCATCCCCTTTGGGGTGAGGGAGAACGGTTGCAGTCTCAATCTAACCTAAGTCCATCTGCGTTCATCCCGTTCATCTGCGGTTAAACCTCTTTCTTCTCCCTAGCTTGATCGCCGTGTCTGTGCCGCAATAGAAACAGGCTTGCCCATTTCCCGCCCACCGTTCATCAAACGCCCGTGCGCGATCTCCTGGCATACCCCGCCTGGCAAGAGGAGGATCTTGGCCTTCCTCTGCCGGATTCCACTCATGCCTGCTCCGTCTGTCTCCCGACCTGGGATACGGTCGTCGGCTATGAGGAGGGTCGTGAAAAAGTTGTCCGACGTTTACGCACCGGATACCCGCGTTTTTTCAAGAATCCTCTGGTGGAGCGGCTGTTCGAAAACGCCCGTGCGGAGCTCACCTCCGATGGGGAAGATGTTCTCGTGCTGCCCACACGCCTCTCGGCCCAACGCGCCCACCGCTGGCTGGAGAGGCAGGCGGAAACAGCAATCCGCAGCACTTCGTATCATGGTTTCCACGCACTGATTTTCCCGGAAAAAGCCAAGAAACTCGCGAACCTCTACTGGCGTTTCTCCGGCGAAGGAGTCTCCTCGCGACAAGCCCAGGATTACCTCGACGGCACGCTGCGCGAAGGTTCGAAGTCGCATCTCGTCGCCCGCGCCTTGGCGAAACTCAACGGTGGAGTGGCGGAAAACACTTTCATATTCTCCAGCGGGATCTCGGCCGCGCTGTCCGTGCTCCGCTCGCTTCCCGGGCTGCGTGAGGGTAAGAAAACGCTCCAGATCGAGTTCCCTTATGTCGATTCCCTGAAGATTCAAGAACGCTTCGGGCACGGCGCGGCTTACCTGAACGATGCCTCCGGCGAATCCTTCGATGAGGCGCTGCGCCGCATCCGCGCCGGCGAGTTCGCGGGTGTTTTCACCGAAGTCCCATCGAACCCGCTGCTCCGCACCGTTGATCTCGCGCGCCTTTCCGATGCCTGCCGCACCTCACGCACACCGCTGATCATCGACGATTCCGCCGCCGGCCCGCTCAACGTCGATGTCCTGCCTCACTGCGATGTGCTGACTTCCTCGCTGACAAAATGGGTTTCCGGAGCGGGCGATGTGATGGCAGGAGCCGCCACCGTGCGCGCCGATTCCCCTCTCGCCGCGGAGCTTCTCATCCCTCTCGCCGAGGATGCCGCTGATTGCGCGCCGCTCTACATCGCCGATGCGGAAATCCTGCTATCGAACATGAAGGGTTACGCGAACCGCAACTCCACGGTGAACACAAACGCCCTGGCTCTTGTGAACTTCCTGAAAGACCACCCCGCCGTCGCGAGCGTCTGGCATCCCTCGGTCACGCAGACGGAAAACTACACGAAGATCATGCGGAGCAAAGGTGGCTACGGCGGGCTTCTTTCCATCGTGCTCACAAATCCG